>NZ_JABAHY010000039.1 GCF_012641515.1 Nesterenkonia sedimenti | reverse complement strand
TCAGACTCACAGATAGCTTCGGTGGGTCCGTTGGATGTGCCCGGCCTGTCGAAGTAGGCCAGGATGTCAGCAGCTCGTCGGTTCAGAGTCCGGCCCAGCTTCTTTAACTCGACCAGCTTCACGGGAATCCCGCGACGCAGGGAGTGGATGACCTCGGTGAGTATCTGCTTGCCCATGGGCTTCGACGGGCACCGGTAGGCGGCGACGATCTTCTGATAGATCCGCCAGCTCGCCTCAACTTCCACGTGCTCATCGGCGGCGAATACCGCGGTCAGCTTGCGGTCCTGAGGATCGGTGAGCAGATCCGCCCCGGTGCGCAACGTTCTACGTGCCCCGTAGAGGGGATCACCTGATCGCCCGCGGTGCCCGGTGGTCTCACGCTGAACCCGCTGGCGGGCTTGATCCAAGGCGTCCCCGGCTAAAGCAACGACGTGGAAGGGATCCATCACCGCTACCGCTTCGGGGAGCTCTTCGCTGGTGGCGGTCTTAAACCCGGAGAAACCGTCCATGGCCACCACCTCAATGCCTTCTCGGAAGCCCTGGGGCTGAGCGTCCAACCAGGTCTTGAACACGGCCTTGGACCGACCCGGGACCATGTCCAGCAGCCGGGCAGGCCCGATCCCGGCGCGGACCGGGGTCAGGTCGATGACCACCGTGACGTAGTGCGACCCCTTGCCGGTGTGGCGCCAGCAGTGCTCATCAACCCCGATGACTTTCACCCCGTCGAACCGGGTGGGGTCCTCAATCAACAGCTGCCGGCCGGCGGTGAGCACCGCGTCGTTGACGGTGTGCCACGAAGCAGCCAGGGCGGCTGCAACCCGAGCGATAGACATCCTGTCGATGACCACTGATTTCAGCGCCCACAGCACCGCATGCCTGCTCAGCTTCGCCCGCGGGGCCGCAGCCTGGGATGTATCTTGCCGCCAGACCCTGGCACAGTCAGCACACCGATACCGGCGGACCCGGACCCAGAGAGCGGTGGGCCGCCACCCCAGTGGTAGGTGCGCCAACTTCCGTATCACTGTGCCTCTGGGCACGCCTTGGCCGCCGCAGCCCCGGCACCACGGATCATCCTCAGCGACTCGGCATTCCAGGATCGCCCGGTCACGACGGATCAGCTGGCCGGTAACGACGAGCCCGAGCGCATCGAGCAGGCAGAAACTGTTGAGGTCAGGACAGGTGAAACTAGGCTTGAGCACGTCGAGGTCTTTCGAGTGGAAGGCGTAGGAACCTCCATCATCGGAAGGCCTCGACTCTTATCCAGCCACCGCCACGCCGCTGCTCCCCGTCCCTGCCTCTA
>NZ_JABAHY010000038.1 GCF_012641515.1 Nesterenkonia sedimenti | reverse complement strand
CGACGAGACTCATGGAAAGTCCCCGCGTAACCAGGGGCCGTGCCTCATTGAAAAGTCCCCGGCAAATATCGGGGCGGGGTTCGGCGACGATGGGGTATGCCGGATAAGGATGTCTCGTTGGCCACCAGGGTCGAGATCACCAAGAAATACGCTGCCGCCTACGAGGCTGCTTCGAAGAAGGACAAGACCCGGATCCTGGACCAACTGGTCGAGGTCACCGGGTGGAACCGGGATCATGCCCGCCAGCAGCTGCGCCGCCGGATGCGCCAGCCTAAGGGGCGCGCTCAGGCGACGGTGGCGGTGATCGACCGGCGGAAGAACCCCGGTTCCAGGTACTCCTATAACGCGCTAAAGATCCTCCAGCACGTCTGGGCAGTCGCCGGGGGTATCTGCGGCAAATACCTGGCTGCCTCGATGGCCGACTGGCTCGATGCCATGGAATCCGCCGGGGACCTGGTCGAAGGCCAAGACAGGTACTCAGCCGAGATCCGCGCCGAGCTGCTGAGAATGTCTGCGGCAACCATCGACAGGCACCTGGCCCCGGCTAAAGCCAGGGACCCTATCCGGGGGAAATCGACCACCAAGCCGGGGGCGCTGCTGCGGAACTCGATCAGCGTGCGCAAAGCAGGCGACGAGGTCGAAGCGGAGCCAGGGTTCTTCGAAGTCGACACCGTGGCTCACTGTGGCCCCTCGTTGAAGGGTGAATTCGCCCGCACGGTGAACTTCACCGATATGCACACCGGCTGGGTGTTCACCACCGCCATCCGCAACAACGCAATGATCCACATCGTCGCCGCCTTCGATGCCTTCGTTGAGGCGGTGCCGTTTATGGTCACCGGCATCGACTCCGATAACGGGTCTGAGTTCATCAACCACGAAGTCCTCGGGTGGAGTGCTGAGCGCAGCATCTTCTATACCCGGTCCAGGCCGTATCAGAAGAACGACCAGGCCACGATCGAATCGAAGAACAACCACCTGGTCCGCCGCTACGGGTTCTACTACCGCTACGACACCGCTCATCAGCGAGAGCTGCTGAATCAGCTCTGGCCGCTGGTCTGTGACCGGCTGAACTACTTCACCCCCACCAAGAAGCCGGTTGGCTACACCACCGACGCGGTGGGACGCCGGCGCAGGGTCTATGACAAGCCCCGAACCCCCTACCACCGACTGCTGGACGCTGGGGTCCTCAACCAGGCACAGAAAGCTGAGCTGGCCGCCTACAAGACCTCGCTGAACGTGGTCGAGATCGCCGGGCGGATCAGCTCGATCCAGCAGCGGCTGATCAGCCTGGCCGCGGCCCCGACCCGCCGCCTGGAGCGCGAGCTTGAAGCCCAGGCGGCTGCGGCGATGCCCGAGGCTGAATGGATCAAGATCGACCAACGCCGAGCCCGCGCCGCCTAACCCCGGACCCCTCGATTACGCGGGGACTTTTACATGAGGCACGAGGGATCATTTCCCGGGGACTTGACAGTGAGGCACCACG
>NZ_JABAHY010000037.1 GCF_012641515.1 Nesterenkonia sedimenti | reverse complement strand
TTGCCGGGGACTTTTCAATGAGGCACGGCCCCTGGTTACGCGGGGACTTTCCATGAGTCTCGTCGGCAGCTGAAAGTTTGACATGGTCGTTGCTAGCCTTGAAGAGACTTCACTGCCAGGTGAATCGTCGGTGGCCGTCCCGGTGTCCAGCTCGGGACGGCCATTCATCTCTGAGCACATGGTTTTCCTTTGTAATGCTTTGTCTTATGCCCGGCTCTCACGCCCGTCGGCAATTGCGGTGCTCGCGCGTGGGAGCTACTGCTGCTGATGTTGGCTAGTAGCGCCACCGCCGCGAAGGCGATATGCGATCCGTTCAGCCTGCTCATCAGTGAGCGGCGGGGCCTTCACCAGGACGCGCTCAATGTGCTCTTCAAGCGTTAGAGCGGTGAGATTGCGCCGCGCTTCGACGAAGTCTGGATCATCAGGGGTCCTTGATCGCGACAGCGCGGCAACACGACCGCGAGCGCGGGCAACAGGAGGCGAAATCTGGGCGCTGGACATGATTGCATCTCCTCTGGAAGAGGTGGATGCACGCCCACTGCTGGTCTTCTAACGGGCCGGTAAGTCGGTTTGCGAGTCTGCTGATCGCCTGACGCTTCCGCTTCTGCCGATCCCCGCGTCATCGGTGACGACGGGGTTACTCAGTGCTAGCCTCGTGCGATTTTTACCGGCTCTTCGCATTTGAGGGTGTAGAAGCCGGGGACGCGTAGCGGGGTCGGCGTGGTGGTGGCTGGATAGAGGTCGAGGCCTTCCGAAGATGGAAGTTCCTACACTGCCCATCTGAAAGACCTCGACGTGCCCAAGCCTACTTTCACCCTCCCTGACCTCAACAGCTTCTGCCTGATCGACGGCCTCGGCCTGCGGGTGACTGGTCAGCAGATCCGCCACGACCGCGCGGTCCTAGAATGCCGTGTCGCTGAAGACGATCGGTGGTGCCGGAACTGCGGCGGTGAAGGCGTCCTGCGGGGCACGGTGGTGCGGAAGTTGGTGCACCTGCCACTGGGGTGGCGGCCGACCACCCTGTGGGTGCGGGTCCGCCGATACCGGTGTACCGACTGCGCTCGGGTATGGCGGCAGGACACCAGTACGGCTGCGGCCCCGCGGGCGAAACTGAGCAGGCATGCGGTGTTGTGGGCGCTGAAGTCGGTAGTGATCGACAGGATGTCCATCTCCCGGGTTGCTGCCGCCCTGGCCAGTTCATGGCATACCGTCAACGACGCCGTGTTGGCCGCCGGCCGGCAGCTGCTGATCGAAGACCCTCACCGGTTCGAGGGTGTGAAGGTCATCGGTGTCGATGAGCACTGCTGGCGCCACACCGGCAGGGGTTCTCACTACGTCACCGTGATCATCGACCTGACCCCGGTGAAGGAACGCCGCGGCCCAGCCAGGCTGCTGGACATGGCCCCGGGGCGGTCCAAGGCCGTGTTCAAGACCTGGATCGACGCCCAGAACGAGGACTTCCGCAACGGCATCGAGGTGGTGGCCATGGACGGGTTCACCGGGTTCAAGACAGCCACCGCCGAAGAGCTGCCTGAGGCCACCGCGGTGATGGATCCCTTCCACGTCGTTGCTTTGGCTGGGGACGCGTTGGATCAGGCCCGCCAGCGGGTCCAGCGTGAGACCACCGGCCACCGCGGCCGTTCTGGCGTGTGAAGTCTCAGGACATCGTGGACGCTTCTGTCTCATGACATCGTGGACAGTTGGTCTCAGGA
>NZ_JABAHY010000036.1 GCF_012641515.1 Nesterenkonia sedimenti | reverse complement strand
CCAACCTCTGGGCACTCTGTAGACGCCACCATCGGCTCAAATCCCACGGCTACCTCCCACCACCGGACTCAGCCAGATCCGGTGAGCAGCGCCGAACCGCTGCTTGATCATTTAGGAGAGCGGAAGCATTGCGGCTCCGGCCTGCAGCGCCTCTGCATAGGCCGCCGCACGCTCTTGCTCAGTTCCGGGCCTGAGCCCCGCCAGCTCCAATGAGACTAAGCCGTGCACATATGCCCACACGCGTTCGGCATGAACCCTCGCCTGCTCACTCTCACAGTCCATGGCGCGGGCCACTGCATGGGTGAGTGTCTGGAACGTGGAGTTCTCCGGATCATATGGCGCCGCGCTGAACATCACCCTGTAGAAATTCGAATTCTCTAAAGCATTCTGCCGGTAAGCGAGACCAAGGGCCAGGAGATCTGCGAGCGCGTCATCGCTCCGCTCCACCTTCTCCAATCGAGCAGCAAACCTGCCGAAACCCTCCTGCACTACCGCATCAATCAACCCATCTCGATTACCGAAGAGTGAGTACACAGCCGCAGTGGTCGTGCCGGCCTGCGAAGCCACCGACCGCAGTGACAGACCCTCTACTCCCCTAGCTGCAATGGACTCCGAGGCAGCTTCAAGAAGTTTCAACTGGACGGTGTCGTCATGCGTTCTGGGGCGGGCCATGCGCTACATCGTACTCTTGCCACGGTTTTCTAACAGTGTTATAAATAACAGTGTTAGAAAACTCTCTTGCTCATAGGAGCTGCCATGTTTGAGTTGGCTGATTCCGCCCGTATTACCGCAGGCGCAGTTCTGCTCTCAGCCACCACGGTCGCCAGCGGCGGCTGGTTCCTCACCCGCGTTGTAGGTGGCAAAGTTGAGACCACCGAATTCCAGAAATCCTTCTACCGCGCCGGACATGCCCACGCCGGGGTGTTGATCATTCTGGGCCTCATCTGCCTCCTGCTCACAGAACAGACATCCTGGACCGGCTGGGCCGAATGGTTGTCCAGGGTAGGCGTATTGATGGCAGCAATCCTCATGCCCGCCGGATTCTTCCTCTCAGCCCTTGGGGCAGGACGAACCCAACCCAACGGATGGATCAGTCTCCTCTGGGTCGGGGCAGCCTTCCTGATCGCGGGGCTTGTCACCTGCGGCCTCGGCCTCATCATTGGTTAGCGACCCGATGTACCGCAGGCACATTCGCTCTCGCATTCGAACGATCTTCGCAGCCCTCAACCGTGGGGACACCAGCCCTATGCTCAACAGCCTCGCTGCAGAATTTTAGTATGTCTTTCACGGCGAGCACGCTCTCGGCAGCCGGCGGGCAACAATCTCCTCTGTTGCCGCATGGTGGGAGCGAGTCTTCGCACTCCTGCCTGGGCACCACTTCGAGATTCAGCAGATCCTGGTCAATGGCCCACCCTGGAACACCCAGGTAGCACTTCATGGACGGGTTACCGGCGCTCTCCCCGGAGGCCGCCCATATGAGAACGTCTTGTTCCAGCGCATGCGGATTCGGTGGGGCAAAGTCACGGCCATCGAATCCTTGGAGGACCTACAACTCCTGGAGTCTGCCCTGGAACATATGTGCTCTTCAGGTGTCAGCCTTGCTGGAGCTGCCCCCATCAGAGATGCCCCCCTAACCATTCGCTGAACGTCTCAGTCCCCAGCTGAGCTCCCTCATTGGGCAGTAGCGTCCTTTAATGTGGTGTACGGCTCCCCGGTGAGCGCGTCATTTATTACAGAGTGACGG
>NZ_JABAHY010000035.1 GCF_012641515.1 Nesterenkonia sedimenti | reverse complement strand
CCCCTACATCGGCGTCAGATCAACGATCCGGGGCCATCCTGTACACACATTTTTGCCTATAACCCCCGGATGAAGTACAAAGCGCTCTACAGCGATACGACCCTCACCATGAGCGCGTATGGCAAGACCAAGGGGAAAGCTGAGAATGCGCTCATGGACAAGTGGGGTGATCTGAGGGCGTCCTGGAACCGCGGTCCAGCGGAGGCTGAACGAATTACTGTCCAGCAGTTGCTTGAAGAGTGGTACCCCACCGTGGTGAATCCACAAAGGCATGGCAAGAAGGTATTGCAGTCCAGCACTCTTGAGGAGTATCAAGAGGTGATCGATCGGCAGATCGTTCCGGGTATTGGTGACCGTACTTTGGCAGAGCTGACACCTCGTATGTTGGAGGACTTCCTCTGGTCCTGGGTGAGCGCCGAAGGTGAAGGAAAGTCCAAGGCCCAGCGAGTCCGGACAATCCTCGACAAGGCCCTCGCCTTCGCACGGAAGAACTCGTGGATGGAGAAGAACCCCATCGCCGACATCGACACCGAAGGCCTCTATGGCAAGTCAGCCGAACCCGACCCACTGGAGGTATGGGAAGTCGACCTGGTCCGTCAGGCCCTGAAGAACTGGGCTGTACCAGGCGGGAAGCGCAGCGGTCCTACTTCGGAGTATGTTCTTGATATCTGGGAGTTCCTTGCCGGGACCGGATGCCGTATTGGCGAAGTCCTGGGCTTGCACTGGGAGGACGTGCATCTGGATTCGCCTGAGCCTTGGGTATATATCCACCAGGCAGCTAAAGAACCCCGAAAGAAGGGCAAGCTCTGGATCGGCGCCACCAAGACTGAAGATGTGCGCGAGCTTGCGATCCCACAGTTCCTGGTTGATGTACTCCGGAAGCGTCAGGAAAAGCACATGGACGACGTGCTGGTCTTTGCTACGCGCACGGGAAACATCATTCGTCGGCAGTCAGTAGGCCGTGCCCTGAACCGAGCCATGGAGTGCGAAGGTCTCGACGAGACTCTTCGTTCTCGAGTGACTCACCACGCCATGCGGCGCACGGTAGCGACTCACCTCAAGGGCGAACGTGCCCAGCGCCAGCTCGGCCACAAGTCGTTGGCAGTCACCGAAAAGTACTACATCGGACGGGATCGGAGCCTCATCGATCACGCCGCCCTTCTTGAGCCCCTGGGCAACGGAGTCACCGAAGAGCCTCCAGAGACCGCGGGCAACGATCAGAAGCAAAACGGCGACCTGGACCCAAGGAATGATGATGCAGCACGGAAGTAGCGAACGCAGGAAGCCCAACAATGGCGTGAAGATCCGCGCCATGTGGTGGCAAGGACCCGTTCATTCAAACTCCAAGAGCGTCGTGCCTTAGTTCGGGTCAGTACGGAGTCGCATCATTGGTGCCGGGGCCTGGTGAACTAACGTNTGGCCCAGGACTGCCTGTTGAGCACGTTCTTCTGCAACGTCGAGAAGAAGCTCTCCATCGCCGCGTTATCCCCAGCAGCCCCGACCCGTCCCATGGACCCAGCCAGCTTGTATCCCTTCAGCGCCCGCTGGAATTTCCGTGAACGAAATTGCGACCCTCTATCCGAATGGACAATGCATCCGGCCACTTCTGAGGGTCCTCCGCGGCGGGAAACCGCATCATGCAGGGCGGCCACAGCCAGCCGTGATTTCATCCTGGAATCGATCGCATAGCCCACGATCCGGTTGCTGAAGACATCCTTGATCGCACATAAGTAGAGCTTGCCCTCACCGGTACGGTGCTCGGTGATGTCCACCAGCCACTTCTGATTCGACCTGGTGGCGGTGAAATCCCGGGCCAGCAGGTCATCACAAACTGGCGGGCCTGGCTTCTTGTGATTCTTCCTGCCCTTGCGCTGAGTGGCTGAGAAGAGGTGCTGCTGTGAGCACAGCCGCCACACCCGCCGCTCAGAGGCCTGATACCCGGCGGCGGTGAGCTCATCGGCGATGAACCGGTGTCCGAACTCCGGGTCATCAGCATGAACATCGATTGCGGCGTTGAGCAGGTGGGCCTCCTCCCAATC
>NZ_JABAHY010000034.1 GCF_012641515.1 Nesterenkonia sedimenti | reverse complement strand
GATCGGGCGACAGGTACTGCCCGACAGCGTGAAGTCCGAGCTCATCGAGCCGGCAGAACGTGGTCGGTGCGAGTTGTCGGGCGGTGCCCCAGTTCCGTCTGGTGTTGAGGCCGGCGCTCTTGCCAGAGCGTCGGTCTCTTTGTCCTATTCGGGTTCCTGACGTGTAGGAGCCGAACTGCTGACAGGACGGAGTGGCGGTCGCGGCGGGCGGAGTCGACCAGACCGCTGTCGAGCTGGCGGAGTGTGCCCTGCAGCTTGGGGTACGAGGAGCTCGACCGCTACGAAAGGAGAGAGCCGTGCCCCGAGGTGACGTTGAGACGTACCACCAGGACGGCCAGTGGCACAGCCGGATCGAGGGCGAGGGGTCCGCGCCGTTCCACACCTCCGAGACGAAGTTCGACGAGGTCGGGGCTGGCCGTGACGAGGCACGCCGGCGGAAGGTCGAGCACATCATCAAGAACCTCGACGGCACGATCGGCCAACGCAACTCTTATGGGCACGACCCACGGGACGTGCCAGGTTGAGCACAGACCCGTCATGCTGGGCGTCCCGCAAGAACGAAGTTCGGTCAAGCCTGTCCAAGACCTGCCGCCTGCCAACCCTGCGCGGCGGGTGCCCCTACGAACTGGAGTTCGACGGCTGGCGCGCCCTGCTGCCCCTTCAGGCGAAGGCGGCCGAAGCAGTGACAAATAGGGCGTGTCTGTCCACCTCTTGACAGAATGCGCGTCCTGTAAAATGATGTGAATGCGCATTGCGAGACCCGCGTGCCGCGACGCTGGCAGTTATTCACGCTCGAACAGAGGATCAAACTGCTGCGTCGGGAGAATCCAGACGGGCGGCGAGATCGATCGACCCGTGGTGGAAGGACCCCACTGAACGAAACTCCACGCAGTCCGCGACCTACTCGACTCGGAGCACAAATGAACCCGCCACCGAACGCGCTTCTCGCGGCGACCGACTTCCTCGACATCGAGCACGAAGCTGTCCGTGCTTTCACGGCAACAGCGATTGACGGTGCGGGCACTGACCGTGAGAAGGCGGCCCGTCTCTTCGCCGCCGTCCGCGACCAGGTGTGGTACGACCCCTATTCGGTGTCGGAGGATCCCGCCCACTACCGAGCGAGCTTCGTCCTGGAAATGGGGCGTGCGTACTGCGTGCCCAAGGCGGTGCTGCTGACTGCGGTGTGCCGTGCGGCCGGGATTCCGGCGCGGCTTGGCTTCGCTGACGTCCGAAATCATCTGCAGACTGACTCGCTGCGCACGCTGATGAGCGGGTCGGATCTCTTCGTCTATCACGGCTACAGCTCGCTCTACATCGACGGCAGATGGGTCAAGGCGACGCCGGCGTTCAACAGCGAGTTGTGCGCTCGCTTCGGAGTCCCGCCGGTCGAGTTCGATGGCGAGCATGACGCGCTCATGCACGCCTTCACCGCCGACGGAACCCAGCACATGGAGTACGTCCGCGATCGCGGTGTCTTCGACGACCTGCCTCTGGCCGAGATTTTGGCTGAGCTTCGTAGCTCCTACGGATCGGTGATGGTCGCCTCCCCTGGGCCAGTCGCGGACGAGTTCACCGAGCCTGCCGCAGTGAGCGTGCCGCCCGACGACAGGACTCGTCCGCTCGACTCGCCGGCATATCGGCGATGACCACGACCGCCACTGGCTCGCTCCTCGTGAGGAACGGCCAATCGCGAGACGCCCGGCGACTGGCCGACGCGCCATCCACGGCGACTGACCCTTCTCCAGCCCGTTCCTGACCTGCCACCCGCAAGAGGACGTCACATGCCAGACACCGCGCTCATCCAGGACTATCCCCACCAGATGGGGGGCCACTGTGGCTCTGGTGCGCTGCGCGACCTGTTGCACTGGAACGGACTGGGATGGTCGGGCCCGCCGCGGGAGGGGCTGGTTTTTGCGCTTGGCGGTGCACTGGGCTTGTCGTACGTGTGGTCGAGTGACCTCATGCCCCCGGTCTACCTCGTGGGTCGGGGCTCGGACTTCGAGGTGGATCTTCCGGTGCGACTGGGAGGGAAGGTCGATGTCCTGACGACTGACGATCCCGATGAGGGGTGGTCGTGGGTCCGTGACGAGGTCGATGCGGGGCGTCCCAGTCTTGTCTGGGGCGACATAGCCGAGCTCCCGTATCTGCGGGTCAAGCTCCAGATGAGCCGTCACGACATCGTGGTGATCGGTTACGACGAAGCGCAGGACCTGGCTTATGTCGTGGACAACGACCGCGCCGAGGTCCAGGAGGTCCCGCTCGATGCTCTGGCGCGAGCACGGTCGTCGAAGTCCTTCCCGGAACCGACGCGCCACTGCACGTACCGAATCACCTGGCCCGCAACGCTGCCGGACCTTTCGAAGGTGGCGGCTGAGGCGTTCCGGCAGTCCGCAACGCGGATGAGGCACCCCTCCGGACCGGGGATCGTCGATCTCGCGGTGGCGGGCAACGGAGCCGAGGGGCTCGACGGGGTGAGGCAGCTGGCTTTCGACGTGCAGACCTGGGGAGACCTCCCTGCTGAGGAGCTCGAGGTGCTGCTGTTCAGCCTGAGCGCGTTCGTCGAGAAGGCCGGGACCGGCGGCGGACTGTTTCGCCGACTGCTCGCCGACGGCTGCGACGACGTCGCTCGCTCGACCGGGGACGCGGCGACCGCAGATCTGGCTGAAGTCGTCGGTCGTTGCGCGCGGGCCTGGACGCAGACCGCACGCGCAGGAGTCCAGCGCGACGTCGACAGCCGAGCCCGCGCGGAGGCGGTGGCCGCGGAAGCCAGCGTCCTACCTGAGCTTGAGTCGAAGGTGGTCGAGTCGCTGGAAGCCGCCGCCGGTTCGTTGGAGGCCGCGAATGGCTGAGAGCGGCGAAGTGACAGACGGTATGGAAATGCAACGTCCCGAGGGCAACGCCGCCGAGGTCCGTCGCGCGGATGCGGAGTTCTTCGCGCAGTGGACGTCGTACCTGGCAGGTCAGGAGACCGTTGCGATCGGTCAGACGCTGCCACCTCATTCGCAGGACTGCGTCGGCTGCGGACCAGCCAATCCGGCCGGTCTGGGCCTGCAGGTGGTGCGTACTGCGGAGGGGGTCGAGGCGGTCCACAGCTTCTCCGACGCCCACGTCGGTGCTCCTGGCATCGCGCACGGGGGTGTTGTCGCGCTCGCCTTCGACGACCTCTTCGGATTTGTCCTCTACACCGTTGGTGCGCTAGCGGTCACCCGCAGCATCACGGTCGAGTACCAGGCCCCGTTTCGTCTCCACCACCCGTACACCTTTCGCGCACAGGCGAGAGAGAGAAACGGGCGTCGACTCCTCCTCCACGCTGAAGCGTGGGACAACGCTGGTCGCATGGCGGGTTCTGCCTCGGCCACCTTCGTCGTGGTCGGTGCTGGACACTTCATCTCAGGCGCGGAGCGGCCTCACGGAGAAGACGGTTGACGGCGGTCGAGCTGTGGTGACTCGATCGTTGCGTCCACCCCGCGGTGGGGTGCCGCATGGTGGATCGCGTTCCTGGTCTGCAAGCCCGTTCTGTTGCTGGTGTGCCGACGGGGCTGGCGTGGCCTCGACGGGATCCCCCGGCATGGAGGCGCTGTGCTTGCCGTCAATCACGTTTCGGAGGTCGATCCGCTGCTCGTCGCCGAAGCGGTGCTCGCCGCGGGTCGGACACCGGCTTTCCTGGCCAAGAGCAGCTTGTTCGGCAGCGGAGTGGTGGGCCGATGGTTTCGTGCTGCAGGGCACGTCGAGGTGGACCGTGACCATGGGAGTGGGGGATTCGATGCGGCCCTGGAGGCGCTCCGCGGCGGCGCTCTCGTCGTGGTGCATCCGGAAGGATCGATCACCAAGGACAGCGGCGGCCGTCTGATGGGTCTGAAGACGGGAGCCGTGCGACTCGCGCTCCAGTCGGGGGTTCCGCTCATCCCGGTGGCGCAGCAGGGAGCTCAGGAGATCCTTCCTGCTTACAGTCGTCGACCGCGGCTTCTTGGGCGGCCCTTGGTCACGATCGACGTCGGCAGGCCTGTGGAGCTGGGCGACCTCAGGAAGCGCGGATCTGGGCCGGAGGCGGTGCGAGTCGGCACGCTCCGCTTGACCCATACACTGACGACCATGCTCGATGACCTGGCAGGCGATCGGCGCCTGGTCTGAATCCGTGCGGACAGGGCCGGACGGCGAGGCGTTCAGGGAGCACCTCAGTTGACGGACTGGCCGGCGAGCTGTTTGGGGTGTGTCTGACTTAATGCGGCATTCGCGGTTGGAAATACCCAGTCAGTCGTGGTGCGTGATCATGGTTGGGTTTCCTTGCGTGATCGACGATACTCGATCCGGTCGTGACGCGCTCCGCCGCGACGAACCTGGCGAGCAGGTCCTCGTCGATGTCATCGACCCCGGCGGCCACCTCCCTCATCCATGAGCTCAGCCGCTCCAGCAAATTCACGATTCCAGCCGCTGACCTCGACGAATACCCTTGGGCGGCCAACCACTCCGAGGACTCTTCCAGCACCATCGGTGCCAAGGGGCCCACCGGTACCCGCGGAATACGATCCGCGTGCGGTCGGGCCGTCGGCGATCTCTTCGTCACGGACCTCACCTCCAGACACTCCGTGCCTGAAGCATGACCCCGACTACGCGACTATGCCGACCTTTCGGACCTCAACAGTGTCGATGACCTGCCCGATCACACGAAACAGGCTCTTCACGATCGAGGGTGTAGTCGGGGTCTGAATCCTCCGGCTTCGAGCAGGCTCCTGGCGA
>NZ_JABAHY010000033.1 GCF_012641515.1 Nesterenkonia sedimenti | reverse complement strand
ATGGAGAGTTTGATCCTGGCTCAGGATGAACGCTGGCGGCGTGCTTAACACATGCAAGTCGAACGATGAAGCACCCAGCTTGCTGGGTGTGGATTAGTGGCGAACGGGTGAGTATCACGTGAGTAACCTGCCCTTAACTCTGGGATAAGCCTGGGAAACTGGGTCTAATACCGGATGCAACTGCCTACCGCATGGTGGGTGGTGGAAAGCTTTTGCGGTTTTGGATGGACTCGCGGCCTATCAGCTTGACGGTGAGGTAATGGCTCACGGTGGCTTTGACGGGTAGCCGGCCTGAGAGGGTGACCGGCCACACTGGGACTGAGACACGGCCCAGACTCCTACGGGAGGCAGCAGTGGGGAATATTGCACAATGGGCGAAAGCCTGATGCAGCGACGCCGCGTGCGGGATGACGGCCTTCGGGTTGTAAACCGCTTTCAGCAGGGAAGAAGCTTTTGTGACGGTACCTGCAGAAGAAGCGCCGGCTAACTACGTGCCAGCAGCCGCGGTAATACGTAGGGCGCGAGCGTTATCCGGAATTATTGGGCGTAAAGAGCTTGTAGGCGGTTTGTCGCGTCTGCTGTGAAAAGTTCGGGCTTAACCCGGACCGTGCAGTGGGTACGGGCTGACTGGAGTGCAGTAGGGGAGACTGGAATTCCTGGTGTAGCGGTGAAATGCGCAGATATCAGGAGGAACACCGATGGCGAAGGCAGGTCTCTGGGCTGTTACTGACGCTGAGAAGCGAAAGCATGGGGAGCGAACAGGATTAGATACCCTGGTAGTCCATGCCGTAAACGTTGGGCACTAGGTGTGGGGAACATTCCACGTTTTCCGCGCCGTAGCTAACGCATTAAGTGCCCCGCCTGGGGAGTACGGCCGCAAGGCTAAAACTCAAAGGAATTGACGGGGGCCCGCACAAGCGGCGGAGCATGCGGATTAATTCGATGCAACGCGAAGAACCTTACCAAGGCTTGACATGGACCGGATCGCTGCAGAGATGTAGTTTCCCTTCGGGGCTGGTTCACAGGTGGTGCATGGTTGTCGTCAGCTCGTGTCGTGAGATGTTGGGTTAAGTCCCGCAACGAGCGCAACCCTTATCCTATGTTGCCAGCACGTGATGGTGGGGACTCATGGGAGACTGCCGGGGTCAACTCGGAGGAAGGTGGGGATGACGTCAAATCATCATGCCCCTTATGTCTTGGGCTTCACGCATGCTACAATGGCCGGTACAGTGGGTTGCGATGCCGTGAGGTGGAGCTAATCCCTAAAAGCCGGTCTCAGTTCGGATCGAAGTCTGCAACTCGACTTCGTGAAGTTGGAGTCGCTAGTAATCGCAGATCAGCAATGCTGCGGTGAATACGTTCCCGGGCCTTGTACACACCGCCCGTCAAGTCACGAAAGTTGGTAACACCCGAAGCCGGTGGCCTAACCCTTGTGGGGGGAGCCGTCGAAGGTGGGACTGGCGATTGGGACTAAGTCGTAACAAGGTAGCCGTACCGGAAGGTGCGGCTGGATCACCTCCTTTCTAAGGAGCTGGACCCGAGTTGGGTCCGCCCAGTTAGTGGTCGAATGTATCGCTCTGGGTTTGCTCATGGGTGGAATATCAATGAACCCCACGATTGTGGGTCGCTGCTACCAGTGTTGGTGGTGGTGTTTGGCATGCTGTTGGGTCCTGAGGCGACGGTTGTGTCGTGCTCTGGATTTGGGCCCTGGCTTCAGGTAGCTAACAGACCTTTGTGTTGTTGGTGATGGGGGTTGGGGTTGTTGTTTGGGAACTGCATAGTGGACGCGAGCATCTTATTTTTTTTGAGATAACTCTCTGGTCATGACACCTCGNCAGGTAGCTAACAGACCTTTGTGTTGTTGGTGATGGGGGTTGGGGTTGTTGTTTGGGAACTGCATAGTGGACGCGAGCATCTTATTTTTTTTGAGATAACTCTCTGGTCATGACACCTCGCACGTTGTGTGTGTGGTTGTTGTGTCTTTGAGTGGTTTCTTTTGATTGTTTGCATCAAGGACGCCAGCCTGTGGTTGGTGTTGTTGTTGTGTGTCTGTGTGGTGCTTACACGAATNCTCGCACGTTGTGTGTGTGGTTGTTGTGTCTTTGAGTGGTTTCTTTTGATTGTTTGCATCAAGGACACCGGATGGGTGGGTCTTCGGATCTGTTTGTGTGGTGTTGTTGTTGTGTGTCTGTGTGGTGCTTACACGTTGAGTGTTGTGTGTAAGTGTTTTAGGGCGCATGGTGGATGCCTTGGTAGCAGGAGCTGATGAAGGACGTGGGAATCTGCGATAAGCCTGGTGGAGTTGATAACCGAGCGGTGATACCAGGATTTCCGAATGGGGAAACCCGGCATGCTCATCCTTTGGGTGGGTGTGTCACCACGCACTGAATGTATAGGTGCGTTGGGAGGAACGCAGGGAAGTGAAACATCTCAGTACCTGCAGGAAGAGAAAACAAATAGTGATTCTGTGAGTAGTGGCGAGCGAAAGCGGATGGGGCTAAACCATCAACGTGTGATACCTGGTAGGGGTTGCGTTGGTGGGGTTGTGAGACCCAGTGTCCACCATCTACCAGTGGTGGCAGTTGAGGTGCGGGCGTATAGATGAACAGCGTTGAGTCGTTGACCGTAGAGGGTGTGAGTCCCGTAGTTGTAATGCGTTCCGCCGGCTGTGCTGGTGTTCTCGAGTATCACGCGGCTCGAGGAATCGTGTGTGAATCTGCCAGGACCACCTGGTAAGCCTGAATACTCCCTGCTAACCGATAGTGAATCAGTACCGTGAGGGAATGGTGAAAAGTACCCCGGGAGGGGAGTGAAAGAGTACCTGAAACCATGTGCCTACAATCCGTCAAAGCACCGGCTTGCTGGTGTGATGGCGTGCCTTTTGAAGAATGAGCCTGCGAGTTAGTGCTCGGTGGCGAGGTTAACCCGTTGTGGGGTAGTCGTAGCGAAAGCGAGTCTGAATAGGGCGAAGTAGTCGCCGGGTCTAGACCCGAAGCGGAGTGATCTACCCATGGCCAGGGTGAAGCGTGTGTAAGAGCACGTGGAGGCCCGAACCCACCTAGGTTGAAAACTGGGGGGATGAGCTGTGGGTAGGGGTGAAAGGCCAATCAAACTCTGTGATAGCTGGTTCTCCCCGAAATGCATTTAGGTGCAGCGTTGCGTGTTTCATCCCGGAGGTAGAGCTACTGGATGGCCGATGGGCCCTACAAGGTTACTGACGTCAGCTAAACTCCGAATGCCGGTGATGTGAGAGCGCAGCAGTGAGACGGTGGGGGATAAGCTTCATCGTCGAGAGGGAAACAGCCCAGACCATCGGTTAAGGCCCCTAAGCGTGTGCTAAGTGGGAAAGGATGTGGAGTTGCTCAGACAACCAGGAGGTTGGCTTAGAAGCAGCCACCCTTGAAAGAGTGCGTAATAGCTCACTGGTCAAGTGATTCCGCGCCGACAATGTAGCGGGGCTCAAGCACACCGCCGAAACCATGGCATTCAGTTTTTACTGGATGGGTAGGGGAGCGTCGTATAGCCGGTGAAGCCGCGGCGGAAGCCAGTGGTGGAGGCTATACGAGTGAGAATGCAGGCATGAGTAGCGAAAGCAGCGTGAGAAACGTTGCCGCCGATTGACTAAGGGTTCCAGGGTCAAGCTAATCTGCCCTGGGTTAGTCGGGGCCTAAGGCGAGGCCGACAGGCGTAGTCGATGGATAACGGGTTGATATTCCCGTACCGGTGAAGAACCGTCCACGCGAAGCTGCTGATACTAACCACCCGAACCCCCTCTCATTAGCCTTCGGGCTGAGTGAGGGGTCTAGCGTGGGACCTGAAGTGGTGGAGCGAGCGTATTAACAGGTGTGACGCAGGAAGGTAGCCAGGCTCAGCGATGGTTGTCTGAGTCTAAGAATGTAGGCCGCTCTCTAGGTAAATCCGGAGAGCTCATAGGCTGAGATTTGATGGGCCCCACCATTTGGGTGGGGATCTGGTGATCCTATGCTGCCAAGAAAAGCATCGGCGCGAGGTTCTTTGCTGCCCGTACCCGAAACCGACACAGGTAGTCAGGTAGAGAATACCGAGGCGATCGAGAGAATCACGGTTAAGGAACTCGGCAAAATGCCCCCGTAACTTCGGGAGAAGGGGGACCACCCTGGTGGCGCGCCTTTACGGTGACGAGCTGGTGGTGGTCGCAGAGACCAGGGGGGACCGACTGTTTACTAAAAACACAGGTCCGTGCGAAGTCGTAAGACGATGTATACGGACTGACTCCTGCCCGGTGCCGGAAGGTTAAGAGGAGCTGTTAGACCTTTTGGGGTCGAAGCGGTGAATTTAAGCCCCGGTAAACGGCGGTGGTAACTATAACCATCCTAAGGTAGCGAAATTCCTTGTCGGGTAAGTTCCGACCTGCACGAATGGAGTAACGAGTCCCCCGCTGTCTCAACCGTGAACTCGGCGAAATTGCATTACGAGTAAAGATGCTCGTTACGCGCAGCAGGACGGAAAGACCCCGAGACCTTTACTATAGCTTGGTATTGGTGATGTACGTCACTTGTGTAGGATAGGTGGGAGACTGTGAAGCACCCGCGCCAGTGGGTGTGGAGTCGTCGTTGAAATACCACTCTGGTGTTGTGTGTCATCTAACTTCGGGCCCTGATCGGGTCCAGGGACAGTGCCTGGTGGGTAGTTTAACTGGGGCGGTTGCCTCCCAAAGAGTAACGGAGGCGCCCAAAGGTTCCCTCAGCCTGGTTGGCAATCAGGTGTTGAGTGTAAGTGCACAAGGGAGCTTGACTGTGAGAGAGGCATCTCGAGCAGGAACGAAAGTTGGGACTAGTGATCCGGCGGCACCGTGTGGAAGGGCCGTCGCTCAACGGATAAAAGGTACCTCGGGGATAACAGGCTGATCCTGCCCAAGAGTCCATATCGACGGCATGGTTTGGCACCTCGATGTCGGCTCGTCGCATCCTGGGGCTGGAGTTGGTCCCAAGGGTTGGGCTGTTCGCCCATTAAAGCGGTACGCGAGCTGGGTTTAGAACGTCGTGAGACAGTTCGGTCCCTATCCGCTGCGCGCGTAGGAGATTTGAGAAGGTCTGTCCTTAGTACGAGAGGACCGGGACGGACGAACCTCTGGTATGCCAGTCCTGCCGCCAGGTGGGTGGCTGGTTAGCTACGTTCGGGATGGATAACCGCTGAAAGCATCTAAGTGGGAAGCCGGCTTCAAGATAAGATCTCCATCACATTTTGTGTGAAGGCTCCCAAGAGATTATTGGGTTGATAGGCCAGAACTAGAAGCCCTGTGAGGGGTGTAGGTGACTGGTACTAATAAGCCGATCACTTACTCACCACCACACATCTTCAGAAGATACTTGTGCTCAGAATTGTTTGTGTGTTGCGCGTCCACTCTGCGGT
>NZ_JABAHY010000032.1 GCF_012641515.1 Nesterenkonia sedimenti | reverse complement strand
CTCTACGCGATGCTGCGTGACGGGACCTACTACCAAGACCCCGAAACCATCAGAAGCGGAACCGGCCACACCCTAGCGGCTTGACGAAAACCATAGAGGCACCCCCCATGCCGTCGAAAATGCTGATATACGATCAATCCATGACGGATAGTTCTACCGGCGCGGCCAAGATTCTTGTGGTCGACGACGAGAAGCCACTCGTGCGACTGGTGAGCCAGTATCTGCTTCGCGAAGGCCTCAGCGTCGACTCCTCCGGAGATGGAGCCCAGGCCGTGGGCATGGTCCGCGAGCAGGATCCGGCCGTGGTGATCTTGGACCTGGGTCTACCTGGCATGGACGGTGTGGAAGTGTGCCGGCAGATCCGTACGTTCTCCGATTGCTACATCATCATGCTCACCGCCCGTGTGGAGGAAGTCGATCGACTCATCGGTCTCTCCGTGGGGGCCGATGACTATGTGTCCAAGCCGTTTAGCCCCAGAGAGCTGGTGCTGCGGGTGAAGGCGATGCTCCGCCGACCTCGAACCGGTCGTGGTGGCGCGCAGGTTCTTGACGTGGGGGATCTCCGGGTGAACCTGGCGGGGCGCGAGATCCAGCTTCGCGACGCACCGGTTGAGCTGACCCGCACGGAGTTTGAACTACTAGTCGCGCTGGCCTCGAAACCTGGTGTCGCTCTCTCCCGGAGGGAGCTGATCAACCAGGTCTGGGGCGATGATTGGTTCGGTGACCGCAACGTTGTCGACGTCCACATCGGACATCTGCGCCGAAAGCTCGGTGATGACCCGAATTCACCTGAATTCATCCACACCGTTCGCGGGGTCGGCTACAAGATGGGGACTCCACGGTGAAACCGCGACTGGCCGGCTCTGGCCTCGGAACACGGATCTTTGTGGCGCTGATCGTGGTGCTCTGTGTCGCCGCGGTCACAGCCTGGATCGTTGCCCTGGTCATCGGGCCGAGGCTTTTCCATGACCATATGCTCATGGTCAGTCCCGCTGAGCCGTATTCTGATGTCGTGGCGCACGCCGAGGAGGCCTTTGACTCCGCCTGGCAGACCTCTTTGCTCTTGGCTCTGCTGGCGGCTTTCGCGACGTCCATCTTCGTCACCGTTGTTCTGGTCCGCAGGTTAGTCCACCCGATCCAGCAGATGCGGGCAGCAGTCACGAAGGTCGCTCAGGGTGATTTCACCGCCCGGGTGCCTGAAGGAGGCATCGGTCTCGAGTTTGCTCAGCTGATAAGTGCCTTCAACACGATGGCTGGCGAACTGGACCAGACCGAGCGCACACGCACACGTCTGCTGGCGGATCTGGGGCATGAGCTGCGCACCCCGGTCGCCACGCTCAACGGTTATCTCGAAGCGATGCAGGATGGTGTGGCCAGCGCCGACACCGAGACGTTAGTCATGCTTCGAGGCCAGACCGACAGACTGACCCGCCTGGCCGAGGACATCGCACTGGTCAGCGACGCCGAAGAGCGGCGTCTGAGCATGCACCCCACACCCACCCGGATCGGGGGCCTCCTCGCCGCCGCACAGTCCCAGACTCGCAGCCGCTATGAGACCCGCGGCGTGGAACTACACATGATCGCCGATGAAAATGCCAAGGCAGTGATGCTGCGCCTCGATCCCGACCGCATGGGACAGGTGCTGACCAACCTCCTCGACAATGCTCTGCAGCACACAGATCCGGGCGACACCGTGACACTCTCCGCAGAGGCCACTGATGCCTCGGTGACACTGAAAGTTCAGGACTCAGGCCACGGCATCGCGGCAGAACACCTTCCGCATATCTTTGAGCGCTTCTACCGGGCAGATACCGCCCGAGACCGCGCCCATGGTGGCTCAGGGATCGGACTGGCGATCGTGCGTTCCATTGTCACCGCCCACGGGGGTTCAGTGTGGGTCCACAGTGACGGGCCCAGCACGGGTGCCATCTTCACCGTGGACCTGCCCCGCCAGTCCAAGAACACTATGAAGGTTCAATGAAGGAACACGTGTGGGCCGCTGCGTCGAGACGGGCCCTGGCTACGATGAGTGGTTGCGCGCGAACCGGCACGCGCCGATCAAGACCACCGAATTGCGCGGAGGATCAGAGTGTCGGCTGAGGGAACCGTCTCCTTCGAAAGAGCGCCCCGAGTAGGCCGGCACCGTATGCTCGCCCTGGACGCCGCGCGCGGCCTGGCCGTGATCGGCATGATCGCCATCAACACCGGGCCCCGCGGCGACGACGAGATCCTCGAGCTAATCTACCGAGCGCCCTATGGTCGGGCGTCTTTGCTTTTCGTGCTCCTCGGCGGGATCGGGCTGTCCCTGATGACCCGGCGCTCCCGCACCGGGCGGGTCCCTCTGCCCTGGGCCGGGCTGCTCTGGCGCTGCGCACTGTTGATGCTGGGAGGATTGGCGCTGCAGTCCCTGGATCATGGGGTCTCCGTGATCCTGCAGGTCTACGCGCTGCTGATCCTCTTCTCCCTGCCGCTGCTTCGGGCATCTGGACGTATCCTGCTTGTGGTGTCCGGGCTCAGCGCCGTCGCCGGCCCGCCCCTATGGATCCTCGTCCAGGCTCAGACCGACGGAGGCTTCGATCGAGATCCCGTTTCGGCCACGGCCCCGATCGGGGAGATCCTCACCGGTATTGTGATCACGGGGCCCTACCCGTTAATCATTTGGGGTGCTCCCTTCGTCTTCGGGCTCTGGCTGGGCCGGCGGAAGCTCACCGAGACCAGGCACAGCACCCGCCTGATCCTCTGGGGCGCGGTGACAGCTGTGGGGGCCCGGGTGTTGTCCCCGGTGTTGGTGGCCATGTTCGGTGAACCCACCAGCCATCTCGACTGGCAGCGACTTGTCAGTGCGGTGGCTCATTCGCAGATGCCGTTGTGGCTGATCAGCGGCACCGGCTCCGCGGTCTTCGTGCTCGGTCTGTGCCTGAAAATACGGTCATGGGCACGACCCCGTTTCGCCCCGCTGGTCTTCCTCGGCCAGCTCGCATTAACGGCCTATATCGGTCATCTGCTGATCCTGGCCCTCATTGTGCGGCCCGGTCCTGACACCCTGTCCCAGGGGGTGCTCGCCGCTGCGTCAACGGTCGCGGTGTTGATGATCTTCGCCTGGCTCTGGCGTCAGCGTTTCAGCCGCGGACCTTTCGAAATGCTGCTCCGGGTGCCCAAGCTTCGCCGCACCACACCCTGATCGCGCATCACAGGCCGACCGGGCACCACTGCCTCACTGTGCACGTCTGTCTGTCTGGGCATCACTGCCTGATTGGGTACCGCTGGGGTGATGGTGGTCGACAGTTCACACCTCGCGGTTAAGGAGACGCTTGGTTTCGATAAAGATTCCCTGAAGACCTGGCGTTTGAGGCATCAGTGCGAGCCACACCGGTGTTGTCTTAGACATCACCGAGAATCCGCCTGACCCTAGGAGTACCCCCATGATCACGAAGAATCTCACCGCAAGCATCGGAGCTTTCGCCCTCGCCGCCACCCTCGCCGGGTGTAGCTCAGCAGAAGAACCCGCTGAGTCCGCACCGGAGACCACCCAGAGTGCTGAGGAAGTCTCAGCTCAGCACAACGAGGCAGACGTGGACTACGTCTCCGGGATGGTGATGCACCACCAGCAGGCAGTGGAGATGTCCGACATCCTGCTCGAGAAGGACGACATTGAGCCTGAGGTCACCACCCTGGCCGAGGACATCCGTGAGGCGCAGGGTCCTGAGATCGAGCAGATGCAGGCCTGGTTGGACGCCTGGGGTGAAGAAAGCGCCAGTGAGGGCGACATGGAAGGCATGGACCACGGCGACGGCGACATGGAGGACATGGACTCGATGGAGGGTATGTCGGACATGGAAGGCATGATGAGCGAGGACGACCTCGGTGAGCTCCAGGACGCCACCGGCACGGAAGCATCACGACTGTTTCTGGAGCAGATGATCGCCCACCATGAAGGTGCGGTGTCCTCCGCCGAAGATCACCTGGAGAACGGGGAGAACCCTGACGCGCTGGAGCTTTCGGAGAGCATCATCTCGGACCAGCAGGCCGAGATAGACGAGATGGAGACCATGCTCGAAGAACTCTGATCAACAAAGAAAGAGAGGGTCCTGCTGGGATGCAGCTGCATCCCAGCAGGACCCTCTCTTTTTCCTCGGTTTGCGTCAGGCCAGTTGTTCGACGGTGTTGCCACCATCCACGGTGCGCAGCACAGTGGAGTCCACGACCAGCAGCGCTTCCACGGACCTGTCTTCGGTGAGGCTGGCTCCGAGGGCCACGACTTCACCCACCGGCTCTTCATTGGCCGTCCAGCTCTGTCCGGCGTCGCGGCTGGTGAATAGTCGCCCATCAGTACCTGACCCGACGATGGTGGTCTCATCGGCCCAGGCCACACGCGAGATCAACCCCGGGGTCTCGAGAGTCTCCCAGCTGGACCCGTCGGTGGAGAGCAGCAGCCCGGCTTCGGTGGCAGCGACGATCGCGCCCGTCCCAGGGGCTGTGGCCAGAGCGGCCGGTGGGGCCGGAATCGCAAGGGTCTCCCAGTTCTTGCCGTCTGTGCTCATACGCAGTTCTCCGTCGAAGCCGAGGATGCGCTCCGCACCGGCAGTCAGAGCGTGGAAGTCTGATTCACCGCCTCGTGAGAGCACCGTCCAGCTCTCCCCTTGATCGGTCGATTCGATCAGCCCCACCGGTTCAGGCAGATCTGAGCCAGCTCCTGGGTGGCCCGAGGCGAGGTAGCGGCCCTCGGGGGCGAGCGTGAATCCCATCAGGTCCACCGTCGGACCCACAGTGACCAGTTCACCGTCTTCAACACGGAACAGGCCGTAGTGGGTGGCCAGCAGCACCACCCCATCGGCGGTGTCACGCGCGATGCCGTGGACATGACCCATCGCAGCACCAGCCTCAGAGTCTGCGCCATTTTGCGGCCCCGCGCCGGCCCCAGATCCTGCCGACGGTCCAGCCTCGGAACACGCTGTGACAACACCGGCGCCGAGCAGACCGATCCCACCAGTGAGCAGAAGCCTTCGGGTCAAAGCAGTCATACAGCCCTTCCTACAGATATCGGGAGTCCTCAAGAGTAAAAGGTCGGCCACCCATCCTATGCGCGGACCTATAGACGCCCAGGCGATGTTCTCTGAAGATTCGATGAAGGTCAGCGCTTCCCTCCTTGCTGGATACCCCTAGGGGGTATATACATGACAGAAGAAGTGACATATCTGCCCCACCCGTTCACACCTAAGGAGTCCCATGACTGCCGATACCTATCCCCCGCTGCCGCTGGCCTCCGCCGGCTGTGCCTGCTGCTCGCCCTCCCCCGCTGACGACCACACCGAGGCTCCCGCCGCGCCGACCCGGGCGGGGGGAGTTGCCACCTACGCAGTCGAGGGGATGACCTGTGGTCATTGCGTCGGCACAGTCCAAGACGCCATCCGCGCCGTGGAAGGGATCCAATCCGTGGAGATCGATCTCCAGACCGAGGGCGCCTCTTCTGTGACGGTGACCGGGCCCGTAGACCCGGAGGCTGTGCACTCCGCAGTGCACGACGCTGGATACTCCATCGCGGAATCCTGAGCACCCCTGAGCACCTCTGGCCATACCGGCCATCGTCAACCCGGCAGAAGGACGACTATGAGCACCCCGTTAGCTTCTAAGGGCACCAGTTCTCCGGCAGGATAAGTGGTGTTGTCCGGTCCGGCTCCTG
>NZ_JABAHY010000031.1 GCF_012641515.1 Nesterenkonia sedimenti | reverse complement strand
GCCCCTTGACTCGACACACCTCCACGCTCAACCGCGAATGGCCTCCTTGCCAGCAACGACCCTCGAGCGGTGCTCTCCATGATCGAACTGTCCCGGGTCAGCTACACCAAGATGATCCAGAACCTCATATGGGCAGCCGGTTATAACGTCGTCGCGGTTCCCCTGGCCGCAGGGGTCCTCGCACCCATCGGGTTCGTGCTCTCCCCCGCCGTCGGCGCGATCCTGATGTCAGCGTCAACCATCGTGGTGGCGCTCAACGCCCAGCTCCTGCGACGCATCGACCTCAACCCTGCACACCTGGCCGCCATCGAGGCACGTGACGAAAGCGCCCCGGATCCACGCCCGCGCACAGCGGTCTCCGCCTCCGCTTCCTGAGGTCGACCACCACCCAGTCTCCTCAGCTGGAGATCCGGCACGGAGAGGCGGGGACATCTGCACCGCGACCGAGAGCCTCCCTAGGTATGGATACTCAAAGGCGCCGTCTGTCAGATATCGGGAGCGTGGGTGGGCGGCCGGTCAGAGGAAGAGCTTGTGCGTCTGGCCCGGGTCGGTCTACCTCGATCCGCTGCGGGTCTACCCCAGTGCGCTGATGAGCTCGTCGCAGGCTGCCTCGCAGCGCCGGCAAGCTTCTGCGCACAAGCGGCAGTGCTCGTGCATCTCGGCGTGTTCCTCGCATTCCTGGGCACAGGCTCGGCATGCCTCTCGGCAGGCCTGCAACATCATACGGACCACGTCTTTGTTCTGCCCGGTGAGACGAGTCAGGATCCGACCAGTTGTCAGGCAAATATCGGCACAATCTTGGTCTGTGCTGATGCACGTCACCAAGTCACCAGCCATCGGTTCACTGAGACAAGCATCAGCGCACGCCGTGCAGGTCTGGGAACATTCAAAACACGCTGCAATACACGCCGCGAGCTTCTCCTGATCGATTCCGAGATCTCCCTTGGGATGAGCCTGAAGCATGGACCTCACGTGAGACATGATGTTCCTCTCGTCGCTGTGGGGCGCTTGCCAAGAACCTCGGCCGGCACGGCGCCAGTGGATATGAGGCTACTGCTGCTACCCGCGTTTTTGAACCCGCGCAGGTCCTGCAAATGACATGGCCAACGACTGAACCAGCTCTCCCCGAGTGTCCGCACGTCTGTTCCGAGGAAGATCCACTCCGGGGTCGAGGACAAGGCGCCGACCGCGCAACGGTAACGGCCTACGCAGATGCCGGGTTAAGGATGTCCGTGGGGCGGGGCTCACCGTCCGCACAAGTCTCTGCAGTTGGGCCGAATGTCGGGTGTTACGTCCTGCCCAGGTCTTCCTGTGGTGCGCCGTAGAACCGACCCAGCGCGCTTGATCGGCTCACCCTGGGCGCCCATCACGACGAGCGCCCAGACAGTTTCAACCGGCATGCCCACTATCGCTGGCGAAGTGTTCGAGAATCTCGCGGTTTGAATCCCCTTGGACAGATAATCGGGTGGCGAGGTGCTGTGCTACATCATCCAGCGCTGATTGAAACAGCTCTCCGTCGAGCCGGGTTTCTTCGACGGGCGAATTTCGTGCGGTTGCGCTATTCAACTCGAGGTAGCCTTTCGTCCGGTCCCTGGAGAAGGTCCCGGACACTCGCTTTCAGTCTGGGACATGGGAGAGCTGGGGACTCGTGGTAGTCGGGAACTGGACGGCTTCTGTCTCTTCGGCGGTGGGGACTGAGCCTGCTTCGATGTCCTCGATCAGCTAGCAGTCCGTCAACGCAGCTGTTCACTCTCCTGCTCGTCGTTGTCGGAGTCCTCCCTCCGACGTCGGACGATGACCCATTGGGCCAGGATGATGAGCGCCGCCACCACGGCTGTGACCACCAACGTGAACGGGTCCGAGGACCCCCTGAGGATCAGGAACGGCACGAGCACCGCGACGTCGAGCACGATGGCCACCCACGGGATCCAGACCTTCGCTTTCACCTCTTCCTTGAGATGGCGGAGGATGCCGTAGTGGATCGCAATGTCCATGCAGAGATAAAGGATGGCCCCCAGCGCGGCGATCTGGGAGAGGTCGAACAGCGCCGCCATCACGATCGCCAGCCCGGCGGTGATGAGCAACGACTGGTGTTTGCGCCTGCCGGGCAACCCCGGCACCTGGCCCATATCGCGGAGCATGTCGTAGAGCTTGGAGACTGCAAACAGGCTCGCGATCAGTCCCGATACGGTGGCCACCACTGCGACGACCACGGTGAGCCCCACGCCCCACGCCCCGAACAGTGGTTCTGCCGCTTCGGCCAGCGCGTAGTCGCGTGCCTCGATGATCTGCGGCACGCTGAGGCTGCCGGTGACGGCGACGGTGATGAGCAGGTAGAGCACTGTGCACAGTGAGATCGAGATGACGATCGACCGGCCGAGATTGCGCTTCGGGTCTTTCAGGTCACCGCCCTGATTGGTGATGGTGGTGAAGCCCTTGTAAGCCAGGATGCACAGGGTGACCCCGGCGAGGAAGCCCAACCACCCCTGATCCGGTGTTGCACTCTCTGGGGAGACCAGCCGTCCCAGGGAGGACACGCCTGCGGCGAACAGTCCCGCGATCGCCAGCACCGCAATGCCGATGATCTTGATTGCCGCGGTGACGGACGCGGAGCGTTCCACCCAGCGGTTGCCCACGACGTTTACCAGCGCCGCTCCCACTATGGCCAGGACTGCCAGGACTGGGACCCACAGCAAGGAGTCCTGCATCTCGAAGGGCCGCAACGCGTAGTTACCGAATGTACGGCCTAACAGGGACTGCGCCAGAACCATCGAGACATACATGAACAGTGAGAATGAACCAGCGATGACTCCAGGACCGTAGGCCGCCTTGAGTAGCATCGCGATCCCGCCCGAGGAGGGGTTCGCCATGGAATACCTGATGTAGGAGTAGGAGCTGAACCCCACGACGACGGCGCCGGCCAGGAAGGCCCAGGGGACCCAACCGCCGGCCAGCTCCGCCACCTGACCGATCAGCGCGAATATCCCCGCGCCGATCATCACCCCTGTTCCCAGGGCGACGGACCCCGTCAGGGACAGCTGCTGCCCGCCTTGCTGCTGCCTGTCCGTCTGGTGTTCGTGCGCCTCGTCGTGAGTCATGCTTCTCCTATGTGGTCCGGCGCGGTGTTCCGCGGTGTCAGCTGACCTCGATGGTGCCCATCATGCCGAGGTCCTCGTGGTCGAGGATGTGGCAGTGGTAGACGGTGCGGCCGCCGAAGTCCTCGAAGGCCACTCGGACCGTCACCTCCCCGAAGGCCGGGATGTTGACCACGTCCTGCCACCGCGGTCCGGAGACGTCGCGGGCATCTTCGCTCATGACCTGCATGGGCCACACGTGTAGGTGCATCGGGTGATCCATGGGACTGGAGTTGGTCAGGGTCCACTCCTCCACGGTGCCCACCTGGGCCCGCTGGTCAGTCCGCTCGGCGTCGAACTCGCGCCCGTCGATCGTGAAGGACATCATCCCCCCGGGACCGCCCATTCCTCCCATCCCACCCATCCCCATGTCCATGGCGAAGTCAATGGTGCGTCGGGCGCCGACCGGCTCATCGCGCAGGTCCCGCAGGGCCGTGCCCGCGGGCACGGGCCCGGGCTCCCCGGCCGGATCCCCGGTGACCTCGAGGATGAGCAGGTCGATCGGCTCGTCGTCGCCGGGGCCGTCTCCGGGTGTGTCCCCGCCCATCATGCCGCCCATGCTCCCGCGGTCCACCGGGGCGGTGCGAAGCGTGGAGGTCCCCTCGCGGGTGTCCACCAGCAGCTCCACGCGGTTGCCGGGGGCCAGCGTCACCTCGGTTATCTCCACCGGCTCGGGCATCCGACCGACATCTCGGCCCAGCACTCGTAGCCCCTGCCCGTCCAGGGTCAGGTGCAGATACCGGGAAGGGCAGGCGTTGACGACCCGCCACAGCTCCCGCTCCCCCGGTGCCGCGGCGGCCTCAGGACGGACCTGGCCGTTGACCAGCACGGTCTCACCCTCCCGGCCCATCATCCGCTGCGGCGGGGAGACCTCGGTGAGGTTGCCGGAGCCGTCCAAGGTGATGTCTGAGACGACCAGGACGCGCTCCCGGGCCACGGGGACAGGATCCGGATCCTCGACGACGATGGCCCCGTAGAGCCCTGCCGCGATCTGGTCGGCCACGTGCCCATGCCTGTGCGGGTGGTACCAGTAGGTGCCGGGAGTGTGGTCCTGTGGCAGGACGTACTCATAGTCGAAGGACTCACCAGGTTCGATGCTCACGAAGGGGTTGTCCCCGTTGCCCTCGGGGGACACGTGCAAACCGTGCACGTGCAGGTTCGTCGGGGCCTCCAGGCCGTTGGTCATCGCCACCCGGAGGGTGTCCCCGCCCCGGACCCGCAGGGTGGGTCCGGGCAGCGAGGAGTTGAAGGCCTGCACGCTCGCCTCACGCGCCCCGATCCGCACTCGGGTGGGGGCGGCCTCCAGGGCCAGGTCCAGGACCCCGTCCCGGCTGGTCAGCACCTCGGGCTGCAGCAGCGCCCTATCGCCGCCGAGGGTCTCACCGCCGCGGCTGCTGGTCCACCACAGCCCGCCCGCGCCCACGGCCGCGGCACCGGCCCCGACCGCACCCAGGGCCAGCAGCTGCCGTCGCGTCAGCGGGCTCACCGGTCACCATCCTCCAGGGTCCGCAATCGTTCGTTGTACTCCTCCGTGCTGATCTCCCCGCGCGCGTAGCGCTCCTCGAGGATCTGTCGGGACCGGCGCGGGAGCGCCCCCGTCGCCGGAGCGGAGCCACCCTGTCGGCTCCCGTCGGTGGAACCGCCGGTGAAGGCCTTCACAAGCACGACCACCAGCACCACCGTTCCCACGATCAGCAGGATCCAGAAGAGCCACATCCAGCCCATTCCCGCTCCCATTCCGGTGTCCCACATCATCACGGTCCTCCTTCGTCGATCGACTCATCGCCCTCTGCCGGACGCGGCACGCGTGTGATGACACCGCGCGATGGGGGCGAGCAAATATCCTATGACAGTTCTTGGAACATCCGCTCCATCTCGACCGAACTTTCTCGTGGCGACCTCCGGAGGCGGCCG
This sequence comes from Nesterenkonia sedimenti, assembly GCF_012641515.1. Taxonomy (GTDB): domain Bacteria; phylum Actinomycetota; class Actinomycetes; order Actinomycetales; family Micrococcaceae; genus Nesterenkonia; species Nesterenkonia sedimenti. The sequence goes on along the minus strand of NZ_JABAHY010000031.1, from coordinate 2,566 downwards.
CACTGTGAGCTCCCCTTTTTACTGCTTTGTGATGTCAGTCCTAATGGTGGCACCCTTTGCCGCTGACCCCTGGAGTCTTCATCAAATCTTGAGGATCCTGCGACCTGCGCTCTAAGTGCAGCAGACACTCTGGAACCAGTACCATCCCGGCACTCCGGGACCACAGCGACGACCATTGGGCGCAGGCTTCACGCTCCCTTACGGGACGGAAAGGAAGGGGCACAAGACATGAGTAGAACATCAGGAAGTGGAGCGGGGGCCACCGAGAATGCTTCTGTACGGTCTACGACCCGGTTGGTGGGCATCGATGCGGCACGCGGGCTGGCTCTGGTGGGGCTCATGGCCATCCATCTGTTGCCGGCGTGGAATGAGGAGACCGGGGAGGCCAGCTGGTCCTGGCGGCTGTTTTCCGGGGACTCGGCGGCGTTGTTCGCGCTGCTGGCCGGGGTGGGTCTTGCGCTGACTTCCGGCGGCCGGAACCCGCATCAGGGTAGGAGGATGGCAGCCGATCGGGTGGGGCTCGTCGTGCGGGCACTGCTGATCGCAGTCGTTGGTCTGTGGATCGGAACTCTGATGCCGCAAGACCCTCCGGCCTACAGCATCTTGGTCTACTACGGGATGTTCTTTCTTCTGGCGATCCCGTTCCTGCACATGGGCCCGAAGGCGCTCTTCGCCTCGGCGGCGGTGTTTGGGATCGTGTCCCCTGTGCTCATGCAGAATCTTGCTAGCGAACTGCCTGCGTGGAGCTCGTATAACCCCACGTTCATCGACATGGTGACCGAGCCCGGGGCGATCGCTTCTCAGCTGCTGCTCACCGGTACCTACCCGGCGCTGCCTTACATGGCGTATCTGCTGGTCGGTCTGGGGCTGGGTCGACTGAATCTGCGGGAGACCGCGTTGCAGGTCCGGGTGTTGGTCGTGGGAGTGGGGCTGACGATCTTCGCGTACTTCACGTCATCCATCCTGCTTTACGCCTTCGGTGGGTACCAGCGGCTGCTGAGTGCTTCCGGGATGAGTGAGTACGAGCTAGATCAGGTCCTGACCTGGGGCCCGGACTCGTTGCCGGCCTCGACCGGGTGGTGGTTGGCGATCACCACACCACACACCAACACTCCGTTGGCGATCATGGCCAGCCTCGGGGTGAGCCTGACCGTGCTGGGAGTGTTCCTACTGATTGCTCCCAAGGTCGGCAAATGGTTGTTGCCTCTCTCCGCGATGGGCGCGATGACCTTCACCCTGTACACCGCCCACCTGGTGGCCCTCTCGGCCGAGGTCCACTACAGCCAGCCCTACCTGTGGTTCCTGATCCACCTGGTCGCGGCAGCCCTATTTGCGGTGGTGTGGCAACGGTCGCTGGGGCAGGGGCCGTTGGAGAAGGTGGTCAGCACCCGCGCGAAGGGCACTCGACGGTTGGTGTCCGGAGCTGAAGGTCAATCTCGAAACGTCGCCGGTGGTCGGGGCAGCCAGACCTGAGCCCCCGCGTCTGCAACACGGAGGACACCCTGCTCCGGCACATGCGTCCCAGTGGCGGGGCGGCCCGTGAGACGCGTGAAGGGTGCCCCGATTTACTGCGGGGCTGGGGTGCGGGGAATCCGGATGTGGAAACTGGCTCCGTGACCGAGCCCGTCGCTGGTCGCCTCCAGGGTTCCGCCTTGGGCTTCGACCAGGGATTTGCTGATCGCCAGCCCCAGCCCTGAGCCTGCGCGGTGGGCTTCACGGCCAGTCTCGACGCGGTAGAAGCGCGCGAAGACATTCTGAAGGTTCTCAGGGCTGATGCCTTCCCCGGTGTCGGTGATGGTGATGGTGACCGCGTCTGGTGTGTTTTCGGAGTGCACGGTGATGGCACCTCCGGGCGGTGTGTGGCCCAATGCGTTCTCCAGCAGATTGCCCAGCACCTGACCCATGCGTTCCGGATCCAACGGCACTGGTGTTGAAAGCGGGCCGGCGCTGCTGGCTGCCACCGTGATGTTCTTGTCCGCTGCGGCGGGCTCGATGGCCGCGACCGCCTGAGCGGCCAACGCACCCGGGTCCTGGAGGGTGAGCTGCAGCTTGGCCGTGGCCTCCTCGTCGGCGGCGAGCTGCCGGATATCACGAGCGAGGCGTTCCATGCGGGCGATCTGCGCGTTGAAGATCCCGATCGTCCGGGCATCCCACTCCACGACCCCGTCTTCGATCCCCTCCAGATGGCCCTTGAGGCTGGCCAAGGGGGTGCGCATCTCATGGGCCAGATCGGCCAATAGTTGACGCCGAGTGTTGTCTACGGCGGCGAGTCTGGTAGCCATGTCGTTGAAGGAAGTCGCTAGAGAGTCGAACTCCGGGCCCAGCTTCGTGGAGGTGACGTCGACCTCGTAGTTGCCAGCAGCGACTTCCTTGGCGGCGGTGCTGAAGGAGGACAGGGAACGGCCGATGGTGCGGTAGAGGTAGAAGCTGAGCAGCCCGGCGATGAACAAGGCTGGCAGCCCGCCGATGACCAGAGCGGTCAGAATCACCGAGCGGAAGGCAGGGTCTGCTGAAGGTTCGGTTGACTTCAAGACTGCTTAGAAAGCAGGAAGGATGGAAGTCATGC
>NZ_JABAHY010000030.1 GCF_012641515.1 Nesterenkonia sedimenti | reverse complement strand
CATCCAATAAGGGCGCGAGCCCCTTGACTCGACACACCTCCACGCTCAACCGCGAATGGCCTGTTTAGGCTGGGCGTGCAAGTCGCGGAGAGATCTTCGCGACGGTCATGGACGAAGCACGACGTCGAGTCAAAGATGAGTGGGTGAGCGACATGACCACCCCTTCGCCGAACCAGAATCTGGGTTCTACATCTGCCTCAGGTAATGCTGATCCCCGGCAGAACCGGGACCAGCATCCAGAGGGCAATCCGGAGCCGGCCCCTCAGGAATCACCTGAACAGGCGGCAGAAGCCGCGCCCAGCAGTGACCGGTATGGCCGCAATGAGACGGCCAGGAACCCGAACCTCGATCCGGATCCGGCGCAGAATCCGGGACTGCGGAATGAGGAGGACCTCGAGCCGGGTCAGACCCCGCCGGAGTCCAATTCCGCCACGGCCACTCCCCCGGCACCGGCCCCGAGCACCCCGCCGAAGAACAAACCAGTGCTCATCGGCGTCAGCATTGCCATCGCATTGCTGCTGGTGCTGGTATTCGTCGGCTATATCGCCGGCCTCATCGGCTGAGGCCGCTGAAACCCGCTCTGCTCAGCGGGCCTGTTATAGCTCTGCAGCCGCTCCGCGGTTGCGGGCTCGCATGGCCCGCTGAGCTTCGCGTGCGTCCTGCTTCTCCCGCAGGGTCTGACGCTTATCGTATTCACGCTTACCCCGGGCAATACCGATCTCCACCTTGGCCCGACCGTCTTTGAAGTAGAGGTTCAGCGGCACAATGGTCAGGCCCGGATCTTCGATCTGCCGGGAGATCTTGATCAGTTCCTTGCGGTTGAGCAGGAGTTTACGCTTACGCCGCGTGGCGTGATTGGTCCATGTTCCGTTGAGGTATTCGGGGATATGCACCTGCTCCAGCCACAGCTCACCCCGGTGATCGAAGGCAGCAAAGCCGTCCACCAGGGAGGCTTGGCCTTCCCGCAGGGATTTCACTTCCGTGCCGGTGAGCACGATCCCGGCCTCGTACTTATCCAGGATCTGGTAATCGTGCAGGGCACGGCGATTCCGCGCAACCACGTGGTTACGCTGGTCCTTCTGTTTCTTAGACTTGGGGTTCGCGCTGTACTTGCCCATAAGAAGGCCACTATACCCGCAGGTACTTCCTCACTGTCACCCAGGAGGAGAGTCCGGCCAAGAGGATCGCTACCAGCAGGAGCACCGGCATGATGATCCAGGAGTCCGCACCGTTGATGAATACGATCCCGGTGACCTGGTCGGAGAGCCATTGCCCCATCAGGAATTCGGCGATCACCCAGGTCGCACCACAGGCCAGCAGCGCACCGAAGGCTGAGGCGATCACCCCTTCGAGGATGAAGGGGGTGCGGATCATGGATTTCGAGGCTCCGACCATACGCATGATGGAGGTCTCGCGTCGTCGGCTGTATGCCGAGAGTCGGATGGTGGTCGAGACCAGCAGCACCGTACAGAGGATCATCACACCGCCGACGATGAGCGCGACCACAGTGAGACCGTTGAGGATGCCGAAGATCTGGTCGAGGACTTCCTGCTGATCGGCGACGTTCTCGACGCCGGGGACTCCGGCGAAGAGTTCGCTGACGATGGTGTACTGCTGGGGGTCTTCCAGCAGCACCCGGAAGGATTCAGGCATATCCTCTGCGGTGACATTGGCTGCCCGGACACTGTCCTCGCGGGATTCCTGGAAGTTCTCCAGGGCTTCTTCCTGGGATTCGTACCGGTAGGAGTCCACGTATTGGCTGGCTGCACCGGTTTCTAACATCTGTTCGATGTCGTCACGCTGGTTATCGGTGACTCCCCCGGTGGGGCAGGCGGTCTCTGCGGAGTTGTCGGTGCAGAGGAAGACGGAGACTTCGAGCCGTTCGTAGAAGTCCTCGGTCATCTGGTTGACCTGCATCTGCATCAGGGCTGCTGCGCCCACGAAGCCCAGTGAGATGAAGGTGACCAGCACCACTGAGGTCACCATGGCGAGGTTTCTGCGCAGGGAGCTGAAGGTCTCCCCCAGCTGGTAACCGAGGGCGCTCATCGTTTCTCCCCCTCATCCTGGTTGAACTCGGGGAGATCGGCGACGTCGACTTCGAGATAGTCGGCGTCGAGGACTTCTTCACCCTCTAATTCCTCGTCGTCTTCGGGGAAGGAGACTTCGTATTGGCGCAGGGTGAGTTTATCGGTGTCGGTTTTGACACCCTCAGGCACGGCGATGGGGTTGGCCTGGGTCATCACCGGCAGTGGATCGGAGGCGCGCAGCCCGGTTTTCTCGGCTTCTTCGGTCAGCAGCTCCCAGGCTTCTGACCCTGGTGGCGGGTCATAGGAGCCTTTGGCTTCGTCGCGGACGATCCGTCCTTTATGCAGTTGGACCACGCGGCGTTTCATGGAGTCGACGATGGCGCGGTCGTGGGTGGCCATGATCACGGTGGTTCCGGAGGAGTTGATCCAGCGCAGGATCTTCATGACCTCCTCGGAGGCCCGGGGGTCGAGGTTTCCGGTGGGCTCATCGGCCAGCACGATGGCGGGTTTGTTGATGATGGCCCTCGCGATGGCTGCTCGCTGCTGCTCTCCGCCGGAGATCTCGTGGGGGTAGCGTTTGGCGAGGTGGTCGAGTTTGACCCGTTCGAGGATTTTGGGCACACGTTTGCGGATGTCTCCGCGGGAGGCGCCAATGACGCGCATGGCGAAGGCGACGTTTTCGTAGACGGTCTTATCGGGAAGCAGCCGGAAGTCCTGGAAGACCATGCCGACACTGCGCCGGTATTCGGGTACCCGGCGCTCAAGCATGATGCCGAGGTTGTGTCCGGCGACGGTGAGTTTGCCCGCCTGTGGGAGGCCTTCGCGCAGGATCATCCGCATCAGGGTGGATTTCCCGGAGCCGGAGGCTCCGATGAGAAAGACGAACTCGCCGCGTTCGAATTCTACGGAGACCTCGTCAAGGGCGGGTTTTCCCCCGGCGTTCTCGTGTACCCGGGTGACGCGGTCGAAGCGGATCATTCGCCTTGCCGCCAGCGGATGCCGGATTCGATGAAGCCGTCGAGGTCGCCGTCGAGCACTGATTGTGCGTTGCCGGCCTCGTGGTTAGTCCGCAGGTCTTTGACCATCTGGTAGGGGTGGAGCACATAGGAGCGGATCTGGTCGCCCCAGCTGGCTTTGATGTCCCCGGCCAGTTCCTTCTTCTCGGCGGCTTCCTGCTCTTTCTTCAGCAGCAGCAGCCGGGATTCGAGCACGCGCATGGCAGCGGCTCGGTTCTGGATCTGGGATTTTTCGTTCTGCATGGAGACCACGATGCCAGTGGGCAGGTGGGTGATGCGGACTGCGGAGTCGGTGGTGTTGACTGACTGACCGCCGGGTCCGGAGGAGCGGAAGACATCGATTTTCAGATCGTTCTCGTCGATGTCGATGGATTCGGTGCCCTCCAGCAGCGGGATGACCTCCACTGCGGCGAAGCTGGTCTGGCGTCGGCCCTGGTTGTCGAAGGGGCTGATGCGCACCAGGCGGTGGGTGCCGGCTTCCACGGACATGGTGCCGAAGGCGTAGGGGGCTTTGACCTCGAAGGTGGTGGATTTGATGCCGGCTTCTTCGGCATAGGAGGTGTCGAGGACTTTGACGTCCCATTCGCGGCGTTCGGCCCAGCGCAGGTACATCCGCTGCAGCATTTCGGCGAAGTCTGCGGCATCGATTCCCCCGGCGCCGGAGCGGATGGTGACCACCGCATCGTGTTCGTCGTACTCCCCGGACATCAGGGTGACGATTTCGAGGGATTCCAGGGCTTTGCGGATGGAGCCCAGCTCGTCCACAGCTTCCGCCCGAACGTCGTCGTCGTTCTCCTCGGCTGCCATCTCTGCCATGACTTCGGCGTCGTCGATGCGGGAGGCGAGGTTGTTGACCCTGTCCAGCTGGGCCTGTTTATGGCTGAGCTGGGAGTTGACCTTCTGGGCGTTGTCCTGGTCATCCCAGAGGTTGGGGTCGGCGGCCTGCTGCTCGAGGTCGGTGATCTCAGCACGGAGGGCCTCGACGTCGATCACGTCGGTGATTCGCCGGAGGGTGTCGCGCAGTTCGGCGAGCTCGGCGGGAAAGTCTGTTTCTGCCATAACGTATCTACAGTACCGGTGTCAGCCGGAATCTAGGGTCAGGCAGCGCCCAGGAGAGCTTTCAACGTTCGACCCCGACCCGGGCGTGGGAGCCCGCTGTCACCTCCACGGTGGCCGGCAGCACCCACCGCAGCACGGGCAGCTCCGCCTCGGCGGCCAGTTCGACTTCGACGGTCTGACCGTCTGCAGTTCCGGTCGCAGTGGTGATGCGGAGGTTATGGTGTCGCTGGTCGGCGGCTACCTCTTGTAAGTGTTCCTCTGCGGCTGCCCTGACCTGCTGGTCACTGAGTTCCGGGCTGGGGCCAGCCAGTTGGGCGCTGGCGGCAGCAGCTGAGGCCGCCCCATCGGCATCGGCGAGCAGTTGGCGGGTTTGAAGGTTCACGCTGGTGGCCGAGACGATGGCCGCGGTCAGCATCAGAATGATGGCAGTCAGCCCCAGAATCAGCACGGTGGTCTGGCCGGATTCCTCACGGTGGAGTCTCATCAGGGTGCGCCTTCCGCGGCATCGTGTTGGACCTGGGCGGCCGAGGCTGAGACGGTGACCAACCGGTGTTCCCAGCCGCCGAACTCCGGGACAAGCGGTACGGGAACTCTCAGCTCGATATCGAACTGGACTACCGAACCCGGTTCCTGGCAGTCTGCCGAACAGCTCTGCCGGATCTCGGCCTGACCGGGGTCAATGCCGAAGTCGCCCAGGGCCCTCTGTACTGCGGCCTCGCTGTGCGCCGCGCTCTGCTGGTGCCCGTGCGGGGAGGTGACATAGACCTTGGCTGCCTGATCAGCCGCCCCGGTGACCGCATAGGCGGCGGACTGCACCTGGGCCACGGCAACCAGGAACCACACTGTAGGGATCAGCAGGAGCACCGCCAGGGCAAGAAACTCCACGACGGCCGAACCCTCCTCTTCATTCATAGACATAGGCGCTCCCGGTCGCTTCCAGATTCCCGGCCCCGGTCAGGACCACCAGAACCGGATACTGGGCCTCCACAGTGATCTCCAGGACCTGACCGTTCTCATCGGGGCGGTAGGTGTAACTGATGTCCTGGGCGTAGCGGTCGGACACGGATGAGGCGATCAGACTTCGAGCGCGTTCGACTCCGTCCTCGGCGGTGCGGTCATCCAGGGCACCGAACCGGGCACCGGTTGAGGCTGCGTCGATGAGGGTATTGCGGACATGGATCATCCCGGCGAATTGGATGATCGCAAGTACCAGCAGCACAAGCAGCGAGGCCACCATCGCGAACTCTGCAGTGGCCGAGCCCTGATCCTGTTGCAGACGATGCCTGGCGGATGGGTCCACTGGACGAGCCTATTCGGGGGCGACCTGGTCCACGGCTTGGTTGAACAGGCGGGTGAAGGCCGGTTCAGCCAGGGCCAGCAGCAGAGCCACCAATAACGCGGACATGAGGGTGATCATCACCCAGCCGGGAACATCTCCACGGTCCTCCCGGTGAGCATCGGTCAATGCGGTGGTGAGCCGGTTGTATAGGTACTGCATCTTTTACTCCCTGATAGTTGTGTGTCTTTCTGTGGGGGTCTGTAGGTGGGTGTTTTTCATAAGCCGATTTCCAACAGCGCCAAACCGGGGAAGAGCGCGAAGATGACGGTCAGTGGCAGAATCCCGAAGATCAGCGGCACCAGCATGGCGACTTCCTTGCGGCCGGCTGATTCCATGAGTTCGCGTTTGGAGAGTTCGCGGGCATCGGCGGCCTGGGCGTGGAGGACATCGGCTAGGGGCGTGCCCCGCTCGACGGCGACCACGACCCCTTCGAAGAAGCGAGAGACCGGAGGTAAGTCCTGAATTCTGGTGCTCATTCTGCGCAGGGCGGCAGTGAATGTCTCACCTGCCTGGATCCGGTTGATCACGCGTTGGAACTCTGCCGAGAGCTCGCCTTGGATGCTGCGGCTGATCCTGGAGAATGCCCCTGATGCGGTCTCACCGGCGCTGACTGCCAGGGCCAGCATCTCCGCAACGGCGGGAAACTCCGTGAGTATCCGGGCCCTCCGTCGTTTGATGCGGGCACTGAGCAGGGCCTCTCTGGCTGCAGCTCCGGCCAGTGCACTGAGCAGAACTAAGACAATCGCCGGCAGAATGCGGAAGGAACCAGCTGCCACCGCCGCCAAGCTCAATCCGATGGCAAGGGCGATGGCCAGTATGGAGGCCATCAGCTGCTGCATGCGGTACTCAACTGGGGTCAGCGGGCTGTTGGCCTGTTCCAGCCGGCGGATCAGTTGTTGGTTTCCTCGGCCCAGGACCGGAACTCCGATGGCCTCAAGCCGGTTGACCGCCGATATCAGGACTGGTTCCACCAGTCGTGCGGCTCCGCGGAAGGCACTGTGCGTGGGTGTCGGAGATGGCCGCAGCATATGAACATGTGGAGCCACGCGCTCGAGCATCCGGGGCCTGTTCATGGCGGGCAGCCCGTAGAAGGTCAGCAACAGTCCGGCACCGAGTGCTGCACCGGCCACCGCCGCCCAGATCAGGGTCGCGTGGCCGAGGTCGAGAATGCTTGCCAGATTCATACCAACACCCGTTCTTGGCGGGGCAGGGCGCCAATGCGCAGCATCGTCCAGTAGCAGAGGACCGAGACCGCCAGTCCCGCTGCCAGCACCCCAACGCCGGTGGGTTCGCGGTATGCAGCTGCCGCTTCGGGGCGGGTGGCCAGCATCAGTACGACAATCCACGGGGCTGCAACAGCTACCCGAGCCCCGGTGACTGTCCAGGACTGCCTGGCCTCGAGTTCACTGCGGGTCCGGGTGTTCTCTCGCAGGACTTCCGCCAGAGTGTTCAGGAGCCTGCCGAGATCGGTGCCGCCGAGTTCACGAGTGATATTCAGCGCCAATACGATCCTGTCCCCCACGGGGTCTGCCAGTCGGTTGCGCAGCCGTTCCAATGCGTGCTCAAGCGTCATCCCTGCCCGCCAGTCGTCGCCGAATTCGGTGAAGGGTTCGCGCAGTGGTTCAGGGCCGTTGCGCCCGAGTTCCATCAGCCCTTCCGGTAGGGAAAGTCCTGAGCGGATGGCCGAACGCAGGTGATCAACAACATCGGGCCAGACTCCGGCAAGAGATCGCTGTCGCCGTTTGGCCTGCCAGAGCACGAGTGCATATGGAGCAGCCACGGCGAAGAGCCCGAAGCAAGCGGCGATGGCTGGTACTGAGGTGATCAGCAGGACGGTGAGGAAGGCCAAGAGCCCAGCTGCGGTCATGGCGACGATCAGCGCGGAGACTGGGAGTCGGTGATGACCCGCTTCGTCCAGAACTCGGCGGATTGGATGGGGTTTCTTGGACCCGATCCGCGGCGGCTTTTCTCTGCGCGGGCTGAAGGACTGGATCACCAGCAGCAAGCCGGTTCCCAGCCCTAGCCCCAGCAGGACCGAAGCGGGGCTCACCCGTTCTCACCTGTGAGCAGATCGTGAACCTCTGGTCCGAGCCGAGGATGTTCAAATGCTGCATCTGGATTCGGCACCAGCTGCTGTCCATCATGGGTGAATAGGAGGCTGGTCTCGATCGTATTGGCTTCAACCCGGCTTCCGACTCCCAGGATTTCGGAGACATACCGGCGCCCGGCCCTATCGCGTGTGCAGTGAATGACGAGGTCAATACAGGCAGCCACGGTCAGGACGGTGAAGGTCCGGGTGATATTCGGTGAGGCTAGCAGTGGAAGAGTGCATATCTTGGTCAGCGCATCCTGGGCCGAGTTCGCATGCAAGGTAGCAAGGCCGGGCATTCCACTATTCAAAGCCAGGAGCATATCGAGGCTCTCAGCCTCTCGGACTTCGCCGACGATCAGCCGGTCCGGGCGCATTCGGAGAGCTTCTTTGACCAGGCGGCGCAGGGGTATCTCGCCGGTACCTTCGAGATTGGGCTGCCGGCATTGCAGGCCCACGACATCGCGCAGCGGTATTCGCAGTTCAAAGATCTCTTCCACACTCACAACCCGCTCCCGGGGCCCAATCGCGCTGGTGAGGGCGTTGAGCATGGTGGTCTTCCCTGCCCCGGTGCCTCCGGAGATCAGACAGTTGACTCCCCTGCCCACACAGTGGCCCAGGAACTCCGCGGCCGCGGGCGACAGGGACTCCAACTGGACCATTTCCTCCAGAGATGAGCTGCGGGTGATGAATTTACGGATATTGACTGCCCAGTGTTGACGGGTGATATCCGGAATCACGACATGCAATCGGGAACCATCTGGCAGTGATGCATCCACAAAGGGGCTGGAGAGATCCAACCTGCGTCCGGTGGACTTCAGCATGCGTTCCACGAGGTCTTTGACCTTGGTCTCGGTCAGGGTGACCGAGGTCAGTTCGGAACGCCCCGCCCTGGCCACGAAGACCTGATCGGGTCGGTTCCACCAAATCTCTTCAACAGTCTTATCCTCCAGGAGCGGCTGAAGCTCCCCATATCCGGCTACCGAGTGGAAGATTTTGGTGGTGGCGGGCCCGGGGTCACCCAACAGCGGCAGGGCTGAAACCATGGAGCGGCGGTCGTAGTCTGCCACCGCAGCCTCGATGAGTTCCTTGGTGCTTCCGGGGTCATCAGCGGGGTCGATACCGCGCACCCGGATGGTCTCACGCACCTCATCTTCAACGAGCGCCAAGGCATCCACTGCTCATTCACCCTCTTCGTAACCAGTGTGCCCTACACCATAACGGCTCTTCACGATCGAGGGTGTAGTCGGTTGAGCGCGTCGCTGGGCGGATAGGGGTCGAGGTCTCCCTGAGGATGGAAGTTCTCATACTCCCCATCCGGAAGACCTCGACATGCCCCAGCCTACTTTCCTTGCGCCCGATCTGACCACGTTCTGCCGGCTCGATGAGCTCGGACTTCACGCTGTCGGGCAGTACCTGTCGCCCGATC
>NZ_JABAHY010000003.1 GCF_012641515.1 Nesterenkonia sedimenti | reverse complement strand
CAGGAGCCGGACCGGACAACACCACTTATCCTGCCGGAGAACTGGTGCCCTTAGAAGCTAACGGGAGTTGACCCTCATCCCCTACGAGGAGAAACTGCTCACGCAGGCGCTGGCACTAGCGGCCTGAACAGGAAACCCAACCTGTCACCCGTTCCTGCATCAGCCCCAAGATGAATGGAGATGCCCTTACTCCATCCATGGCTGATCCCAGGTTCAGGACTTCACGAGGCGAGCGATCGCCGCAGAAGCTTCATTGATCTTCTCGTCAGCGGTTGCGCCTCCGGCTTGCGCGGCATGAGCCACGCAGTGCTTGAGGTGGTCGTCCAATAGCCCTAGCGCCACGTTCTCCAGGGCGGAAGTCAACGCGCTGATTTGGGTGAGGATGTCGATGCAGTAGGTATCTTCTTCGACCATGCGGTGGATACCTCGCGCTTGACCTTCAATGCGTTTCAGCCGTGCGAGGTAGCGGTCTTTGTCACTGATATAGCCGTGTTGGACAGGTGCTTCGGTAGACATGAGGGGATTCCTAAGTGGTGAGGTTTCGGGTGGAAACTTCTGGCCGCAGGTCCAGGCGGCGCAGCAGTTGGGCATTGAGGGCGACGACGACAGTGGAGGCTGACATCAGGATCGCGCCGATGCTCATAGGCAGGACAAATCCGATAGGGGCGAGGATTCCTGCGGCCAGGGGCACAGAGACGAGGTTGTAGCCGGCTGCCCACCAGAGGTTCTGTTTCATCTTCCGGTAGCTGGAGCGAGACAGGTCGATCACCGAGAGCACGGAGCGTGGGTCGGAGCTGGCTAGGATCACCCCGGCAGAGCCGATGGCCACATCAGTTCCGGCACCGATGGCTATACCGACATCGGCTTGGGCCAGGGCTGGGGCGTCGTTGACGCCGTCGCCGACCATGGCCACCTTCTGCCCCTCTTGTTGGAGTTCCTTGACCTTGGCTGCCTTGTCTTCGGGCCGGACGCCGGCGAAGACCCGGTCGATGCCCAGTTCGGTGGCAACGGTCTCGGCGACTGCTTGGGCGTCCCCGGTAATCATGACTACTTGGGCGCCCACGGCGTGGAGAGCTTCGACTGTGGCGTGGGATTCAGGACGTATCTCATCGGCCAGGCGCAGGGCGCCGACGACCTCGCCATCGACCAGGACGTGAAGAATGATCGCGCCTTCGTTCCTCCATTGCTCTGCGATAGACAGCTCATCTTGGTGCTGCTCGCTGAGCATGTAGGGACCACCGACCTGAATCACGTTGCCATTGACTGTGGCACGGACCCCTACAGCTGGTGAGGATGCGAAGTCCTTGGCCGCGGGGACCTCCAGACTGTGGTGGGATGCTGCGCCGGTGATGGCGCGGGCCAGCGGGTGCTCGCTGTCGGCTTCGGCCGCTGCGGCCAGAGCCAGGACCTCGTCGCCGGTATATCCCGGGGTGGGTTCCACCCCGGTGACGGTAGGTTCTCCCTTGGTCAGTGTGCCGGTCTTGTCGAAGAGCACTGCGTCTACGGTGCGCATTGATTCCAGGGCTAGGCGGTCCTTGATGAGCACGCCCCCGCGTGCGGCGCGTTCGGTGGCGATGGAGACCACCAGCGGGATCGCCAGACCCAGGGCGTGCGGGCAGGCGATCACCAGCACGGTGATGGTCCGCACTACAGCAGCATCAGGCATTCCCAGCACTGCCCAGGCCGCTGCAGTGATCAGTGCGGCGACCAGGGCGAACCAGAACAGCCACCCTGCTGCTGTATCGGCGATCCGCTGAGCCCGGGAGGATGAGGCTTGAGCATCAGCGACCAGACGTTGAATACCGGCCAAGGCGGTGTCGTCTCCGGTGGCGGTAATCCGTACCCGGAGACCGGAGTCAGTGGCCACTGTTCCGGCCACGACGTGATCGCCTTCGTCACGACGGACCGGCTTGGACTCCCCGGTGACCATCGACTCATCCATACTCGCCGAGCCCTCAATCACCTGCCCATCAGCAGGTACAGAGGCACCGGGGCGGACGATCACCACGTCATCGAGGGCCAGCTGCTCCGGGGAGACCTTATCCACCCCGTGGTCGGTGACTTTCTCCGCTTCATCCGGCAGCAGCGCGGCCAGCGAATCCAGAGCTGAACTGGTCCGGGCCAAGGATCGCATCTCGATCCAGTGACCCAGCAGCATGATCACCACCAGCAGGGCCAGCTCCCACCAGAAGTTCAGCTCGTGATCCAGCAGGTGCAGGCTGGCACCCCAGGAGGCGATGAACGCCACCGTGATGGCCAGCCCAATGAGAAGCATCATCCCCGGCTTGCCGGAGCGGATCTCTGAGACCGCCCCGGTGAGGAATGGCCAGCCGCCCCAGGCATAGATCACTGTGCCCAGGATGGGGGAGACCCACCAGACCCAGTCGGCTTCTGGTAGGTGGTAGCCGACCAGGTGGGCGAACATCTCGTTGAACCCCACCACCGGTACCGCCAGGGCCAGCATGATCCAGAACAGCCGGCGGAACTGCCCGACGTGATCACCATGGCCCCCGTGTCCGCTGTGGCCATGTCCGGCATGCGCGGAGTGATCATGCTGATGCTGGTCGTGGCCGTGGGCGGCGTGACCCTGGGGGGTCTCTGCTGTGGGGTGCATCGCATGCCCGTGGTGAGACTCAGGGTGGTCCTGGTCTGCGTGGTGATGGTGTCCGTGATGCTGCTCGGTCATGGGGGTCCTATATGTTCTCCAGCAGGTCTTCCATCTGTTCGATCTCAGCCTGCTGGACGCTGATGATCTCTTCTGACAGTTCCAGGGCCTCGGGGTTCTCCCCGTCGGCCAGGTGGTCCTCAGCCATAGAGACTGCACCTTCGTGATGGACGATCATCTGCTCTAAGAACAGGCGTGCAGCCTCATCGCCTTGAGCGGCTTCAAGGTCGGCGATGTCGTCGTCACTCATCATTCCCTCGTGCCCGTTCCCGTGGTCGCCATGGGTACCGTGATCGTCTTCGGGATCATGGCCCCAGTCCTGCAGCCAGGTGACCATCTGATCAATCTCGGGCTGCTGAGCGTCCCGAATCTCCTCAGCCAGAGAGGCGACATCGGTGTCCACATCGTCCTTGGCCAACAGGATGTCCGACATCTCGACGGCCTGTTCGTGGTGGACGATCATGCCTGAGACGTATTCGACATCTGCGTCGTTGAACTCGCCGGAGACTTCTTCGGCGGAATGCTCACCATGGTCGGACTCATCAGTTTCCTGCTGGTCGTTCTGACTACAGGCGGCCAACACGGCGGCCAAAGTGAGGGCGGTGACGAGGGTGGCAGGATGACGGAATCTCATCGAGCTGGTCCTTCCTGTTGATTCGTGTCCGATGGCATGAGGTGCTCGTTGCTCAGGCGGAATGCGCATATTCCTCGGGGGCAGCATCAAAGAGTGGTCCACAGCCTTCGCAGCACAGCCAATACCGCTTGCCCTGGTAATCCCGGTACAGTCCCGCTTGTTCTGCCTCAGCTTTGATCACTGGGGTGCCTTCCATCACCGGGCATTCGGCGACTTCTTCGGAGGATGCTGCGGCCAGCTTCTCCGGGGACGGTGCTTGGCTATGGCCGTGATGGTCGGAGTGGTTCTCGGAGGCGTGGGAGTGTGCCCCGCAGTGGTGAGTGGTCATGGTCTGGTCCTTTCGGTGATGGTGTTCAGGCCTTGATGGTCTGAGTATTGATTTCTGTGACAGGGGCATCTGAGGCGGCACGGTCGGCTTGGGCCTTGAAGCGGCGCAGTCGTAGGCTGTTGGTCACCACGCAGACACTGGAGAAGGCCATGGCCGCCCCGGCCAGCATGGGGTTGAGCAGGCCGAAGGCCGCCAGCGGAATGGCGGAGGTGTTGTAGGCGAAGGCCCAGAACAAGTTGGTCTTGATCACCCCGAGGGTCTTCCGGGAGAGCCGGATCGCATCAGCAGCAGCCCGTAGGTCTCCACGCACCAGGGTGATGTCGGCGGCCTCGATGGCCACGTCGGTCCCTGTGCCCATGGCCAGTCCGAGGTCGGCTTGGGCCAGGGCAGGGGCGTCGTTGACACCATCGCCGACCATCGCCACCGTCTTACCCTGCTGTTGCAGGCCTGCTACGACATCGACCTTCTGCTGGGGCAGGACTTCAGCGATCACCTCATCGATCCCGACTTCGGCGGCGACCTGCTCAGCGACGCGTTGGTTATCGCCGGTCAGCAGCACCGGGGTCAGGCCGAGCTGTTTGAAGTGGCCGATGGCTTCGGCACTGGTGGGTTTGATCTGGTCAGCCACTACCAGCAGGCCCCGGGCCTTACCGTCCCAGCCGACTACGACCACAGTTTTACCCTGGGACTCCGCCTGCTGCTTGGCCGCTGCTAACTGCTCATCGAGGTGCTGGCCCCAATTGGCCAGCAGGGACTCACGCCCCACCAGCACGGTGTGGCCCTCCACGATGCCTTGGACACCGCGACCTTCGATGTTCTCGAAGGACTCCACCTTTGGCAGAGCTCCCGTCGCGGTGACTGCTCCTGTGGCGATGGCCTGGGCGATGGGATGCTCGGAGGCGTCCTCGACTGCGCCGGCCAGCCGCAGCAGCTCATCCCTTTTGGTGTCTTCGGCGGGGAGGGCGTCTTCCAGGGTCATTTTCCCGGTGGTGACAGTGCCGGTCTTATCCAGGACCACGGTGTTGGTCCTGCGGGTGGACTCCAACACCTCCGGGCCTTTGATGAGAATCCCCAGCTGAGCGCCACGGCCGGTGCCGACCAACAAGGCGGTGGGGGTCGCCAGCCCCAGGGCGCAGGGGCAGGCGATGATCAGCACAGCCACCGCAGCGGTGAACCCTGCCGAGGCAGGGAATCCAGCACCTAGCCAGGCCCCCAGTGCGGCGACGGCGATGGCGATGGCCACCGGCACAAACACTCCGGAGACCCGGTCGGCCAGGCGCTGAATCTCTGCCTTGCCGGATTGGGCGTCCTCGACCAGCTTGGCCATTTGCGCCAACTGGGTATCCGAGCCCACCCGGGTTGCCCGGATGATCAGGCGGCCTCCGGCGTTGACGGTGGCTCCGGTCACCGCATCGCCTTCGGTGACTTCCACCGGGACCGATTCACCGGTGAGCATGGAGGCGTCCACCGCGCTTGTCCCGGAGACCACTACACCGTCGGTGGCGATCTTCTCCCCGGGCCGGACCACGAACTCATCGCCCACGGTCAGATCATCGACGCTGATCCGCTGCTCTGCACCGTCGCGGAGCACGGCGACCTCTTTGGCTCCCAGCTCCAGCAGGGCGCGCAGGGCGGCACCAGCCCGGCGCTTGGAACGTTTCTCGAAATACCGGCCCAGCAGCACGAAGGTGATCACCCCGGCGGCGACCTCCAGGTAGATATGCCCCAGGCCGTCACTGCGGGAGATGGTCAGTTCAAACGGATGCACCACTCCGGGTTGGCCGGCAGTGCCGAAGAACAGGGCCACCACCGACCAGATCAGTGCCGCGGTGGTGCCTACTGAGATGAGGGTGTCCATCGTGGCTGCCCCGTGGCGCAGATTCATCAGCGCAGCCCGGTGGAAGGGCCACCCGGCCCACACCACCACTGGGGCTGCCAGCACCAGGGATGCGAAGCCCCAGTAGTCGAACTGCAAGACCGGGATCATCGCCATGGCGATCACCGGCACCGAAAGGACTGCGGCACCGATCAGCCGCTGACGCAGCACCACCAGCTCTTGGTCCTCAACCGAATCGTCGTCGTCACCCGAGTCGGTCTTATCTTCCGGGGCAGCGGGCAGTGTGGCGGTGTAGCCGGTCTTTTCGACCTCGGTGATCAGCACCTGGGGGTCCAGTCCACCATTGGAGGTGATAC
The DNA here is from genome assembly GCF_012641515.1 of Nesterenkonia sedimenti. Lineage (GTDB taxonomy): Bacteria > Actinomycetota > Actinomycetes > Actinomycetales > Micrococcaceae > Nesterenkonia > Nesterenkonia sedimenti. The sequence continues at coordinate 245,110 of NZ_JABAHY010000003.1, read as the reverse complement.
GGGCCTTCTCGGTGGCGTAGTTGACGCTGGCCTCCACACCGTCGAGTTTGTTGAGCTTCTTCTCAATGCGCATCGCGCAGGAGGCGCAGGTCATCCCGCCGATCTGCAACTCGATGTTGGCCGGGTTGGTTGTTTCAGCGGTCATGGCCGTCCTCCCCGTGATGCTCGCTCTGCGAGGTGTCATCCACCCAGTTCTGCACGGTCTCCTCGGGAACGACAGCCCCGGCGGTGAAGAACGCTGCGATGAACACAGCAACCAGTCCTGTGCCGTACAAGCTGAGTCGTGCAGGGGCGTTCATGGTCAGCTCCTGGCCGCGGTGTAGCCGGCTTCGTCAACAGCGGCGATCACCTCGGCGTCGTTGACTGTGTTCTCTGCGGTGACCGTCAGCGTTCCTGTCTTCGCGCTGACATCAACCCCGGTGACTCCAGGCAGCTGTGAGACTTCGGCCCGGACGGAGCTTTCGCAGTGCCCGCAGGTCATTCCGGTCACGGTGTACGTGGTGGTTGTGCTCATTGTCCCTCTCTTTCTGATACCCCCTAGGGGTAGCTCTACTTATACCCGGTAAGGGTATCTCATGTAAAGAGTGAGCCCTGGTTGGCCCCGTAATCAGGCTGGGGCGGGACGGTGGGGTGGGATCGCTGCAAGTGTAATGACTGCCGCGATGAGGGCTGCGGCTGCGGCAAAGCCGAAGGCCTGCTGGAATCCGGTGTCGCCGCCGGGCCAAGCTCTGACAACGCGGGCGGCGCTGAGCATCAAAATCGGCCAAAGCCGCAGCGAGATCACCCCCGGCCGCGACCGGCGCGCCGATCAGCCGACCAACACAGAGACCGTCCTCCAGCGCAGTTGCCGCGCCCTGGCCCATAGTGGGCAGGAAACCATGGGCGGCATCGCCGACCATCACAACGCGCCCCGAGTAGTAGGTGGGCACTCCGCCCGGGATGTGATGGACATCGTGGCGCATGACCGCCTCGGCAGGTGTCCTGTGCAGAACATCACGTACGGGATCAGCCCACCCCTGGAATCTCTCCAGGGCGGCCCCAAGCTCATCGGCCACAGTGCTGCGCTGCGGCATCGCCACATAGCCATACCAATAGGTCTCATTCTCTGAAACTGGCATCACACCAAATTCAGCATGCGGGCCCCAGAACTGACGCAGTGAATCCTCATCCCGGCCACGCGGTGCAATCGCTCGCCAACTGGAATATCCGCTATAGGCTGCCTGGCTCTCGGGGTAGAGCAGGCCCCGAACCGCACTTCTCATACCATCAGCTGCGACGACAAGATCTGCAGTCCTCCCCGACACCTAGGCGGGATCTTCCCCTGGGGCGCCAGGCTGCAGGGCAGTCACGGGGGATTCGGTAATGATCTCCACGCCCAGGTCATCGGCACGGCGGTGCAGCATCTGGTGCAGGCGACGACGATGCACGCCGATCAGTTGGGTCGAAGGGGTCTGCTGAACCGTCATCAAGGGTTTCCCCTGGGCGGTCCAGGTTCCACTGGCCCAGGTGGGAGCACCGAGAGCTGCCACCGCGCCATCGTCGAATCCCAAACCACGGAAAGCGGCCACAGCATTGCGGGACATCGCGAAACCCGCACCCACCTCCTGAAGGGTCGCCGAACGTTCCAGGACGGTGACCCGCCAGCCGGACAGTGACAGGGAGATCGCTGAAGCAAGGCCCGCCAGTCCCGCACCCACCACAACAGCATGCTGTTTCATGACCGTTCCTTCCGAACGCAGCGTCCAGACAGGATGCTACACCTGCCAAATGGGCTGCCTGTGCGGAAAAGTCAGGCGTAGACTGCACTTATGGCCCACACTGCAGCTGACGAGCGGAAAGCCCTGGTCGAAGCGCTTCGCAGCGTTCCCGAGGATGCACCCACGCTATGTGAGGGGTGGGCCGCAAAGGACCTTGCCCTTCACATTGTGGTGCGTGATTCACGCCCCGACCTCCTAGCGGGGGAGCGGCTTCCCGTAGTGGGCGCCCGGGCCCGTGCAGCACTCCGTGAGCTCGAGCGCACTGACTATCAGGCCCTGATCGACCGAATCGCAGCCGGGGCACCGGCCTGGTCACCAACACGACTGCAGCCGGTGGATAATCTCACCAACACCGTAGAGTTCTACGTCCACACCGAGGATGTGCTCCGGGCTCAGCCTGACTTTACCCCCGATAACCGGCGAACCGTCAGCGCAGAAGTGCAAGCCCAACTGTGGAAACAGGGAACGCAGGCACTGTTCCTGCTGGGAGCGCGCTCGCAGCGCCAGCGCATCACCTTCATAAGCTCTCGCCATGGAGCCGTGACCCGTGGCAAGCCCACCGACCCCCTGTGTGTCATCCAGGGAGCTCCGGAGGAACTGGTGCTCTGGGCCTTCGGCCGCAAAAGCGTGGCCGAGGTGGACATCAACCACCACTGAGCCCAGTGGACCGGGCGACTGCGTGGTCTACTGAGGATCGGGGATCCGGGCTCCGTACCAGTGCTCAATCAGGGCCCGCGAGATCGAACCACGCAGGGGGATCTTCACCTCACCGGTGCTGACCGCCTCAGCCAGTTCCTGACGAGTGAAGGCCAGGACGGAGCGAATCTCGTCGTCGTCGGGCCTTGCTGTATCTGCACTCTCCACACGAGCAACAAACCCCAGCATCAGCTGAGCCGGAAACGGCCACGGTTGGGAGCCCAGATACTGAGCTTCACGGACGACGACGCCGGCCTCCTCCTGCACCTCACGGACCACCGTGTCCTCCAGGGCCTCGCCGGCCTCGACGAACCCGGCGAAGGTCGAGTAGCGGCGCTCCTCCCACTGGTAGGCAGAGCCCAACAGCAGCCGGTCCTGATCATCGACCACGGCGGTGATGATCGCCGGATTCATCCGCGGGAAATGGTCTGTCGAGCAGCTCGAACAGAAACGCATCCAGCCTGAGGATCTCGATACTGTCCGGTCTCCACATGTGCCGCAGAAGACGGCGGTGGCATGCCAATTGGAGATGGCAAGGGCCTGGGTGAAAAGTCCCAGATAGAACGGCTCCAGCAGAGCTAAGGCAGCGCGCAGGGAAACCCAGGAGACCTCGGGGTCCTCTTCTGTCTCCTCAGCTGCGGCCTCAACGAGTAGATGCACTGGCTCGTCACGGTCAGTGGCTGTGACCCCATAGAGTTCGGGTTCCCGGGCTGCACCGAGGTACACCAGGCCCTCGGGGAGGGCACCTGCAGGAGGCTGCAGGATCAACCCCGGGGAATCGGCAGAAGGCTGTGCAGGAACCGGTGCCCGACGCTGCCGCAAGCGGAGAACCAGCGTATTGGGGGAGCCCCAGACATGCTGCAGCCAGTCGGCCTGCTCCCGTTCACTGGCCCGCCGGTCAATCAGGTGCTGGGACTGGGGGAGGTCGAGCCATTGCTCAGGACGGTCACTGGTCTGCGGTGGTGTCGGCATAAGCACTACGCTAACCGGTTCCGCCTAGTGACTGCCGTGTGAGGATGTGGTCCCAGAGCTGATCAGCGGGATCCGCGGTGCCGACGAAATGTCCACCAAGTTCCAGGATCAGCGCCCCCACTAGCTGAGACACCTCAGCCAGTGCATGGGCCAACCCGTCCGCCGAGACCCCAAAATCCGCAGCCGGGGCCGTCAGCTGTTTCCGCAGTGTTGGATCAGCTGGCGGCCCGGCCTCTTGCGGTGTCCTGGAGATGAACACCGCAGCAACTCGGACGGCCGCGGAGATTGTGGCCTCCGGTGCTCGGTACCCCGGAACCGGGGTGCCGTAGATCAGCAGAAACTCATGGCGATTGGCCAGGGCCCAGGCCCGGAGTGCATTCGCCGCGGTCCGCCAGGCACCATGTCCCTCACTGCTGGCTACTGCAGTCTCCAAATGCTCCGCCAGCCCGGTGTAGGCATAAAGAATCAACTGCGTCAGCAGTGCATCCCGGGACTCAAAGTGCCGGTAGACAGCCGAGGGTACGACGCCGGCCCGACGGGCCACATCGCGCAGAGATAAAGCCGTGGGCCCCTGACTGCTGACCACATCCTTGGCCGCCTGCAGCAACTGCTGTCGGGTGTTCTCCTTGGCCTCACTGCGGGTTCCCATCTGGCCATCATAATTCAGTGAACACTGTTCACAATTCTGCTACTCTTATTGGGAGAACAGTGTTCACTGAAGAAGGGGTGGTTATGGAACGGCATTCTGGAGGCAGCTGGCTGGCTGGTGGTCTCGCTGTGCTTTCGGGCCTGGCATTCGCCACCTTCCCGATCCTCCGACCCTGGGGTGACAAAGAGGTCGACGACGACGGCTCCGCCAATGTCGAGGCCATGGCCGAGGCATTCGCTGACCCCTTCTGGGTGATCTCGCATGTCAGCGGAATGCTTGGCTGGGCGCTGCTGCTTGCCGCCGTCATCGCCACCCCAGCAGTGGCGCTCACGGCAAAACTGCTGCTCGGCCTCGGAGTGAGTGCCCTGCTGCCGTTCTATGGAGCTGAAACCTTCGGTCTTCATGTTGTGGCTGCCGCAGCCCAGGAGCGCGGAGACCTCTCTCTGTTGGACCTGGAAGAGGCTATTCGAGGAGAAGCCACCGCGCTGGGGCTCTTTGGTGCCGGTCTGATCATCGCCGCTGTGGCGATAACCCTGGTGGCCCGTGATGCCTGGAGATCACCGCGCATGCGCTGGGCAGGGTTTCCCCTTGCAGTGTTGATAGCGCTCTATTTACCGCAGTTCTTTGCCCCAGATGCCCTGCGCATCCTGCATGGATTACTGTTGGTGGGCGGCTGTCTCCTATGGGCTGTCCAGCAGGCGGGCGGCACCAAAGCCGGCCGCCACGCCGCCAATGGCTCCGGCAGCCAGGGCGAACCACATGCGGTAGCCAGCCAGCCACATTGAGGCCAGTCGAGCTGAGGAGACCGCCCCGATCTGGGTCATCATCGTCATTGAATCCGAGCAGATCCACTCCTCGGTGACTACCCCATCCCTGATCTCATAAATCTCAGTGCTGAGATAGTTCAACTTCTTCCCAGTAGGTTGAATGCCTAGAAACTCGCCGAGGTGGGTACCGGTAAACCGCACGCGGACCACCACTTTGCTGCCCTCTGCCACCACATCTTCAATATGCGGAGTGAAGTCCGGAAAGCCGGTGAAAATCGTGGCGAAGTTCTTCTTCCAGGCTGATTTGCCGCGCTTCTGGTACGGCATGCCGGCGATATTGATGCGGAAGTCCTCCGCCATCACGGCCAGGCAGGCGTCCATGTCTTGGCGTGCCAGTGCCTCGAATGCCTCCAGAATGAGGTCAACATTGGCTTGGATCCGAGGTGTGCGGGTGCCGGTGGCAGTCATCTCTGCGGCTCCATTCACTAGGGCAACGATTTTTACATTGCGACTGCAATAAATACTACGCAGAGTTTGAGCGTTTTGCAATGCAAGTGCAATGTGAACCCTGGGTTAGGCCTCGCCAAAGGCCCGGCGGACCTCAGATCGCAGGATTTGTGCCGCGGTCTGATGTGACAGTCCGGCGCTGATGATGTGGATGCTCAAGCCATCGGTCAGCGCCATCAGCGCAACCCCGACTGCCTCCGGGTCGCGATCCTCAGGGGCCATCCCTGATGCCTGGGCCGAGCGCAACAGATCGGCGATAACCCCTTGCATGCCCGTATTGTCAGCCGCCAAAGATTCGGAGGCTGACTTGCGCACGGCCGAATAGGACATAAACGCCAAAGCAACCCGAGCGTCGCGTCGTCCCTGCTCATCGGCCGGCAGCAAGCAGCCCAATATTGTCTCTGCCGATTGAACTGGTGAGGGGGCCTCGCCCAGCTCGGCCGTGGCAGCCCCGATCCGCTGCTCATAGCGGGAGCTGGCAGCCGCCATGGCGAAGTCCATCATGGCGTCCTTATTCGGGAAATAGTGCTGGACCATCCCTCCGGTCACTCCGGCCTCGGCAGCAACCTGACGCAGGCTGACGGCTTCCAGGCCCTGATCTGCCACGACCCGCATCAATGCGGCCGCAATCAATTCCCGACGCTCTTGGTGGTCAACCTTCTTGGGCATGAGCACATATTTTCATACCCGGGCCCACCGGCGGCCAGGGGATCACTCCACAGTGATCGGAACTTCAGCCCTGGTGCCACCGGTATCACCGGTCAGTACCAGCACCGCATCGCCTGACTCCAGCTCCCCGGGGATATCCGCGGTGAATTCAGCGGAGCCCTGGCCTTCCTCGACGGTGTAGTCGGCAGCTGCAAGCTCATGCTCCTGCTCGCCCTGCTCAATCACGGCCTGCACCTCGATGACCTCCGGGGCTCCCAGACTCATACTGTGCACCGCCCCGACCTCAAAGCTCAGCTCATCACCGGGGGAGACCGGTTCAGCCGGGTCAAAGCCAGAGACTTCAACGGCCCGCTGGCCGTAATCGGGATCCAAGGTCTCCTGCTCACTGAGGTAATCGGGCCAGACCTCGGAGTCGATGATCTCAGTGTTATGCCGATCCTGACCCTCAGCCAGCACGGTGAACCCATCGCCGCCATCGGCCAGGAATTCCTGCACGCCCACTAAGTAGGTCCCGGATTCATCAACCAGTTCTCCGTCCACACTGACCGAGGTGATTCGCTCCCCGGCTTCTGCCTCCTCATCGAAGGTGTAACTCAGCGCTGAGGAGAAGCCCAGCTGGTGGTAGCCCTCCTCACCCCACTGCTGTTCCAAGAGGTCATAGACCTGTTCACCGGTCAGCTCCACCACGCTCATCCGGTTATTGAAGGGCATCACCCCGAAGGCATCGCGCAGTGTGACCTCACCGGAGTCATCCTGGCGGATATCGTCCCGGATGCCACCGGCATTGATCAGAGAGAAATCCGGGGTGATCTCCTCAGGCCAGTCCAGCTCCTGGATGAAATCGGCGGTGAAACCACCCAGCACCGACTGATAGCCCCGCTCATCACCGTGGCCGGCCTCATCACTTGTCCAGATGCCATCGACATACTCCGCCCGATCAGCACCCCAGGCGGTGGTCAGATAACCCTCCTGACCGGTCAGCACCTCACTGCCGGCCTCCTCGGCATAGTCCTCAGCGGCAGTGACAACCTCCTCAGCGGCGGTGAAGCGCTCAAAATCTGCGCAGGCCTCCAGATCAGCATCGGCCACCGGCAGCAGCTCCGGCTCATGAGCGGTGACCTCACCGGTCTCGGGGTCAACGGTCACCAGAACCTGCCCCAGATTCGCGGCATTCGCCCCGGTCTGCACCACCGCAAGCCCCTCTGCGAGGTAGCCGTACTCGTTGTGAGTGTGACCATCGAGAACGACGTCGACCTCCTCGGCCAGATCCTGCTGCAGCCGCTGGGCCCAGTCGTCCTCGGGCACCTCGCCCCAGTCCGCGTCACTGGGTGAACCCTCATGGAAGGCCGCGACGACGACGTCGACCTCCTCCAGTTCCTCCGCGATCACCTCATTGACCGAATCAATGGGATCGCGGAACTCCACATCGGCGACACCTTCGGCCACGACCAATTCCGGGGTGTCATCGGTGACGGCGCCGATGACCGCAACCTCAAGACCACCGACCTCGTAGATCTCATAGGGATCGGCGGCCCGCTCATCACTATCGGCCTCGAAAAGGTTTGCCGAGAGGTGGTCGAACTCAGCATGGGGCTGGAGCCGATCGGTGATATCGGCGTAACCCTCATCGAACTCATGATTGCCCAGCGCGGAGGCATCCACCTCCAGGGCATTGAAGAAATCCAGTGTCGGCTCATCATCCTGAATGGAGGACTCGAATTGGCTGGCCCCGACGTCGTCGCCTGCTGAGACCAGCAGATGATCGGGATAAGCCTCCCGCTGAGTTTCAACAGTGCAGGCCAGTTCGCGGGCGGTGGCCAGCCCACCATGGAAGTCGTTCATGGCAAGAATCGCCAGCTGGTCGCCCTCGCCGGGGTCTGCGCCGTCGGAATCGGTGCCCTCTGCCTGGGCGTCGGAATCGGTGCCCTCCTCAGGTGAGTCATCCCCTGCGCAGCTGGTCAGCAGCAGCGCGGCGGCGGAGGCGATGGCGGTCATGGTCAGCGAAAAACGGTGCTCCGATGCAGTCATCGACACCTAGTCTAGGCACCGCAATCGGAGTATCAGATCAGTCGCGGGACCAGTTCAGGAGTTGGTCGAAGAACCTTCACCACCGGTTCACTTCACCGGTTCCGGTGCCCTCTGGTGTTCACGTCCAGTGCGCCGGGCGGTGAACACCAGCAGCCCCACTGCGGCCACCAACAGAATGCTGTTCTGAGTCAGCTTCGCGGCCATGCTCACCCCCGGCGGCAGGGGTGCGAGGAAGCCAATGAGGATTGCACCGATGATCACCCCGATGCCGAGCATGCCGATCTCCGCCGGCCCCCAGTTCAGATGCCTGTCAGCCATCAATAAGGCGATGGCTGTGACCGTGGTCAGCGCCACCAGAGCACTGAAGCCAGCCCAGGTGGAAGGCATGAGGTCCATAGCAATCTTCAGCAGAATCGCTGCCACCGCCACCACCCCCAGGGGGATACGCCTCAGATCACCTGCCGGACTCGCCGGCTCTCGCCTCTGCCCGATGAAGCGGGGGAGACAAGCCAGAGCAATCAGAACGACGACGACGGCCAGGGAGCCAACCCACTGGGTAGGTGTGGCGGTGATCCCGAACATCTCCTGGGCATCGAGGTGAATCTGCCAGGCGAGGAAGAACCAGGCGGCGGTGAAGGCGGGGATGCCGATCCGCCCCAGCAGAGGCCGTCCCCGATGGGCCGGAGCCAGAGCGTAGAGCAGGGCTAGGGGTGCAGCGACGCTCAGCATCACATGCCCCAGCATCCAGGATAGGCCCGCTAAGGCGCTGACCTCCAGGCCCGGGATCAGAGTCGGTTCACGGATCTGCGACCAGTACGGAACATCCGGTGAGTCCTCGGCGAACATCGAGAGATCCACCACGGTCTGAAGCGCCATACCGAAGGCAGCCGCCAGTAATAGGGTCATTGCCCATCCGCCGCCGCAGCGAACGGTGACCTCTCGGATCAGCAGGGCGGCCCCTCCGTAGAGCGGTGCCAGGAAAACCACTGCCCAGACCAGCATCAGGGTCTCCCCGGTCAGGGTCAGATACGCCTGAAGGAACTCCGCAGTGATAGGTGCAGCCAGCAGCACCCCCAGGATCGGCAGGATTCTCTGTCGCAGTGGAAGCATGAGCTCAGGTTAGCAGAGTGTGTACTCTAATAATAGGGATAATGTGAGAATGGGGTGGCAATCAGTCCCTCGGGAAGGAGGTGCCGATATGGCACGGCCCATTGATCCAGACCGCCATCAGGCGCGCCGCCTGCAGATCATTGACGCCGGTCTCACCGTCTTTTCCCGCCAGGGATATGCCGGGGCAACTACTGCCGGAATCTGCCGCGAGGCGGGCATCAGCTCTGGGACTTTCTTCCACTACTTCCCGAAAAAATCTGACCTCCTCGAGGGGATCCTGCAGCTCTCACTGACCGAGGCCCAGGAATTCTTCGCCCAACGGGCCGAGCGCACCGACCCCCTCGGGGTCATCTGGGAATACGTCGACCACGAATTGGCCGATTTGGAGGACCCCCGTGCGGCCGGTTTCATCTCCGCGGTCAACAGCCCAGGGCACGGGGAGCGCGTCCAAGCTCTGCTGGCTGAGTTGGGTCGCAATAACCGCGAAGCGCTTACCCAATGGCTCGACCGGGCCCAGCAGGCGGAGCTGGTGCGCACTGACCTCAGTGCGGGACGCCTGGCAGCCTGGGTCATGGTGATCATCGACGGCTTCGCCGGTCAGGTCGGCACTGATGAGAGCTTCGAGGTCGCCGTCGAAAAACCTCTGCTCTACGAGACCCTGCGGAGCCTCCTGAAGGCCTCGTAACCGGCGCAACCCCGCGTTCAAATGTGATTCGAAACATGATGAACGGTCGATTTTGCGTCATGAGCGGTCAAAATTGGACCACGAGCGTGACATGGGGCATAGGGTAGGGAGGTCTGTGTCACCACAGGCTCAGGCCCGATGTACCTACTGGAGAAATACACCGATGACCCGAATCACTTGCCCTGTGCTCAGCAGCAAGGTCACCTCCGCTGAGGAAGCTGCGACCTATATCAACGACGGCGACCGCGTCGGCATGAGCGGCTTCACCGGAGCCGGATACCCCAAAGCAGTCCCGGCCGCCATTGCTGAGAACGCCAAAGCCGCACAGGAACGCGGCGAGGACTTCGGCATCGAACTGTTCACCGGCGCCTCCACCGCACCCGAACTCGACGGCGTGCTCGCCGAGGCCGGAGCCATCCGCAAGCGCCTGCCCTTCCAGTCCGATCCGGCGCTGCGCAAGGCGATCAACACCGGTGCCACCGAATACGTCGACACCCACCTCTCCCACTCCGCCCAGCAGGCATGGTTCGGCTTCTACGGGAATATCGACGTCGCCGTCGTCGAGGTCGCCGCCGTACTGCCCAACGGCATGGTGGTGCCGGGAAGTTCGGTGGGCAATAACAAGTCCTGGCTGGAACTGGCCGATAAGGTCATCCTCGAGGTCAATGACTGGCACCCCCGCGCCTATGAGGGCTTCCACGATGTCTACTACGGCACCCGCCTGCCTCCCGAGCGCCGGCCCATCCAGATCCTCGACCCCATGCAGCGCATCGGAGACCCCTATCTGCGGGTGGATGCTGACAAGGTCGTCGCCATCGTCGAGACCAGCGCCCCTGACCGCAATCTGCCCTTCAAATCCCCGGATGAGTCCTCCAAGGCGATGGCAGAACATGTGGTCGACTTCCTCCGTCATGAGATCCAGCACGATCGGCTGCCCGAGAATCTGCTGCCCATCCAGTCCGGGGTTGGGAATGTGGCAAACGCGGTGATGGCCGAGTTCGCCCACTCCGAATTCGAGAACCTCACCGCTTACACCGAGGTCATCCAGGACGGGATGCTCGACCTCATCGACACCGGCAAGCTCACTGCGGTGTCAGCGACATCGTTCTCCCTTTCGGCCGAACGGGCCGAGGCCTTCAACGCCAAGGCCGAGGAGTACAAAGGTCGGATCCTGATGCGCACCCAGGAGATCTCCAACCACCCCGAGGTGATCCGCCGACTCGGCCTGATCGCCATCAACGGCATGGTTGAAGCTGATATCTACGGCAATGTGAACTCCACCCACGTGATGGGCTCCTCGGTGATCAACGGCATCGGCGGCTCCGGAGACTTTGCCCGCAATGCCTACCTCAACTTCTTCGTCTCACCCTCCACCGCGAAGGACGGGGCGATCTCGGCGATTGTGCCTTTCGCCTCGCATACCGATCACACCGAGCATGACACCCAGATCCTGGTCACCGAACAGGGCCTGGCCGATCTGCGCGGACTCTCGCCCACAGCACGAGCCCGGCGGATCATCGCCAACTGCGCCCACCCCGATTACCGGGATGGCCTGCAGGACTACTTCGACCGTGCGGTGGCTGAGAACCCCAACGGCCAGCACACCCCGCATCTGCTGGCCGAGGCACTGAGCTGGCACCAGAAGTTCCAGGCCGAAGGACATATGTAACCGGATCGCCTACCTGTGGGTCTTGCCTTCAACCAATGTTCAAGGGCAAGACTCGCAGGTATGGAACCACAACGGCTCACGAACCCACTGACCGAACTGCTGACCCACCAGCCGACAGGGCTCTCACCGGCGACCATCAGCGATGCCGCCGGGGACGCCACTGTGGTGGGTTTGGGAGTCAACACCCGGGAATCCCGAGAAATCTTCGAACTGGTCGCAGAGACCACCTACGCGCTGATCGAGAAGGGATTCACTAGCCTCGCCATCCAGGACACCCAGCGGGTCACCGACCTCCTGGATGCCTATATTGACGGCGCAGATATTGATATCGATGCCGACGATCAACCGGGCGTCACGAAGCTAGTGAAACCCGCGGATCACTCTAAAGATCAGTCAAAGGAATGATCCCCTGCGAAACCGGGGTGGATAACCTTGAGGCATGTTCAAGGACTGGCGGCAGCGTAGGGCGGTCAAAAGGATCAAGCCCGGGGATGGCCATGCCCTGAAACGCTACCGCTGGTGGCAGATGTTATCCCGGGCCCTCTACTACTTCGAGACCACAGATCACGAGGGCGAACGCCACAGCTATGCGGTCGACGTCGACTACTGGACCTATTTCTTCAGTGAGGCTAAAGCGGATCTCTACCTCGACGGCAAACACCACGCCCACTCCAAACTCCCGGCGGCATTCCCCGTACCCGGCGGAACCCTCCAGGTGAAGATGGGGCCGGTGGGGCTCAAACACTGCCACTTCCACAGTGAGAGCGGAGTGGAACACCCTCTGGTCCCGGAACCGAGCTCTGCCGAAGGTCATCGTGCCCGGCTGGAACAGAACAGGCCGGGGCTGAGCCGACTGCTCGGGGTAACTTCCCTGGTGGTGCTGATCGTTGCTTTTATCCTGGGCATCCCCCAGCTGGTGGAGATGGTCACCAGCTGGGACATCGTCGCTCAGTACACCGGCACCTGGGTCTCACCGATCCAGATCCCCGATTGGCTCAACGGCGTGCTGATCTTCGGGGCGATTCTGGCCTCCGTCGAACGTGCCCTACGTCTGCGCTATAACTGGCTGCTCGACGGCGGCGGGGATATCGACCTCGACTTCAGCTAAGCGGCACAGCGGCACCAGTGACCGTGATGCCCCCGGATTCCGGAATGCTCACCTGCAATCGGCTGGGCCGGCCCACGTGCATACCCTGCCGGATCAGCAGTTCACCGAAGCCCCCGTCATCGTCGATTCCTGCCAGGCCAAGCTGCCGCAGATACGCCCCAGTCGAGGCTGCCGCGGATCCAGCGGCCGGGTCCTCGGTGATCTCCCCGACCGGGAAGAGGTTCCGCGCCTGGAAAACCCCGGTGGATTCGGCCCAGAGAACGGTGACCGTACCGGCCCAGTCCTGCTGATCCATCAACGCCCTGAGCGCATCGGGGTCAAAGCTGAAACCGTCGAAAACCGCGCGCTCGGGGGATCCCAGGAACGGATAAACGCTGTCTCGGAGAACCCCACCTCCTGGGCGATGCCCAACATCTGCCCCTCGGTGAGGCCACCGGCATTCATGACCACACCAGCGGGATTCCCGCCATCCGGATCAGAGGTGAAGGCTGCCCACCGTGAAACCTCAGGCTGTGTCATACCAGGAAGTCTAAAAACTGTCCTCATCCCGGGCACAGGATGTTCAGCTCAGTGCTCGGACTCCGGCGATAAATAGATTGACTGCAGTCTCCCGGTAGAGCTCGGGTGGGGTGGCCCGGTGCAACCAATCTGAGCTGGCTGCCAAGGCGGGTTGGACTGATTGGTCGAAACTGACCTCTCGCGGTTCTTCCTGACCTGGATTATCACTGTTCGGGGAGCCGGTGAAGAGCCGCTCTGTCCCGACCGTGGTGGCCACTCGCAACCCATGACGGGCGACGACGACGGCGGTGGCCTCATCGAGGCCTGCCTGCTCAAGGGCGCGCAGAGCCTGTTCTGCCAACTGTTGCCCAGGCGCGGTGAACAGCAGGCGCTGGACGACGAGGTCTGCAGCCCGCGGATGTTGCTGGACCACATCGATGACACTGTGCAGCACCGCAGTAAGGGTCTCCTCCCAGTCCGCTGGGTTCTTTTGGCCTTGTTGGTCAAGGGAGACCGGGGGAGTGATCAGGCTGACCAAATAATCGCCCACACCTTCGAGCAGCTGGGCCTTGTTATCGAAATGCCAGTAGAGCGCCATCGGAGAGGCGCCAAGGGAGGATGCGAGTTTGCGGGCGGTGAGCTTCTCTGGGCCCTCGGCGTCGATGAGCTCCAAGGCAGCCGAGATCAGTCGCTGCCTGCTGAGCCGATTTCTAGCCATAACCACATGTTACTGTACAAAGTAAATGTACTAAGTGCAGTTCAAATAGATTCCCGGAAGGACAGGCCATGACCGCAGCTGCGTCCGGATAACCTCTGGCCCCTGGCTGCGATGGGCGTGCAGAATCTGAACCTGCTTAAACTGCTTATCGGTGATCTGACCAAAGGCCACCGGCAGCGCATTGAAGCCCTTCGAGAATTCTTCCCCGCTGCCCAGCCGCAGCACTGGCAGCTGATCACCGCCGGTCAACGGGCCCAGATCGTCAAAGCAGACCCCCGGCGAGGCGGAAGGCTGACCTTCGGCACTGAACTGATCAGCTCCCCAGCCGGAACTATCACCGGGGGCCTCCACCGCGGTGCCCCTGGCCCTGGCAGCACTGGAGCGCTTGCTGCCGCAGACGGCCTCCAGTCCCCGGCTGCGCGACTATCTGCCCGCCCGGGAACTGGACCTCACCCGGGATGAGGCAGCAACTGTCTGGGCACGTCAGGAGGTCAACACCCTGCTGGAGATGTGAACCGCAGGAAAGATGGAGTACTCTCATCCAGTGCAGTGGATCGAAGCCATCATCCTGGGCCTGGTGCAGGGCCTCACAGAGTTTCTCCCCATTTCCTCCTCAGCTCACCTGAGGATCGTCGGTGAATTCCTCCCCGGTGCCCAAGACCCCGGTGCAGCCTTCACCGCCATCAGCCAGCTCGGTACTGAGGCGGCCGTCTTAGTCTTCTTCTGGCGCGATATCCTGCGCATCCTCAAAGCCTGGTTCGCCGCTGTCTTCGGCGGCGGATCGCATAACGACCCCGATGCCCGCATGGGCTGGCTGATCATCGTCGGCACTATCCCCATCGTGGTGCTGGGTCTGCTGCTGGAAGACTTCATCATGTCCACCTTCCGCAGCCTCTGGATCGTGGCGACTATGCTCATCGCCTTCGGCATCCTGCTGGGATTCGCCGACCACCTCGGAAAACAGCGCAAACCACTGGAGAAGCTCAGCATCCGCGATGGCATCATCTTCGGCTTCGCCCAGGCCATGGCCCTGATCCCCGGAGTCTCCCGCTCCGGTGGCACAATCACCGCCGGCCTGTTCATGGGCTACACCCGTGAGGCAGCAGCCCGCTATTCCTTCCTGCTGGCCATCCCAGCAGTCTTCGGCTCCGGGTTCTATAAGCTCATCGGAGCCTTCGGGGAACAGTCCGGGCCCTACACCATGAGCCAGACCGCAGTGGCCACCCTCGTCGGCTTCATAGTCGCCTATGTCATCATCGGCTGGTTCCTCAACTATGTCTCCCGCAACACCTATAACCTCTTCGTCGGCTACCGGATCCTGCTGGGCCTCTTCGTCTACATCATGCTTAGCTTCGGCATCATCAACGCCTGAGCCGAGCGTTAGGCTGGACAATAATCGAGCCGATCCCCGGCTCCGGGAACTGCGACCAGAGGGAAAGCGGAGTAACGATGACTGAGCAGACACAGCGGAAACTGGGCCGCACCGGCCGCAGCGTCTCATCCATCGGCCTGGGCACCTGGCAGATCGGCGGCGACTGGGGAACAGTCGAGGAGCCCGATGCCTTCGCCGTCCTCGATGCCGCAGCCGAATCCGGGATGACCTTCTTCGACACCGCAGATGTCTACGGCGATGGCCGCAGTGAGCAGCTGATCGGCCGGTGGCGGGCAGAGAACTCCGACTGGCAGGGCACAGTGGCCACCAAAATGATCCGCCGGGCCCCTGCCCCCAGCCTGGAGCACGCCAGCCTGGAGAACTTCCGGGCCTGGACCCAGCGCTCCCGCACCAACCTCGGGGTCGAAACCCTGGACCTAGTCTAACTGCACTGCCCGGAAACCCCTGTCTACTCCGCCGATGCGGTCTACGACGCCCTGGATGCTCTCGTGGAGGAGGGCGGCATCGCCGCCTATGGCGTCTCAGTGGAGACCGTGGATGAAGCCCTGACCGCCATCGCCCGCCCCGGGGTGGCCACCGTACAGATCATTCTCAACGCCTTCCGGCAGAAACCCCTAGAGAAGGTGCTGCCGGCCGCCCAGCAGGCAGGGGTCGGGATCATCGCCCGAGTGCCCCTGGCCAGCGGGCTGCTCTCAGGCCGATACACCGCTGAGACCAGCTTCGCCGAGACCGATCACCGCAGTTTCAACCGTCGTGGGGAGGCCTTCGACGTCGGCGAGACCTTCTCCGGTGTGGACTACAACACCGGTGTCGAGGCCGCCCAGGAGTTCGCGGCCCTGGCCCGGGAGCACGGCATGGAACCGACGACGGCGGCCCTGGCCTGGGTTGCCCAACAGCCGGGAGTCAGCAGCGTCATCCCCGGTGCCCGCAATGCCGAACAGGCCCGCGCCAATGCAAGCGCCGGCGCCATCGGGCCCCTGCCGGAGAGTTTCCTCAGCGCCGTCGGGGAACTCTATGACACCAAGATCAAGCCTGAGGTCCACCACCGTTGGTGACCTCGCGGCCAGCTGCCCGGCTGGCACGTACCCGCGGCACAATCAGCGAAGCCGCCACCGTAATGACCAGCACGGCCATAATCACCACCAGGGAGAGTCCGGTGGGCACCTCAGCCACGGGAACATCCTGACCGTCATTGATGAACGGCAGGTTGTTCTCATGCAGTCCGTGCAGGATCAGCTTCACACCGATGAACCCCAGGATCACCGCCAGGCCGTAGGAGAGATAGATCAACTTATCCAGCAGGCCATCGATCAGGAAGTACAGCTGACGCAGCCCCATCAGGGAGAAGGCAGTTGCGGTGAAGACGATGAACGGCTCCTGGGTCAGCCCATAGATGGCCGGAATGGAATCCACCGCGAAGAGCAGATCAGTCCCAGCGATGGCGACCATGACCAGAACCATGGGAGTGAGCATTCGCTTACCGTTGACCTGGGTGGTCAGCCTGTCGCCGTCGTAGTCCTCCGAGGTGCGCAGCCAACGGCGGGCCGCTCGGACAATGAAGTTCTCGGCCTCATGCTCGGCACCTCCGGCGGCCTCCTTCTTCAGCAGCTGCCCGGAGGTGATCAGCAGGATCAGCCCGAAGAGATAGAAGACATCGGACCAGGCATTGATCAGCCCAGCTCCGGCGAAGATGAACCCGGTGCGGGCGATCAGGGCGAAGATGATCCCGAAGAGCAGGACCTTCTGCTGATGCTCCCGGGGCACCTGGAAGCTTGAGATGATCACCAGGAAGACGAAGAGATTGTCCACGCTCAGGGCCTTCTCGGTGATGTAGCCGGCGTAGTACTCGGTGGCATGGGCAGTATCGCCGAAGATGAGGAACACCAGCCCGAAGGCCAACGCGATCCCCACATAGACCGCCGACCACACTGTGGCCTCACGCAGGGTCGGCTCATGGGCCTTGCGGACATGGAAGAAGAAGTCGAAGACCAGCAGGGCTGTGATCGCGGTCAGGGTAAGTATCCAGGCCAGCAGCGGGATCTCCATAGTTGGGAAGTGTACGCAGGGCCCCTGTGGAGGGGAAGACACAATGGGCATACTGGTGCCATGAGCCAGTCAGAGTACGTTGCCGTCCAGACCACTGTCGCCAGCCAGCAGGAGGCCGAAACACTGGCCTCCGCGATCCTCGAGGCGCGCCTGGCAGCCTGCATCCAGGTCTCCGAGGTGCGTAGCTACTACCGCTGGGACGGTGTCCAGAACGACGCCGAACAGTTG
Organism: Nesterenkonia sedimenti; assembly: GCF_012641515.1. Classification (GTDB taxonomy): domain Bacteria; phylum Actinomycetota; class Actinomycetes; order Actinomycetales; family Micrococcaceae; genus Nesterenkonia; species Nesterenkonia sedimenti. The sequence continues at coordinate 227,610 of NZ_JABAHY010000003.1, read as the reverse complement.
CTGACCTGTAAGACCACCTCAGCCTGTGTGCCCGGGCTCAAGGAACTTATCGATGATCAGCATCCCTATGAGGAGCCGGAGCTGATCGTCCTGCCCATCCTGGACGGCAGCTCCGGCTACCTCAACTGGGTCTCGACTGAGACCAGCTGAGCCTCAACTAGAGATGATCCCGGGGGAGGGAGGTCTCCCAGGTTTTGGCTGCGAAGCGCCGTTGACCCTCATAGGCATCCAGCTCCGCGTAGATATGAAAATCAGTGGGGGTGGAGGTCAGCACCGTCCGGGTGCGGATCTCGACCTCCCAATCCCCCCGGGAGAAACCCATCGTCCAATCGGTCTCCCCGCGGACTGAGTCATAGTCCCGGCCTACGAAGCTGTAGGTCTCGGTGGCACGACGAGTGACATTAAGGTCGATATCCGGCAGGTGGACCACACCGAGGTCCTTGACCACCTCCAATTGGCCGGAGAGGTCCACCAGACTCCGGGAGACCTTCCAGTCCAGATCCCCGGGGACCACCTGGTCCACGGTCAGGGCTTCGGTCCCCTCCGGCTCACCGAACTCCGGGGTCAGTGAGGGGGCCTCCTCAGTGGTCGGTCGCTCCGGCAGCAGCAGGGCCGACTCCTGGGGATGGATGGTCAACCGCACCGGTTCAGGGGAGGGCCAGGTCACCGGCCAGTAGGAGGTGGAGACCGAAAGCCGCAGCCGATGTCCTGCCGGGAAGGACTGGGCCATCCCATTGAGCTGGACCCGCACGGTGTACTTCTTGCCCGGTTCCAGCAGTTCCGGAGAGTCATGGCCCTGAAGATGATTCAGATTGGCCACCCCGTAGCTGACCCGAGTTGCGGCGTCGTCAGGGGCGACATCGGAGAGCCGGACCGCAACCTGGGCCACTGGTCTATCCACTTGAAAGGTCAGCTCCGCCACCGGGGCACCGAGCAGCTCCAGTGGTTCCTCCAGAGGGTCGGTGGTGAAGATCATGGCACCACCGTCCTCTTCGCGCTGGTCATAGGGCAGATCCGGCGGAGCGTTATAGGAGCACCACTTCCCACCGTAGAGGCCCACCGACAGCGGGGAAGAGATGCTCACCGGTGGACTGTTCTCCTGGCTTCCGGCCGGCAGGATCGAATGCCGCCCCAGCTGGTGGCGGACCTCCTTGATCCGTGGACTGGGCCAGGAGGGTTCACCCACCCAGCGGCCCGGGCGTTCGGAATAGGCAGTTGCCGGTTCGATGCTGTCCTGCATCCAGATCGAAAGCTCGGGTCCGTCCATGGCGCCGTTACCGGTCTTATCCTTCAGCCAGTAGTCCCACCAGGCGACAACCTCCTGCAGCCACCCAATGGCCGGACCCGGCTCACCCTGATGTGGGTATTTATGGCTCCAGGGGCCGATCAGTCCTCGGGTGGGAGTATTGAGGCCCTCAAGGAGGCGGAAGACCGAATTGGAGTATCCATCGGCCCAACCGCTGACCGCAAAGACCGGAACCTCGACGTCGTCGAAGTTCTCATTGATCGAACCGTGTTTCCAGTAGTCATCACGGCGCTGATGCTGCAGCCATTTCTCCAACCACAGCCCGGACCCTTCGATCCGCTCTCGCCACATATCCTGCCAGGCGTCCCCGACCACCTCAGGATCGGGTGGGCAAGAGGTATAGGCGAACATGGTTGAGGCCCAGGAGAGGTTATCGGTCAGCAGCAGCCCGCCCATGTAGTGGACGTCATCGGCGTAGCGGTCATCTGTGGAGGCCACGGTGACCACAGCACCCAGGGACTTCGGGCGGCGGGCAGCGACCTGCAGGCCGTTGAACCCGCCCCAGGAGATCCCCATGATTCCGGTACGGCCGCTGCACCAGGGCTGATCGGCCAACCACTGCAGAACCTCCTCGATATCCTGCAGCTCGCGTTCGAGGTACTCATCCTCCAGCACACCTTCGGAATCCCCGGAACCACGCAGATCCAGGCGTAGGCAGGCATAACCGTGGCCAGCCATATAGGGGTGGTGAACCGAATCCCGCTGCGCGGTGAGATCACGTTTCCGGTAAGGGATCGCCTCGACGATCCCCGGCACAGGCTGCTGCTCTGACCCGACAGGTTTCCACAGCCGGGCGGCGAGCCTGGTCCCATCCGAGACGGTGATCCAGAGGTTCTCGGTCTCTTCGACCTCGTAGGGCAGTGAGGTGACTGTCTGCAATGCGCCTCCTGAAGCGTTTCAGACGACGTCGGGGACTTTAGAGATCTTCGATCTCGAAGTTCAGCTCCTCGATGACCTTCTCATAGGTCTCGATCATCTCCTCCTCGCTCTGACCGGCGGTGAAGATCTCGGCCAGGGCGAAACTATAGGCATCCTCGGCCGGATCTCCGGAGAGTGGCCGGTCGGCTTCCTTATCGATTTGGATCGTGGTGCCGGGGTACTTCTGCTCGATGGCCCGGACCTCCTCGGCGGTGGGGACGCGCTTGATATAACCGTCCTCGAACCGGCGCAGGAACCAGGTGGCCGCAGTCCGGAACTCACCGTTCTGGGCTGGCATCTGTGGTTCGCGACCCAGGCCTAGGTCCACCATACAAGCGTGGTTGGAGGTCCCCTCATAGGTATGGGAGTCGATGACCCCGTAGACCTCCACCTCCCCCTGGTAGCTGAAGCCCTCCACGGTCAGCATGGACCCGGAGGCCTCCTCCTCCATCATGGCTGCACTGCCGCCGATCTCGGCGATCTCATCGGGAAGCTCGAGACGTTCGAGGACCTCATTGAAACCGCCGCCCATCCGGTCGACCACCTCGCGTTCCTCAGCGACGGCCTCCTGCAGTTCGGCGTCGTCGGTGACTCGGTAAGCACCCTCGGAGGAGGTGGATTTGATCGGTTTGATCCAGGCCGGGTAGTTCACCCCCTCGGGCAGGCGGGCCTCCTCATCATTGAGGTCGATCAGTCCGAAGCCTGGCACCTCCTCATCGGCCACCCGCTGCTGCTCCACCCGGCTCCAATACTTATGCTCCACGGTGACAATGCCTTTGAGATTGGCCGAGGGCAGACCATAGCGGTCGGCGAGGATAGGGACCATGGCGGTGACCGGGAAATCCCAATAGCCGACGATGGCGTCGATGGAACCGTCGAAGTCCTCCAGCCGGCGTTCTGCCTCCTCGAGCAGCTCATTGACCGCGATGGACCCACCCTGGAGCTCATCGAAGGTCAGCAGCTGGTGGAAGGTGTAGTTCTCTGCCCCGGGCAGCTTCTTCAGGGCCTGGTGGTTCAGTTCGTCGAGACCGAGGACAAAGATATTGGTACCCAATGCGACTCCTTGTGGCTAGGAACTTCAGTTGCGACTTCTGCCCCTCACCTAACACGGCCACTCTTGACGCAACCATCCTCTGACCTGGGGTTTTACTGACTTCAGGCTTATGAGAACCTTGGCCGAGACTTGTGTCTGACTGCATATTGGTATGGTTGTGAGTGACCTCACGGGCGCTCTGAGCACAGAGCTGAGATCGGACTGACGCTGTCCGGGCACCGTCTGAACCTGTCCGGGTCATGCCGGCGAAGGAAGAAGGAGCTCTTTCATGACGCATATCTCACCCCTGAACTACTCCACCCACAGCGCTGACTACCTCACCGATGAGGCGCACAGGATCAAAGTCCCGGTCACGCGGATCGCTCAGGATGACTCCCCCAATGGTGAGCCCAATGAACCGTTCACCGTCTACCGCACCACCGGGCCCGGCTCAGATCCGGTCCGCGGCCTGCCGGCACTGCGGGAAGAGTGGATCACCGCCCGCGAGGACGTGGAGACCTACCAGGCCAGGGGCCGGAAACTTGAGGATGACGGCCCCAAGGCACTGCGCCGCGGCTCCGCCAGTCAGGAGTGGCAGGGTGCACAGCGCTCACCACTGCGGGCCAAGTCCGGCCGACGGGTCACCCAGATGCACTACGCCCGCAAGGGAGAGACCACCCCGGAGATGCGATTCGTCGCCCTCCGCGAGGGCGTTGACGTCGAATTGGTTCGCTCCGAGGTGGCAGCGGGACGGGCGATCATCCCCAATAACATCAACCACCCGGAGTCCGAGCCGATGATCATCGGCAGGGCCTTCAGTGTGAAGGTCAATGCCAATATCGGAAACTCCGCGGTCACCTCCTCCATCGCAGAGGAGGTCTCCAAAATGCAGTGGGCCACCCAATGGGGAGCCGATACCGTGATGGACCTCTCCACCGGGGATGACATCCACACCACCCGCGAATGGATCATCCGGAACTCCCCGGTGCCGATCGGCACTGTCCCGATCTATCAGGCACTGGAGAAGGTCGGCGGTGACCACCAGGCCCTGACCTGGGAGATCTTCCGGGACACTGTGATCGAGCAGTGCGAGCAGGGGGTGGACTATATGACCATCCACGCCGGTGTGCTGCTGCGCTATGTCCCCCTGACCGCCGAACGGGTCACCGGGATCGTCTCCCGCGGCGGCTCCATTATGGCCGGCTGGTGCCTGGGTCATCACCGGGAGAGCTTCCTCTATGAGCACTTCGATGAGCTTTGCGAGATCTTCGCTCAGTACGATGTCGCCTTCTCCCTCGGCGACGGGCTGCGGCCGGGTTCACTGGCCGATGCCAATGATGAGGCACAGTTCGCCGAACTCGAGACCCTGGCAGAACTGACTCAACGAGCCTGGGAGTACGACGTCCAAGTCATGGTCGAAGGGCCCGGGCATATCCCGCTGCACCTGGTGCGGGAGAACGTGGAGAAGCAGCAGGAGCTCTGCCACGGTGCCCCCTTCTACACCCTGGGGCCCCTGGTCACGGATATCGCCCCCGGGTATGACCACATCACCAGTGCTATCGGCGCTACCGAAATCGCCCGCTACGGCACCGCCATGCTCTGCTATGTCACCCCCAAGGAGCATCTGGGGCTGCCCAACCGCGATGACGTCAAAACCGGGGTGATCACCTATAAGATCGCCGCCCATGCCGCCGATGTCGCCAAGGGCCACCCCGGGGCACGAGATCGCGATGACGCCCTGTCGAAGGCGCGGTTCGAATTCCGCTGGCGGGATCAGTTCGGTCTCTCCCTGGATCCGCAGACCGCCGAGGCGTTCCACGACGAGACCCTGCCGGCTGAGCCCGCCAAGACCGCTCATTTCTGCTCGATGTGTGGGCCCAAGTTCTGCTCCATGCGGATCTCCCAGGACATCCGCAATGAATTCGGCGATGTCGATGAGCAGGCGCGGATCGCCCAGGAGGGTATGGCTGCCAAATCCCGAGAGTTCCGGGAGGCCGGGGCCACGGTTTACCTGCCCGATCCGGCATTGCCTGCCCGCCGGTAGAAGATTCTTCAGACCAAAGCGCCCTGTCGGTTCAGCAATGAATCGACAGGGCGCTTTCTGGTGTTCACCAAGAATTCACAGAAATCATCCCGTAATAATTCCGCAGAAGTCTTTCATGTCCGAAAAACTCGTGATAGATTTCTTGTGTCAGCAACCGGATCGAGCCTTTGAGAGGAGGGGCAGTGAAAAATCTCAACACAATGAACGCGGTAGGAATGTTCGCCACTGGCGGCATTCATCCAATCGGCACCGCTATGCCCCGGACCCTCGGCGGATCCGCGCTCGCAATGCGACGAGCTTGACGGCTAAGCGGACCTGAAGTTCCGCAATTCATCACCAATTTCTGTAGCCATTCCGGCACGCGTCTGTAGATGGCGGAGTATTGCATCTACAGCGCGAATGCGTGTGTCATTAGCTTAAGTCTCTGGTTTTCCATCCATTGGTGTGTCATTCGCTGTGGATTTTATGCCCCTAAGAAGCCTTAATTATTCATGCCTTCAGACGAGTATTTCAAGGAACAGTCATGTCATCAATACCCCAGTTTTCGCGTTCCCAACGCATTGTTCTCTGGATAGGAGAGTCCCTGGTCAGCTGGGCTCAGTGGCAGGCAGCCCGCAGCGAAGCCCGCCGTGCAGCCGCACCTGAAAACCGCAAGCACCAGGATGAGCTCTGTCGCCGCGCAGAGAAACAGCGTGAGGAAGCCATCCTCAACTTCCTGTCCAGGCGATGAGCTCATCACCGCTGAGCAGACTGTCCGGATGCGGCCCGGCTGCCCAGATCATGTTCTGCTGCCCCTGGCTGAACCCCCGGGCGGCAGCAGCCAGGACCAGGTTGCCCTCGGAACCGCCGCCGAGCACGTCATCGGGTGCGGCCAACAGGGCGCCTGGTCCCAAGACGGAGACCATTGTGGAGGTCAATCTGCGGGCAAACCGCATGCCCGCGTCATCGCCGAAATTCACCACCAGCAGGCCCCGGGGGCTGACCCTGGCCAGACAGTTCTCGAAGAACTCTGCCGTGGTCAGATGCCCCGGGGCCTGGTCGGAGTTGAACAGATCCACCACCACGAGGTCATACGCCCGACCAGCCAACTGTTCAATCAGGGCTGCGGCGGCGTCGTCGACCACTGACTCCGGTTTAGGGTGCATCGGCAGATGCTGCAGAACAAACTGCACCAACTCCGGCTCATAGTCGACCACGGTCTGAGCCAGGCCGGGCTGCCAATGCTGAAGCCACCGGGGTAGGGTCAGGGCACCGGCACCCAGGTGCAGGGCATTGGAAGGGCATTCATCTCCAAAACCAGCTGTGATGATCGAACGCATTCTGCGGATGTAGTCATGCAGCAGGAAACTGGGGTCATCAACTTCAACATGAGACTGCTCGGCCCCACCGATGCTCAGCACCACCCCATTGCGAGTCAGGGCATCCGGAAACAGCTCAGCCAGCTGCCCAGACCGGGAAAGGCGCACCGATGCCTGCATCAGCTCACCCCAGAGGCGCTGCGGGGGCGGGACCTGCGGCGGGGTCCCGCCGCGGCGGCCATAAACTCCTCAGCTCGCCGCGTCGGTGCGGGGGTGAGCAGACTGACGCTGAGGAAGAGGACCACTGCTGTGGCAAGGCCCCAAACACCGGAACCCTGGCCGAGGAAGAGCGTTTCGGTGGCCTCCAGGACAAGCACCAAAGAACCAGCGGTGACCACTGAGCTGATCACTGCCCAGGATGTTCCGCGGCGCCAGAAGAACGCACCGATGATCGGCGGGACCATCACCAGAAGGCCCGCCGAGGCGGAGACCGAGAGAACGGCGATCAGGTCCAACTGCAGCTGGGCGAACCAAAAGGCCAATCCGGCCACCACCGGGATCACCGCCTTGCCTGCAGCAAGCTGGATGCGCTCACTGCGGCGGGTGCTGACCACATCGCGGGTGATCATCGAAGACAGGGTCAGCATGATCGAATCGATAGTCGAAACACAGGCCGCCAGGATCCCGATCATCACAATGATCGCCAGGGGAGTGGGCACCAGTCCCGAACCCAACAGTGTGGGAGTAGCGTTATCGGCTGCCTCGAGCTCCGGGAAATGGATCCGGGCCGCGAAGCCCCAGAACACCGAGACGAAGGTGTAGATGAACCCGAAGATCAGGAAACCGATCAGCATCCGCCGCAGATCCTTCATGGACCCCGGGGTGAACAGCCGCTGGGAGACCTGCGGATTCGAGATCGAGAAGAAGATCCACGGCAGGGACAGGGCGATGAAGGTCGAGAGCGTGAAGTAACCCTCCCCGGGAACACTGAGCGCACCGGGCTGATCCTCCAGGCTTGAGAAGAATCCGCTGAGACCGCCGAGCTGATGGATGACGATGACGACAACCAGGGTCGCCGAGAGCACCATCACCACCGATTGGAGGGCGTCGGTCCAGACCACCGAGCGCAGACCGGCCACCATGGCGAAGACAATCGCGGCGAAGCAGACCACGGCGGTGCCGGTGGTGAAACTGATCGCCCCATTGGTCATCCCCGAGACCAGATAGCCGGCACCTGCCAGCTGAACGGCCGCATAGGGCAGCAGGAAGACGAAACTGGCAATGGCGGTCACAGTGGCCGCGGCCCGGCTGGCATACCGATGCCCGATCATCTCCGAAGGGGTCACATAGCCGAACTTCCGGCCCACCCGCCAGAATCGGGGCCCGAAAATCAGCACCAGGGTGACCCCACAGAGATAGAGCAGCTCGAAGCCCAGGGCTCCGACACCACCGGCATAGGTCAGCCCCGCCAATCCGATCATCATGAACGCCGAATAGGTGGTGGCCGAATAGCTCATCGCCGAGAGGAACCCGCCCATCCTGCGGCCGCCGAGGAAGTAGTCCGACATATCCTCAGCTGCCCCGGAGCGGGAGAGCAGGGCCGCCGAGATGGCCACCAGGAAATACAGCCCGATGCCGATCCATACCCAGGTCGATTCCATCAGCGCAGATCCCCTTCGGCGGCATTCTCCTCGTCCTCATCACTCCAGGCGGAGGAGACCAGGACATTGACCGCGATGACGGCCACAGTCGCCACCGTCCAGAACAGGGCACTGCCGTACCAGGCGTCAACCTCGGCCAGCAGGGTATAGGGGACGAGGAACATCGCCAGCATGATCACCGGCACACTGGCCAGCAGCCAGCTGCGGGACGAGGTTCGCTGATGGGTTGGCGGCACCCATTAAGGCTACAGGTGCAGGCGGTTGGGGAGAGTCAGCGATGACGCCCCCGGGAATCTCTGTCCCGGGGGCGTCATCGTTAGTTGTATTCACTTGTGGTGCTGGGGTTACTCCTTGCCGGCAGCCTCCAGCTGTTGCTTGGCGGGGTACCGGATGGACTCCACCATCTCCTGGACCTCCTCGCTCGGAGGTCGGGTGAGATTCGAGATCACAATGGTGATGACGAAGTTCAACAGTGCACCGATCGGGCCGATACCCTCCGGGGAGATGCCCAGAATGTGGTCGTTGGCCGGTGTGCCGAAGAGCTCCAGGGTGTAGATCATGTAACCACCGCTGAAGATCAGACCGGTGAGCATGCCCGCGGCTGCACCGGTGGCATTGGCCTTCTTCCAGAATATTCCCAACATCAAAATCGGGAAGAAGGTCGAAGCCGCCAGGCCGAAGGCGAATGCCACCACCTGGGCCACGAATGCCGGCGGATTCAGCCCGGCCAGGATCGCGATCACCACGGCCACTGCCATGGCAATACGTCCCACATTCATCTGGCGTGCCTCGGAAGCCTTCTCCTTGGCGATCATCCGGAAGTAGATGTCGTGGGAGGCAGCCGAGGAGATCACCAGCAGCAGACCAGCGGCAGTGGAGAGGGCCGCGGCCATACCGCCGGCAGCCATCAGTCCCACAATCGGGGCCGGCAGACCACTGATCTCCGGGGAGGCCAGCACCAGGATGTCATTGGAGACCACGAGGTCAGCCTCGCCGGGAACATTCGAGACCGAGGTGATCTCACCGGTGGTGTTCAACTCCACGGAACCGGCTTCCTGCCAGGGGGCGATCCAGGCCGGGAGATCGTCCTCGGTGGAGCCCTGGGCGCCCTGCAGCAGGTTCAGCTTGGTGAAGGCCCCCACCGCCGGGGCGGTCAGGTACAGCAGGGAGATGAAGAACAGTGCCCAGAAGGCCGAGAAGCGGGCTCCGCGGACCGTCTTGGTGGTGTAGAACCGGATGATCACATGCGGCAGACCGGCTGTACCCAGCATCAGGGACAGGGTCACCAGGAAGACATCCAACTGACCACCGGCACGTCCGGCGAAGGCATCAGTGAACTCATGCAGACCGAAGTCGGTACGCAGTCCGTCGAGCTCCTCCAGAATGCGGCCGTAGGTCACCTGCGGGATCGGGAAATTGCCCAGGTGCTGAGAAACCGCCACGGCGGGAATGAGGTAGGCGGTGATCAGCACTACGTACTGGGCGACCTGGGTGTAGGTGATGCCCTTCATGCCGCCCAGGACCGCGTAGAAGAAGATCACCGCGGCGCAGGCGACCACGGCCCACTGCGGATCCAGTCCCAGGAAGCGGGCGAAGACCACACCACCACCGGTCATCTGACCGACAACATAGGTGAAGGAGATGACGATCGCACAGATGGCAGCGACCACACGAACAGTGTCGTTATACCGGTCGCCGACGAACTCCGGCACGGTGAACTTGCCCCATTTACGCAGATAGGGAGCAAGCAGCAGGGCCAGCAGCACATAGCCGCCGGTCCAACCCATGAGGTAGACCGAGCCGTCCGAGCCGAGGAAGGCGATCATGCCCGCCATACCGATGAAGGAGGCTGCGGACATCCAGTCGGCGGCCACCGCAGCGCCATTGGCGATAGTCGGCACGCCCTGGGAGGCGACGTAGAACTCCTTGGTCTCCTTCACCCGGGAGCGCCAGGCGATGAAGATATAGATCCCGAAGGTCAGGATCAGGAAGAAGTAGGTCCAGAACTCCAAGCCTGTCATTACTGGCGGCCTCCGTTCTTATCGCGTTCGGAGACCCCGAACTCATCGTCGATCCGGTCCATCCACAGGGCGTAGACCAGGATCAGGATCACGAAGGTGTAGATCGAACCCTGCTGGGCGAACCACAGCCCCAGCGGGAAGCCGAGGATGACGATGTTGTTCAGCGGCTCGATCAGCAGGATCCCGAACCCGAAGGAGACGGTGAACCAGATCGCCAGCAGCACAATCATCAGCCGCAGGTTCTTCTTCCAATAACGCTGCCGCCAGCCGTTGTCCTCTGGCGGGGCGTCCGAAGAAGAGTTCTCGTGTGCCACATCGGACATGCGAGACTCCTTTGCTCGTTGACGTGGGCAATGCACATTTGCGCCGGGAGGCACAAACGCCTGAGACAAGACAACCGCTCTGTGACCTGACTCACAAGCAGAACCTGATCAATGGGGTATACGGGTTGCCGAGCGGGGGGTATGCACCGATAAGTGGCATGGGTCACATTAATGGGCCACAGGTGGCCCGTAATCGACCGCTCGGGGTCCGATAACTGCCGTCCGGCAGTGCTCTCCCCGGCAGCCTGGACCCTGTGATGCGGCTCACTCTAGACTGCAGGGCATGAGCATCACCGAACGCGAGCGCACCCAGTCGGCTGGGGTCAACGACAAGGGCCTGCCCGGAGTCTTCGCGCGGCTGAAAGCCGGTAAGGCCCAAGGCTGGGGAATCTTCCACATGGGCAGCTGGCCGATGATGATCGGCGGCATGATGTTCATTGTCTCCGCCTTCTTGCCCTGGGTGACCCTGCCCTGGGTCGAGGAGCTCACCGGAGAGGCCTTCCACCTACGCGGTACTGACGGACCCGGCGTCCTCACCCTGGCAGTGGGCTGTTTGGCCTTCGCCGGTGCCTTCGTGCCCCGGCGCAAACTGGCCATCGGTCACGCAGCGGTCCCAGGCGTCGTCGTCGGTGTCATTGTGCTCATCCAGTGTTGGAACATCATTGCCCAGTCCGTTCAGCTCGATGCCTGGGGCGCCTTCCTGCCCGGTATGGGGCTTGTCCTGGCCGGCGGTGGCGCGGTTCTGCTGATCAAGGCCGGATGGAATATGTACCGGCGCTGGCCCGTGCAGCCGTAGTCTAGACGGCGTGAGCCTGCCCACACCTGCACCCGACGACGGCGAAGTACGGGACACCCCGGCCGAGGTCGACGCCGCCTTCCGGACCCTGCGCCGCATTTCGGTGACCTATTTCCTGGTCTTTCTGGCAGTGGTGGCAGCCTTCCCCGTGCTGTCGCTGACCCTGAACTGGTGGCTGGACTCCCGGCTGCTGGGAAATCTCAGCCCCGGGTTCCTGACCGTGGGTGTGGGGCTCTACGCGATCTTCGCGATCATCGGTATCGCCGCAGCCACTCTGAGCTCCTCGGTGGAACAGCGGATGCTCGGCACCCAGGATGAGCGGCAGCCATGACCTCAACTGCCATCGTCACCCTTGCCGCGGTGCTGGTAATCGTGCTCGGAGTCTCGGTGATCACCCGCCCCCGGCACTCCTCCACGGTGGACTTCTACCTCGCCGGCCAGCGGGTCGGGGTGGCCACCAACTCCTGGGCCATCTGCGGGGACTACCTCTCGGCGGCCTCCTTCCTGGGGGTAGCCGCAGCGGTCTATGTCTCCGGGCTCGACGGCGCCTGGTATGCAGTGGGCTTCGCCGCCGGATTCGTGCCGGTGCTGCTGCTGGTGGCAGCCCCGCTGCGCCGCTACGGCGAATTCTCCCTGGCCGATTTCCTGGGCCGACGGCTGCGCTCAGATTCAGTGCGACTGCACTCAGTGGGCGTGGTCCAACTGGTCATCCTCTGCTACCTCATCCCGCAGTCAGTCGGCGGCGGCATCACCTGGGACCTGCTGGTTGGTCACGGAATCCTGGGCTTGAGCCCCTACTCCACCGGAGTGCTGCTCTCCACGGCGGTGATCGCCGTCGTCGTCGCCTCCGGGGGTATGCGCGGGACCACCTGGAACCAGGCGGTGCAGTTCCTGCTGCTCTTCGGCGCCCTGCTGTGGCTGGCAGTGACAGTCAGCGCCGATGGGTTCCGCTATGGCGATGCGGTGGAGAACCTCAGCCAGGAGCCGCTGGCTAACCCCGAGTTCACCGATGGCGACTGGGAGCTGACCGAGGAGACCAACTCCATCCACCCCGATGAGCCGGCCACCTTCGGGGAACCCGGTGCCCGCTACGGCTGGTTGGGCCAGGTGGCGCTGGTGGTCACCCTGGGGCTGGGCACCGCTGGTCTGCCCCATGTGATGAACCGCTACTTCACCGCCCCCACCGGCCGGGCCGCCCGCACCACCACCGTCTGGGTTCTGGGGATGATCGGAATCTTCTACGGGCTGGCAGTCATGATGGGCACTGCCGCCCGCGAGATCATCCCCGGAGCGGTGGAGGAGCACCCCTGGCTGGAAGAGCTGACCGTTGACGGGGTGCTGCGGGTCCCCGAACACGCCCTGCCGGTACTGGGCCGGATCTACGGGGATGAGGCTGGTCTGGGGCTGATTGCCGCAGCGGCTCTGATCGCCGCGATGTCCACGGTGGCCGGACTCCTGCTGGCCTCCGCTGCGACCTGGGGCCATGACGTCTACGAACGTCACATCAACCCCCGGGCGACCCAGCGCCAGGCCGTATGGGTGGGCCGGGCATCCACCCTGGTGGCAGCCGGTATCGCCGCCGGGCTGGCCATCGCCCTGCGCCCCGATGCCTTCACCCCAGCGATGCCCTCACTGGTGGCCACAATGGTCACCTGGGCCTTCGCCATCGCAGGTTCGGCACTGACTCCAGTGGTGGTACTGGCCATCTGGTGGCGCCGGACCACCGCTGCCGGAGCCCTGGCCGGGCTGATCAGCGGTTCGGTTATCGCCATTGCGATGTTCCTGACCGCCAGTTTCATGGAGCCTGGAGCGCTGCGGGAACTCTTCGCCGCCCCCACCCTGGTGGCAGCCCCTATCGCCTTCGCCCTGACCATCCTGGTCTCCCTGCGGACAACCCCGCCCAAGGAGGCCGATTCCGACTGGGTCATCATGCATGGCACTGCCGCTGACCGGCACGCCGAACGGATGGCCGCACTGACCCTGCGGGAACGACGACGCCGAAAGGACGGGCCCAATGCGCGGTAGCCTCATCCTCGCCGCAGCAGTGCTGGGGATCTGGACCCTGGTCTACGTGATCACCCAGCTGCTGGTCACCCCCGCCCTGCCGGTGCTGCCGACCCTGGGCATCGGGGTGCTGCTGACCATCGGTGTGGTGCTGGGCTACCCCTCCGCACTGCGCGGCCCCCGCGGTGCCCGGGCCCCCAAACTCTTCCGCTCCCGGGAGGGGGAGAAGGAGGGCGCGGCCCGCCAAGACCTGCCTGATCAGGGGGTGCGGAACCTGGCGGTGCGGACCATCCCGCTGCGCTCGGGCCTGACCCAGGATGCAGCCCGCCGCACCTGCGAACTGCTGCGGCCCATGCTCTCCGGAGACGCAGTCTCCATCACCGATACTGAGGAGATCCTGGCCTATATCGGCCCCGGGGAGGACCACCATGTGGCCGGCGGGGCGATGCAGACGTCCGCAGCTCCACGGGCGGTGCGCAAGGGTAAGACCCAGGTGGTCCGCGACCGATCCGGAGTCGGCTGCCGCGAACCCGGCTGCGAGGTCACCTCTGCGGTAGTCTCCCCGCTGCGGATCGGCCAACGCGTCGTCGGCACCCTGGGTGTCTACCAGCAGCGCACTGCCATCCCACCGAAGGAACTGGTGGAGGATATGGCCAATATGCTCAGCCTCCACCTGGAGCTGGCCGAACTGGACCGGGAGAAGCAACTGGCCGCCAGCGCCCGGCTGGATGCCCTGCGCGCCCAGATCAACCCGCATTTCCTGTTCAATATCCTCAACACCATCGCCTCCAAGGCGCGCACCCGGCCCGAGGAGGCCCGAGAGCTGCTGCTGAGGCTCTCCGAATTCTTCCGCTATGCCGTCCGGCAGGAGGGGCATATGGCGGAGTTCGCCCAGGAGTACTACTTTGTGCGGACCTATCTCTCCCTGGAGCAGGCCCGATTCGGCGACCGGCTGCAGGTCCGCTATGACATCGACCCCCAGGTGCTGACCTCCCGGGTGCCGGTGCTGACTATCCAGCCGCTGGTGGAGAACGCGGTCAAACACGGGATCGCCCCGAAGATGGAGGGCGGCACCGTCCGGCTGCGGGCCCGGGTGGATCCGCTGACCCGCACCACCAGCATCCGAGTCTCTGATGACGGGGTCGGAATGGCCCCCGAGGTGCTGGACAACTCGGAGCTGAAGACCCCCGAGGCAGTCAGCGGGCCCGGCGGGCATGCCGGAGTGGGACTGAAGAACATCTCCGAACGCCTCGACTCCCTCTTCGGCGACCGCTACGACCTCTCCATCTCCACCCCGAAATCCGGCGGCACGGTCGTGGAGCTCAAAATCCCGCTGCGCTAATGGTGGAGTAAACGCCGCTACACTGTGATCTGTGTCGCCCCGTGCCCTGATTGTTGATGACGAAGCCCCCGCCCGCGAGGAGCTGCGCTATCTGCTCGAAGAGGCTACCGGGGGGACGGATGTCCAGGTGGTCGGCGAGGCCACCAATGGTGAGGAAGCCCTAGTGCTGCTGCGCTCGCTGGACTATGACCTCGTCTTCCTCGATATCCGGATGCCCGGGCTTACCGGGCTGCAGGTGGCCGAGCAGCTCCGCGAGCTCCCGAACCGGCCGAAGGTCATCTTCACTACCGCCTATCCAGATCATGCGGTGGAGGCCTTCGATCTCGCCGCTGCCGACTATCTCGTCAAACCCTTCGACGCCGAGCGGCTGGCCCGAGCGGTGGAACGAGCCCTGGGTGCCCAGGAGAACACAACCGCCGACGACGCCGAACCCGCGGGGGCCGCACGCAATGGTGAGCACAGGGCCCAGCCAGCAGCAGAACCGGACCCCTTAGTGCGCATCCCCGTCCAACGCGATGGCCGCACTGTGCTGATCGACGGGGATGCCATCGTCTACGCCGCGGCAGCACGGGGCTACTCCTCACTGAAACTGGCCGAGGACAAAGTCCTGGTCTCCTTCTCGCTCAATGAGCTCGAGCGGCGTCTCCAGGGACATTTCTTCCGCGTTCACCGCTCCTATCTGGTGAACCTGCGCTATGTGCGTGAACTGGTGCCCGATTTCCGGGGGCATCTGGTTCTGGTGATGAATGACCGTCAGCGCTCGCGGGTGGAAGTCTCCCGGCGCCATGCCAGTGGTCTGCGCAAGCGTCTCGGTGTATGAGGAAGGACCCGGAATGAACTTCAGGTCCTATGAGTTCAACACCAGTGGAAGCCGCAAAATTGGCCAAAGGAGAAACCGCAGATGACTGCAGTACCCACCATCACCCTCAACGACGGCACCAGCATTCCGCAGCTGGGCTTCGGAGTCTGGCAGGTTCCGGCAGAGCAGGCAGAGGAGGTGGTGACTCACGCACTGCAGGCCGGCTACCGGCATATCGACACTGCAGCTATCTACGGCAATGAGGACGGCGTGGGTGCAGCCATCGCCAAATCCGGCATTCCCCGCGACGAACTGTATGTGACCACCAAGCTCTGGGTCTCCGACTTCAAAGCAGGCAGTACCCACCAGGCTCTGGAGACCTCCCTGCAGAAGCTGGGTCTGGACGCCGTCGACCTCTACCTCATCCACTGGCCGTCCCCAGCCGATGAGAAGTACCTCGAAGCATGGAAGGCCCTTGAGGAGCTGCAGGCCAAGGGCCTGACCCGCTCCATCGGTGTCTCCAACTTCCTGCCCGAGCACCTGGACCGGGTTGCCGAGACCGGATCGGTGACCCCGGCGATCAACCAGGTGGAGATCCACCCCGCCCTGCAGCAGCGCGAGATCCAGGAAGCCAATAAGAAGTACGGCATCGCCACTCAGGCATGGAGCCCCCTGGCTCAGGGTGCGGTCTTCGGTGATGAGCCGATCGTTGCCGCAGCCGAGGCCCACGGGGTCACCCCGGCTCAGGTCATCATCCGTTGGCACCTGCAGCGCGGGCGCATCCTCTTCCCGAAGTCGGTGACCCCGGCCCGCATCGAGCAGAACTTCGACGTCTTCGGCTTCGAGCTCACCGACGCCGAGCTGGATGCCATCGACGCTTTGGACCGTGATGAGCGCACCGGCTTCCACCCTGCTGAGTTTAACCCGGCCTGATCGGAAGGGGCCTAGTTCCCCGCCGCTGAAACTGTTCGCTGGCCCGGTCGCGCTCCGGTCCCTTCTGAGACGCCGGAGGGCGACCGGGCCAGTGTGTTCTTACAGGCTCTAAATAATTCCGGAATATGCGTTCAGGGCGGGCTGGCCACCCAGATGCGCGTAGAGGACATTGGAGTTCTTATCGATGCGCCCACTGTTGACGAGATCGATCAGCCCGGCCATGGACTTGCCCTCGTAGACCGGGTCGATGATCATCCCTTCGGTCTGGGCGCTGAGCCGCATCGCATCCACTGTGGACTCCACCGGGATGCCATAGAGGTCCCCGGCCCAGCCCTCGAGGACATTGATCTCCTCGTCACGAAGTTCACGGCCGAGGTCGATCAGCTCAGCGGTGTTCCTTGCGATCCGGGCAACCTGCTCCCGGGTCTTCTCCAGGGTCGCGGAGGCATCAATCCCCAGGACCTGGCGGGGCTGGTCCTGGCCGGCGAATCCGGCGATCATGCCGGCATGGGTGGAACCGGTGACCGTGCAGACGATGATGGTGTCGAAGAAGACCCCGAGTTCCTGTTCCTGCTGCTGGACCTCATAGGCCCAGTTCGCGAAGCCCAGACCACCGAATTTATGCTCCGAGGCTCCGGCGGGGATCGGATAGGGCACACCGCCCTCTGCCTCCACCTCAGCCAGTGCTTCCTTCCAGCTGGATCGGATGCCGATATCGAAACCCTCGGGACTGAGGCTGACATCTGCGCCCATGAGTCGGGAGAGCAGAATATTGCCGACTTTATCGTTGACGGCATCGGGCCAATCCACCCACTTCTCCTGCACCAGCCGTGCCTTCAGCCCCAGTTTGGCGGCCACTGCCGCGACCTGGCGGGTGTGGTTGGACTGGTACCCGCCGATGCTGACCAGGGTGTCGGCCCCGGAGGCCAGGATGTCCGGGACGATGTACTCCAGCTTGCGGGTCTTATTGCCGCCGAAGGCCAGCCCCGAGTTCACATCCTCACGCTTGGCCCAGATCTGCGCCCCGCCCAGATGCTCGGTCAGCCGGTCCAGTCGGTGAATGGGGCTCGGGCCGAAGGTCAGGGGATAACGCTCGAAGTCGGATAGGGCCATGGGAACTCCTCTGTAGACAGCGGGGAGACTGGCGATCAGTCTGCTATATATTGCATATTGCTCCATGGGGTGATGTCAAAGGGTGACATAGGATGCATGGCATGCCAGTACCGAATACCGCCCCGCTGACCCGGCGATCACTGCTGCGCGATGACGTCTACCGTGCGGTGCGCGATGCCATCGTCCGCGGAGAATTGGCGCCGGGGGAGAAGCTGGTGGATTCCCAGCTGCAGGAATGGCTGGGTGTCTCTCGAACCCCGATCCGCGAGGCCCTGCTCCGACTGGAGCGAAGCGGTCTGGTCAGCGCTGTTCCCGGGCGCTCCACTATGGTCACCCCCTATGACACCGTGGCCGTAGGAGACTCCCGCGTGGTCGCAGCCGAACTGCACAGTCTCGCCGCTCGTCTGGCCGTACCGCAGCTGGAGGCAGCCGATTTCAACCGATTGACTGAAGCCAATGAGGCTCTGCGCAAGGGGGTCGAGGCCGGAGATGCCGAAGCATGTGTAACCGCCGACGACGCCTTCCACGGGATATTCATCCACCGCGGCGGAAACGCTGTCCTCACCGAACAGATCGACCAGGTCATGCCAGTGCTGCGCAGGGCGGAGTACCTGCATTTCGACTCGGCCAGGGCGCTGACCTCCATCAGCCACCATGAACAGATCATCGCAGCGGCCCAGGCCGGTGATGCAACCGGCTGCGCTGAGCTGACCCAGCAGAACTGGCTGGCCCTGAGCGAGGGTTAAACAGAAGCGGGGGCCGGCTCCCCTTCAGAGAACTCAAACGATTCTCTGGGGCCGACCCCCGCTGATTAGCCTCAGCGGCTAGTTCTGTATTCGGTTACTTCTTCTCCTCGTCCTCATCGGGATCCACAACAGGGATGGTCCCGGTGGCGACGGTCTCGTGGAAGTACTCCTCTGCCTCGTGCTCCCAACCGGTGTAGGAGGCAGAGTATTCAGGCGTCTCGAAGGAGGCATCGCCGTCGATCGGATCGCGGTAGGCGGCCTTCTTGTCCCAGCCGAGTACACCGGTCTCAGCGTTGACCTTGGTGGCATGAGCCGGGATGTCCTGAATAGCCAGCACCAGATCATCGTTGCCGTTGTCCTTACCAGAGGCAGAGCCCTTACCGGCAGTGATCGGCAGTCCGGCCAGAGTGGCCGAGGTGTTGCCGAACATACCGCGCAGCACCTTGGTCTGCTCGTTGAGCATCTGCAGCAACGTTCGCTGCACGGCCGGGCCCTCATCGGAGCCGGCCTCGGCGCGGGCGGTGTCCACCAGGGCTGCCTTGGAGGCATGGCGGCGGACCCGCACATAGCGTGGGGTGTTCTTGCCGTCATAGGCCAGCAGGCGCACCATGGCCACAACAGCCAGAGCGAAGACGATCGACAGCGGTGCCGCTGCGGAGATGGAGGCCACCTGCAGCACGCGTAGTGAGGCATCCGGTTCCGGAGCCGCTGCCAGCAGCACGATGGCGGTCACAGCGATCAGCAGAGTCCAGAACACACGGGTCAGACGCGGGGTCTCGGTGCGACCGCCATAGGCCAGCACGTCGGTGACCAGGGAGCCGGAGTCACCGGAGGTGATGAAGAAGATGGTGATCACCAGGATGCCGAACACGGCAGCCAGGGAGACCGCAATCTCAGCCACCGGCAGGTTCTGGAACAGCAGGTAGAGACCCTCGGCTTCGTCAAGGGTGCCCTCATCGTTCTGCATATTCGCTTCGTCCCGGAGGTAGTAGAAGATACCGGAGGAACCGAAGATGGAGAACCAGATCACCGAGATCATAGTCGGGGCCAGCAGCACGCCGAAGACGAACTCACGCACGGTGCGGCCGCGGGAGATCCGGGCGATGAACATGCCCACGAAGGGTGCCCAGCTCATCCACCAGCCCCAGTAGTAGATAGTCCAGTCACCGGAGAAGGTGGACTCGGCCTCAGGGTCGTGGTAGGCGGCGTTGGTCTCAAAGATCATCTGCGGGAAGGTCTGCAGGTACTCACCGAGGTTGCCCACCATGGACTGCAGCAGGAACAGGGTCGGTCCGGCCAGCAGCACGAACAGGGCCAGTCCGGCGGCCATGACCATATTGATGTTGGACAGCCACTTCAGGCCCTTATGAACACCGGTGATCACCGAGAAGGTGGCGATGGCCATAATGCCCACGATCAGCCAGGTCAGCAGGAATTCGTTATCCGCATTGGCCCAGCCCATGAAGTCCAGGCCGGTGGCGATCTGCTGGACACCGATGCCCAGTGAGGTCACCACACCGAAGACGGTACCGACGATGGCGACGATATCGATGACGTGGCCCACCCAGGACTGGATGAGCTTACGGCCGAAGATCGGCTCCAGCAGCCAACGGATGGACAGCGGCCGGCCGCGGCGGAAAGTCATATAGGCAAGGCCCAGGCCGACGATCACGTAGATCGCCCAGGCATGCAGACCCCAGTGGACCAGTGCCTGGCCGACGGCCTCGCCGGCATCACCGTCGGGATCAGCGAACTCCGGGGGGCCCATGAGGTTGAACAGCGGCTCGGAGACGCCCCAGAAGACCAGGCCGATACCCATACCTGCAGCAAAGAGCATGCAGAACCAGGAGCCCAGACCAAATTCCGGTGCCTCGTCGTCGCGGCCCAGGCGGATGTTTCCAGCCCGGGAGAAGCCTGCCCACAGGGCGAAGGCGATGAAGACTGCAGTCAGCAGTACGTACCACCAGCCGACACCTTCAACAATATTGGCGTTCAGCGTTTCAAATGCTTCCTCGCCCTCAGTAGCACCCCACCAGGTGGCGAAGATCAGGGCGCCGACGATCAGCAGCACCGCGGGAATGAAGACCGGTAGACTCAGCCCCTTCCACGCATCGGAGAGGGACCAGTCCCTCAATTTGCTCTCTGGCTGCGAAGCCATTGAGTACCCTCCTAATAGTCACAGTAATAACGTAAAAGTAGTCGTTTACTGTGCTCCACTGTAACCGTTGGGGCGATTACACCTTTATAACTCTTGTTGAAGATGACGAATCCGGGCTTGGCGTATCCAGGTTGAGTCGCTACCGTGGAACGCATGCCCACAGGCTTTCCTGAGCCTGCGCGCCGGATGAGGATGATGAGGGGCACTGCAGCACGAACCTGCGTTGCAGTAACGATGGCAGCTGGTCTGACCGTGACCACTGCGGCCGCCGCTTCCTCCTCTGTCGCGCAGCCCGCTCCCGCAGCTGAAGGGGTCACCGGAGTGGTGACCCCCGGCGTCTCCTACCCAGCGCCAGGTCAGCCTTCTGGTTCGGATGACGACGACGCCTCCGCCTCTGTGGTGGAGAAGGATGAGGGTGACCTCCGGGTCGCGACCCTGCACGCAGGTATCACCGCCGACCCCGACGCCGATGACCCCGTAGACCAGCTGATCTCCTCACTGAGCACCGGGAACCATATCCCGGCTCGTGCAGTGGCGCAGACCGCTCAGATCAACGATCCCGATGTGCTGGTTCTCACCGGGGTGAGTTATGACGAGGACGGTGCCGTAGCCGAACTGCTGCGCACCCGGTACCTCGCCAGCGGCCAGCACGGGGAGGCCAGCCTCGACTACCCCTATGTATATGCCGCAAGCACCAACTCCGGGCGTGACTCCGGGGCAGACCTCGACGGCGATGGTGTCATCGGAGGACCCGGTGACGCCGTGGGCTACGGGGAGTTCCCCGGCCAGTACGGCAATCTGATCTTCTCGAAGCACCCCATCGTTGAGGACGAGGTGCGCAGCTTCCAGAACTTCCTGTGGAGCGATCTGCCGGATAACTCCATGCCGGAGGACGAGCACTCCGAGCTCGAGGAGTCAGTGCTGCGCCTGCCGGAGACCAACCTCCTCGACGTTCCTGTTGAGGTCGACGGCGAAACCGTCCACGTTGTTACCACCTCCACTGCAGTGCAGCAGACCGATGACCTTGCCGTTGCCCGCAGCAATGATCTGCGCCGGGTCATCGGTGACTATGTCTCCGGCAATGCCTGGTACCTCTACGACGATGAGGGTGAGACCGGCCCGCTGGATGCAGGCACCCCCTTCGTCGTCGCCGGCTCTCCTGTGATTACCGGAGAGTCCCCCGAGGATCTCAGCCCGCTGCTGGAGGCTCCCGGAGTTCAGGACCCCGAGCCCGAGGCCATCACCGAGGTCAGCCTCGAGGAGCGCCCCGGCCCCTTGGAGGACACTGACGAGACTGCCACGCACTTCGTGGAGCAAGGCGGAGATCTGCGGACCTCCTATGTCCTGCCCTCCACAGGACTGGATGTCAGCGGCTCCGGCGTGTTTTGGCCAGGATCGGGTGAACTGGGCTATGAAGTGGTGGATCCCACCTCCTCCTACGCCCTCCTCGATCGGCTGGTCTGGGTCGATCTGACTCTGGACGACTGAGCTCATAGACTCAGCTATATGGCTTCAACGCAGATAGTGCCCTACCAGGGCTCTGGCTCGGACTACTTCCCCCAGCCGCGCCGAATCGGTTCCGCCCAGCGTGCCCAGCAGAAACAGCAGCGCCGGGCCGCGAAGAAAGCGGCCAAACCAGTCTTCCGCAGTGCTGCCACCGGTTATCTCACCGCGAAGTCGGTCAGTTTCATCTCGCGTCAGGCTTTCAACGAGGACGGCACTCTGACCCCATCGGCCGAGACCTGGCTGACCCGTGCTGTGACCGTTCAGCGCCCTGTTGTCCTGGCGAACCTGCGGCGGATGCGCAAATCCCATCCCACCTTCACAAACCGCCAGCTGGCCGCCCAGTTGGACAAGGAGTTCAAACGCTCCATGACCGGGGGAGGGGCACTGATCGGCGCAACCTCGGCTGTGCCTGGTGTCGGCACCGTCACCTCACTGGGGCTGTCCACCTTGGCCACCGGTAGCTTCCTGGAGCTGTGTGCCATCTACGCTCAGTCCATGGCGGAGCTTTCCGGAGTCAGCACAGAGGACCCCCAGAAGGCCAAACTGTTGGTCATGGGCGTGATGCTCGGCGATGAGGGCCGCCGGCTGCTCGCAGAGCTCTCGGCTCAGGCCGATGGGCGTGGGGCGGGCCCAGTGGGTTCCATCGTTCCGCTGAGCAACCTGGCCTCCTCTGCCGGAACAGCCACCACTATGGCCGGCATCGTCTCCACTCAGCTGAAGAAGCAGTTCGTCCGGCGTTTCTTCGTTCGACAGGGCACCTCCATGTTCGGCCGGGCTATTCCCTATGGCATCGGTGCGGTGATCGGCGGGATCGGCAACCGGGCGTTGGCCAATCAGATCGTCCGCAGCGCGCATAAGACCTTTGGTGAGCTGCCGGAGGAGACTCCAGAAGCCGTCGTCGAGGATTTCAAACGAGGTCTGCAGCGGGAGAAGCTGCGAGCCGACCGCAAGGAGCGTCGGGCGAAGAAGAAGGAACTGAAGGCCTCGGTGAAGGCCAAACGCGCCGCCAGAAAGCAGCTGCAGAGTTAGGTTTACGAAATGTTCACAGAGAGTTCCACCCATATTTCGCCCCGCTGTCGCCTGAAGTTGGCCTCCTGGCCCTAGCGTGAAACTGTGACGATCACACCAGCAGTGAATCAGCACCCCGGCGGCATCCGGTCACCCCGTCCTTTCGGACAGACCCCTACAGCCGCCCTCCACCGAATCCCCGAGGATCTCGAGTTCAACGTTCCAGAGACTGACCCCAATCAGAGGCGGGCAGCAGTCTTCGCCCACCGCGGAGCATCAGGACTCTTCCCGGAGCACACCCGGGCGGCCTATATGCGAGCCATCGAAGAGGGCTCCAATGGCCTGGAGATCGATATTCACCTCTCCAGCGACGGGGAACCGGTCTGTTTCCACGACCCGACGCTGGAACGTACCACTGATGGTGCTGGTGCCCTGGCCGATCTCAGCCTCGCCCAGCTGCGCCGGCTTGATGTCTCCAGTTGGAAGACTCCCAAGCTGCCCAGCCGATATGGCGGTCGCAGTCAACAGCTGATGACCCTGCAGGACACCTTAGAGC
This sequence comes from Nesterenkonia sedimenti, assembly GCF_012641515.1. Lineage (GTDB taxonomy): Bacteria > Actinomycetota > Actinomycetes > Actinomycetales > Micrococcaceae > Nesterenkonia > Nesterenkonia sedimenti. Next base: position 204,045 of record NZ_JABAHY010000003.1, on the reverse strand, counting down.
TGGTCACCAACGCCGGGCGGGACTTCCGGCTGGCTGTGGAGCTGAAACACCCCTCACCCTTTGGGCATAAGCTGGAGGATCGGGTGCTGAAGGTGCTGCTGGAGTTTGGCTGGGACCCGGAGACCTCTAGGATCCCCGCTGGCGAGCACAGCGTCGAAGTCAGCTTCATGAGCTTCTACCCGGGCTCTCTGATGCACCTGTCCGAACTGGTCTCCAGCGATAAGCTCTGCGCTCTCTTCAGCACGGTCACCGAGGAGGAGGTCCGGTCGAGGCTCTCCCACCTTCGGTTCTCCGCAGCGGTTAAGCCGGTTGTGGCAGCGATTATGCGCGGTACCGTCCGGGATTCGGAGTCGCTGGTCTGGAACAGCAAAGTGGGGCTGGCCGGACCCGGTGTGGAGTACGTCCTGCAGCATAAGGCTGAGGCCAAGGCTTGGATCGCCCGTGGGGCGATCATGCGGGTCTGGACCGTCGACAAGATCGCCCACGCTGATCAGCTGCTCGACCTCGGGGTCCAGGAACTGACCACAAATTGGCCGGCCCGAATCATCCGCCAGGTCACCCCGGAACCTGCTGGTTCCGAGCGGCAGATGGCCGCTTCGCTCTCCATCTGAGTTCTCCGCCACGGCCGAAGTTCCGCGCCTCTCGCCCCGATGGGCTTTGGCTGGGTACTATGTGGACTACTCTGAACCCCCTCCAGGAGGTCTGCGATGCCCCAGCAGGACACGGAAACCCCCGGCCCGGCCACCCCTTCGAAATACGGTGTGATCGTCGGCGTCGACGGCTCGGAGCAGTCACTGAGGGCTGCCCACTGGGCTGCCGCTGAAGCCTATCGACGCGAACTGCCGCTGAGTGTGGTCACCGCCTATTCGATTCCGGCCTTTGCTGCATCTTCCATGGACGGCGGCTACGCCATGATGGATGACTCATCCCTGCGTGCCGGTGCCGACCGGGTGATTGATGAGGCTAAGGAGTTCTTGCGTGACTACCCGGGTGAAGTCTCCTACTACGTGGAATCGGGTGATCCCACAGCAGTGCTCCTGGAGTACTCCGAGGCCGCCGAGATGCTGGTGGTCGGCTCCCGCGGCCGCGGCGGCTTCTTCGGGCGGCTGCTGGGATCGGTCTCCTCGGCTCTTCCTGCCCACGCGAAGTGCCCCACTGTCCTGGTTCCGCTGAAGTTCTCCACTAAGGAGGAGAACGCGGTCACCACCGCCACGGGCGCAATACCGATTGTGGCTGCCACGGATCAGCCCGGGGCACCCGCCCCGGGGTCGCTGATCGAAGAGGGCGCCCATCCGATCCGGACCAAGGACAAGCGGCCCGTGGTCGCCGGTGTCGATGGATCCGACTACGGCCGGGTGGCTGCCCTGGTTGCCGCTCAGGAGGCCTCTGAGCGGGAGACGACCCTTCGACTGGTCTGCGCCCTGCCACCCCTTGGATCGACGCTGGTGTGGATTCCTACACATATTGATGACACCGATGCGGTCAAGGAACTGCAGGAGAAGCTTGAGGCCGGGAAGCTGTGGCTCAATGACCATTACCCGGAGCTGAACATCGATGCAGAGGTCATTGATGGCACCGCAGTGGATGTCCTGGTCGAGGAGACCCGCGGTGCGCAGCTGACAGTGCTCGGCACGCGTGGCCGCGGTGGCTTCGCCGGCATGCTCCTGGGCTCGACCTCTCAGGGGGTGCTCCAGCATGCTGAGGGCCCCTTGATGGTTGTCCCCGAGGAGGACGACGAGCGAATCGAGAACCGCGCAGACTTCGGTCCGGTTCTCTGAGCGTCGCTGCGAACATTCCCATGTGTTCGCCAGTCGGACGCTTCGAGCGGACTCCCAGAAATCTGTACGGGGATTTGCCGTTCATGGTCATGACCTAAGAGTTCTCAGTGAATCCTTCTGAACAGGTCCAAATCGCTTGATAGCGAGTGAACCGCCTTCGTAGCGTGAGCCTTGTGCTACTGCTCACAGCAGCAGAAGCACAGGAAATGAAGGAATGCATAACGAAGGAGGAGAGGCAGGTGACCTCTCGGAGGACACGTACACTCTCAGGACTCGCTGGCTTGGCTCTGCTTGGCGGCATCACACTCGGCGGAGTCCCTGCCGCGAATGCATCGCACCATCCGGGACCGGAGGGTGGGGGACCTGCTCTGACTTTGTGCCACAACATGAAGTGGCAGTACCAAGTGGCGAACTGCCCTTGGCACAGTATGAATTGGGTTCCGAAGTACGCTGATATGTACTACCCAGACGACTGGCGCGATCCCCCTGCAGCGAGGGAGAAGTACTGAGCCCCTTTTGTGAAACAGCCTCTGTCGTTAGGGCCCAACGACAGAGGCGTTTTGTTGTCCTCAGGGCGGCGACCAATCCCTTGTCTCGGGCCCATCAAATCATCCAAGTGAGGGGATCGGCTCTGTTGCCGGATTGCCTGGCGTTGACGGGATGCAGCTGAGTCCTGTAATCCGTGCCCTGACCTGTGAAATTTTACCGACTTGATGTGATGGGTTCACCGCGTCTCAACCTGCAATTCACGTCTCCGGGGGAGACTCAGGCTGGGCCAAGTACATACCAAAATGCCTGATCAGCCCAGAATCAAACTCGTGCAAACCCCTCTTGGAGACGTCTGTGGAATACGGAAATGATGAGCACCCAGCAACCAGCCGCAAATGGCGTGCAGTATGCGGCGCCACACTAGGAGGGCCCTTGCCCTCACAGCCTGCGGCGGTGGAGCTGGATCTGAAGCAGTAGATGAGGACGGAGAAGTGGCCGAGGGTCTCTCCGGTGAGCTCAACTTCGTAGCAACCTTCCCAGAGGAAGCGGTTACACCAGCCATCGAGGCGTGGAACGAAGTAAACCCAGATGTGACCGTCAATTATGAAGAGCTGCCCTTGAACGACCTCAATGAGGTCATCCGTACTCGCATCGGCTCGGGAGACGCTACGCCGGATGTCTACGCGGCGGATCAACCTCGCATAGCCGCGCTGGTCGAAGATGAGCTGCTGCTGGACATCAGTGAAGACTTCGACGACGCAGAAGAACTCTTCGACCCCTCCACAGTCGAAGTCTCTACTGTGGAAGACAATCTCTACGCCGCCCGGTCAATACCTCCATGGTCGTCCTGTACTACAACGAGGAGCTCCTAGAGGCCGCAGGCGTGGAGCCGCCCTCCAAGAGCCCCGACGATCGCTGGACTTGGGAAGAACTGCGCGAGGCCGCGGAGGCGACACAGGACGCCGGTGCCACCTATGGTTTCCAGATCTTCCGAGTCAGTCAGATTTTCCAGATGCAGCCCCTGGCGGAATCACTGGGCGGTGGCAGCGGTATGAACACTGAGACTGACCCCCATGAGCCTGATCTGACAAATGATGGCTGGGTGGAGTCCATGGAGTTCTTCCAAGAGTTGCACGAGGACGGGATCTCGCCCCGTGGTGTCGCCGTCGTCGTCATCAGTTTTCTGGTGCCATTCGACGCGGTGGCGGTTCCGCTGGCCACTCAGTTCCGTGAGTTCGGCCTGGCCAACAGTTATACGGGGCTGGTGCTGCCCGGCGTGGGGCATGGCTTGGTGACTACTGTCTACGGAGATACGACTACCCGGGCGAAGGTGGCTGCCCGTGTCCTGGAAATGCTAGGGGAAGCCGATGTCCCGGTGGCGGCAGGGGAGGCATCGCCGCTCTCGGGCAGCGAGGTGTTCTGGGCTGGGCACGAGGGTCAGGGCTACGGGGATCTCAGTGAAATTGGGCTTCCGGGGAGTCGAGACAGCGCACTCGAGCTGATTGGCCACAGTCTGGACCGTTTCGGCAGTGATTTGGTGATTGCCGCGATCGGTCCATTGACCAACGTCCGCCTGGCGTAGGAACCGCGAGCCCAGGGCGGGGGTTCGGTTCCACGGTGCGTGCTGGCAATGGCCGGCCAGTTCGGCAACGGACTGCCGGACACCAATGTTCGCGCTGATGCGGAGGCGGCACGGCGCCTCGCCGCATGCGGGATTCCGGTGGTCTATGTGGGTATAGAACTCTGCCGGGAGGTTCCCTTCACAACTGAGGATCTCGCAGTTGCGGCGCCGCCGGCGTCTGGGGATGTGGCCGCAATGATCCGTGACCGCACACAGGGCTGGTGGGATCATTTGGGGCGTCCTGGATCGAATCCCTGTGACCCCCTGACCCTCCTTGCCCTCATGGCACCACAGCACTTCAGGTTTCAGCCGGTGGAAGTGAGGTTCGACGACGACGTCGACGCCCCTGGAACGACCCATTGGCGTCCAATGGGATCTTCGGAGCCCCCGGTGAGAGCCTGGAGAGCATCTCATGTTGATGTGTCTGCAGCTCGGGAGGGTATACGAGAGCGCCTTCGCAGAGCCGTGCTCGGCCGGCCGCAATAATTTGGAATGAAACGCGAAAACCCCCGGGGATTCCGGGGGCTTTCTGCTTCAAGCGTTCGGTTCGTGGCTCCGACCGGCGTCGATCCGGTGACCTTTCGATTTTCAGTCGAACGCTCTACCAACTGAGCTACAGAGCCTGGTTCAACCAAACGCTCAAGCGACCCTGACGAGACTTGAACTCGCGACCTCCGCCGTGACAGGGCGGCGCGCTAACCAACTGCGCCACAGGGCCAGTATTCTTTTGTTGTGCCTATCGGCACGAGGAAAAACTTTAGCAGATCCTCTCTGCTCTTCGCCAATCGGCTCAGAGCCGCACCCCCAACGGGATTCGAACCCGTGCCGCCGCCGTGAAAGGGCGGTGTCCTAGGCCGCTAGACGATGGGGGCCAGTTGCCCCGTAGGGAACCTATAAGAGTGTAGTGGATAGACTGCGTTCTATGCCAGTCGAGATGAGTGATGAGGATTTCGACGCCGCCGTCGAAGGTGCCCTGCAGCGGATCCCGCCCGCCCTGGCAGCCAAGATCGATAATGTGGCGGTCTTCGTAGAGGACCGCTATGAACCTGAGCCCTGGGAGGATCCCGACACAGTTCTGCTGGGTCTCTATGAAGGCATACCTCTGACCGAGCGCGGTGGGGAGCCCTGGGCAATGCCGGACCGCATCACTCTCTATAAGCGGGCGATCCTCGATATCTGTGAATCGCCGGATGAGGTCATCGATCAGGTGACCATCACCGTGGTGCATGAAGTTGCCCATTTTTTCGGGATCGACGACGCCACACTGCACCGGCTCGGCTGGGCCTGAACCTGCGCATATCACAAACCTGTGACAGGCCAGCGGATATCCAACCTTCAACCTACTTGAAGGTTTAAAGATGCCATTTTGTGACCTTGCTTCCGCATGATTCCGGGGTTTTTGGTTTCACAGGTTCATCACAGAAACGACACGGACTATTGCCTCCGTGACCTTTCCGCAATTATCGTGAACGCCAGCAGCACCACGAAGGGTTCAATCAGGACGCGTTTCCCATCTCTGCCGCTTATCTGGAGCACAGCTCCGACACAGGTAAGCGACCGTGTCCGATCCGAACCCCGAGGGGTTGGCCTCACCGCAAGGGCCGAGCCATGAGCGTTGCACCAATGAGGAAAAGTGAGGAACTACCGTGAAAAACCGTCGCAATTTCGCGGTGGCAGCGATTACCGCCGCCGTCGTGACCACAGCGTTAGTCGGGACCACTCTGCCCGACCTGGTCGCCGACCGCGCCGCGGACTCTTCGGCGGCCGAGCAGAGCGAGGACCAGAACCTCTCCGAGTCCCTTGTGACCACTGAGCTGCCCGAAGCACCTAGCGCGGACCAGGTTTCCGAGGCCAAGAAGTCCAAGGAAGCCACCGACCAGCTGATCATCGACATCGTCGGTCGGATCGACCAGGCTGTGGACCGCGCAGACGAGCTCGAATCTGAGCTGCTGCGCCAGCAGGCTCTGGCCACCGCACAGCTTGAGGAAGCCGCTGAGGCAGCTGAGGAGGCCGAACAGGCCGCAATCGAGGCCGAGGCCGCTCTGGCTATGGAAGCCGGCGAGGAATACCAGGACGGCGATACCGATGCAGCTGACGTGTTGCTCGGCGATGAAGACGCCCTGGCCGATGATGCCACCGACCAGCAGCTGTCCGATCAGGCCGAGCAGGAAGCCGTGGACGCCCAGCAGGCCCAGCGCGAGGCCGAGGCCGCCGCAGCTGCTGCCGAGGAGAACAGCCAGGAGGCTGCAGAGACCTTGGCGCTGACCGGAACCGCCGAAGGCGAGACCAATATCAGCGTTGAGGAGCTCGACGCCGTCCTGCGCGACCTCCTTGAGGACCTTCAGGAGCTGGAGGAATTCGACGGCAGCCTCGATGACTTCCTGATCTTCATGCTCGGTGAGAACGACCGCGTCGACGGCGGCAGCGGCTACTTCACCGAGGACGGCGAACTCGACGGCGACGCAGTGCGTGAGCGTATCCGCCAGCTGCGTGCCACCGGTCCCGACTCTGCGGTATCCGTGGCCAGCACTGAGACCACCGAGGATTCTTCGGGCGATGAGGAAGGGGAAGCCGAATCGTCCGAAGAGTCCGAGGTTAGCGAAGAAACCCCCAGCTACGACTCCCTGAGCGAAGAGCAGAAAGCACTGCTCCGCGATGGTGCTGAACTGGAGGGCTTCAACGGCCTGCGCGACTACTACAACGTCGTGCTCGCCAATGACGGCCTGACCAGCGGCAACGCAGTCGACTGGGATGCCCTGGCCGGCCACATCACTTACCTGGAGACCCAGGGCGAAGAGGAAGAAGCCGAAGAGGAAGAGGCTGAGGAAGAGTCAACCCCGGCTCGGTCCCCGAGCCTGACTGCGACCTCCGAGGCTTCCGAGACTGAGGAAGAGGAAGAGGAGACCAGCGAGGAGTCCTCCTCCGCATCGGCTGCCAGCTATGACTCCCTGAACTCGGGGCAGCGCTCCCTGCTGGGCGAGGCCGCTGAGCTGGATGAGAACTTCGACGGCGGCGCCCGGGACTACTACCAGCTGCTGCTGGACAACAGCACCTTCACCACCAGCGGCGGTTCGGTCAACTGGACCATCGTCGAGGGTCACGTCAGCTACCTGGAGAACCTCGCCGCAGAGGCGGAGGCCGAGGCAGAAGCTGAGGCTGAGGCTGAGTCCACTCCCAGCCCCACCCAGACCTCCACTCCGACGCCGACAGCGACTCCCACGGAGTCCTCGACGCCGACCCAGACCTCGACACCGACTCCGACCTCCACCCCCAGCCCGACTCAGACTCAGAGCGTCCCGCACTGGGATGACCTCAGCAGTGAGCTGCAGAGTCTGCTGGTGGAGGGCTCGAACCTGGACTCCCGCTTCGGCGGTGGATCCGGTGGTGACTACTGGCGGTGGATCCCCTCCAACCGGCCGAACCTGCTGAACAATGACGGCAGCGTCTCCACCTCCAAGCTGGCCACCCACGTCAGCTCCCTGCGCAGCAGTTCCGGCGGCGGAGGCGGCGGCTCCACAGCCTCCTCCACCCCGAGCCAGACATCGACTCCGAGCCCCACCCAGAGCCAGACTCAGGGCAGCGGCAGCCAGCCCGCGGGTAACTCCGGCAGCGGCTCCGGCGCGGCACAGATCGCCATCAACTGGGCGACCAACACTGCCAGCCGCTCGGATGTCTACTATCAGCTGGGCGGCAACGGCCCCAACGCCTGGGACTGCTCCAGCTTCGTGCAGGCCGCATACCGCCAGGCCGGCGTGAACCTGGGCCGGACCACCTACGACCAGATCACTCAGGGTCGTCAGGTCTCCTGGGGTGAGCGTCGCCCCGGTGACCTCATCTTCTGGGGTGACTACCACCTGGCGATCTACCTCGGGAACGGCCAGATCGTCGACGCCGGATCGCCCAGCTCAGGCGTGAGCGTGCGCAGCGTCTTCGGCAACCCGACCAGCGTCCGCCGAGTGGTGGGCTAAAGACTACAACTCCATCATCATCACAAAAGACGACCCCCGGCTGGAGATCAGCCGGGGGTCGTCGCTTGTTAATAGTTGGGGTCAGTCCAGTTCAATAACCACCGGCGCGTGGTCGCTGGCGCCCTTCCCACGGCGCTCGTCCTTATCCACATACCCGGTGCTGACCCGCTGAGCCAGGGCCGGGGAGGCCAACAGGAAATCGATCCGCATACCCTGACGCTTCTGGAACCGCAGGCTGGTGTAGTCCCAGTAGGTGTAGATACCGGGGCCCGGGGCGTGCGGACGAACCACGTCGGTGTAGCCGGCGTCGATGAACTCGTTGAAGGCAGCCCGCTCGGGTTCGGTCACATGAGTCATCTCGTTCTTCTCGAAGAACTCGATATCCCAGACGTCGTCGTCCTGCGGGGCAATATTCCAGTCCCCGGCCAGCACAATCTGGGCCTGCGGATCCTCGCTGAGCCAGGTCTCGGCATGCTCGCGCAGCTGCCGGAGCCAGGCGAGCTTATAGGTCATATGCTCGTCCTCGCGGGAGCGACCATTGGGCACATAGAGGCTCCAGATCCGGACATCGCCGCAGGTCGCAGCGATGGCGCGGGCCTCCTGAACTGGATCTTTACCGTTCTTGCCGAATGGTGGCTGGTTGGTGAAGGTGCGCTCAACATCCTTCAGCCCCACGCGGGAGGCGATAGCCACACCATTCCACTGGTTGAACCCGAAATGCGCCACATCATAGCCATTGTGCTCAAAGACCTCCCAGGGGAAGTTCTCGTCCTTGCACTTGGTCTCCTGGATGGCCAGGACATCGGCCTCGGTCTTCTCCAGCCAGGCCTCGACCCGGTCTGCCCGGGCACGCATCGAATTGACGTTCCACGTTGCGATCTTCACGCAGGCCACATTACCAACGCGGCCCGGCCCGGTCCGGTCTAGCCCAGCCCAGTTTGGCTGATCCGAACGCGGTGAACCCAAGTGGAGTTGGCCAAGTGGAGTTTCAGCCCTGGCGCCACCAGTCATCGAGCAGGGTGACCGGGATAGTGCGCTTATGCCGGGTGCTCAGGTAGCGCTGCTCAAGCTGGGCCGCGGCGTCGTCGTCGACTTCACGACCCTCCAGATAGTCATCGATCTGGTCATAGGTGATGCCCAGCTCCACCTCGTCGAGCTGACCCGGGTTCTCATCGAGGAGGTCTGCGGTGGGTGCCTTGGACCAGATGTGCTCAGAGGCTCCTAGGTGCTTCAGAATCTGGCGGATCTGCCGTTTGTTCAGGGTGAAGTTCGGCAGAATATCGGCCCCGCCGTCGCCGTATTTGGTGAAGAACCCGGTGATGGATTCGGCGCCGTGGTCCGTGCCGACCACCAGTGCATTCTTCTCCCCGGCAACGGCGTACTGCGCGGTCATCCGCAGGCGGGCCTTCACATTTCCGCGGTGGTAGTCAGCCAGCCGCCCGCCGAAGCCTTCCTGATAGGCGACATCCACACCGGTGACAGCCTTCTCAATATTGAATGTGAAGGTGTGATCAGGCTCGATGAAAGTCAGCGCGGTCTGCGCATCATCCTCATCGTGCTGGATCCCATGGGGCAGCCGCATGGCGTAGAACCGGGCATCGACCCCCTCTTCGCGCAGCTTTTCGGTCGCCTTCTGACTGAGGTAGCCGGCCAATGTGGAGTCGACACCGCCGGAGATGCCCAGCACGAAACCTTTTGCACCGGCCGCTTTGGCGTAGTCGACCAGGAAATCTACCCGTCGGGAGACCTCCTCATCGGGATTGATCTGGGGCTTTACGCCCATCTCTTCCACAATTGCCTTCTGAAGCTCACGCATAGGCACAGTCTAATCAGGCCTGTGTAACGGTCGGGTGAAAGGTTGCTGGGGATAGGCTGACTACTATGACTTCCTACGCCGCCGAGCTGCTGAAAAACAACGACGACGCCGCCACCCGCCTCCGCGATCTCATCGATCAGCATGCGGTGGTCCGGCGCAAAGTGACTCTCTCCTCCGGGAAAGAGGCCGACTACTACGTGGACCTGCGCCGGGTGACCCTGCACCATGAGGCCGGCCCCCTGGTCGGTGAAGTGATGCTGAAGATGCTCGACGCCGCCGGCATCAGCTTTGATGCCGCCGGTGGGCTGACCATGGGGGCTGATCCCGTGGGCACTGCGATCATGCATGCCGCGGCCGGCCAGAACCGGGCCATCGACTCCTTCGTGGTGCGTAAGGCCGCCAAGTCTTATGGCATGGGCCGGCAGGTCGAAGGCCCCGATATCAAGGGCCGCAAAGTTGTGGTCCTGGAGGACACCTCCACCACCGGCGGTTCAGCCCTGCAGGCAGTGGAGGGCGTGCGTGCGGCCGGGGGCGAAGTCCAGGCCGTGGCCGTCATCGTCGACCGGGACACCGGGGCCAAGGAACGGATCGAAGAGGAAGCAGGAGTGCCCTGCTTCTACGCCTACTCCAAGGACGACCTCGGGCTGAGCTGAGGTTGTGAAGCGGCGGGGTTCCCCTCCGGTGCGAACCCTCCTCCTTCACTCGCCGATCCGCCTTCGGCGGAGTCGGCTCCTCACAAGGGATCCCCCGGGTTCGCACCTCCGACCCACCGCTTCTCAGATGGGCGCGCAGGCCTCAGCGACTTCTGACGTGATGCCGGCGAGAGAAGAGGTCTAGTAATAAACGGCGGAGGGGCACCCACCGCGTTGACTAACGCAAGGACTGGCCTATGCGTTCGACGGCCTCGGTGAGGATGGACTGGCTGGTGGCGAAGTTCAGCCGGGCATGGGCCTCGCCGCCGGAGCCGAAGGGATGCCCCGGGGTCAGTGCCACACCTGCCTTCTTCAACAGGTGCTTGGCCGGACCCAGCACCGGGGTCTCCACCCCGGGGGTCGGCTCATCATCGGTGAAACCGTAGGCAGAGAAGTCCAACCAGGCCAGATAGGTGGCCTCAGGGGCGGTGTACTTCACCTCCGGGGCATGCTTGGCCAACAGCTCACCCAGCAGCTTCCGATTGGCATCCAAACCTGTCAGCAGGGACTCTAACCATGGCTGACCGGAGGTAAACGCAGCGGTCTGGGCCACCACACCGAGATGGGTAGGCCCATGCGGGACCTCGGGAGGCAGATTCTCCAACTCATCGACCGCCTCCTCACCGGCGACCATCAGCCCGGCCTTCAGCCCGGCGAGGTTCCACGCCTTGGATGCGGCATGGATGGCGTAACCGCGCGGATCCACACTCAGATACGGAGTGAACCGCGCCTCGGAGTAGACCAGCGGGGCATGGATCTCATCGGCGACCACCCGGATGCCGTAGTCAGCGGCCAGTCCGGCCAGCTTCTCCAACTCCTCCCGGGTATGTGCCACTCCGGTGGGATTATGCGGATTCGCCAGAAGATAGGCCGCCTGGCCACCGGTGGTGCGCAGGTTGAAGGACTCCTCCAGCATCTCGAAGTCCAAGCGTCCGTCTGGGCCCAGCGGGGCCTCGACTACCCGGCGTCCGGCGCTGACCGGATATTTGAAGAAGGGCGGGTAGACCGGGGAGGAGACGATGACGGTATCGGCGATCTCGCCGACCAGTTTCAGCGCCTCGACCGCTCCAGACATCACATCGCGGACCGGACGTACCTGACTGGGGCTGACGGTCCAACCCCAATGCTGTTTGGCGAAATCGCAGAAGGCCCTGATGTAGGGACCGGAGGAGGGGTAACCGGTATCGCCGAGTTCGATGGCCTCATGCAGGGCCGCGGCAACCGGCTCGGCCAGCGGGGTGTCCATCTCCGCCACCCAAAGCGGCAGGGCCTCGTCACCGAAGGCCCGCCATTTGGCGGACTTCCGGGCACGGAGCTGGTCAAGACTGAGGACTTCGAGAGGATTCTTCGGCTGACCCATACACCGACTTTATCGAAGAGCTGTCTGCAGCGTCATTGGGTAGGCTCACAGTCCATGACAGACAACCAGTCCGAAGCCGAGCGGGAAGTGGGCCTGGGGCCTTGGGAAGGGCCCTGGCCGCAGGGCGATCACTATGACCCCGACCTGCTGGCTGAAGGCGACCGGCGTAACGTCATCGACGAATACCGGTACTGGAAGCATTCAGCGATCGTCGCTGACCTCGATGCCAAACGACACGGATTCCATGTGGCCATCGAGAATTGGCAGCACGATTTCAATATCGGCACCGTGGTCCGGACAGCCAATGCATTCCTGGCCAAAGAGGTCCACATCATCGGGAAGAAACGATGGAACCGTCGCGGGGCCATGGTCACCGATAAATACCAGCATGTGCGACACCATCCCACCGTGGAGGACTTCACCGCCTGGGCCAAAGAGGCCGGACTCCCGGTGCTCGGCGTCGATCTCTTTCCAGACTCAGTGCCCCTGGAGGCCTACCAGCTGCCCCAGAACTGTGTGTTGGTCTTCGGTCAGGAAGGGCCCGGGCTCAGCGAGCAGATCCGGCAGGCGGCCGAGGCGACATTGTCTATCGCCCAGTTCGGCTCCACCCGTTCGATCAATGCCGGGGTGGCAGCTGGGATCGCCATGCATGCCTGGATCCGCCAGCATGCCCAGATCTGAACCGGCAGCTGACCAGTATCGATCCCCGTCCGGCAATCACACCCGGCACAGTGCAGTAGGTTATTGCTATGGCTGACGTGGAGACCTCCTCGTTCACCCGAGGTGAGCACACTGTTGTATTCGACCATTACCGCAACCCCGGGCCCGGACCCGTCTATGTGCTGCTGCACGGTATCGGCATGGGCCGTGCCATCTACCAGGACCTCGCCGAGGAACTGGCCAAAAGTGGAGAGGTCTACGCCCTGGACCTGCCCGGATTCGGCGACTCCCCGGCACCGGGTGAGGCCCTGACCATTGAGCAGTTCGGTGACATCGTCGCCGACTGGGTCACCTCCCTGGATGTGGAGAACCCCGTATTGGTCGGTCACTCCATGGGCGCCCAGGTCGCCGCCGAGGCCCTGGCCCGCCACCCCGAGATCAGCAACCAGGGCGTGTTCATCGCCCCGGCGGTCAACCGCTCCGAACGCACTATCGGCAAACAGATGCTGCGACTGCTTCAGGACTTCACCGGAGAGAGCCCCAAAGTCTTCATCATGGGGGTCTACGGATACGCCAAAGCCGGGATGCGCTGGTTCCTCAAGAACGCCAAATATCTGTTGGAACACCGGCTGGAGGAGACCTGCCCCAAGATCACCGCGGAGGTGCTGGTCATCGGCGGGGAGAAGGACCGGGTCTGTCCCAGGTACTGGATCGAAGAGGTCACCGAGCTGCTGCCCAATGGTCGGATGGAGGAGATCGCCGACCGCGGACATGAAGCGGTGATCAGCACACCGCATCCGATTGCCGCCCTCATCGCCGACTTCGCCAAAGGTGCCTGAGACGTGAAGATCGGTGTCTTCGACTCCGGCCGCGGCGGCCAGGCAGTCGCCGACCGGCTTGCCGAACTGCTGCCGCAGGCCCAGGTGGTCACTGCCCATGACCACAAGAACGTCCCCTATGGCAGCCGGACCCCGGAAGAGGTCCACCGGCTGACCGACCGAGCCATCCAGCCGCTGCTGAAAGATTGCGACGTCGTCGTGCTGGCTTGTAACACCGCCACTGCAGCAGCCATTGAGCAGCTGCGGGCCGATTACCCCCAGATGCCGTTTGTGGGACTGGAACCCATGGTCAAACCGGCCAGCTCCCTGACCCGCTCCGGGCGCATCGTGGTCTGCGCAACGCCTGCGACCCTGGCCAGCCCGAGGTACCAGCGGCTGAAACAGACCTGGGCGGGGGAACTGACAGTGATCGAACCCGACTGCAGCAGCTGGGCGGCCACAATCGAACAGGGCCGCTCCGCAGACCTGGCCCTCAGCGCGGTGGTGGAGTCCGTAGAGACACAGGGGGCCGACGTCGTCGTACTCGCCTGCACTCACTATCACTGGATCAAAGACGCCATTCAGGCGGCCACCGGGGATCATGTTCAGGTCCTGGAACCCTCCGATGCGATCGCCTCCCAGATCCAGCGGGTGCTCGCCGCCGCCGGGGAGTAATCAGCCAGGATCCGCTTAGGGCACATCCGGTAGCCGTAGAGGGATCATCACCAGAATATCGGTATGGACATGACAGAGCGCTGGACTGCGGTGGGCGCAGGTCTGATGGCCGCCAGTCTGGTGGCTTGTACCGGTGATGAGGATTTACCAGAGCGCGCCCGGCAGGCGGCAGATGCGGTGGATGAATCACTCTTCGAAGAGCTTGACAATGAGATCGAACTCGGCGATGACGAGATCAAAGGAAAACTCGATGAACTCCACTGGTTTGAGCTTGTCCTCGATCCCGATGCGGATACCGAGGCTGCCGGTGAGAACCTGGAGGCGCTGCTAAACGACTATGGCATTATGCCCACCGTCCATCTGCCCAATGGGGGAGAAGTAGGACCGGGATCCCGGGTGACCATCGGCGGGGAATGGCGAGATATCATCGACGCCGAACAATACGCTGACCTCCTGGAACTGGGGCTTGCAACAGAAGGTGATGTCATTGCCTGGAAGGGTTCCCGCGCATCAGAGACTGAGCTTGGGATCACCGTTCAACGCGATGATCTCCAGGAGGGAATCGCCGCGGTAGAAGCCTGGCAGGAGTTGGAGAAACCCGACTGGAGTCCCTTGGGTGAGGATCGGTTGGAGACCTACAGTCCAGCCGGTGATACCGGCCTGGTGCCGATCACCTTCCGGCTTGCCCCAGGAGGGGAGGGGGGGCGGCGAACACCCCGCCCAGGAAGACCTCCCTGATAGTGAACGCGAAGTCACAGCTGAACATCAGGAGTCGGCCCTGCAATGGGCAGCACTGGTCAATGAGCATTTCGATGAGCTGCCGACAGTAGAGGTCTACCTGTATAACCGGGGTCATGCGGTTATGGCAGATTGAGGCAATTTATGAATGAGCAGACCCATGAGCGGGTACGGGAGATCATTGCAGCAGTCCCGGCAGGCACTGTGGCGACCTACGGAGATATCGCCGCGCTCGCGGGCCTATCCAATCCCCGGCAGGTTGGCTGGGTCCTGCGCGAAGATGGGTTCGACCTCCCCTGGCATCGAATCATTCGCGCCGACGGCGTCCCTGCCTCTCATCTGCGGGATGAACAGCTGGCCAGACTGCGTGCCGAAGGGGTCCTGGCAACCGGACAGAAGGTCGATCTGCGTCGCTATCGCTGGGAGGCCTGAGCGGACAAGGCCCGAGAGTCTTTAGACTGCTGACTGTGAGTCAGATGCAGGGGGAGTCCACCAACGTAACAAGACGGCAGCGGCGCAGGCCCCCGAGGCTCTCCGCAGGCCGGGCCCGATCACCTCGATGCAGATGAGAGCGCAGTGGCCAGCGACTGGCTGATAGTCGACCTCGAGGCCCAGCTGACCGAATCCGAACCGGGGCACCTCGTCCATGCCGAACTGCATCTGGGCGAGCACGTATACCGGGCCAGTGAGCGAATCGAATCCCTGCTGGATCAGCCATTGCGCACCGGTGTGCCCCTGGCAGGGTCCCTGGCCTTCGAAGTTCCGGAGGGGAAGATCTCCGATATGGGAGACCCCGCCGCACTGCAGCTGGGCCTGAACCGGCAGCCAGACCTCGACACGGTCATCGAAGTCGGCTTGATCGTTGCCGCCTTTGTGCTGCGCTCAGTCCTGGGGCGGCTGAAGACCAGTTACCCCAGAGCCACAGCACCGGCAGTGGTCTACCTCGAGACCCTATGGATCTTCCTGGCCATTCTGGCCATTGAGCAGTACGCCTCCACAGTCAGCAACTGGGCCCAACAGAGGCAGGCCATGGTCTGGTTGGACACAGCCCAGGGCTGGTTGGTTGAGCACCTCTATCCGGTGGCCTGGCTCTGGGCCGTGGTCACCGAGTTCATCGGACATCTCGGAGCTGTGCTGCTGCCACCGAGCTCCAGACGGAAGACGCCGTCGACGTCCTCGGGGACCACAAAAGCCATCTCCACCGCAGTATCACTGCACCACCGGGAGAACTGGCTGTTCCAACCCACCTCATCATTGGCCGGTTCGAAGACGCGTGAAGTGCTGATCTCATGAAGCCGCTGGACCGGACAGGTGAAGGTCACGGAGTCAGTTTCGATGGCCACCGTCAGCGGAGCCAAGAGGCCCAGGGCGCAGAGCGACACCAGATTGCGGCGAAACCACCGGCCCTTCATCACTGTCACCCGGTCATCCTATGACACGGCAGACCGGGGCGCTGAACCCGGCCTCAGCCCTTCAGCCGGCGCATGGTCTGATGCGAGAGGATCCGACTGACCGCCGGCAGTTGAGAAAGTGTCCCAATGACCAGGGACTCATAGTGCTCCCCATCGGCGACCTGCACCCGGAGGAAATAGTCGGGCTGGCCGAACATCCGGCGCAGCTCAGTGACCTCCGGAACGGCCACGGCAGCCTTCTCGAAATCCTCAATGGTCACACTGTTGTTGACCGCGATATCGATGGCGGCGATCACCTCAAAGTCCCGCCCCACCACCTTGGGACTGACCGAGGCGTGATAACCGGCGATGACGCCCGCAGCCTCCAACCGCTGGACTCGCCTCAGGCAGGGAGCCGGGGTCAGGCCCACCCGGCGGGCCAGTTCGGTATTGCTGAGCCGGGCATCCTCCTCCAGTTCAGCAATAATCGCGCGATCAAGATCGTCGATCTTCAGATCATTGCTCATAATCCCGCCTTTCACCATATGGTTCGGCAATCACAGCGCGTCGATTTTTCCATAATATTGCGTTGTGACTACACGTTCTGATCAGGGGCGGCGGCTGGAGCTGACCCCGGCGGCCAAAATGGGGCTCTCGGTTACCATTGCCGTTTCCCTCTTCGGGCTCTCCTTCGGGGCGCTGGCGGTGGCGGCAGGTTTTAGTTTCTGGCAGACCATTGCGCTCAGTGCCCTGATGTTCACCGGGGGATCGCAGTTCGCCTTCATCGGGGTCATCGCCGCCGGCGGATCCCCAGCTGCGGCCTTCAGCAGCGCGACCCTGCTGGGTGTGCGCAATACGATCTACGCGGTCCAGATCAAGGCCATGCTCAACCCGGCCGGGGCCAAGCGGCTGGTGGCGGCCCATGTGACCATCGATGAATCCATGGCGGTCTCCACTGCACAGGAGGATCCCGCCGAACAGCGCCGCGGCTTCTGGGTCACCGGAATCGGGATCTGGACCGGCTGGACCGCAGTGACTGCATTGGGTGCCTGGCTCGGAGAGTTCATCGCTGAACCCGAGGCCTTCGGACTCGACGGCGCTGTGGTCGCAGCGTTCCTGGGCCTGCTCTGGCCCCGGCTGAAATCCGTCGAACCCTGGGCGCTGGCAGTTGTGGCTGCTCTGGTGACCACCCTGACTATCCCCGTAGTCCCCTCCGGGCTGCCAGTGCTGATCGCTGCAGTGGTGGCCATCGGCTGGGGCCTGATCACCGCAGGCCGAGGAGGTGAGCGCCGATGAGTCTCTGGGTATGGATTCTGCTGGGGGCGGCAGCCGCCTATGGACTGAAGATCCTGGGATATCTGGTGCCGGCCTCCTGGTTGAAACATCCGTTGGTCGGCCGGATTTCCGGTCTGCTGACCATCGGGCTGTTGGCCTCCC
The DNA here is from genome assembly GCF_012641515.1 of Nesterenkonia sedimenti. Lineage (GTDB taxonomy): Bacteria > Actinomycetota > Actinomycetes > Actinomycetales > Micrococcaceae > Nesterenkonia > Nesterenkonia sedimenti. The sequence continues at coordinate 186,602 of NZ_JABAHY010000003.1, read as the reverse complement.
TAGTCATGCTCAATACGGTTTCGGTCGATCAGGGAATCGCCCTGGATGCACGCGTGGGTGCGCTGGTGGCAGCGGCTGTGGCGCTGTTGCTGCGGGCGCCTTTCCTTCTGGTGGTGATCATCGGAGCTGCAGCAGCCGCGGGGCTCCGCCTGCTCGGCTTCCCCTGAGGCGGGCCTTCCTGGATATGGTGTCTTCTGCGACCGATTGAGGGAGAGAAAAATTCCTTCGGAATTTTTCTACACAACGTAGAAAAACCGGGTATAATGGAGCTGACGAGGACGGTTCCACTAGATATAGGGGGTCGCCGTCGTCGTCGGATCTCCCCAGACCCCCGGGATGAGGGACATGATGAACAACGACGTTCAGACCCAGACCGGCTCCATTCCCTTCAACTCCGCTGACCGAAACTTGGGCGTTCTTGTGGGCTATGACGGCTCAGAGCACGCCCAGCTGGCGCTGTTCTACGCAGCCCGAGCCGCTCAGCGCCGCAATACAGTCCTAACCGTAGTCACTGCCTTCGCGATACCCGCCATGGTGCACACTGCCATGATCGGGGTGCCCGATATTCCTGAGGAACAGCTCAAACGCCAGGTGGCCGAATCCTCCCTGGAAGAGGCCCGCGAGCTCCTCACCGGCTATCCCGGTGAGGTGATCTACCGGGCCGAACAGGGGGATGCCTCCGGAGTGCTGGTGGACCTCTCCGCCTCCGCCGAACTGGTGGTGGTCGGCGCCCGCGGCCGCGGCGGATTCCTAGGCCGGATCCTCGGCTCAGTGGCCACCGCCCTACCCTCACACGCCAAATGCCCCACAGTTGTCGTACCCCGTGAGTATCAGAGCGAGATCAGCGGCGAGGGAGCCGAGCGCTTCGACCCGGTGGCCTCTGATGCCCCGGTGGTGGTCGGCGTCGAGGGGTCAAGCTTCAGCCGGGTCGCTGCCCTGCATGCCGCCCGCGCTGCCGCTGACCGCGGGGTCGCCCTGCGGATGGTGATGGCTCTGCCCCCGCTGGACGGAGCCCTGATGTGGTACCCGGAGCTGGCTCCGCGGGAGGACCGGGTGGCCGAACGCCGCAAGGCATCCCTGGCCAAAGCTCTCGAGGCCGAGGTTACCTGGCTCACCGGCCATTACCCAGGCCTTGAGGTCATCCCCAGTGTCGAGGAGGGTGACCCCGTCACGGTCCTGCACCAGGCCACCAAAACCGCCCAGCTGACCGTGGTGGGAACCCACGGCCGCAACAGCCTGGTCAGCGCTTTGATCGGATCAGTGGCACGCGGTGCGCTCATCCGGGCAGAAGGGCCGGTGATGATCGTTCCCCGGCTGGAGGACGCCCGGTTGCAGAACCAGCCGCATTTCACCGGCTGAGCATTCTCTGGGCAGGCGGCACCCCTGGTGATCGGTATCGCATGGCTCGGTAGGATGGACCGTGCACCGATGATATTGCCCATCAGAGCCGACGCTTAAGGAGACTTCCGTGGCCATTGCAACTCCGGATAAGTACAACGAGATGATCGACGCCGCCAAGTCCGGCGGCTACGCCTTCCCCGCAGTGAACGTCACGAGTTCCCAGACGCTGAATGCGGCAATCAAGGGCTTCGCTGATGCGCAATCCGATGGCATCATCCAGGTCTCCACCGGCGGTGCCGCCTACTGGTCCGGCCCCTTCATCAAGGACATGGTCACCGGCGCCAAGGCCTTCGCAGCCTTCGCCAAAGAGGTGGTCAAGAACTACGGGGTCAATATCGCCCTGCACACCGACCACTGCCCCAAGGACAAGCTGGACGATTTCGTCCTGCCCCTGCTGGCAGCCTCCGAGGAGGAGGTCAAAGCCGGCCGGGACCCCATCTTCAACTCCCATATGTGGGACGGCTCAGCCGAGACCCTGGAGGAGAACCTCCGGATCGCCGCTGAGCTGCTGCCCCGCTCCGCTGCCGCCAAGCAGATCCTCGAGGTCGAGATCGGCACTGTCGGCGGTGAGGAAGACGGTGTGGAGAACGAGATCAACGAGAAGCTCTACACCACTGTCGAGGACGCCATCGCCACCATTGAGGCCCTGGGCCTGGGCGAGAAGGGCCGCTACATCACCGCCCTGACCTTCGGAAACGTCCACGGGGTCTATAAGCCGGGCAATGTGAAGCTGCGCCCCGAGATTCTCGATGACATTCAGAAGCAGACCGGTGAGAAATACGGCAAGGACCGTCCCTTCGACCTGGTCTTCCACGGTGGCTCCGGATCCACCCAGCAGGAGGTCAACGACGCGGTCAGCTACGGGGTGATCAAGATGAACATCGACACGGACACCCAGTACGCCTACACCCGCCCGGTGGCCGATCACATGTTCAAGAACTACGACGGCGTGCTCAAGATCGACGGCGAGGTCGGCAATAAGAAGACCTACGACCCCCGAGTCTGGGGTAAGGCAGCCGAGGAGAATATGGCAGCCCGGGTGGTCGAGGCCGCCCAGTGGCTGGGCTCTGCCGGTAAGAGCATCAAGTAATCGGGAAGTCCGTGGAGCCCAAACTCCTCATCCTGGACTTCGACGGCACCCTCTGCCTCGGCGATGACCCCGTTCTGGCCTATGCCGCACAGGTAGATGAAGAGCTGACCACCCGTGGGCTCAACGGCCCCGGGGGTCGGCCGGTGCGCGATCTGGTGGCCGATGCCTTCGCCGCCGACACCCTACTGGTCGAAGAGATCAACTACGACGACGACGGCGTCCCCCTCGCGGTGAAACAGGAAGCGAGGATGGGCGCTGCTGGTGCTCACCCCACCTCCTGGCCGCTGCAGGACGGCTACCAGTTGGTGCAGCTCTTGGGAGTCCAAGCCGGACTCAGCGGACAGACCTGCGATGAGGCTTTCCGGGCTGCCCGGCGGACCCTTCTGGGCGCTGGTCTGGAGAACACAGACCTGCATGCACCGGCGGAGGCGCCGGAACTGCTGAGCCGGCTGCGCCAGGAAGGCGTCGTCGTCGTTCTTGCCACCAACTCCCCGGCCGAAGGATTCGACACCTGGCTGCAGACTCTGGGGCTGGAGGCTGCGTTTGATGCGGTGATCAACTCCGCGCAGAAACCCTTCGGCATGCCGGCCACTGTGGAGCAGGCCCGGCAGACTGCCGCCGAGCTCCGGGGTGGGGCGCAGGTGGCTGCCGGCAGCATTCTCTCGGTGGGAGATATCTGGGCCAATGATCTGGACTATGTGGCCGAACAGGGTGGGGTCACGGTGCTGATCGACCGTTTCACCACCGGTTTGGGGGAGCCCAGTCACCGGGTGCAGAGCTTCACTGAGGCGGCCGATCTCATCGGCCAATGGGGTCAAAAGTAAACATCAGGTGACAGCTTCGCGAACCGGGGGCTCTCAGGTTGTGGCAAGGTTCAGCCCCACTTAGAGTGAAGTTTAGACTCGCAGGCCCCTGGCCTGTGGGCGCCGAATGGGGACTGGTTACCGGGAACCGGGAGGCACGCACCTGCATCTTGACTGAACTCGAAGGAAGTTCCACATATGCGTATGAACACCAAGTCGGCTTTTGCGCTGGCCAGTGTCCTGACCCTGACCCTCGCGGCCTGTGCCGGTGATGAGGAGGACCTCGACGCCAACGGCGATGAGGATGAAGAGACCACCGACACCGATGACACCGACACCAACGGTGACGATAACGGCGACGCAGAGGCTGCCGGTGAAATCACCTCGGTAGACTCCATCACCATCGGCCTGGTGCCGGCCACCGAATCCGCCACTGAGGCTGAGGAGGAGAACGCCGACGCACTCGCTGAGGAGCTCTCCGAAGCACTGGGCGGCTTCCCGGTCGACATCTTCTTCGCTGACAGCTACCTCGGTGTCATCAGCGGTATGCAGACCGGCGATGTGCAGCTGGTCATGTCCGGCCCGGTCGGCATGATCCAGGCCGAGGACGAGGCAGACGGTACTCCCATCCTGCAGTCCATCCGCTACGGCTCTGACAATTATGTCACCCAGTGGTTCACCAACGATCCCGACACCTACTGCCTCGACGACGTCGTCCAGGATGAAGAAGGCTACTCCTTCTGCAACGGCATCTACGACGAAGAGTCCGGTGAGTTCGCCGAGTACGGCCCCATGGGTGAGGACGCCCTCGAGCTGATCGAAGACGGCACCTCCGTGGCCTACGTCGAGGAAGGTTCCGCCTCCGGCTTCTATTTCCCGCAGACCCAGCTCAACGACCTCGGTGTTGAGGTTGACGCGCAGTTCGCCGGCGGACATGACCAGGCTGTCACCGCTGTCTACAACGGTGACTTCCCGATCGGCACCTCCTTCGACGACGCTCGCCAGAACATCGAGGACGAGAACCCCGATGTCGGTGAAGAGCTCGTGGTCTTCGCCTGGGCCGGCCCGATCCCGAACGACGGCATCGTGGCTTCCAACCAGTTCGACGATGAGGAACTGCAGGTCCTCACTGACGCATGGCTGAGCTTCGCGGAGTCCGGTGACCTGGATGAGGGCGATCCGCTCTACGATGTCTACGAGATCAACGGTCTGGCACCGGCCGATGAGGAGGCCCTCGACGTGGCACGTCAGGTCTACCTCGACTTCGGTGACGAGTGATCGACTGCTGAGCGATAATGGATGCGGCTCCGGGCTGACCGGCCCGGGGCCGCATCCCGCCTAAGGACTCCCATTTCATGATTACTTTCGAGAACGTCGATGTGGTCTACCCCAATGGCTTCAAGGGTCTGGACAACATCAACCTGGAGATCGCCCAAGGTGAATTCGTGGCCATCATCGGTCTCTCCGGGGCCGGTAAGTCCACACTGATCCGGGCGGTTAACGGCCTGGTCCCCTATACCAATGGTGCTCTCACCGTCGGTGAGACCACGGTGAACCCCAAGAACAAGTCCAAACTGCGGAAGCTGCGCTCCAAGGTCGGCATGATCTTCCAGCAGTTCAACAACGTTGGACGCATCAGTGTTCTCAATAATGTGCTCATCGGCCGGTCCGCTGTGACCCCGACCTGGCGCTCCCTCATCGGGTGGTACGGAGCCGAGGACAAAGAGGTGGCCTTCCAATCCCTGGAACGAGTCGGCATTGTCGACAAGGCCTATAACCGAGCCTCAGCACTCTCCGGCGGCCAGCAGCAGCGTGTAGCCATTGCCCGAGTGCTTGCTCAGGACCCCGAGGTGATCCTGGCCGATGAGCCGGTGGCATCCCTGGACCCGCCGACGGCACGCCGAGTCCTCGGCGACCTCCGGAAGATCCAGAAGGAACTCGGCATCACCTGCATTGTGAATATGCACCATCTGGACCTCGCTCGCGACTATGCAGACCGAATTATCGGAATGCGTGCTGGCCGCGTGGTCTTCGACGGCCCCACCGAGGAAGCCACCGACGCCGTCATCGAGGATGTGTACCAGCGCTCTCTGAATGAGGAGGACGTCGCCACCTCCCAGAACCCCTCGGAAGAACCCGCTGAGAAGGAAACAGTGTGAGTTCAGAGGTCGCCGAACGACGGGCGACTGTCGGAGTCAAAAGGCCGACAGGAACGCCCGGGACCACCCAGCAGAGACCTGAACGTCCCAAACCCCCGCTGAGCTCCTATCTTGGACTCATCCTGGTGGCAGCTGCTGCCTTCGCATATTTCTGGTGGACCCGCGAGGACACCTCAGTCCTTTTTCTCCCCCTGGGATTCACCACCCTCTGGGCCCCGCAGTGGCCACTGATCGGGTTCCTGGTCATGCTCGGGGTCCTAGTCTTCTGCTGGTTCACCCGAACCGGCCCCATGGCTGCCTTCGGGGCATTGACCGTGGTCATCATGAGCTACTGGGCGGGCTCCAATATCTACTTCATTGACCGAGTCAGTGAAGTCCTCGACCGTTTGACCAGCGGTAACACCCGGGAACAGCTGGCAGGCTATTTCAACCCGGACTGGAACTACCTCTTCTTCAGCAATGTCACCGGCACCAGCCGTCCAATCTGGGGCGAATGGCTGATCACCCTCTGCATGGCCGTGGTGGCAACTATCATCGGCTGCTTCATCGGGCTCCTGCTGGCCATGGCAGCATCCCCAGTCTCCAGCCCGAACAAGGCAACCAGCCAGGGCATCAAGGCGCTGAACTCCGTTATCCGCTCTATTCCGGATGTTGCCTGGGCACTGCTGTTCGCCGCCTTCATCGGCAGCACCGCCTATGGCTACGGGGCCTTGGCCGCAGTACTGGCGCTGATCATGTTCAATATCGGCATCGTCGCCAAGCTATTGGGTGAATCCATCGACGCAGTGAACCCCGGACCCATCGAAGCCTCCGATGCCGCCGGTGCCAATCTTCTCCAGCGTGACCGTGTGGCAGTGCTGCCTGCGGTGATGCCCAGTTTCATCTCCTACAGCCTCTACGTCTTCGAGCTGAACATCCGCGCCTCCGCAGCCCTCGGTGTGGTCGGTGTGGCCGGTATCGGTGGAGAACTCAGCCGCCAGATCGGTCGTATGTCCCAGGGGTATGAACAGGTCGGAGCCATCTTGGCGGCGCTGATCGCAGTAGTGCTGCTTGTCGATCTGCTCTCCATGTGGGTCAGGAGGAAGCTGCTGTGAGCTACGGATACAAAATTGCCGCCGCACTGGTCGGTGCGGTCCTGCTGGCGGCAGGTTCATTCCTACTGACCGATGCTCCGGCAGCGGAGTCCTCCTGGGTCTTCCGCCTGGCTATGCAGGGTACCGCCCTGGGAGCAGCCATCGTCGCAGCCGGTATCGCCATTTACGGCCTCGCCTATCTCGGCACGAGCCGAAAACGCGCTGAGGAGCGGGAACGGCTCTCCACCAGTCGGGGCAGCAAGGGATACTCGCCCGACCGGCTGGATATGCGCCCGGTGAAACCCTCGAAGTTCTTCTACAACATGGCCCTGATCTTCGTGGGTGTGGTGTTCATCGGCTCCGCCGCTGGCACCGGTATCCCCAGCGGTCAGGGCATGTCCCTGGACCAGTTCCAAGAGATGCCGGGGCGCATCTGGAGCTACCTAGTGGGAATGTCCCAAGGTGTCTTCCAGGTCCCGGGCGAGGACGCCCGAGGTGACTGGTCCACAGCATTCGAGGCCATGCTGGAGTCGGTGGCCATCGCATGGATCGGGACCATCATCGGGGCCGTGCTCTCACTGCCCTGCGGCATCCTGGCAGCACGGAACCTGAGCCCCTTGGCGCTCTACATTCCAATGCGCTTCATCCTTTCGGTGATCCGCGCAGTTCCAGAGATCGTCTTCGCCGTCGCGCTGTTCATCCCCCTGCTGGGTGTGGGCCCGGCGGCCATGGGAGGTGCCATGGCCGGTGCCTTCGCACTGGGTATCAGCTCCATCGGTACGCTCTCCAAGCTGATCTCTGAGGCTATTGAGGGAGTTGATCCCGGTCCGGTGGAGGCCGCACGAGCCTCGGGCGCCACGCAGGTGCAGGTGATCCGTTGGGCGGTGCTGCCGCAGGCGATGCCTGAGGTGCTGGCTATCTGGCTTTACCGCTTCGAGGTCAATATCCGTGCCTCCGCCATCCTGGGTGCACTGGGCGCCGGCGGTATCGGTCGCCTCATTGCCCCACCCAATGGTCTCTTCGGACGCTCGCCCTATGACTGGGAAGCCATCGGCATCACTTTCGTGGTGATCATCGCCATCACCATGGTCGTTGACCAGATCTCGGGCTTCGTCCGTCATCGGGTCATCCACGGCAAGCGAGTCCGCCAGAAGAAGCAGAAGAAACCCGGCGATGACGCGCCCACTGATGGACCCAAAGCAGCCGCGGTGCCCGTCTAGTTCCTGCCCTGCGCTTATGCACAGTTAGGATGACTTGCATGAGTATGGTTGGCCGAAACCTGATGGAGCCCGATCCCACACTGCTGCCCGCTGAACCGGAGGTTACTGAATCTCTGGCCGCCGGCGAGGAGCCGGTGGATCTGGCCGCTAAACACCCCACGTCATCCCTGGTCTGGGCGCTCCTTGCTGAGGAGGCTCTGGACTCCGGTTACACCGTGGAGGGTTACGCCTACGCCCGGGTCGGCTACCACCGCGGACTCGACGCCCTGCGCCAGAACGGCTGGAAGGGCGCTGGCCCAGTGCCCTGGTCCCATGAGCCCAACCGCGGGTTCCTGCGCGCACTGGCAGCCCTGGGACAGGCCGCAGCCGCCATCGGAGAGACCGGCGAAGTTCAGCGGATCACCACCTTCCTGGCCGACTGTGACGCATCCGCCCCAGAGCAGATCCGCACACTGCGGGGCTGATGGCCAAGCTCTACTTCCGCTACGGGGCAATGAACTCCGGCAAATCCACCGGACTGCTCCAAGCTGCCTTCAACTACGAGGAACGCGATCAACGGGTGCTGCTGGCCAAACCCGCAGTGGACACCAAGGGCAATGATGAGATCGTCTCCCGGCTCGGTGTCACCCGCCGGGCTGATTTCGTGATCCCGCCGCAGGCTGAACTGCGGGATCTGTACCACCGCCACGCCACCGCAGATCCGGCCGGCACCCTGTTGGAGGATCTCGAAACTCATGACGACGCCGAGGCTGCTTCCACCAGAGTCAAGCCGGTGGCCTGCCTCCTGGTGGATGAGGCCCAGTTTCTGACCCCGGAGCAGGTTGATGACCTCCTGCGGATTGCTGTCCTCGATGGTGTCCCGGTGCTGGCCTACGGGATCCGCACTGACTTCCGCACCAAGGCCTTCCCGGGATCGGCTCGGCTGATGGATCTCGCCCACTCCCTGGAGGAGCTGAAGACCATCTGCCGCTGTGGGCGCAAAGCGGTGTTCAACACCCGCAGGCAGGGTGATGCGATCATCTTTGACGGCGACCAGGTCGCCATCGACGGCGCAGATGTCTGGTACGAATCTCTCTGCGCGGCCTGCTACCTCGAGGCCAGCGGCGGGCGCCTCGGTTAGTCAGCCACCCAGGCCACCGGGTTGCGCAGACCCTCCCCGGCGACGTCGTCGTGATGTTCCGGCAGTGAGAGGTCACTGCTGATGATCCCGTACTTCTGAGCGAAGGCATCGACCTCCTCCAAGCTCAGCGGATCGGGCAGCTCCCGGTGCTCACCAGCTGACTTCATTGCCTCCTGATACCGGAAAGCCGCCCCGGTGTCCACGGGGTAGGCCTCGCGGTCCACACCGATGACCTCGCCGCGGCCCCGGGCATACCAATCCCGGTACAGCTCGGCGATGACAGCCGAGGCGTCCTGGGGCTCATTCTGAAACAGTCGACGCCGGCCCCAGCCCTGCTGACCCGCCAGACGCTCAATACCCTCCCCCAGGGCGAGGTCAAAGCCCCATTCCCCATCGGGAGTCCGGCCAGTGGCCTCCGGGGCCGTCCACTGCTGGTACTCCGAGCCCTCGGCGGCCAAGAATTCACGCACCCGCTGGCTGCCGGAGACATACTTCTGCTCGGGCAGCCCGCCGAGGCAGCCGAACTGAAAGAAGCTGCGGCCATCACTGGCGCCGGTGCCGGTGTGGGTGCTTCGCCAGGTCCGGGTGTTCTCCAGAGTGATGACGGTTCCGCCCTCAGCGAGGTGGTCCCGTAGGAACTCCTCGTAGACCGGGCCCAGGGCCTTCCGCTTGAGCCGGAAGAAGGCAGCACCGGAGACCGCCCCGATCACCACCGCCGGGTACTTGGTGGGGGAGCCGTCGTCGTTCTCTCTGTACTCATCAACGACCCACTGATCGATGGCATCCACATCGATCTCGGAGATCTTCTTCTGCGGTAGTGCCTCACTGCGCCCAGCGATCTGGAAAGCCTTCTTCCGTGCGCCTTCCGGTGGGGCTGTGGCCAATTTCGCCAGGGTCGGGGAACTGGGGCCGGTTCCCATGGCGGGATGGCCGCCGCCCTGCCGGAACCCGGCGACCTGGAGGGCCGCCGGATTCCGGCTCAGCCGAAGCGGGCAAGCGTTGGTAGACTCACTGAGGCTTAACACTCGCTTGGAAGGACTTCTCCTATGCCAGCCATTGTCATCGTCGGTGCCCAGTGGGGCGACGAGGGGAAGGGCAAGGCCACCGATCTGCTCGGCTCCCGGGTCGACTATGTGGTCAAGCCCAACGGCGGCAATAACGCCGGACATACAGTCGTTGTCGGCGGGGAGAAATTCGAGCTGAAATTGCTGCCGGCCGGGATCCTCTCGCCCAATGCGACCCCGGTGATCGGCAACGGCGTGGTGGTCAACCTCGAGGCGCTCTTCGAGGAGATCGACGGCCTGGAGGCCCGCGGGGCGGATACCTCCCGGCTGCGGATCAGCGCCAACGCTCACCTGGTGGCGCCCTACCACCAGACCATGGATAAGGTCACCGAACGGTTCCTGGGCAAGCGTGCCATCGGCACCACCGGGCGCGGCATCGGGCCCACCTATATGGATAAGGTTGGCCGGCTGGGAATTCGGGTGCAGGACATCTTCGATGAGTCCATCCTGCGCCAGAAGATCGAAGGCGCCCTGCGGCAGAAGAACGAACTGCTGGTCAAGCTCTACAACCGCCGGCACATCACAGTCGATGAGATCGCCGAGTACTTCCTGGCCTATGTGGACCGGCTGCGGCCGATGGTCGTGGACTCCACGATCCTGCTCAATGACGCCCTGGACCGCGGGGATGTGGTGCTCATGGAGGGTGGCCAGGCCACCTACCTCGACGTCGACCACGGCACCTACCCCTTTGTGACCTCCTCGAACCCCACCGCAGGCGGTGCCTCGGTGGGCTCGGGTATCGGTCCGACGCGGATCAACCGGTCGATCGGCATCATCAAGGCCTACACCACGCGTGTGGGTGCCGGCCCGTTCCCCACTGAGCTTGAGGACAAATGGGGTGAGTACCTGCAGAAGACCGGCGGTGAGTTCGGGGTCAACACCGGCCGTCCGCGCCGCTGTGGCTGGTATGACGCCCTGATGGCCCGCTACGCCACCCGCGTCAATGGGTTCACCGACTACTTCCTGACCAAGCTGGATGTGCTCACCGGTATCGAGGAGATCCCGGTGTGCACCGGTTATGAGATCGACGGCGAGCTCTACCGTGAGATGCCGATGACTCAGACCGAGTTCCACCATGCAGTGCCGGTTTACGACACCTTCCCCGGCTGGGAAGAGGACATCACCGGCTGCCGGAGCCTGGAGGATCTGCCCCCGAATGCCCGGGACTACGTGTTGGCCCTCGAGGAGCTCTCCGGCACCCGGTTCTCCGCCATCGGTGTCGGCCCCGGCCGCGACCAAGTCATCCAGGTCCGCGACCTCATCAACTGATGGTGGGAGGCCGAAGCGGCCCCTCACCATCAGCAGGCTGCACTCGGCGGCCTACATGAACCAATTCGAGACCCAGTCGCCGAAGAAGCCGAAGAGCACACCCCAGGCAATGATCGAGACGGTCATCCAAGCGATTACATTGCCGAGCTTCACGCCCATGCCGCAAGTTACCGCCGAATGAACCGGACCACGGTGATCAGCACCTTGGTGACCGTTATCCCCGTGGGACTGTTGCTGGTAGCTGTACGAGCCCAGCACTGGTGGGAGGCCGTGGTCGTCGGTGGGGGCCTATTGATCGCCGCAGCGGTGTCGCTCTGGCGGAGAAGCTGATCGACTCTGATCCTGACCGTGCCAGCGAGGAGCTCCGCGAAGTTCACGAACTGGTCGGCAGTACCATCACTGAGACCAAGGAGCTGGCCTATGCCCAGCGTCGGCTGAACCTCACCTCGGAGCTGGAGAACGCCAAGAATCTCTTTGAGGCCGGGGGTATTGCCGTCGAGGTGCAGCGGGAGACAGAGGGGCAGGCCGAGGCCAGCCCCCATAACGAACTGTTGGGACAGGTGCTGCGCGAGGCGACGACCAATATCCTGCGGCATGCCCAGTCCACCAGAGTGCGAATCCGACTTTCCGAGCAATGGATCAGTATCACCAATGATGGCGCTGACTCCCACGCTCAGGGAAAGCCACAGCTACGGGGTCTGGAGAACCTTCGGCAGCGCGTCACCGACAGCGGAGGGAGGCTGAGGGTCGAAAGTGATCAGGGGAGGTTTCTCACCGAGGCCAGCTTCGCCCCTGATGGGGGAGCGGTGCGATGATCTCTATTGTGCTGGCCGATGATGAGGCTCTGCTCCGCAAGGCACTGTCTGCCCTGCTGCCCCTCGAGGGCGAGATCACTGTGCTGGCGGAGGCGCAGGACGGTCGCGAAGCCCTGGAGGCGGTACGGCACCACCAGCCTGATGTGCTGGTCATCGACCTCGAAATGCCGGGCACCGATGGATTGGAAGCCCTCGGCCAGTTGCAGAAGGAAAACCCGGACCAGGTCGTGCTCATGCTGACCAGGCATGCCAGGCCCGGGGTGCTGCGCAGGGCGTTGAAACTGGGAGTGCGCGGATTCGTCAGCAAATCTGCCGAGCCCACACATATTGCGGAGGTCATCCAAGCACTTCACGAGGGTAGGCGGTGGATAGATCCGGATGTCTCCGCACTTGCCGTCGTCGACGACTGCCCGCTGACCGAACGCGAGATCGATGTCCTGCGGGAGACCTCGCAGGGGTACTCAGTTGCTGATATTTCGGCGAGGATTCATTCCAAGGGAGTGGCCGATGGCTGGTCGCGGCAAAAGGTGGAACCATAACCTGCACTATCACCGGCTTGTCCTTAACGGTGTTCCCCCGCAAGCTCTCTCCGCGCTCGACGTCGGGTGTGGAAACGGCCTTCTCGCAGAAGAGCTGCGTCAGAGTATCCCTGAAGTGATCGGCATCGATAGTGATGAGGGTGTCCTGGACAAGGCTCGTGAGCTCACTGACCAGGTGAACTGGGTTAAAGCCGATGTCATGACATATCCCTTTGGCCGCGAGTTCGATGTCGTCGCCTCTGTAGCCACCGTGCATCACATCCCCAACCTGGAAGCGGCACTATCGCGTTTGGCAGCACTGACCCGCCCCGGAGGTGTATTGATCATCGTAGGGATGGCACAGGGGAACGGGATAAAAGACGCCCTCTTCAGTCTCGCCGGGGCGATGCAGCATCGGCGGCTGGCGCGGAAGTACGGAGTGTGGGACCACTCAGCTCCGACAGTCTGGCCCCCACCACATGATTACAGGACCGTGCGACGTACTGCTGAGGCCGTACTGCCTCATGTGAAATGGAAAAAGCTGTTGCTGTGGCGGTACGCCCTCATCTGGCGTCGTCCTCACCACTGAGGCAGGCCGCCGCTGGAAGTTCGACCTGGACTGGACCAGACAGCAGTGGGGGGCGCCTCACTGGTTGGTGAAGCGCCCCCACTGAGGAATAGTGCCTAGGCCGGCGTCAGTCGCGCTGGTGGCCGACCTCCTGCATATCCTCCAGCTCGCGGCCCTTGGTCTCCGGAACCCAGCGGAGCACGAAGATCAGGGACAGGAACGCTGAGAACGCATAGAAGCCGTAGGCGAAGACCAGCGACAGGCCAGCCATCTCCGGGAACAGCATCGAGATCAGGAAGTTTGCCGCCCAGTTCGCCGCAGCTGTGACGCCCAGAGCCACCGCACGCACCCGGTTGGGGAACATCTCGCCCAGCAGCACCCACATGAAGGGGCCCCAGGTCGCGGCGAAGAAGATGACGAAGACATTGGCAGAGACCAGCGCAATATAGGACCAGGGATCCGGCAGGGTCACAACCTCCTCGCCGGCCCGCTCAATCACAGTGGCCTGTGAGAATGCAATGGTCATCATGCCCAGGCCCACAGCCATACCGGCCGAGCCCACAGCCAGCGGAATCCGGCGACCCACCTTATCCACAATGATGATGCCGATGACCGTACCCAGAATATTCACTGCAGTAGTGATCACCTGGATCAGGAAGGCCTGCTCCTCGGCCAAGCCCACCGCCATCCACAGAGTATTGGAGTAGTAGAAGATCACGTTGATGCCCACGAACTGCTGGAACACCGCAAGGCCCAGACCCACCCACAGGATCGGCATAATCTTGCCGCTGACCACAAGGTCGCGCAGCTTCTGGCGGGCCTCCACATTGATGGTCTGACGGATCTCGCGGATCTTCTCCGAGATCGCACTGTCCTGGGTCAGGCCCACCACAGAGCGCAGCACCGAGGCGGCCTGCTCATCGCGGCCACGCGAGACCAGATACCGCGGGGACTCCGGAATAGACAGAGCCAGCAGGCCGTAGATCAGAGCCGGCAGGGCCTCCATGATGAACATCCAGCGCCAGGCATCCACACCCAGCCACAGGGGAGAACCGGCAGAACCGGCGAGGTTGGCGATGAAAGCGTTCGACAGTGCCGCGGAGAAGATACCCACCACAATGGCCATCTGCCACAGCGAGCCCATTCGGCCGCGCATATTTGCAGGGGAGACCTCAGCAATATAGGCCGGGGCGATCACCGATGCCATACCCACACCGATACCGCCGAGCACACGCCAGACCGTGAGGTCGATAACCCCCACAGCCAGACCCGAACCGATGGCGGAGGCGAAGAAGAACGACGCCGCAACCAACATCGCCCGCTGGCGCCCGATCCGGTCGGAGATGCTGCCGCCCAACCAGGCGCCGATCATGCAGCCCAGAAGAGCGGAGGAGACCACGAAACCGGTCACCAGCCCGCTGAGCGCAAACTCGGTCTCGATGGAATCCACCGCACCATTGATCACGGCAGTGTCGAAACCGAAGAGGAAACCGCCGAAGGCGGCCACAATGACAACCCAGGCAACAGTGCCCACGGCGGGGTCCTGCATGCGGGCAGCAGGTGAGCTCATGATGAAGAAGTCCTTTTGTGCTGAGAATAAGAGCCTGACCTCGCTCATCTGAGCCAAGGCCGGGATAGATTATGCGCGGTCACGTCGCCCAACACAATTCCGGCGGGTCAGAGCACTCTGAAGCGGCAGAACCGCCTCCTGAAGCCGCACAGCAACCATCCAGAGACCAGAGAGCCGCCAGGAAAGCAGCGATGCGTTGTGGGAAGAGGGCAAGCAGGTCTTCGAGTCCGAGGATCTGACCGGATTCCACCATGAAGCCTTCATCGAATACGGTGGCTTCCAGCCCAATTCGGTGATCATGCGTGTGGAGGACACACGGACTAGGGCAGAGGTGTGAAGCTGCTGCGGTGGAAGACCAGACCGGGAACCGTCTCATCCACTCCCAGATCCAGAAGTTCCAGAACCACGATGTCGTGGTCCCCGGCGGTGAACTCGTTATACACCCGGGTTTTCAGCCACAGGGGAGCATGATCGAGGACCAGAGAGCCGTCGTCGTCGGCGGTGTAAGCCACCCCCGCGAAGCGCTGGGTCCGATCCTTACCCGCAATCTGACGGGCCAGGGGGCCGCCCTCTGACCCCAGCAGTGAAACCCCCAGATGGGTGGCACCATCCCGAAGGCGCGGCCAGGTCGAGGAGCTGTGCTGAACCGCAAAGGTCACCAGCGGCGGCTCCAGGGAAACCCCCGCAGTGAAAGTTGAGGCGACCAGCGCCTCCGGGGCGCCGTCAACCTCAGCACCCACAATCACCACCGGCTGGGGGACCTGCGCAAAGGCAGCCCGCAGGCTCAGCGGTTCCAGTGCTGAAGTGCTCACATCAGGCCTCGTCAGTGTGGCAGTGGCTGAACTCATAACGCTCCCATCGGTCCTGGCGTTAGCACCCGGCAGAACGACTCGGCACCCCCGGGTTGCTGCGGCGTCAACAAGCCAGATCTCTCGGCCGCTCGGGATGGACTCTCCCCACGCTACGCCGCACCGATTAGGCCCAGCAAGGGCGATGTCACATTTCGAGATATTCAATCCAGCTATCCTTGAGGAGCTATGCCCACCGAAGACGCCCCTGTTGCGGAGACTCCTGAAGAGCAGCCCCTGACGCCGGCCGCCCTTGCCGCTGAACTGCGCAGTCTGCAGCAGCAGGCTCCAGCCCGACCCCAGCCACTGCCGACCTCGGCCGCGCTGCTGGGCCGGGCCCTGTCCACCCGACGGATCACCACACGGAAGGTCACCGAGGGACGCTGGGTCTTCGAATTCGCAGGTACGGTCATCGGCGGCTACTCCACCATCCGGCGGCCCGGACAGGAGGAGGACAGCCAGGGCGGAGTCACCACCCTGGTGCCGGCCCACGCCCGGCGGGTACTGGATGACCCGGCAGCAGCCTGGGCCCATCTGGATCTGATGGAAATCCCCCATGCCAATGCCGGAGCCTCAGCCGAGGACCCCGCGCAGCCGATGCTTCCCTTCGAAGTCAACCCCGGAAAAGGCCCCGCCGGAGAACTGAAACTCCAGGCCTACTGTGTAGGCAAAGAGCCCATCAGCGTGCTGGCCGTCCTGCCCGAAGGGGAGAGAACCGTGATTGCCGATGTCACCGCGCACGCCACAGAAGACCTCAAGGACCTCGCCGTGGACGCCATGCGCGCCATCCCCGGACTGATGGCCGCCGGGGTCAATATCCAGGCCCGTGCCTTAGATGCGGCCGAAGGCGCCTTCGTGGTCGGCATCGATGAGACTGCCAGCATTCGGCTGCACCACTATCCACCCCTGGGGCCGGGCCAGCCGGTGGCAGAGGCCCTGGCCGAACAGATCCTCTTCACCGCCGCGTTATAGGCCGATAACCGGTTCCACGCGCTATCCTGACACCCATGCCCGAGCGATACTTCCCGGCCGGCAAGAGGCCCGGCCGCACCCGGCCACAGGCCCCGGCGCCTCCACCGCCGCCGGCCAGGACATCCTCGGCGACCACCAGCGCGCAACCCGCGGTTGCGCAGGGAGCGGCGCAGCAGGTGCCACCACGGGCGAAGGTGAAACTGAGCAAAGAAGCCTCGGCCACCGAACGGTTCATCGCCGAATACGTTGAGCCGCAGTACGATCAGCTGCGGAAATGGTCATCCACCCTCTCCCACGCCGACCTCCTGCAACGGGCAGCGCGGCGTAAACGGATGACCCTGAAGAAGATCACCGAATCCAACCAGCTGTTCTTCCTCTCCGGAGTCCTAGTCGGCGGTATGGACGGGATCATCACCTCACTGGTCAGCCACCAGGCACGCAGGGTCTCCCGATCTAAGGCGATGACCAAGCGCTATCTGAACTCCGCGGAGATCCCTACCCCCAAGGGCAAGGCGATCAACCCCACCGACTTCGCCCGAGCGGTGAAATACATGAAGTCCCTGGGCAAAGAGGTCACGGTCAAGCCCTCCTCAGGGCGTGCGGCCAAAGGCATCACCGTCAATGTCACCCGGGAGTCGGAACTGCGGGCCGCCTGGCAGGCAGCAATGGCCGCCCGATCGGCCACCAGTGACTCCCGCTACCTCATCGTTCTGGAGGAATACGCCCCCGGACTGGATGTGCGCTGCTATGTAGTCGGCGGCGAGGTCGTCGGCGCGGTGGCGCGGTTGCCGCTCTACATCGTCGGCGACGGGGTCACCAGTGTCGGTGCGCTGGCCGATGCCGAACTGGCGCGGCGGAAGAACAGCGAATACCTCAAAGCCCGGCAGTCGGAGATCACCGATGGGTTCCTCTCCGCTGTGGGACTGACCCGCGCGACGGTACTGCCCGAAGGCCAGCTGCAGCCGCTGACCCCCATTGCCGACACCACCCGAGGAGGCGGCATCGCCGTCGATGTCCTCGATGAACTCAGCGAGGAGCTCAGAGAACTCGCCGTCGAGGGGCTCTGGGCAATCCCCGGGCTGGGGGCAGCCGCCGTGGACCTCCTGGTCCCGGACCTGACCACCCCAGAGGGCGCAGTGGTCCTGGAGGTTAACCCCTACGCCAACATCATGCAGTTCCACTACCCCAGCTACGGGCAGCCGCGGAAGATCAATGACGCGGTGATGGAGGAAATCCTGGAACGCGCCTCCCGGTAGGCAAGCGGAGCTTAGGGCTTCGCCCCGCCCTCATTGGCCCAGTCAGTGCCCTTACGCTCAGTGGACTGACCGGGATCGGAGATCACATCCCCGTTATAGGTCGTCTTAGTCTGCGGGGCCCGGAACTCCTCAGCCTTCTCGGCAACGGTCTCCTCGGCCTCATCGACGACATCGGCAACCTTCTCCTCGGCGTCGTCGGCCTTCTCCGCAGCCTTCTTCAGAGAGTCCGATGCCACCGAGGCGGCCTTCTTCGCACTCTCGGCCACATCATGGCTGACCTTGGTGGCCGTATCCGAGGCCTTGGCCACGAAGTCCTGGACATCTTCACGCTCCCAGGTCTGCTGTGCAGTCTGCTTTGCCCGGTCGATGCCGGCGTCGAGCTTTTCCTTACCGGTCTTTGTGCCGAGGAAATAGCCGATGGCAACTCCGGCGCCCAGTGAAACCAGTCCCATGTTGCGCTCCTGTCCTTGATGAAGTGACGTCCTGTCACGTTGAGCCAGTGCTTCAAACCTAACGGGGCCATACCCGCTCTGTCACGGGGGTGATGCCCTGAATCAACCCTGAAAACGCTCTGAAACCACTGAAGGGAGAGCCCCTGACATGGCCCTGATTCCGTCGTATAGTAATTGTCATGACAAACTCAGCTGCGGGGAACCAGAAGGACAGCCGGATCAGCGAAGAACAGATCGCAGCCGGGCGCAAAGCCTATGAACTGGACCGGGCCCATGTCTTCCACTCCTGGTCTGCCCAGGGGTCCCTGGACCCGATGACCGTGCTGGACGCTGAAGGCTCCTGGATCTGGGACGGTGACGGCAATAAGCTGCTGGACCTCACCGGCCAGCTGGTCTTCACCAATGCCGGACATAAGCACCCCAAGATCGTCGCGGCGATCAAAGAGCAGGCCGAGAAACTGCCCACTATCGCCCCACAGCATGTCAACGAGGCCCGCTCCGAGGCCGCAAGGCTGATCACCGGACTCGTGCACGAGAAGCTCAACCACGTCTTCTTCACCAATGGCGGGGCTGATGCCAATGAGCACGCCGTGCGTATGGCCCGGCTGCACACCGGCAAACGCAAAGTCCTCTCCGCCTACCGCTCCTATCACGGCGGCACCCAGCTGGCCGTGAATCTCACCGGCGACCCCCGTCGGATCGCCAATGACGACGACGCCGGGGTCACCCACTTCTTCCCCGCCTACACCTACCGCTCCCATTTCCGTCCCGCCGACGCCCAGGAATGGACCGAAGCCCAGGAGGCCGAGCGCGCCCTGGCCCATCTGCGCGATGTCATCCAGCTAGAGGGCCCCGCCCAGATCGCCGCGCTGATCCTAGAGGCCATCCCCGGCACTGCCGGAATCTACGTGCCCCCGGTGGACTACATCAAGGGCGCCCGCGAACTCTGCGATGAGTTCGGACTGGTGCTGATCATGGATGAGGTCATGGCCGGATTCGGCCGCAGCGGCAAATGGTTCGCCCACCAGCACTTCGGCGTCGAACCGGATCTGGTCACCTTCGCCAAGGGCGTCAACTCCGGATACGTGCCCCTAGGTGGTGTGATCATCAGTGATGAGATCTACGCCAGCTTCACCGACCGGGTCTACCCCGGCGGGCTGACCTACTCCGGCCACCCCCTGGCCGCTGCCGCCGCGGTGGCAACGATCAACGCGATGACCGAAGAGTCCATGGTGGAGAACGCCGCACGGATCGGCGAGGAGATCATCGGCCCCGGCCTGGAGAAGATCAAGGCCAATCACGCCAGCGTCGGCGATGTCCGGGGCGTCGGGGCCTTCTGGGCCATCGAGCTGGTCCGGGACAAAGCCACCCGGGAGCCGTTGGCCCCCTACGGCCAGACCCCGCCGATCATGAACGAGCTGGTCTCCGCGGCCAAGGCCAAGGGAGTGCTGCCGTTTATGAATATGACCCGGCTGCACCTCTGTCCGCCACTGAACGTCACCGAGGATGAGATCCGATTCGGCCTCGAGGTGCTCGATGAGGTGCTCACCCTGGCCGATGAGCATATCGGAGCCTGACTCAGCGCAGCTGTCGGTTCCGGCTGGCCAGATGACCTGAGGTGCCCAAGAGCAGCACGATGCCGACCACACACCACAGCACCGGTGTCCAGGAGTCGGCGGCCTGATACAGGGCACCGGCGGCCAGGGGGCCGCAGGCAGCCAAGAGATACCCGACACCCTGGGCCATCCCAGAAAGCTTGCCGACCTTTTCGATACTGCCTGCCCGCACGGAGACCAGGGTCAGGGCAAGCAGCAGTGACGTACCGGTGGACAGGCCCAGACAGACGGCCCATACCGGCATCAACGACGGCGCAAACATGATCCCCAGAATTGCGGTGAGCATAAAGGCTGTGATCACTGCGGAGAACAGACGCTGATCGGGCATACGCTGAAGCACCGGGCCGATCAGCAGATTCGCCACAACTCCCACTGCCTGGAAGATGCCCAGCCACATACCGGCACTGGCCTCCGGGATGCCATGGGAGGTCTGAATCGCCGGGAACCAGGTCAGCATGATGAAGAAGACTGTGGACTGCAGGCCGAAGAAGGCAGTGACCTGCCAGGCCAGCGGCTGCGACCAAACCGAATTGGGCACGCTGTGCCCACCGGGCAGCGGCACTGACGTGTGCTGATGCCGGTCACTGCGCCTGCTGCGGCGCATCAGCCATGCAGCAATGGCCAGCAGGGTCAGCGCGGCCGGGGCCGCCAGCGTGTTCTCCCAGCCCAGAGTGTCAGCCACCGGAACAGCGACCCCGGAGGCCAGGGCGGCCAGGGCGATCATCACCGAGGTATAGAGCCCGGTCATCACCGCGACCTTATCCGGGAAGTCACGTTTGACCACTGCCGGAACGAGGACGTTGCCCACGCCGATAGCCGCCGCCAGAAGGGCGGTTCCGGCATACAGGGAGATCCAGGTCGGCATCAGAGCCTCGCCATAGGAACGCAGCAGGGTCCCACCGGTGAGAACCAGCAGGGCGGCGAAGATCGTGCGGTCCAGGCCAAGCCTCGTGCCCATCAGATGCACAAAGGGAGAGACGAAGCCGAAAACGAAGATCGGAATCGAACCCAGGGCGCCCAGGGCCAGGGGATTGAACCCGGTATCGACCCCGATCCGCTCCACCAGCGGGCCCACCACGGTGATGACTGAGCGGAGATTTGCCGCCACCAGCAGGACTGTGACAAGCAGCAGAAGCCTGCTGGAGCTGCGCGAAGACATGGATATCAGCTTAGTCTGATTCCGCACTGCGGATGTTCTGCGAAAAAAGCGGCATCTCACCCTTCCAGAACTTCTGAATCTGTCGTATTGTGTGACTCTAACTACGGATCGAGTTTCGTGAATGTAAATTTTTCGCGCAAAACGTGCATTCCAGAGCTTGAAGGAGGTTTACTGGATTTCACGCTCGACCAGCCCTGGGCCATCGCACCGCCACAGGGACCAACGCCTTGAAGGAGCTACGACCATCATGACACCCCGCAGACTCCATAAGCCGCTTCCCGCCGATCCCAGGGTCCGGCGTCTTATCACCTCCCGACTGGCCAGCCGCCGCATCTCCCGGCGCAACCTGCTGGCCGCCGGCGGAGCAGCCGGCCTGCTGGGCACTCTGGCCGCCTGCGGAACCCAGGGCACCGGCACCGGTGGAGGATCAAATGGCGGAGGCAATGGCGACTCCGATGAACTCTTCTGGGCCAACTGGAGCCTCTACCTCGACTACGACGCCGACACCGGCAGCTACCCCACCCTGGACCGCTTCCAGGAGGAGACCGGCATCAACGTCACCTATGCCGAGGACATCGACGGCAACGAGTCTTACTACGGCACCATCCAGGGGCAGCTGGCCCAAGGGCAGAACTTCGGCCAGGACCTCATCTGCTTCACCGACTTCATGGCCGCCCGGCTCATCCAGGACGATCAAACCCAGGAACTTGACCACGGCAATATCCCCAACCTCGGAAATCTGCTGCCCAGCCTCCAGGAGGTCGAATTCGACCCGGGCCGCAACCACACGGTGACCTGGCAGTCCGGTCTCACCGGTATCGCCTGGAATACCGATGCCGTTCCCCAGGGGGTGCACAGTGTCGAGGATCTGCTCACCGACCCCGAACTGCACGGACGGGTTCTGGTCCTCGGCGAGATGCGCGACACCGTCGGGCTGATCATGATGGACCAGGGTGTGGACATCACATCCTTCGACGACGACGATTTCGAAAACGCCCTGGACAAACTCTCCGCGGCGCTCTCCAGCGGACAGATCCGCCAGGTGGAGTCCAGCTATATGGAACACCTCGTCTCCGGTGACGCCCTGGCCTGTATGGCCTGGTCGGGTGATATCACCCAGCTGAACTTCGAAGAAGGCGACCGCTGGGACTTCGCCATCCCCGAGGCCGGAGGCAATCTCTGGTCAGATAACCTCCTGATTCCCTCCGGGGCGGAGAATAAAGCCAATGCCGAGGCCCTGATGAACTTCTACCTCGACCCCGAGGTCGCCGCCGAGGTGGCTGCCTATGTCAACTACGTCTGCCCGGTCGAAGGCGCCCAGGAGGCCATGGAGCAGATCGATCCCGAACTGGCTGAGGATCCGCTGATCTTCCCCACTGACGAGACCCTCTCCAATGTCCAGGTGATCCGCTCCATGGACGTCGAGGAGGAGAACGAACTCCAGAGCCGTTTCCAGTCGGTGATCGGCAACTGATGGCAGCAAGCGGCAAAGATCTGGTCCTAGAAGGCATCACCAAACGCTTCGGGGACTACACAGCAGTCGATGACCTCAGCCTCCATGTCCCCGCCGGTCGGTTCTTCGCCCTGCTGGGGCCCTCCGGATGCGGAAAGTCCACCACCCTGCGGATGATCGCCGGTCTGGAACACCCCACCTCAGGGCGGGTCTACATCGGCGATGAGGATGTCACCGCCACCAAGGCCCATCAGCGTGAGGTCAACACCGTCTTCCAGTCCTATGCGCTCTTCCCGCATCTGAGCATCCTGGAGAATGTGGCCTTCGGACTGAAGCGCAAAAAAGTCCCCGACGCCGTCGAACAGGCCAAAGCCGCCCTGGAGCTGGTGGAGCTGGCGCATCTTGCCCAGCGCAAACCCGCACAGCTCTCCGGCGGCCAGCAGCAGCGGGTCGCCCTGGCCCGAGCAGTGGTCAACCGGCCTCATGTGCTGCTGCTGGATGAGCCACTGGGCGCATTGGATATGAAACTTCGCCGGCAGATGCAGACCGAGCTGAAGACCATCCAGGACGAGGTGGGCGTGACCTTCATCCACGTCACCCACGACCAGGAAGAAGCCATGACCATGGCCGATACCGTCGCGGTGATGAACGCCGGGCGGATCGAGCAGATCGGGCCCCCGGATGAGCTCTATGACCTACCGGCAACAGCCTTCGTAGCTAACTTCCTGGGCAAATCCAATCTCTTCGAAGCAACAGTCACCGAATCCAACGGCGACTGGCTCTCGCTGAGCTTCGCCGGGACCACCACCGGCCTGGCCGCCTCCAGAGCAGTCCAGACCACCGGAACCATCGTGGCCGGGATCCGACCGGAGAAGATCATCGCAGCCCCTGCGGGTCAGCCCCCGGCATCAGCAGGGAGCGGCTGGGCAAAAGTCCCCGGCGGACGGGTCACCTCAGTCTCCTATACCGGTGTCTCCACCGAATACGAGATCGCCGTGCAGGGCCTCGGTGAGTTCACCGTCTTCGCGCAGAATCTGCACAGCACCGGCTTCACCGAAGGGGACCAGGTGGACCTCTGGTGGGAGGAGTCGAACCTCTTCGGCCTGGCCGGAGACGCCGATACCGAGGCCGGCATCGAGGAGGTCTGATGAGTACTGCAGTCCAGACCTCCGCCGAGGAGAAGAGAGCCTGGCGGCTGCGGGGCCGGATGGGCATGCTGCTGGTGCTGCCCGGCTTCCTGTTCATCGTGGTGTTCTTCGCCATCCCGGTCTTCTCCATGCTCTCGATGTCGCTGTACACCCAGCCGGAGGGAGCAGCCACCGGAGTCTTCGAACCGGGACTGAACTTCGGCACCTACAGCGCGATGATGAGCACCTACTGGGACACCTTCATCCGCTCCTTCGGCTTCGCGCTGATCGCTACAGTCGCCGCGCTGATCATCGGCTACCCCATGGCCTATCTGGTCGCCGTGCGACTGCGCGGCCGGCCGCTACTGCAGGGACTGCTACTGGTGGTCATCATCGCCCCCTTCTTCTCCAGCTTCATCCTGCGCGTGCAGTCCTGGCGGTTCATCCTCGCCGATGAGGGATTCGTCGTCTCCACCCTGGAGACCCTGTCGATCCTTCCGGAGGGAACCCGGCTGACCGCCACCCCATTCGCCGTCGTCGCCGGTATGACCTACCTCTATCTGCCACTGATGACCCTGCCGATCTACGCCAACCTCGAACGCATGGACTCCCGGCTCATCGAAGCCGGCGGGGATCTCTACGCCAGCGGCTCACAGACCTTCATGCGGGTGACCCTGCCGCTGTCGATGCCCGGAATTATGGCCGGGACCCTGCTGACCTTCATTCCGGCAGCCGGTGACTATGTCAACGCGGTCATGCTGGGCAATAACGTCAACACCACCATGGTCGGCCAGGTCATCGACTCACGGTTCTTCCAATCCGTGGACTACCCCGGGGCCGCGGCCCTCTCCTCGGTGCTGATGGTGATCATCCTGATCGTGGTGATGGCCTATGTGCGCCGCTTCGGCACCAAGGAGATCGTGTGATGAAACAACTGGCACACCGTATCGATATCAGCCGATGGTTCGTACCCGTCGTCGCCGGTCTGAGCTTCTTCTACCTGCTGGTGCCGATCGTCTACATCCTGATCTACTCCTTCAACGACTCCGGGCGGACCAACCTCACCTGGCGCGGCTTCACGCTGAGCAACTGGCAGAACCCCTGCAGACCCGCCGGGCTCTGCGATGCCTTCATCAACTCCCTGCAGGTGGCCCTGATCGCCACGGTGGTCGCCACCGTGCTGGGCACGATGATCGCCTTCGGCCTGGAGCGGTTCCGGTTCAAATTCGCCGGATCCGCCAACCTGCTGGTCTTCCTGCCGCTGACTGCACCCGAGGTGGTCCTCGGGGCCAGCCTGCTCTCCC
This sequence comes from Nesterenkonia sedimenti, assembly GCF_012641515.1. Lineage (GTDB taxonomy): Bacteria > Actinomycetota > Actinomycetes > Actinomycetales > Micrococcaceae > Nesterenkonia > Nesterenkonia sedimenti. Next base: position 161,745 of record NZ_JABAHY010000003.1, on the reverse strand, counting down.
AGTTCCTCAACCTCGGGGTGCAGCTGGGGATGACCACCACCGTGCTGAGCCACATCATGTTCTGCATCAGCTTCGTGGTGGTGACCATCCGGGCCCGGATCGCCACCCTGGATCCCAAACTGGAGGAGGCCGCTGCCGATCTCTACGCATCAGCCAGCACCGCATTCTGGAAGGTCACCTTCCCGCTGCTGATCCCCGGGATCGCAGCCGCGGCCCTGCTGAGCTTCGCGATCAGCTTCGATGACTTCATCGTGGCCAACTTCAACTCCGGGTCCTACACCACCCTGCCGCAGTTCATGTACGTCGCCGCTCGCCGCGGAATCCCCGCTGAGGCCAATGTGATCGGCTCCTTCATGTTCCTGCTGGCGGTCAGCCTGGTAGTTGCCGTCCAGGTCTGGCGCTACTGGCGGCGGCGGTCCCTGGAACGCGCCGTCTGAACGCGCCCTGTGCACCCCGCCGGCCGGACCGGAATCCATCAGCCGACCTCAGCGGGTGGTTCCGGTTATCCGGCAACGGTGAAAGACTGGTGAGTACGGCAGATGTCCGTAACCCCAAGAGAAGGAAAGGCATTCGATGACGACTGCAGTAGACCCCGCGGCAGAGACCGGTTTCCGCACCCAGAACCCGGAGTCCAATGAAGTCGAGGAACGCTTCGACTACATCTCCGACGCCGAGGTGGAACAGGCCCTGGCCGCCGCCCACCAGGAATACCGCAGCTGGTCCGCCCGGCCGATGTCCGAGCGGGTAGAGATCGCCCGGCGGATCGCGGACACCTTCGAGGAACAGCGCGGTGAGCTGGCCGAGATCATCTCCACCGAAATGGGCAAACCGCTCAACGAGGCCAAGGCTGAGATCTGGACCTGCGTGAGCATCTTCCGCTACTACGCAGACAACGGCCCAGAGCTGGCCGCCGATAAGGTCATCAAGCATGAGGGCGGGTTCAAAGCCGTTCTGCAGTCCCGCCCGCTGGGAGCACTGCTGGGCATCATGCCCTGGAACTTCCCCTTCTACCAGATCGCACGCTTCGCCGCCCCGAACCTCATCCTGGGCAACACCATCCTGCTGAAGCATGCAGAGACCTGCCCCCAGTCCGGACTCGCAGTGGAGCGGGTCTTCCGGGAGGCAGGCCTGCCCGATGGCGCCTACCAGAACGTGTTCATCACTCACGACCAGGTGGAGCCGATCATCGCTGACGCCCGTATCCAGGGCGTCTCCCTGACCGGTTCCGAACGTGCCGGTGCCGCCGTGGCTGAGATCGCCGGACGCCACCTGAAGAAGGTTGTGCTGGAACTCGGCGGCTCCGATGCTCATATCTACCTCAACGCCGATGACGCCCGGGCGGCAGCCCAGAAGGCCTTCGGCAAGCGGATGTACAACATGGGCCAGGCCTGCACCTCCAATAAGCGGCTGCTGGTGGCCGAGCATCTCTACGATGACTTCCTCGATGAGGTCACCCGGGCTGCCGGCGAACTGGTTCCGGGCAATCCCCTCAAACCCGCCGAGGGTAACTACTACCCGCTGTCCTCCGAAGCTGCTGCGGTGCGGCTGAATGAGCAGATCCAGCGGGCCGTGGACCAGGGAGCGACCCTGCATGCCGGCGGCGGACGGCCTGATCAGCCCGGTGCCTATGTGGAGCCCACCGTGCTCTCCGGGATCACTGAGGAGATGGATGCCTACCACGAGGAACTCTTCGGTCCGGTGGTGATGGTCTATAAGGTCAAGAACGCCGAAGAGGCCCTGGCCATCGCCAACAGCTCTCCCTATGGCCTGGGCGGTGCTGTCTTCTCCTCCGACCGGGATGAGGCCCAGGCAGCAGCCGAGCAGCTCGAGACCGGTATGACCAATGTCAATGTCGGCGGCTCCGAGGCAGCCGATATGCCCTTCGGCGGTGTGAAGCGCTCCGGTATGGGCCGCGAGCTGGGACCCCTGGGAATGGACGAGTTCGTCAATAAGCGACTGCTCTACATCAACGAGAACGAGACTCCCTGATCTCGCCGCGGCGAGGGATTTCGAACACCAACGTAACTTTTCCGTGACGATACGTTAAATATCTGCGATATTCGTAGCGTTAGGAAGAATTTGCAACGAAATACGCATATGCTGCTGCTATGAGTGAGTTGCGAACCATTGGTAGTCCGGAATCCCTCCGCCGTGATGTCGTCGTCGTAGGAGCCGGACCCGCCGGTCTCATGGCCGCCCGCCGGCTCTATGAGGCGGGCCAGAGTGTGGCAGTCCTGGAAGCCCGCGATAGGGTCGGGGGCCGCACCTGGTCCGCCGAGGTCGACGGCGCCTTCCTGGAGCTCGGCGGCCAATGGGTCTCACCCGACCAGACCGAGCTGCTGGGCCTGCTCGATGAACTGGGCAAGGAGACCTACCCCCGCTACCGGGACGGGGCCAGTGTCTATATCTCCCCGGCAGCCGGTGAGCGCCATGTCTATGAGGGGGAGTCCTTCCCCGTGACGGAGTCCACCGCCGCGGAGATCGACCGGCTCACCGAACTGCTGGACGAACTGGCCGCCGAGATCGGCGCCGAACAGCCCTGGGCCCACCCCCGCGCACGGGAGCTGGACACCGTCTCCTTCCAGGACTGGCTGCGCAGCCACTGCGATGACGAGCTGGCCTGCCGCAGCGTCGGCATCTTCATCGCCGGAGGCATGCTGACTAAACCGGCCCACTCCTTCTCCGCCCTGCAGGCAGTGCTGATGGCCGCCTCTGCCGGATCCTTCACCAACCTCACCGATGAAGACTTCATCCTCGACCGCCGCGTCATCGGGGGTATGCAGTCAGTCTCCCAAGCCCTGGCCGCCGAACTGCCTGAGGACACTGTCATCCTCAACAGCCCCGTCCGCACCATCAGCACAGAGCCCGAGGGTGGGGTCACCGTCTGGTCCGATAACGCCACCGTGCACGCCGAACAGGCTGTGATCGCAGTGCCGCCGAACCTCTACAGCAGGATCACCTTCGAACCCCCGCTGCCCCGGCTGCAGCACCAGATGCACCAGCACCAATCCATGGGGCTGGTGATCAAAGTCCACGCCGTCTACGACCGTCCCTTCTGGCGTGAGAAAGGCCTCTCCGGCACCGGCTTCGGCCCCGATGAGCTCTGCCAGGAGGTCTACGACAACACCAACTACGGGGATGAGCGCGGAACCCTGGTGGCCTTCGTCAGTGACGAGAAGGCCGACGCCGTCTTCGCACTCAGGGAGTCCGAGCGTCGCAGGAAAATCCTGGAATCCCTGGCCAACTACCTCGGTGCCGAAGCCCTGACCCCGGAGGTCTACTACGAATCCGACTTCGGTTCCGAGGAATGGACCCGGGGAGCCTATGCCGCCAGCTATGACCTCGGCGGACTGCACCGCTACGGAGCCCACCAGCTGGAACCGGTCGGCCCCCTGCACTGGGCCTGCTCGGACCTTGCCTCCGCCGGTTACCAGCATGTCGACGGCGCCCTGCGCCAGGGCCGCCGCGCAGCCGAGGAAATCCTGGACAAAACCACCTAAGGAGATCGATGCTGGACCCCACAGTGCAGCCCCAGGGCGTTATGCCCCCGGAATGGGCACCCCATAGCCGCACCTGGATGGCCTTCCCGCCGGCCAATGGGACCTTCGGCCAGCCCGGCTCAGAAACCCTGCAGCGGGCACGGCAGGCCTGGGCGGCAGTGGCCAATACAGTCATCGGCTATGAACCGGTCAGTCTCCTGGTAGACCCCGCTGACCTCGCCGTCGCTGGTGAACTGCTCCACCCGAACATTGAGATCCAAGAGGCCAATCTCGACGACGCCTGGCTGCGCGACTCCGGACCCACATTCGTCCACACTGCCGAGTCTGACGGAGCTGGCGTGGCCGCAGTGGACTGGGTATTCAACGGCTGGGGCGCACAGAACTGGGCCGAGTGGGACAACGACAGCCGGCTGGCCAGCCATATCGCGGAGCTGACCGGGGCCCCGATCAGCAGCAGCAAGCTGGTCAATGAAGGCGGCGGCATCCACGTCGACGGCCGCGGCACAGTCCTGCTGACCGAGACAGTCCAGCTGGACCCCGGCCGCAATCCCGAACTGAGCAGCTCAGCCACCGGCAAAACCGAGGTCGAAGCCGAGATCCACCGGCAGCTGGGGACAACCAAGGCCATCTGGCTGCCCCGCGGACTCACCCGCGACTACGACGAATTCGGCACCAAGGGGCATGTGGACATTGTCGCGGCCTTCACCGGCAGTGGAGCCCTGCTGCTGCATACCCAGCAGAACCCCGACCACCCCGACTACGAGGTGTGTCGCGAAATCCGTCAGGCCCTGCAGAACAGCACCGACGCCGAGGGCAATCCCCTGCGGATCGTAGAGGTGCCGGCACCGGCGGTGCTCCAGGATGAGGAGGGCTGGGTCGACTACTCCTATATCAACCACTATGTGGCCAATGGCGTAGTCGTCCTCTGTGCCTTCGGCGACCCCCAGGACGAGGTGGCCGCAGAGATCCTGGCCCAGGAATACCCCGATCGCAGCATCGAATTGGTAGAGGCCCGGGATATCTTCGCCTTCGGCGGCGGTATCCACTGCATCACCCAGCAGCAGCCGGCCCCACTGCACTAAGAAGGCACTCCATCATGATCGACGTCGTCGAAACTGGAATCCGGCAACTGCGTGAGGCCCTGGAGCGCGGGGAGGCCACCAGTGAGCAGCTGGTCACCGAGTATCTGCGCCGCATCGTTGCCTACGACCGGCCCAGTACGAATGACCCCAAGCTCGCCCCGGCAGGTGGGATCCCGCTGAACTCAGTCATCGTGGACAATCCCGAGGTCTTGGCCGAGGCCCGGGCCTCCGATGAACGACGACGCCGCGGAGAGACCCTGGGGCGACTGGACGGTATCCCCTATACCGCCAAGGAGAGCTTCCAGGTCCGCGGACTGACCGTCTCAGCAGGCTCCCCGGCCTTCGCCGAACTGGTGGCCGGACAGGATGCCTTCACCATCGAACGGCTCCGGGCAGCCGGGGCTGTGCTGATCGGACTGACCACTATGCCCCCGATGGCCAACGGGGGGATGCAGCGGGGGCTGCGCGGCCGGGCAGAGAGCCCTTATAACCCCGCTTACCTCACCTCCGCCTTCGCCTCTGGATCCTCCAATGGCTCCGGAACCGCAACTGCGGCCAGCTTCGCCGCCTTCGGCCTGGGGGAGGAGACCTGGTCCTCCGGCCGGGCCCCGGCCTCCAATAATGGGCTCTGCGCCTACACCCCCTCCCGCGGGGTGATTTCCGTGCGCGGGAACTGGCCGCTGGTGCCGACTATGGACGTCGTCGTTCCCCATACCCGCACTATGGCGGACATGCTCGAGATCCTGGAGGTGATCGTCGCCGATGACCACACCAGCCGCGGCGATTTCTGGCGGGCCCAGCCCTGGGTGAGCCTCCCCAAAGCATCTGAGGTCCGACCGGCCAACTACCTCGCATTAGCTCCGGAGAGCCCCGAGGCTGCCACTGAGACCCTGGCCGGACTGCGCCTGGGGGTTCCCCAGATGTACATCGGCACCGATCCTGAGGCAGGCATCGGGGACAGCCCCGGGATCGGTGGTGCCACCGGCCAGCGGATTGAGGTCCGCCCGAGTGTGCTCGAGCTTTGGGAACAGGCCCGGGAAGCATTCACGGCGGCCGGAGCCCAGATCACCGAGACCGACTTCCCCGTGGTCTCCGGCTACGAGGGGGACCGGCCGGGAGTCCCCAATCTCACCACCCGGGGTCTGGTCAGCAAGGAGTATCTGCAGCGTGAGATCCTCGATCTCTCCGCCTGGACCTGGGATGATTTCCTGGCCGCCAATGGGGACCCGCAGCTGAACCGGCTCGCCGATGTCGACGGCGCCCAGATCTTCCCGCATCCCGAAGGTGCCCTGCCCGACCGTTACACAGGGTTCGACGACGATATTGCCAACTATCCGGAGTTCATGGCCGAACGCGGGGACTTCAGCCTCGAGGAGATCCCGGAGCTTCCGGAGGGGCTCGCCGGCCTGGAGCGGACGCGGGTGGAGGACTTCGAACAGTGGTTGGATGCCCTGGACCTGGATGCCGTGGTCTTTCCTGCCGTGGCCGATATCGGCCCAGCGGACGCCGATGTGAACCGTGAATCTGCGGATCTCGCCTGGCGCAATGGGGTTTGGGTGGCCAATGGAAACCTCGTCATCCGACATCTGGGGATCCCAACAGTCACCGTGCCGATGGGGACTATGCCCGATACCGGAATGCCGGTGGGGCTGACCTTCGCCGGCCGGGCCTATGACGATGCCGCACTGCTGAGGATGGCCGCCGCCTTTGAGCAGACCGGCAGCCGGCGGAGCATCCCGCCCGGGACCCCGCCGCTTCCAGCAGATTGAAACGTCACAAACCCGAAACCTTCTAATTTCATGTAAAAAGTTTGTTTCAGGTGCTGATTTCGAAGGTTGTCTCGGGTTAGTGTGTCCATATGGTTGAAACGATCATTCATGGCGCGCGCCTTCGGACTATGACAAAGGAGTCAGAGACCGGCGCAGCAGACACCAACCCACCAACGGCAGTAGCCATCGAGGGAGGAATGATCTCCCAACTCGGCAGTGACGCTGAGATCCTGGCTCTGGCGACAGAGACCACACGCGTTATCGATGCAGCTTCAGCGGTGCTGACCCCCGGGCTCATCGACTCCCATATGCACCCGGTCTGGGGAACTGAACTCACCGTCGGCCTGGACCTCGGCGGCAAAACTGAGGCCCAGGAAGTCCGCGAGGCGCTCGCCGAGGCCGCCGCCAGTCTCCCTGAGGGAGCCTGGGTCCGCGGCTGGAACCTCGACTACAAAGTCTTCGACCCCGAGGGCACCGGTGCACCCCAGATCCGTGGGGATATCTTCGACGATGTCCTCGACGGCCGGCCCCTGGCCCTGGTCTTCTTCGACCTGCACACCGGATTGGCCAACCCCGCAGCCCTGGCCGCAGCAGGGATCGACGGGACCGAGGAATTCACCGACGCCAGCGAAATCGTCCTGGACGCCCAGGGCGTGCCCACCGGGGAACTGCGCGAGATCCCCGCCTATATGATGCTGCTGGATGCGGCACCGCAGGAAGCCGTCGAGGAGATCGTCGGCCGGGTCCAGCAGACCCTGGCCCGCAGTGCCGCCAGCGCAGTCACCAGCGCCTCGGTGATGGACGGACGGCCCATCACCCTCGAGATCCTGGAACAGGTTGAGAAACTCGACGGCGGCCTGCCGGTCCGGCTGCATATCGCCATGTGGCACCAGCCCGGAGATGACGATGACGCGGTAGCCGAACGCATCCGCCTGCTGGGCACAGCAGGGGAGCGCTACCGGGTCTCCATGATCAAAATGTTCATCGATGGGGTCATCGACGCCGGAACTGCCTGGCTGCACGAACCGGACAGCGAAGGCGACTCCCATGAGCCCTTCTGGCACTCCGTGGAGCGCTACGCCGAGGTCTGTGCGGCCTACCATGAGGCCGGTTACCAGCTGGCCACCCACTCCTGCGGAGACGCTGGGGTCGCCGAGGCCGTCAAGGTCTACCGCCAACTGGGCCAGGGCAAAGCGCTTTCCCGCAACGGAGCCCCACACCGAGTCGAACACTTAGAGACCCTGACCGATCAGGATGTGGCCGATCTGGCCGAAACCGGCACGGTGGCCTCCATGCAGCCGCTGCATATGCAGTGGCGAGAAGCCGACCACTCCGATTCCTTCGCCGCAAGACTCGGCGCACAACGTGCAGCACACTCCTTCCGGGTCAAAGATGTGCTGACCGCCGGCGGCCGGATTGCCCTGGGCTCAGACTGGCCGGTGGCCCAACAGGACGCCCGGCTCGGTATGGCCTGGGCACGGCTGCGCCGCCTGCCCGGATCCCCTGAGGCCCATACCTTCGAACCCGAACAGCGGCTCACCGGAGAAGAGACCCTGCTGGGCTACACCCGCTGGGCAGCCGAGGCGCTGGGACGTGAGGACCTCGGTGTCATCCGCCCAGGCGCCATCGCCGATCTCGCCCTCTGGTCCCAGGACCCCGTCGAAGCCGATCCCGACCAGCTCACCGAGATCCCCGTGCTGCTGACCCTGGTGGGCGGCACCGTCGTTCACACCGACTGAGCCCGGCTCCGCCGGGCCTCCACTGCCACTTCTGACCGAAAGGGGACATCGATGTCCCAGACACCCACTACCCTGAAGCGCACCCTCGGGCTGCCCTCGGCCGTGTTCTTCGGCCTGGCCTATATGGTGCCGCTGACCGTGTTCACCACCTACGGCATCGTCACCCAGGTGACCTCCGGGCATCTGCCCATGGCCTATATCTTCACCCTGGCGGCCATGTTCGTCACCGCACTGGCCTATGCCAATATGGTCAAAGCCTTCCCGATCGCCGGATCCGCCTATACCTACACCCAGCAGTCCTTCGGCCCGAATATCGGATTCATGGCCGGCTGGGCACTGCTGCTGGACTATCTCTTCCTGCCGATGATCAACTTCATGGTCATCGGGCTCTACCTCAATGCCGCCATCCCGGGGCTGCCGGTCTGGCTGATCATCATCGTCACCATCCTGTTGGTGACCGCCATGAATGTCCTCGGCATCAAAGTCGCCGCCAGCCTCAACAGCGCCCTGGTCGGCATCCAGGCGGTCTTCATCCTGGTCTTCGCCGCGATGAGCTTCGCGACCATCTCCGGCTACGCCGAGGTGATCAGCCCCCTGGAGCCCTTCCGCAACGCCGATTTCGAATTCACCGCCATCGCCGCCGGCGCGGCCATCCTCTGCCTGTCCTTCCTCGGTTTCGACGCCGTCTCCACCCTCTCCGAGGAGACCAAAGAACCGAAGAAGACCATCCCACGCGCCATCGTGATCTGCACCCTCTCGGCAGGTGCAGTCTTCGTCTTCATCTCCTGGATGGGCCATATGGTTTTCCCCGACTACGACTCCTTCACCGACGCCGATACCGCAGCAGTCGATGTCATGACCCAGGCCGGCGGGGCATTCCTGGCCGCCTTCTTCACCGCGGCCTATGTCTCCGGAGCCACCGCCTCAGCGATCGCCTCCCAGGTCTCGGTCTCGCGCATCCTGTTCTCCATGGGCCGCGACGGTGTGCTGCCCCGGAGGGTCTTCGCCGTACTGCATAAGCGGTTCCGTACCCCCTATGTCGCGGCACTGATTGTCGGCGGCGTCTCCCTTCTGGCCCTGGTCTTCCCCCTGGAGCTGGCCTCCTCCATGATCAGCTTCGGTGCACTGATCGCCTTCAGCTTCGTGAACCTCAGTGTGCTTAAGCACTACGCGATCAACCAGGGCCGCTACCGCGGATACGACGGGGTCAAATACGTGGCCCTGCCGGTGATCGGCGTCGGACTCTGCCTCTGGCTGTGGACCTCGCTGACCGCTGAGACCTTCATGGTCGGCCTGGGCTGGGTCGCCGTCGGCTTCACCTGGCTGCTGGTGATCACCCGAGGCCTGCGTCAGCGGGCACCCCAACTGGACCTCACCGAAACCACCTGAGAGGACCCATGAACTCCACCTTCCCGGCACTGAACCCGCGCATTGTCATCGCCTTCGTCGGCACCTGGGTTATCGCCCTGCTGGCAGCCAATCTCGTGCCGGTGCTCATCGGGGCGCTGGTGGAGGACCTGGGCATGAGCCTCACCGCGGCCGGAACCCTGGCCACAGTGATGTCCCTGGGAACAGCCGGGGCAATGTTCGCCACCAACCGGTTCGTGGCCAAAGGGGACCGGCCGAAACTGGCCAGACTGGGTCTGGGCATCATGGCCGTGGGCTTCGGCGGAGCCGGACTGAGCCTGCAGACGATCCCGGTTCAGGCCGGCATCATCCTCGGCGGAATCGGCTGCGGCATCGTCATCGCCGCCAGCACCGCAGCCTCCTCAGCGACCCGGAACCCGGATAACACCACCGGCACGGTCATGATCGTCAACCGGGCCGGGGCCGCGGCCCTGCTGGCCGTAGTGCCGCTTCTGGGCAACGATCTCAGGGCGATCCTTTTTGTGCTGGCCGGGCTCGGCATCGCCGGCATCCTGATGGCCGGGGGCCTGCCGAATCTGCCGGTGGAACTGCCGGCGAAGGACTCCCGGGAACCACTGGGGGCGATGGCGATCCTGCTGGCCTTCATCTTCGGTCTGTGGTCGCTGACCGAGGAAATGGTCTACACCATGACCGAGATCGTGGCCGTGGAGAACGTCGGAATGAGCGCCGGGGAACTCTCCAGCTGGCTGTCGGTCAGCATCATTGGCGGACTGGCCGGGGCCGTGCTCGCACCGATTGTGCTGCGGGTCATCGGCCGATCCTGGTCCCTGGTCGGCATCGTGGTAATCAGCACCATCTGCAAATTCCTACTGGTCACCACCGATATCTACTGGCTCTACGCCTCAGCACTGGTCACCTGGGGCGCGATGTACGGAGCAGTGCTGACCCTAGTCTTCGGCCTGGCCGCCCGGATGGCAGTCTCCGGCCGCGTCGTCGTCTTCGTCACCAGTGTCTATATGATCGGCATCGCTCTGGGACCGATGGCCGGCAGCTGGCTGGTCGCCTATGTCACCCCGTTGACCTTCGGGCTGACCGTGGCGATCCCGAGTGTGCTGGCCGGGCTGATCCTGCTGTGGATCTCACGCAGAAGCGGGGTCCCGGAACACGGTGAGACTACCGTGGACCAGAACCCCGCTGAGGTCGTCACTGCTGGTTAGAGCTTCGCCGAAGCCTGGCTGAGCACATTGCGCAGGATCTGCTCGATCTCTGCGAAGTCCGCAGGCCCGGCGATCAGCGGCGGGCTGAGCTGGATGACTGGATCCCCGCGATCATCAGCCCGGCAGTAGAGCCCCTCTTCGAAGAGCTTATTGGAGATGAACCCGTGCAGCAGGGTCTTCGACTCCTCGGCGGTGAAGGACTCCTTGGTTGCCCGGTCCTTGACCAGTTCGATGCCGTAGAAGTAACCCTCGCCGCGGACATCGCCGACAATCGGCAGATCCAGCAGCTTCTCCAGGGTGGAGCGGAAGGTCTGGGCATTGCTGCGCACATGCTCCAGAAGGTTCTCCTCCTCGAAGATATCGAGGTTCTTCAGCGCCACTGCCGCAGAGACCGGATGGCCGCCAAAGGTGTAGCCGTGGCCGAACATCGCGCCGGGGGTCAGGAACGGCTCCATGATCCGGTCGGTGGCGATGACCGCGCCCAGCGGGGAGTAGCCGGAGGTGATCCCCTTGGCGGTGGTGATGATATCGGGCTGATAGTCGAAGTGAGTGGCCCCGAACATCTCCCCGAGCCGGCCGAAGGCGCAGATGACCTCATCGGAGACCAGCAGCACATCGTATTGATCGCAGATCTCGCGCACCCGCTGGAAATACCCCGGCGGCGGCGGGAAGCAGCCCCCGGCGTTCTGAACCGGCTCGAGGTAGACCGCGGCCACCGTGTCCGGACCGGCGTTCTCAATGGCCAGGGCGATCTGATCTGCGGCCCACAGCCCGAAACGCTCCAGGCTCTGCTCATCGGTGACATCGATGGCACCGGCGGTGAGCTCCTTGGCCCGGTAGGCATTGGTGTTGGAGACCTGAATGGTAGAGGGGACCAGGGGTTCGAAGTCCTGCTTCAGCCCGGCGATCCCGGTGATGGACAACGCCCCATGGGTTGTTCCGTGATAAGCGGTGGAGCGGCTGATCACCTTATGCTTACCCGGCTTGCCGGTGAGCTTGAAGTACTTCTTGGCCAGCTTCCAGGCCGTCTCCACGGATTCACTGCCGCTATTGGTGAAGAACACCCGGTTGAGGTCACCGGGGGCGTAGCCGGCGATCCGTTCGGCCAGCTGGACCGCGGCCGGATGGGCATAGGACCACAGCGGCATGAACTCCAGTTTGGCGGCCTGCTCGGCGGCGGCCTGGCCCAGCTCAGTACGACCATGTCCCACCTGGGAGGTGAAGAGGCCGCCGAGCCCGTCGATGTACTTCTTCCCCCGGTCGTCGAAGAGGTTGATCCCCTCGCCACGGACGATCATGGGGATATCGACGTCGTCGTTATATGTCCCATGTTGGGTGAAGTGCAGCCAGAGATGATCCTTGGCCGCGGACTGTAATCGGGCGGATTCTTCAGCAGTGTTCTCTCTCATTGCTCCATAGTGCCCCACCCGAACACAGCGTTCAAGGGAATCCAGTGTTAAATGCAGGATAAAGCTACGAAATCAGTTATTAACATGAAAAACCATGGTGTAAATAGTGTGTGGTGTGTAGGATCACGATTATGAGTCACACAGAGTTCTTCAACATCATCGACGGTAAGAAAGTGCCGGCAGCATCCGGGGCAACCTACGAGGTCATCGCCCCGCACACCGGGGAGGTCTACGCCACCGCGCCCCTGTCGGGTAAGGAAGATATCGACGCCGCCTATGCCGCCGCCGAGCGGGCCTTCACCAGCTGGAAGCGCACCACCCCTAAGGAACGCGGCGAGGCCCTGCTGAAGATCGCCGATGCGCTGGAGGCTCGATTCGACGAATTCGTCGACGCCGAATGTCAGGACACCGGTAAGCCCAAGCACCTCACCGCCGAAGAGGAGATGCCGGTCAATATCGACCACTTCCGCTTCTTCGCCGGGGCCGGTCGCATCCTCGAGGGCAAGGCCGCGGCCGAATATAAGGAGGAGCACACCAGCTTCGTGCGCCGCGAGCCCGTCGGCGTCGTCGGGCAGGTCACCCCCTGGAACTACCCGCTGCCGATGCTGATCTGGAAGGTGGCACCGGCCCTGGCCGCCGGCAACACCATCGTGCTCAAACCCTCAGACACCACCCCGGCGACCTCCACCCTCTTCGCCGAACTCTGCGCCGAGATCCTGCCCGCTGGCGTCTTCAACGTGGTCTGCGGCGACCGGGACACCGGACGGACCCTGGTCTCCCACGACACCCCCGCCATGGTCGCGATCACCGGTTCGGTCCGCGCCGGAATGCAGGTGGCCGAGGCCGCCAGCCACGACCTCAAGAAGGTCCACCTCGAACTGGGCGGCAAAGCCCCGGTGATCGTGCATGCCGATGCCGATATCCCCTCCGCCGCCGAGGGGATCGCCGCCGCCGGATTCTTCAACGCCGGTCAGGACTGCACTGCCGCGACCCGCGTGCTGGTGCATGAGTCCATCCACCAGGAGTTCCTCGCAGCACTCAAGGAGCAGGCCGAGAACACCACAACCGGCGGACCCGATTCGGATGCCGATGTCTGCCCGCTCAACAACGCCGACCAGCTGGCCAAGGTCAGCTCCAAGGTCGACTCCCGGCCCGAGCACGTCACCCTGGTCACCGGTGGTCACCAGGTCGGCGAGGCCGGATACTTCTACGCCCCGACCATCCTTGACGGCTGCCGGCAGGATGATGAGCTCATCCAGGAGGAGATCTTTGGTCCGGTGATCACCGTGCAGACCTTCTCCAGTGAGGCCGAGGCCCTGGAGAAGGCCAATGACGTCAACTACGGGCTGGCCTCCAGTGTCTGGACCACCGACCACGGCAAGGCGATGCGCGCCTCGGCGGAGCTGGACTTCGGCTGCGTGTGGATCAACACTCATATCCCGTACCTCTCCGAGATGCCCCATGGCGGGTTCAAACACTCCGGCTACGGCAAGGATCTCTCGATGTACGGCCTGGAGGACTACACCCGGATCAAGCATGTGATGAGCTATATCGGTGGCGTGGAGAGCTGATGAACCCCACGACGACGCCGCCGGCCTCCTCCGCGACAGTCGCCTCCTGGAAGGCCTCCCGATTCGACCCGCTGTGGCTGGATACTGATCAGCGGCCGCAGCCCCGGGAGAGTCTGCAGGCGGATACCAGCACCGACCTCCTGGTGGTCGGTGGGGGTTTCGCCGGGCTGTGGACCGCCCTGCGGGCTGCCGAACGGAAACCTGGCAGGCGGATCCTGCTGGTGGAGGCCGACCGGCTCGCCGAACATGCCACCGGACGCAATGGTGGATTCTGCGAGGCCAGCCTCACCCATGGTGAGGAGAACGGTAAGCAGCGTTGGCCCGATGAGTACGAGACCCTGCACCGGCTTGGACTGGAGAACCTCGACGGTATCGAACAGACGGTGCAGAAGTATGGGATCGAGTGCGGCTTCGCACGCGGTGGAGTCCTCAATGTGGCCACCCGTGAGCATGAGATCGAGTACTTCAAACCCGGTTCGGAGGGCTTCCTCGACGCTGAGGCAGTGCGATCCATGGTGGACTCACCCACCTATCTCGCCGGCGGCTATGACCCCATCGGCTGTGCGGTGCTGGACCCCGCCCGGCTGGCCTGGGGGCTGGCCGATGCCTGTGAGTCCCTGGGGGTACAGATTGCTGAGCACAGCCGGCTGGAGTCCGTAGCGGAGGAGGGGGACGGCGTCGTCGCTGTTATCTCCACCCCTGAAGGGCATCGGAAGGTGACCGCGCAGAAACTGGCGATCGCCACCAATGCCTTCCCGAATCCGCTGGGGAAGTCCCTGCGGCATCTGCGGGCCCGGTATGACACGGTGCCGGTCTTCGACTATGTGCTGGCCACCGAACCGCTGACCGAGGAACAGCTGGCGGAGATGGGCTGGGATCCGAGTATTGGGGTGGCCGATGCAGGCAACCAGTTCCACTATTACCGGGTGACCCCGGACCGGCGGATCCTCTGGGGCGGCTATGACGTGATCTACCACTTCGGCCGGGCGGTGAAGCCCGGGCATTATGACCGGGCGGAGACGTTCCAGAAGCTGGCCGAGCATTTCGCCGAGACCTTCCCTCAGCTGGAAGGGATCCGGTTCACGCACCGCTGGTCAGGGGTTATCGACACCTCCACACAGTTCTGCGCCATGTTCGGGCGGGCCTATGGGGACCGGGTCGTCTACGCCACTGGGTTCACCGGGCTGGGGGTGGCGGCCACCCGGTTCGCTGCCGATACGATGCTGGACCTACTGGCCGGTGAGGACACTGAGCGCACCGGGCTGGAGATGGTGCGGAAGAAGCCTCTGCCCTTCCCGCCGGAACCGATTGCATGGGTGGGCATCAAACTGACCACCTGGGCGCGAGCCCGCGAGGATGCGACCGGTAAGCGGAACCTATGGCTGAAGACCATGGATAAGCTCGGCCTCGGATTCGACTCATAGGGGGCCCAACCGGGGCTGTGGGAGACTCTTAAACATGGCGAAGAAAAAGGCGACGGCGGCTACGTTGGATGATGTCTCCAAGGCGATTATTGAACAGCTCCAGCAGGACGGGCGCAGATCCTATGGCGCGATAGCCAAGGCGGTGGGCCTCTCTGAGGCCGCGGTGCGCCAACGGGTGCAGCGCCTACAGGACTCCGGGGTCATGCAGATTGTCGCTGTCACTGACCCCTTGGAACTCGGCTTCCCCCGCCAGGCGATGGTGGGCATCAAAGTTGAGGGGCCGATGGAGCCGGTGGCCGATGAGCTGGCCACCTATGAGGAGATCATCTACGTGGTGATCGCCGCCGGTGCCTATGACCTGTTGGTCGAGGTGGTCTGTGAAGACGACGACCATCTGCTCGACATCATCTCGCAGCGGATCCGCACCATCCACGGTGTGATCGCCACCGAGACTTTCATGTACCTGAACCTGAAGAAGCAGACCTACTCCTGGGGCGTCCGGTAGGGGTCTGCCTTCGGCTGGGCAGCTCAGCCGAGATCGAAGGTCATGGTGGGTTTGGCCATGGTGATCCTGCCCTCGAAGCGTGTGGCAGCCTCGGCGTGGATGTCCTCCATATGATCGGGATCCGCCAGATGCGTGATCACCAGGTGCTCCACTTCAGCCTGGGCGGCGAGGTCAGCGACACTATGGCCATCGAGATGGCCGTGGCCGCTGACATCGACACCATCAGCAGCACGGTAGGTCGCTTCGGCCAGGAGCAGTTTCGCCCCCTGGGACAGTTGGACCAACTCATCAGTGAAACCCGTGTCAGCGGTATAGACGAAACCGAGTTCCGGGACCCTGATCGTCAGGGTCGGGACCGGATGAAGCGCTGGAATGGTCTCAATCAGCAGACCGTCTACAGTCACTGACTCCCCGGGATTCACCACAGTCAGGGGAAGTCGGGACTCCACCGGGGAGCGCATAGTCTCCAAGGTGGGAAACCGGCTGAAGGGCGACGGAGTCAGCGGACTCCGAACCGCGGACCGGAACTTCTAGGCCTGGAACCACCGTGGCCAGTTCCTGATCCGGGCGGATGAGAATCGGCAGGACAGTCGCCCCGCCCAAGAACTCCGCAGTCCAAGCCTTCTGAGGATGAGACCACACCTCGGCAGGTGGGCCCGCGGTCACCACCTCACCGGAGCGCATCACCACCAAATGATCAGCAACAGCCAAAGCCTCATCCTGATCATGCGTGACGATGATTGTGGTGACACCGGCCGCCCGGATCATCTCCGCCAGATCAGCACGCAGCTTCCCCGCAGCTGAGGATCCAAAGCCGCCAAGGGCTCATCTAGCTAACAGCAGGTGAAGCGACTGTGAACTATGACCGAAAAGCGCCGATCAGCGCGACACCGGCGGGGGAGTGGGCGCTGCCGGTGAGGCCGGGGATTTGGAGGCCCCCGGACCGGAGGCGGCGTCCTCCTCGGAACGGGGCTTCTCCACCAGAGCCACATAGCCGCGGTGGCCCAGCTCCACCAGACCGCAGCCCATCAGGGAGGCCACGAAGGTCGCTGCCAGCAGTTCGGCGCTGGGCATGGCGAAGAGGTGGTACTGCTGAGAGATCGGGGTCAGCAGGACAACAGCCAGCAGAAGGTACATACCGGCGATCAGGGCAATCCGGCCCGCGTTCAACGGCCGCAGAGCGGCATTGAGCACCCAGAGGCCCACCAAGGTCAGACAGATGAAACTGGCGGTCTGGATCTCCGAGGCCCCCTCATCGAAGCGGCGCCCGAAGGCCGAGACCACAACCAGGGGTATGACCGTAGCCACCGCCATCGGCAGCGAGAATAATGCGGATCGTCGCAGGAATCCGCGGCGGTACCGCTGCACATTCGGCATAATCGCCAACAGGAAGGCGGGGAAGCCCAGCATCAGGAAGTCTGCAGTGGAGAACTGGCGCGGCAGGAACGGGAAGGACCAGAAGGCCAGGGCGAAGAACAGCCCCAGCAGGATCGCATAGGCGGTCTTGGCCAGGAACAGATGCGCCAGACGTTCGGTATTGGCGATGACCTTACGGCCCTCATCGAGGACTCCCGGCAGTCGGGAGAACTTGCCGTCCAGCAGCACCATGCGTGAGACCGCCTTGGTGGCCGGGGCGCCGGAGCCCATGGCGATGCCGAGATCCGCGCGTTTGACCGCAAGGGCGTCATTGATACCGTCACCAGTCATCGCCACCACATGGCCATTGGCCTGCAGGGCCTGGACCAGGGCCGCCTTCTGCTCGGGGGCTACCCGGCCGAAGACCTGATTGCTGGCCACTGCAGTGCGCAGGGCATCGGGGTCGCTGGGCAGAGTGGAGGCGTCCACGCCGTCGCCGGTGAATTCCATGCCCACCTCCCGGGCCACCGCAGCCACGGTTTTGGGGTTATCCCCGGAGATCACCCGGAGGTCGACCTCCTGCTCGCGGAAGTAGTCCAAGGTGGCCGCGGCATCCCGACGCACATTCTCCTTGAAGGTCACCAGACCCACCGGGCGCATATCCCGGGGCAGCTGCTCACCGCGGCGCAGCGGCAGAGTTGAGGCCTCATCCAGCGGACCGTCCAGCGGGGCCCAGGCCAGCAGGAGAGTCCGCAGACCCTGGGCGGCAATACCGTCGGTATGGCGCAGCAGCTGAGGAACATCGATCTCCGAGGAGACCGGGGCGCTGGTCAGGATCTCCGGGGCGCCGAGAATCCAATGCCCGGCCAGGGAACCGGCTGAGGCATCGAAGGTCACCGCTGACCAACGGCGCATCGAGGAGAACTGAACCTGATAGGCCGGCCGGTGTTGAGGCAGGGCGCTGAAGGGTACGGTCAGGGCCGCAGCGGTGGGATTGGCGGCTTCATCGTGACCGAAATAGGCCAGAACCTGCTGCCAGGCCTCAGCGCCCCCGCGCAGGGTCGGATCAGAATCCATCATCCACCCGGTGGGCAGTCCGGCCTCGTCCAAGGAGGTCGAGCCATGGAAGACGATGGTGCCGTCGGTCAGGGTGCCGGTCTTATCCAGGCAGACCACATCCACCCGGGCCAAGATCTCCACGGCAGGCTGCTCCTGGATCAGCACCTGGTTCTGGGCCAGCTTCACCGCTGCCAGGGCAAAGGCGATTGTGGTCATCAGGGCCAGGCCAGCCGGGATCATCGCGGTCACCGAGGCCACCGCGGTCACCAGGGCTTCACGCCACTCCCCGGAATCCCAGGCCTCCGACCAGCCGCCATGGGCGCGCATCTGCCCGTTGAAGACCACTGCAGTGATCGGGATCAGCGCAATCGAGAGCCAGAAGGCGATCCGCTCCAGGGCCCGGCGGATCTCCGAATTGATCTTCAGGTACTTCTTCGCCTCCGCGGCCAATTTCACCGCATGGGCCTTCTCACCCACGGCAGTGACCACGAACCGGCCCGAACCGGCCAGCACAGCAGTCCCGGAGAGGATGGTCTGCCCCCGGGCCTTGCCCACCGGCACTGACTCCCCGGTGAGCATAGACTCATCGATATCCATGTCATGGGAGCTGAGTACCACGCCATCGGCTGGGACCTGGTCACCGCGGCGGAGTTCGACGACGTCGTCGAGCACTACTTGTTCACGGTGGATACGGGTGATTGCCCCGTCCCGTAAGACCCGGATGTAGTCCTGGTGCAGTAAGGCGATGGCATCGAGTTTCCGTTTGGCGCTGTACTCCTGGATCAGACCGATGATCACATTGCCCACCGCGGCGATGGCGAAGAGCAGGTCCAGCCAGCGGCCCAGGATAATGATGATCAGCGCGCAGACCCCGATGATCAGGTTAAACAGGGTCATCAGGTGGGTCCACAGGATCTCTGTGATCGACCGGGATGTGGTGTGCGGCTGGACATTGGCCAGCTGCAGATGCATCCGCTCGGCCACCTGGGCGGCGTTGAGCCCTTTGGTCTCCAGAGTCCTGGGGTCAGGCGCCGACCTCAACTCCGCGGGGTCGCGGTCCTCTGTCTTCGCCCTAGCCACAACGCCCAAGTCTACTGGCGCAACAGGAAGTTAGCCGCCAGTTTCTTCACCGGTGACAGAGACGATGAGGTCTTCGCCACTGGCGCCGACCTGAACGTCCATCTCAAAGGGGACCTGCTCAGTCTCGGTGAGCTGCTCGCCGGTGTGGAAGTGCACAGCCTCGAAGCTCACCTCGGCCACGGGCTGCTCGAAATTGACCTCCCAGCCGTCGGCGTCGAAGCTCAGGGTGAAGTCCTCGGGGGCCGGGAAGTTCCACTCGATGGAATCGGAGTCCACCCGGTGGGTGGTGCTGATACCGACCGGGCAGCCCGAGGGCATCAGGACCTGCTGGTCGCATTCGGCGAAGTAGTCGGCGATCTCGGCGTGCAGAAGTTCATTCGCCGCCTCTGAGGCCTCCAGCTCCATGACGACCTGTTCGGCTGTCTCACTGGGCTCATCCCCGGCAGTCACCACATGCTCGGCACTGCCGGTCAGCCACTGGCTGTCGATGCTGATCTCGGCGGCGGTGGGCACGAAGGCGGCAAGCCGGGCTGTCTCGCCCTCGAGGTTCACCGGTTCGCCGTTGACCTGAATCTGGCCGATGCCGCCCTCAGGGGCGCCTGGGACGGCGACTTCGAACCAACTGACAGCGGCAGGGGAGACTGCCCACTCATCAAAGAAACCCCAGGTGGTTCCGGTGTTCTCCAGGGGAAGCTGGGTGTTGTGGGTCTCTCCGGCGGCGGTGAACTCCACGGTGCTGGAGTCCTCATCGGTGGCCAGTTCGGCTGATTCCAGCAGTTCGGCGGAGCGGGCCAGGGGTTCACCCGAGAGCAGGAGGTTGTCCAGCTCTGGTTCGGAGAGGAAATCCGGGACTGCGCTGACCAGTCCCAGGGCCTCGGCGCCATCACCTGACTCCACGGCCTCCCAGTACTGCTCAGCGGTGGCCTCGGGGGAGTAGACCTGCTCATTGACCTGCCAGATGGCAATACCGGCAGCCGCAATGCTCAGCAGCAGGCCAGTGGCCCAGCCGATGAGAGGCACAGCGGAGGACTTATTCTCCTGGGGTTCCTCTTCAGCAGGTGCCGGCCGCTGGGTGCGGTGTTCCTCCTGACGGGGGTTCAGGATCGCTGGGCGCTGCTCGGAGGTGGACTGACTCCACCCCGGGTAGTTGGGGTGGTTATTCGGAGGTGGTGGTGAAGGCTGTGTCATCTACAGGTTCAGGAAATCCGTGTGCGGTGGAAGTTCTCGTGACTGCGGGAAGCTGTGGGCCCGCGCTGTCCCTGGTACCGGGACTGGTGAGTGGTGGAGCCGTAGCCGTGGGCTGCGGGGGAGGAGAGCCGGAAGAAGCACAGCTGCCCGATCTTTGAACCGGGCCAGAGCTTAATCGGCAGGGTTGCCATATTCGACAGCTCCAGGGTGACCTGACCGGAGAACCCGGGATCGATGAACCCCGCCGTGGAGTGGGTCAACAGGCCCAGGCGTCCCAGGGAGGACTTGCCCTCCAGGCGGGCGGCGACGTCGTCGGGGAGGGTGACCGTCTCATAGGTGGCACCGAGCACGAACTCCCCGGGATGAAGGACGAAAGGCTCATCGGGGTCAACCTCCACCAGACGGGTGAGGTCTGGCTGCTCCACGCTGGGGTCGATATGGGCGTACTTGTGGTTGTCGAAGAGCCGGAACATCCGTTCCAGGCGGACATCCACACTGGAGGGCTGGATCATGGAGGTATCCAGGGGGTCCAGCTGAATGCGGCCGGCGTCGAGCTCGGCACGAATATCAGTATCGGAGAGCAGCACCGTACAAAACTACCACCAGCTCCTGCCTCTGTGGTGGTGCTGTCCTCATGATGAGCCCCGGTGATCAGCCGTCATTCAGGGAATGTTCATGCATCTTCGCCGGGCCGGTGGGGTCGCGGACGAGGATCAGCAGCAGGGCCAGGCCGGCGCCCAAGATGATAATGATGCCGGGGATGGCCATCACCTGGCCGCCGAAGAGCGCGATCAGCAGGGCGATCAGTCCCGGGGTCAGGAAGCTCATACCGCGTCCGGCGGTGGCGTAGAGGCCGAAGAGCTCACCTGCCCGGTCCGGCGGGGCCAACCGGCCCAGGAACGCGCGTGAGGAGGCCTGGGCGGGACCCACAAACAGGCATAGCAGCAGCCCGAATAGCCAGAACGCCTCCACCGGGCTCACCGAGATCCCGCCGATCTGACGCTCGTCGACGAAGATCCACATGATCACCGCAATGACCAATAGGCTCCACAGACTGGTGGCGATCACCGCGCGGGGGCCGATCTTGTCATCGAACCAGCCGCCAGCGATCGCCCCCAGGGCAGCAACCACGTTGCCGGCGATTCCGAACAGCAGCACACTGCCGGCGATCTCCGTGAACGGGATGGTGCTGTCCTCGATCCGATATACATGCACACCCAGCACGGCGCCCCAGGTGAAGATCGCCGAGAGCCCATCGCGGTAGGCCGCCGAGGAGATCAGGAACCACAGTGTATTCCGGTCCTTGTGCCACAGCCCTGCAATCACCCGGAACAACCTGAGATAGGACTCCCGAACGGTGACCTTCTCCTCCGTCGCATGCTGATCAGCGGTGTTCACCTTGGTCAGCAGCAACGGCAGAGCGAAGAGCAGATGCCAACCGGCGGCCACCAGGGCCACAGTGCGGATATTGACCGCATCATCCCCGCCGAGGCCAAGCAGATCGCCCTCGATCAGCGTCACATAGCAGATCAGCAGCAGCACGATCCCGCCGAGATACCCCGCACCCCAGCCGATGCCGGAGACCCGGCCCATCCGCTGATGGTCACTGATATCAGTGATCATCGCGTTGTAGTTGAGGTTGGCGAACTCATCGAAGATCCCCATCAACGCCATCAAGGTGACCCCCAAGAGCAGATAGCCTTCCTCAGGGCGGACAAAGAAGCAGGCCGCCACCATCACCAGGATCATCACCGTATTGATGGTCAGCCACAGCCGGCGCCGGCCGGCTTTATCCGTTCGCTGCCCGATCACCGGGGCCGTCAGGGCCACTACAGCACCGGCAATAGCGGTGGCCACAGCCAGATACTGGGCCCCGCGGTCCCCGGACTCAGCCTCCGGGGTGCCCGGGAGGTCGAAGACGCCCGAGGTCAGATACGTGCCGAAGACGAAGGTGGTCATCACCGCCGAGACAGTGGCGTTTCCCCAGGACCACAAACTCCACTTGGTGATCAGCCATTTGTTCAGCGGCTCAGAGGACGACGACGGCGCAGCACTGCCCCTGACCGGTTCAGTAGGCTCCGCAGATGTCCCGGTGATCTTCGTCATTGATATCCCCTGTCAAGTGTGACTCGATGCGCGGATCGTACCCCAATCCTGTTAACATATAGAGGATCGTCAACAGGGAATGAAAGGGTTGCTCCGTGCTCATCGTGCTCGCTGTGCTCTTTGCAGTGAGTCTGGCAGCCCCGTTGATGTATTCCTGGTGGGGACGCAGCACCTTTTATGTGCTGGCCGGGGTGCTGACCGGTGCTTTTATCTGGGGCCTGGCCCATATCCCGTATGTGGTGGAGGCTGAGCAGTCCGCGCCGCTGGGAACCGCAGATGGCCCCCCGGGGGAAGTCTTCGAATGGATCCCGCAGCTGGGCGTGGAACTGGCCTTCCGCATGGATGCCCTCAGCCTCGTGCTCTCCCTGCTGATCAGCGGAGTCGGAGCCCTGGTGATGCTCTACTGCGCCCGGTACTTCGCGCCCCGGGAGACTACTGCGGGCGCCTTCGCCGCCCAGCTCTTCGCCTTCGCCGCGGCCATGCTGGGCCTGGTGCTCTCCGATGACCTGGTCATGCTCTTCATCTTCTGGGAGCTGACCACCATCCTGTCCTTCCTGCTGATCGGCTACTCTGCCCACCGCATCTTCGCCCGCCGTTCCGCAATCCAGGCACTGATCGTCACCACCTTCGGCGGACTGGCCATGCTGGTGGGCCTGCTGTGGATCGGACAACTGGCCGGCAGCTACCGGCTCTCCGAGATCCTGGCCCACCCCGAGCTCAGTGGCACGGCAGTGGACCTCGCTGTGGTCCTGATCCTCATCGGCGCGATCTCCAAATCCGCACTGGTGCCCTTCCACTTCTGGCTGCCGGCCGCAATGGCCGCCCCGACCCCCGTTTCGGCCTATCTGCACGCGGCAGCCATGGTCAAAGCCGGTGTCTATCTCGTGGCCCGTTTCGCCCCCGGTTTTCACGACACCACCTACTGGTTCGGACTCACCGTGCTGCTGGGCCTGGCCACCATGCTGATCGGGGCCTACCGTGCGCTGCGTCAGACTGATATCAAACTGGTGCTGGCCTACGGAACCGTCTCCCAGCTGGGCTTCCTGATCATGGTCAACGGGCTGGGCACCCGGGATGCGGCCCTGGCCGGAATCGCCATGCTGCTGGCCCACGGGCTGTTCAAGGCTGCCCTGTTCATGATCGTGGGCATCATCGACCACAAAACCGGAACCCGTGACCTGCGCACTCTCTCCGGTATCGGCTGCAACCAACGACCCCTGCTGATCGTGGCGATTATCGCCACCGCTTCTATGGCCGGACTGCCCCCGCTATTCGGCTTCGTGGCCAAGGAAGTGGTCTTCGAATCCTTCTATGGCTACGCCGAGGTCAACGGCAGCCTGGGCTGGGCTGTGATGGCCGGGGTCATCCTGGCTTCGGCCCTGACCGTCGGCTACTCCGCCCGGTTCCTCTGGGGCGCCTTCGCCACTAAACGCCATCCGGCAGGACACGAGAACGCGGGCCAGCCGCTTCCGGTCACCGAATTCCACGGCAAACCGGATGCCGTCTTCCTGGCAGCACCGGCCATCCTGGCCGCCGGAACCCTGCTCTTCGCCGTGCTGCCGCTGCCGATCGAACACCTCGTGGAACCTTTCGCGGAGCTCTTCCAACCGGCAGATCCAGATATCGCACCCACCTATCTGGCCCTCTGGCACGGTTTCACCCCGGTACTGGGACTCTCAGTGCTCACCTGGGCCCTGGGCGCCGCCGCCTTCTGGCTGCTGGGCCGCAGGGGAGCCCCCGGCCTGGTGCCAAAAGAGGTCGACGCCGAACGCGCCTACCGGTACAGCATCCGTACCCTGGACGACTTCGCCGGCTGGGTGACCTCCAAAACCCAGCGCGGTTCCCTGGGCTGGTACCTGTTCATCATCGTTGCGGTGGCAACAGCCACCCCTGCTGGGGTCATCGCCTTCACCGGCCACACCGTGCCCGAGCACATCATCCTGGCCGAGGAGCCCATGCAGGTGGTGCTGGCCGCGGTGATCATCGCCGGAGGCCTCGGTGCGGTCTGGGCGCCCAAGCGATTCATGGCCGTGCTGATGGTCAGCCTCTGCGGCTGGGGGATCGCCGGCCAGTTCGCCCTCCAGGGCGCCCCCGATCTCGCCCTGACCCTGCTGCTGGTGGAATCCATCATCCTGGTGGTCTTCGTGCTGGCCCTGCGTACCCTACCGGCCGGAATCTGGACCCAGAATGCGGCCCGGCAGAAGATCGGCCGAGCTCTGCTGGGTGCCGCCTTCGGCCTGGTGGTGATGATCGCGGTGGCCATCTCCATGGACCGGCGCACCGCCGAACCGGTCAGCGTCGAATACCCGTGGATGAGCTACGAGATCGGCCACGGAGCAAATATCGTCAACGTCACCCTGGTCGATATCCGGGTCTGGGACACCTTCGGGGAGATCACCGTGCTGGCCGCAGCGGCCACCGGCGTGGCCAGCCTCATCTTCGTCAAACGCCGCGATGTCCAACGCCGGGCCCTGCACGAGGTGCCCACCGGATCAGTCGGTCGGGTGCTCTCCGATAAAGCGCTCTCCCCACGTCAGGCCAAAGAGGTCCAGGTGGCCCGCTCCTTCGCCACCGTCGCGCGAGAAGCCTGGCTGGTGGCCGGGCGCACCCTGGCCCCTGAGCACCGCAGCATCGTCTTCGAGGTAGTCACCCGGCTGATGTTCCACGCGATCATCCTGCTCTCGGTCTACCTCCTGCTGGCCGGCCACAACACACCCGGCGGCGGTTTCGCCGGCGGCCTGCTGGCCGGTCTGGCCTTTGTGCTGCGCTATCTGGCCGGTGGCCGTTATGAGCTCGAGGCCGCTATCCCGTTCTCTGCCGGGGCGCTGATGGGCTGGGGCCTTGCGGTGGCCTGCTTCACCGGTGTGCTGCCGCTGTTCGCCGGCGGCCAGGCCTTCCAGTCCTTCATTGTGGACCTCGACCTCCCGGTGCTCGGTGAGCACCACCTGGTCTCCTCAGTGCTCTTCGACGTCGGGGTTTACCTCGTCGTCGTCGGTCTCATCGTCGATGTGCTGCGCAGCCTCGGTTCCGAGATCGACGTGCGCTCGGAACAGGAATCCCGGGCCTCCTCCGGAACCGGCCACGGCGTCCACTCCCAGACCTCCCTGGGGGTGGCCCGGTGACAATCAACCTGACCCTGCTCGTGGTGATGGGCGCGATGCTGGCCATCGGTATCTACCTCATGCTCGAGCGTTCCCTGACCCGGGTGCTGCTGGGCATCATCCTGATCTCCAATGGGGTGAATCTGCTGATCCTGCAGACCGCAGGTCGGGCCGGTGAAGCTCCGCTGTACAACGAGGATCTCGAGGCCGGCGACTACCTCGACCCCCTGCCGCAGGCCCTGCTGCTGACCGCCATCGTCATCGCCTTCGCCATGGTGGCTCTGGTGCTCGCCCTGATCTACCGCTCCTGGGTGCTGGCCCGCCAGGATGAGGTCACCGATGACGAGGAGGACCGCCGCGTGGCCCAGAGCATCGGCGCCCATGATCCCGAGGAGGACGACGAGGTCAGCACCGAGACCAGTGAGTTCATCGACTCCATGGACCCCGCCACAGGTTCCATCCGCCAAGTGGACCCCAGTGAACGGGCCGAAGGCCCCGGGGAGGTGGAGCGCTGATGGAGGTCAACCTCCTGGAATTCGTCCCCCTAGCAGTGCTGCTGCCGTTCTTCGGGGCGGCCTTCGCCTTCGCGTTCTACCGCAACCAGGCGACCCAGAAAGCCATCACCATCGGCACACTGATCGCCACGGTGACCCTGGAGATCGTGCTGCTGACCGAGGTCTGGCACGGCGGGGCCCATGCGGTGCACCTGGCCGGCTGGCCGGCACCCTTTGGCATTGCCATGGTCATTGACCGGTTTGCCGCACTGATGCTGGTGGTCTCCTCGATCATCACCCTGGCGGTGCTGCTCTACGCGGTGGGACAGGGTGCCGCCGAGGAGCGCAACGACTCGGGTCCAGTCTCGATCTTCTACCCCACCTATCTCATCCTGGTCGCCGGTGTCTCCAACGCCTTCCTGGCCGGTGACCTCTTCAACCTGTACGTGGGCTTCGAGATCTTCCTGACGGCGTCGTACGTTCTGCTCACCCTCGGCGGCGGCGAGGCGCGTATCCGGGCTGGAGTGACGTATGTGGTGGTCTCCATCCTGTCCTCGATGCTGTTCCTGATCACCATCGGGCTGATGTACGCCGCCACCGGTACGGTGAACCTCGCCGATCTGGCCCTGAAGCTGACCGAACTCGACCACGGCACCCAGCTGATGCTGCATGTGATGCTGCTGGTGGCCTTCGGAATCAAGGCCGCGGTCTTCCCCCTGGCCTTCTGGCTGCCGGACTCCTACCCCACCGCCCCGGCACCGGTCACCGCAGTCTTCGCCGGACTGCTGACCAAGGTTGGCATCTACGCGATGATCCGCACCGAAACCCTGCTGTTCCCGGGGGAGCGGATCAACACTGCGCTGATGATTGTGGCCGCACTGACCATGATCGTGGGCATCCTCGGCGCCCTGGTGCAGGCTGATATCAAACGTATGCTCTCCTTCACCCTGATCAGCCATATCGGGTATCTGGTCTTCGGGTTGGCGCTGAGCAGCATCATCGGCATGGCCGCAACGATCTACTATGTGGCTCACCACATCACCATCCAGACCACGCTCTTCCTGGTCACCGGGCTGATCGAACGCCGGGCCGGGACCGCCAATGTGGACAGGCTGGGCGGATTGGCCCGGATCTCACCAGTGTTGGCCGTGCTGTTCTTCATCCCGGCGCTGAACCTTGCGGGAATCCCGCCCTTCTCCGGGTTTGTGGGCAAACTGGGCATGATGCAGGGGGGTATCGCGGAGAACACCTGGATCACCTGGACCCTGGTCTTCGCGAGTGTGTTGACTTCGCTGCTGACCCTGCTGGCCATCGCCAGAATCTGGGCCAAGGGCTTCTGGCGCAAAGCGGAGGATGTGGAGAACCCCGAACGGATCCTGAAGCAGAAGACCCTGGCCCACGCCCGGGCTGCCAATAAGCGGCTGCTGCCCAGCACTATGGTGGCCCCCACTGCCCTGTTGGTGGGGATGAGCCTGGCTTTCACCATCTTCGCTGGTCCGCTGATGAACTTCTCCCGGGTCGCAGCCCAGGATATGTACGAACGCACCCCCTACCTTGATGCAGTCCTCGGTGAGGAACGGGTCGACGGGGTGCGCGAGGACCTCGTGGACTTCACCACCGGCCACCTCATCGATCTCGACACCGGCGACGACGGGGCAGCGGAGTTTGCCCCGGTGGAGACCTCCCTGCAGCCCAGTATGGAGACCGATGACCAGGGCTCCACAAGTGTGGACGACCCCGCTGGGTCTGAGGGCCCCGAAGACCTAGGCGGTGATGACTGATGCGCAGACCACGGACTCCGCTGAAACTGGAACTGCCGCTGATCCTCTTCCTGGGCGTGTTCTGGATGGCGGTCTGGCAGAGTTTCGACCTGGGCACTTTCATCATCGGCGTGGTCTACGGGACCATCGCCGTCCGGGTGTTCTACCTTCCGCCGCTGCGCGGAACTGGCCGGATCAACCCGATCTGGCTGCTGGTGCTGGTGCTGCGCTTCTTGGGCAAGATGGTCTACGCCAGCTTTCAGGTCTCCTGGATCATCCTGGTGAAGGGACCGCGGGTGCGGAACTCGATCATCTCCATCCAGCTGCGCAGCCATGATGACCTCATGATCACCCTGGTCACCCATCACCTGGGACTGGTGCCGGGTTCGGTCTTGCTGGATGTGGACCGCACGACGGCGACCCTCTACCTCCACGCTCTCAACGTCACCGACGATTACCGGGCGGAGAAGATTCGGCAGGATGCCCTGCGTACCGAGGCGCTGCTCATCCGTGCCCTGGGCAACCGCTCGGATCTCGCGGTGATCAAGGCCGAACGCCGCCTGGGCCGGATGGCCGGTTTCTCCAAGACCGAACGGGAATCGCCGATTCCGGCTCATTCCAATGCCCCGGCCGCCGGACTGACCTCCGGTCGGACGAAGGGTGGGGGGAAGACATCATGATGCTCGACTACGCCTACTGGATCACCCAGGTGCTGCTGGCCTTGGGTGCACTCGGCGCGGTCTACCGGGTGTACAAGGGGCCCTCAGTATTGGATCGGGTGATCAGTGTCGATGTCATCCTGATCATCGTCGGTTCGATCATGTTGGCCGATATGGCCTACGGTCGGCACCAGGACTACATACTCTTTGTGGTGGTCACCGCGGTGATCGGGTTCCTAGGTGCAGTGGCCATCGCCCGCTATGTGGCGGTGCGTACCCCCGATTCAGAGGACACCGTCCGTCAGGCCGAGGCTCAGGCCCGGGCGATCACCGGGGAATCGGCCCCCGAGGAGCCGGAAGCCCCCACCGCCACCTCGAGCCCGGGTGCAGCGGATGAGTCCACTTCCTGGTTCGCGGCCCTGGCCCGTTCCGGATTCGTGCCCAAGCGCAATAAGGACGATGACGAAAACCCCACCGGTGAGGACAATCCCGCCCCGGGGACATCCTCGAACCCCGGCGGAGGTGAGCAGAAATGAGTGAACTGACCCTGGATACCGTCCTGGACGGCATCGCCGCAGTCTTCCTGGTGGTCGGCGGGCTGATGTCCCTGGCGGCAGGCCTGGGGCTGGTGCGCTTCCCCGATCTGCACTCTCGGATGCATGCAGCCACCAAACCTCAGGTGCTGGGACTGCTGATGCTGGTGCTGGCCGCCTCGATTATGTGGCGCTCCTGGGCCTGGGTTGCTATCGCCCTGCTGGCCTGGGGACTGATGATCCTCACCGCCCCGGTCTCAGCACATGTGGTGGGCCGGGCCGGTTACCGTACGAAACATATGCGCACTGATCTGCTGACCCATGATGAACTGGCCAGCACAGTGGACCGGCTCTCCCGCCAGCGCGGAGTCCGGCGAGAAGTCACCGACGATTGAATTGGGACCAGGTAGGCTGGTTCCATGATTCTCAAGATCGCCTTCGGGGTTATTACGATCCTGTCCGTCATCGCTGGCATTATCGCGCTGACCGGCGATCCTGCGGCTGCCTCCGCATTCGCATTTGGCGCCGCCGTGATCTCCGGGATCAGTCTGGCCTACCTCATCGGCCGCGACGGCAAATCAGACTGACCCCTGAAACTCACACCTCGGAGCGGTTGTTCTTCAGCCGGTTCATACCGGCCTTGGCGCCGCGCTGAGAGAGCACCTGCACTGCGGCGCTGACCGCCGCGGAGGTCACACCGAAGACCAGGGCGCGCTTGATGTCCACCGCGTCGATCTCGTCGTTCTTCGGCGGCTCTTCGCCGGTGACCTGCTTCCAGGTCAGATCAAAGGCCTTGGAGGCCACAAAGCCGGCCCCCAGGGAGATGGCGACAGTCAGTCCCTTTTCCATCAGCTTGTCCATGGTGCTTCACTCGCTTCCTCTGCGGGGTCTGTGAACTCTCTGCCAGCCTATCGGGTTCCGAAGCTTAGGGGCACATCTTTCGGGCGTGAATGCGTAGCATGGGACTATGCGTATCGCAGCAGCTCAGATCGTCACTGACGAGGACCCGCAGCAGAACCTCCAACTTGTGGAGGAGTGGGCCACCAAGGCCGCAGATGCCGGGGCTGACCTGGTGGTCTTCCCCGAAGCCACCCAGCGGGCCTTCGGCCACCCCCTGAAACCCATCGCTGAAACAGTGGACGGGCCCTGGGCTGATCAGGTGCACCTGATCGCTCAGCGCCTCGGGATCGTCATCGTGGTCGGAATGTTCACCCCCGGCGAGCCCAACGAGGAGGGCAAACCCCGGGTAAAGAACACCCTGCTGGCCACCGGCCCATCAGTGTTCGTCAGCTACGACAAGCTGCACCTCTACGACGCCTTCGGCTTCCAGGAGTCCAAAACCGTCCAGGCCGGCGAGAGGGCCGTGCGCTTCGACAACCGGGGGCTGCGCCTTGGCCTGGCCACCTGCTACGACATTCGGTTCCCCCAGCTTTTCCAAGCCCATGCCAACGACGGCGCCCAGGCCACCATCCTGCCGGCCTCCTGGGGAGCGGGACCCGGCAAGGTCGAACAGTGGCGCACCCTGGTCACCGCCCGTGCCTTGGACTCCACGCAGTACATCATCGCCTGTGGTCAGGGTCTGCCTGATGCGGCCGGTGTCCAGGCCCCCGAGGGAGCACCCACCGGGGTGGGGCATTCGATGATCGTCTCACCGACCGGGCAGGTTCTCGCCGAGGCGGGGGAGGCCCCCGAACTGCTGGTGGCCGATATCGAGGCCGACACTGTGGAGAAGGCCCGCAAGGTCCTGCCAGTCCTAACCAACGCCCGCAAAGACATCACAGGCTAAGCAAGCAGACCCAACTGGTTGCTGGTCTGGCAGAGCGTCAGCTCTGCCACACGAGGTTCCACGTTCCTAGTGTCATAGCTAGGGCCGTGGCGCCGGCGGCGATGAGCAGGCCGCCGAGAACCACCAGCCCATCTGCACCGGTGAACCGCGCGGGCCTTGCCCAGCTGCGCTTACCGGCCCCGAAGCCGCGGGATTCCATGGTCACCGCCAGCCGGGTGGCGATCCGAATGGCCTGAACCAGCAGCCCGAAAGCCTGCGAGAAGAACCGGCTGCCCAGCCCACGAGCCCGGCGGGCATGGCCCAGGGTGGTCCAATGTTCGGCCATCAGCCCCAGCAGCCGCATCGCCGCCAGCGCACCGAGAACAAACCGGGCGGGCAGCTTCAGCTGCTGGGCCAGGGAGTCCGCGAGATCCGTGGGATCAGTGGTGGAGAAGATCAGCACACTCGGCAGCACAATCGCGAAGGCACGGGCCCCCAGGGAGACACCCATCTCCAGGGAACCGGTGGAGACCGTGGTGACCCCGAGATCCAGCAGCACCCGCCCGGACTCCTCCGCGGCGATGGCCGCTCCCCAGACCGCCACCAGAGAGGCCACGGCGAAGATCCAGATCCGGCGTAGGAAGACCAGAAGCCGGATATCAGCAATGGGCAGCAGCAGAAAACACACGACGGCGACCACCGCCGCTGAGACGGGGTCGATGGTGGCGATCAGTGCCAGGGTGATGAAGAACAGGGCGATCAGCTTCGCCAGGGGACCCCGGCGGCCCAACCAGGAGGTGTCCCGCACCGCTGAGAGCAGGGGAGTGCCGCTGTCCCGCCTGTTTTTCGCGTCGTTGTTGGTGGGCCGCGTACCTATAGGGACACGATTTTCCAACACCGACGCGGCAGATGGTGTGGGGGTGAGGTCAAAACGCTGGGCGTTGAGCGCGGCCAGGAAACTCTCGTCATGGGTGACCGCCAGAACAGTGCCGCCGGAGCGCAGATGATCACCCAGCAGACCGATGAGTTCAGCGAAGGTATGAGCATCCTGCCCGAAGGTCGGCTCATCCAGCATCAGGACCTGAGGACCGGCAGCCAGGGCGGTGCCCACCGAAAGTCTGCGCTTCTCCCCGCCGGAGAGAGTGAAAGGATTGGCCTCTGCGAGATGCTCCAACCGCAGCCGGCGCAGCAGATGCTCCACCCGGGCGGTGACCTCATCCTCGGTGAAGAGCGGATCCCGGGTCCCGGGGATCCGGGCCTGGACTGCAGAGAGCCGCAGCTCCTCGGACACCGTGCTGCGGACAAACTGGTGCTCCGGCTCCTGGAATACGGTCCCGATCCGGGAGGTGAGATCTGCGGAGCGCCACAGATAAGGGGAATCAGGCAATTGGGCGCCACGCTCACCCTTGAGCTCGCTGCCTGCGGTGAGTTCACCGGCATGAGCCTGCAGAAGCCCACCCAAGGTCAGCAGCAGGGTGGATTTCCCAGCCCCATTGCGCCCGGTGATTCCCACCGCGGTTCCGCTGCGCAGGCTCATATCCACCCCGGAGAGCACCGGCTGGACGCTGTGGCCCCGCCGCCAGGACTTCTTAGGACTCTGCCGGTGGACAGCCAGCCCCCGGGCCGTGAGAAGTTGATTTTCGCCTGTATCAGCGGGCAGCAGGTCAGCGGCCACGGGCGCGGTATCGGCGTCCACCCAGAGACCGGCTGCGGTCAGTTCGGCACGTAGATGCTGATCGGTGTGGAAGTCAGCAGCCGGAACCCGGTGCCGGACCCCACCGCCGGGCTCGAGGACCACCAGCGTATCCACATGATCGACCCAGGTGGACAGTCGGTGTTCGACCACCACCAGGGAAGACCCCGTGGTGGTGACGGCATCGACGACGGCGTCACGGACCTGCAGGGTGCCCTCGGGGTCGAGATTCGCAGTGGGCTCGTCCAGCAGCAGCAATCCTGGCTGCATGGCCAGGATTCCGGCTAGAGCCAGGCGCTGTTTCTGCCCGCCGGAGAGTTGACTGGAGGGATGGTCCAACGGCAGGTGATCCAGTCCCACCGCGGCCAGGGCCTGCTGCACCCGGGATGGGATTTCCTCGGGATCAACGGCCATATTCTCGCAGGAGAAGGCCACGTCATCGCCGATCCGGGAGAGCACCACCTGGGATTCCGGGTCCTGCTGCATCAGACCTGCCCGGCCGCGGGCCTCGGCGGGTGGATTCCCATCGATGAGCAGCTGGCCGGTGGAGTCGGCGTCGTCATCGTGCAGAACCCCGGCCAGCGCGTGCAGCAGGGTGGACTTCCCAGCTCCGGAGGCCCCGGCCAGCAGCACTTTCTCCCCGGGAGCGATATGCAGATCCAGTCCCGAGATCGCAGGCGCGGGGCGGTCGGCGTGCTGGTAGCTGAATCCCGCCGCGGAGACCTCGACCCCGGTGCTCGTCATCGTGCTCATCGCAGTCGAACTCAGCTGGTGGATCGGGATTCCGGAATCCGGCCGCTGAAGGCGGATTCTCGGTGCGCCTTTCTGGACTTCAGTGGTCCCAGAGCCCCTGTGGCGGCCAGTCCCCGAGTGCCCAGCCAGGGCAGCAGACCGGCGATGATCGCCCCGGAGAGGGTGAAGGTTCCGATATGCACCACAGTGCCCACAGTGTCGTACTGGTAGTAGGCGGCGATGAAGTTCTCATTGATACCACCGGCAAGACCCGCGGCGGCACCGGCCAGAATCGCCACATCCACGGTGAACCGGCGGTAGAGGAACAGCAGCAGGATCAGTTCAGCACCCAGACCCTGCACAAAACCGGAGAGCAGAACACCGAGCCCCCACTGCGAGCCCAGCAGGGCCGAAACTGCTGCGGCGACCATCTCGCAGTAGATTGCAGCCCCGGGTTTGCGGATGATCATCGCACCCAGAACGGCCGGGAAAAGCCACATGCCGGCGACAATCCCGGCAGTGGGCGGATAGGCGGTGAACAGGGTGCTCACCGCGTGATAGGAGAGATTCCATCCCCAGAAGATCACCCCGGCGGCCACAGCGAGTGTGGAGGCGACCACAATATCGCTGACCGACCAGGTGAAAGGTGTGCGCGCAGAGGCGGAAGAGTTCATCAAGGACTTCCTTCGCAGGTTCTAACCTGTGCAGGTTCTAGGGTCAGGGCGGTGTGCCCACTCTCAGCGCCGAAGAGGCGCTCCCCTGTCGTATAGAGCCATATTCAGTTGTACTGCATCAGTTCAGCCTACCCCTGTTGCGGGGATCAGGGGTGACAGTTCAGTTGTTCGGCATCTTCTGCCGTGTTCTGATTGGGGGAGTGACACGGGGTGCCTGCCTCGGGACCGAGTGGTCCCGGGTGCGGCTGAGACAAGACCCGTTGAACCTGATCCAGTTAGCACTGGCGAAGGGAATGTCCGGCCCCGGGCTGCCTTCGCCTCTGAGATGAAAGAGGCCCAGCACGTGAACCAAACTCCCACCTCTCTGGCAGAGCAGCTTGTTATCGTCACCGGCGCCGCCCGCGGACTCGGTGCCGCCATCAGCCGAGCGTTCCTCGGTCAGGGCGCCAAAGTGGTGATCAACTACAACACCTCCCGCGAGGCCGCAGAGGCCCTGGCCGCCGAATACCCTGCACAGGCCCTGGCCGCACAGGCCGATATCCGCGATCCCGAGGCTGTTGCCACGCTGATCCGCACATCCGCTGACCACTTCGGCCAGCCGGTGACCACAGTGGTCAATAACGCGCTGGTGGACTTCGTCTTCAATGGAGACGCCCGCTCGAAGGCCGATGAGATCAGCTATGCGGAACTGGCCGGGCAGTTTGAGGGCTCAGTGAAGGGCCCGCTCAATGTCATCCAAGCCGCTCGGGCGTCGATGGCCGAGATGGGATTCGGCCGGATCATCAATATCGGCACCAACCTCTTCCAGCATCCGGTGGTGCCCTACCACGACTACACCGCGGCCAAAGCGGCGCTGCTCTCGCTGACCCGCACCTTCGCCGATGATCTCGGTCCCTCGGGTATCACGGTGAATATGGTCTCCGGTGGTCTGCTGCAGACCACCGATGCCTCGGCTGCGACTCCGCAGGAGGTCTTCGACGGCATCGCCGCCGGAACCCCGCTGCGGAAGGTCACCACACCGGAGCAGCTGGCCGATGCGGTGCTGTTCTTCGCCTCTGACTGGGCCCGCGGCGTGACCGGTCAGAACCTGATCGTCGATGGCGGACTGGTCAAGGGCTGACTCTGCCTCGGGGCTGAATCTGCAGGCTGAATCTAAACCCGGCTGAGCCGGCGGCTCAGCCCTCCTGCGGGTAGGAGGAGGCCAGATCCTCCTTCAGGAAGTCCAGCAGCTGAGCGGTGTAGTCCTCGTCAGTGGCGAACTCGGTGTCATCGATGCGCTCGATGGGTGAGACCAGCCGCAGCGAGGAGGCCAGCCATAGGTGATCGGCGGCTTTGAGGTCCTCCGGGGTGATGGGGCCATAGCCCAGCTCCCAGCCGGCCCGCTCCGCAGCGGCGAAGATCGATCCCTGGCTGGTGCCCGGAAGGATCCCGGTCTTCAGCGTCGGGGTAGTCAGTTTCGGGGTGCCATCAGCGGTCTTAGTCAGCAGCAGCACAGTGGAGGTTGGAGCCTCCAGAACCTGGCCATCGCTGGTGTAGAAGATGACGTCGTCGAACCCGTGCTGGGCCGCCCAGCGGTAGGCGGCCATATTGACTGCGTAGCTGAGCGTCTTGGCCGAGAGCAGTAGCCAGGGGGCGCGCTCGGAGGCCTTGGAGTCGTATCCGCGGTCAAGCAGGGTCACCGAAATTGGCTTAAGCCGGTTGGCCATGACCTTCTCCGGCACCGGGGTCAGCAGAACCCAGTAGGTGCCGGCCCAGCGGGGGTCCTCACTGGCTGGTTCGCCGTCTACACCGCGGGTGGCGGTCAGCCGGACCGAGATATTGTCGCCACCGCCGCCGCGGGTTTTGAACTCCTCCAGGCCGCGGTCGATGGCCGCCCGCCAGGACTCCTCGGGCGGGATGCCGATCTCAGTGATCTCCGCAGAGCGGGCCAACCGGTCCAGATGGGGCTGGAGCTTCCGCAGCTTGCCGTCCAGGACCAGCATGGTCTCGAAGATGCCGTCGCCGCGCACCGAACCGAGATCGGTGACCCGCAGCTGAGGCTGGTGGGGGTCGAAAATGAAACCTTCGGGGTGCTCGGCGTCGATCCGGACACCAACGGCCTTCAGGGAGTGTTCACCAAAGCGTTCAGCCATGATTCCCACTGTATACCCCGCAACTGGGCGGGGCTTATCCCGCATAGGATGGTGGGGATGACGATGACATGTGGGTTCCTATGCTCTGGCCGCTGAGTGGGCTGGGCATCGATGGGCTGCCCGGGTGGATCGTCTCCTTGGTCTTAGTGGCTGAGATCACCATTCGATTGGCTGTTATCGGCATTATTCCGGGCAACCGACGGCCGAATACGGCCATGGCCTGGCTGCTGGCGATCTTCTTCATCCCCTTGGTGGCCCTGCCGCTGTTTCTGCTGATCGGCAATAATAAGCTCTCCCGGAGGCGGCAGGAACGTCAGCGCCGGATCAATGAGGCTCTGCTGGAGGCCACCAGCCATATGGACCTCACCGACCAGCTGCGCGATCATGACGAGCAGCTTGGAGCCACCGCAGCCCTGAACCGGAAACTCGGCGCCTTCCCCATCCAGGAGGGCAATAACGTCACGCTGCTGCCCGATTACAAGGAGTTCTTCACCGAGCTGGCCGCAGAGATCGACTGCGCCGAGGAATACGTCCATGTGATCTCCTACATCATCGGTGAGGACCCCGAATACACCGACCCCGTGCTCTCCGCCCTGGAACGGGCCGCGGCCCGCGGGGTCAGGGTCCGGCTGCTCTATGACCACCTGGGCACCCTTCGGGTGCGCGGCTATAAGCGACTGCGCAAACGCCTGGAACGGGCCAGCGAGACCTACCCCGACTTCCAGTGGGCGCGGGCGCTGCCGGTGCGTCCTCTGAAGCGCCGGTTCTCCCGGCTGGATCTGCGCAATCACCGCAAGATCGTCGTCGTCGATTCCCGCACTGCCTTCACCGGTTCGGCCAATCTCATCGAACCCCACTACCAGCGCCGCTCGGCGGTGCGGATGAACCGTCACTGGGTCGAACTCAACGCGAAACTCAACGGGCCGGTGGTCACCGGTCTGGACATCGTCTTCGCCTCCGACTGGTACACCGAAACCGGGGAGAACCTCGGACCCGAACTGCTGGTGGACCTCGAGGCTGATGAGGAGGCCAGGGGAGGGACCCTGGTCCAGGTGGTGCCTTCGGGGCCGGGCTTCCCGGATGAGAACAACCTGCGGCTGTTCAACGACCTCATCTACCAGGCCACCGACCGGCTGGTGATCTGCACCCCCTATCTGGTGCCGGATGACTCCCTGCTCTACGCGGTCACCAATGCCGCCCACCGGAATGTGGATGTGGTGCTGCTGGTGACCAAGAAGGCCGATCAGTTCACCGTCCAGCACGCCCAGCAGTCCTACTACCAGGCGCTGCTGGAGGCAGGGGTGCGGATCTACCGCTACCCGGAGCCGGATGTGCTGCATGCGAAATTCATGATCGTCGACGACGACGTCGCAG
This sequence comes from Nesterenkonia sedimenti, assembly GCF_012641515.1. Classification (GTDB taxonomy): domain Bacteria; phylum Actinomycetota; class Actinomycetes; order Actinomycetales; family Micrococcaceae; genus Nesterenkonia; species Nesterenkonia sedimenti. The sequence continues at coordinate 124,455 of NZ_JABAHY010000003.1, read as the reverse complement.
TGCTGGGCTCATCCAATATGGATCAGCGCAGTTTCTCACTGAACCTTGAAGTGACTCTGATGCTGGTGGATGACCGCACGGTTGGCGAGATGGCCCAGATCTTCAAGGACTACTGCGCGATCTCCGAGCCCCTGGACCTGCAGGCTTGGGTTCGCCGGCCCTGGCATGTGAAGTATCTGGATAATGTCTTCCGTCTCACCTCAGCACTGCAGTAGACCTTGCTACCCTGTCCTACGTGCTTTCTTCCTCGATACGGAGGCCTGCTGCCCTGACGCCGGTGACCTGCTGTGCCGTCGTGGCCTTAGGCCTGCTCACCGGCTGTGTGGAGCCCGAACCGGATTCCCAAGAGCCGCCTGCCGAGACAGCCACTGAAGAAGCCGCCCCGCAGACCTATGAGGGCACAGAGGGCGCAGAGCCCGATGACGAGGACGGCGAGGGGGATACGGCAGAGGAAACTGAGAGCATCGGCCCCCTGGACGAGGAGCAGATGATGGAACTGCTGCTGGCTCCCGGGGAACTGCCCGAATCCGCAGAAGGTCATTCCACCTACTCCGGACTGGGGTACTTCGAGGAGTACATCGCCGTTGAACGCAGCGAATACCAGGACGCCTTCGGGCAGAGTGAATGCGCCCAGGACATGGACCGGGTCAACCTCGAACTGGTCGGTGAGGACCCCCAGACCGGAGTGATGCATGAATACCGGCTGCCCACCGCCTCCGGGGCCAGTGGAGTGGACGCATCCGCGGAGGTCTACGTGTGGATGCTCAGCTACCCCGAGGGCACCGGGGTGGAGTCCAATGGCATCTGGGAGAACATCGCCGAACATTGCGCGGCCAGCCCCCTTGAAGCCGAGGGCGACCAGATCGAGATCGAAGCCTTCACTCTGGACTCAACGGAATGGCCCATGAGTGGGATCAGCCGACAGATCGAAATGGAGGATCCTGAGGACGGTGACCTCCAGGTCATTGAGGGCTACTCAGTCACCGCTGATTTCGGCAGCAACCTCCTGATGATGACCGCCGTAGCAGTCGATGCCGAGACCTTTACCGAGATCGCCGAGGCCCAGGCGGAGAAACTGGCCCAATACGAAGACTGACCCCCGGCGTGGACCTCATATGGTCCGCCGCCAGGGGCCAGCCGTGGAGCGTGTGAGCCAGGGAGCTGGCCGGGGTCAGATCCCAGCGCCCTCCTGATCCTTCGCACGGCTACGTTCCAGCTTTGCGCCTTCGACGTCGACATCGGGCAGGATCTTATCCAGCCACTTCGGCAGCCACCAGGCGGCCGGTCCGCAGAGGTGCAGCACTGCTGGGACCAGCAGCAGCCGCACCACGAAGGCATCGAGTAGTACACCCACCGCCAGGCCGAGGCCGATTGAGGCGACCATGGGATCCGGGGTGAAGATGAAGCCGGCGAAGACACTGGACATGATCAGTGCCGCGGCAGTGACCACAGCGCGTCCGGCGTGGAGGCCCTGGCGTACTGCCAGTCTCGGTGGGGAGCCGTGTGCATAGGCCTCCCGCATTCCGGATGCGGTGAAGAGCTGATAGTCCATGGCCAGACCGAAGAGGATGCCGACCATCAGGATCGGCAGGAAGGTCATAATCGGCCCCGGACGGGAGACGCCGAAGATATCGCCCAGCCATCCCCATTGGAAGACTGCGACCACCACACCGATGGCGCCGGCCAGGGATCCGACGAAGCCCAGGGTGGCGATCACCGGCAGCAGGATGGAACGGAAGACCATCACCATCAACACCAGGGAGAGTCCCACTACCAGACCGAGGTAGAGCGGCATGGCATCGGCGATCACATCGGAGATATCGATTTCGGCGGCGGTCATACCGGCCACCGAGAGTTCGACATCAGAGACCTCAGTATCGGCCAGGGGATTGCCATCACGGAACTCATGGACGAGGGACTCGGTGGATTCCGCTGCCGGACCATCCACCGGAACCACCTGGTAGGCGGCCATGTCATTGGCCTCGGAGAGCGCGATCGGCATCACGGTGTCGATGTATTCGTGTTCGACCAACTCTTCGGCCACATCCAACTGGTAGTCGGTGGCCTCGGCCTCGGAATCGAAGCTCTGTGGGTAATCGGCAAGAACCACCAGGGGGCCGTTCATTCCCTGGCCGAAGCCCTCCTCGGTCTCCACATAGGCCTGGTAGGCAGTGGAGTCCTCGGCCTCGGAGCTGGCATCGGGCAGACCCAGGCGCAGGTCGAAGGTCGGGATCGCCAGTACGGCCAGACCGGCCAGGGAGACCACGGTGAGCACCACAGCTTTGAGGCTGCCCATCGGAGTGGTGACCTTCTCTTCGGCAGTCTCGCTGAAGCCGATATAACGGCGTTCCTTGCGCCGCAGGATCCGCCAGCCCACCAGTTTCAGCAGGGCCGGGGTCATCGTGGTGGCCATCAGCACCGCGATGGTCACACAGAAGGCGCCCACTGTACCCATCAGCCCCAGGAAGGGCAGACCGGTGACGTTCAGCGCCAGCAGCGCGATGACCACGGTGGCACCGGCGAAGACCACCGCGTTGCCGGCGGTGCCATTGGCCAGGGCGATGGATTCTCGCATATCCATGCCGTCTTTGAGCTGTCGTCGGTGCCGGTTGATGATGAACAGTGCATAGTCGATACCCACTGCCAGGCCTAGCATGAGGCCCAGGATCGGGGTCATCGACATCATCTCCACCACATCGGAGAGGGCCATTGCGCCGGCTACACCGATTCCCACACCGATCAGGGCGTTGAGCAGCGGCAGACCGGCACCGATGAAGGTGCCCAGCATCACCAGCAGCACCACGGCGGCGACCATGAGGCCGATCACCTCAGCGATGGAGAACAGATGCGGCATCTCGAAGCTGATATCGCCGCCGGGCAGGACCTCCACGCCGTCGATCTCTGCCTCCAGCAGCTCATCGGAGACAGCCGAAAGCGCGTTCATCTCCACCTGCTCGAGGGGATCGTGGAAGCCGATCATCAAGATGGCGACGTCGCCGTCTTCGGAGATCATCTGCGCGCCCTCGGTCAGGGCCAGCAGCCGCTCATTGCGTTCGATGAACTCTGCCGGATCCTCCCCTCCGGCGGTGGCTTCCTCCATCTCAGCAAGTCCGGCTGCGCCTTCTTCGAGCTCGGCCTCAGCGGCTTCCAGTTCGGCAAAGCCTTCCTCGATCTCAGCCTCCCCGGCCTCGATCTCGGCGAGTCCGGCCTGGGCCTGCTGCAGCTGGGCGAGCTGGGGCTCCAGAGTGGAGCGCTGGGAGACGATCTCGGCACGGGCGGCGTTGAGCTCGCCCTCTACCTGGGACCAGTAGCCGCCATTGACGGCAGCCTGGACCTCGGCGTCGAGTTCGGCATCGGCGGCATCGAGTTCTGCCAGTCCGGCTTCGACCTCCTCAATGAGGCCGGGCAGCTCATCGGAGCTGATGTCCATCTGGGAGAGTCCGGCCTCAGCCTGTTCGCGGCCCTGGGCCAGTTCTTCCTCGGCGGCCTCGAGCTCGGCCCGGCCAGCTTCGAGTTCCTCGCGACCGGCCTCGATCTCAGCCTGAGCCTCGGCGGGGTCGAAGTCCTCGGGGAGCTCATCGATCATCTCCCGGGCCTCGGCCAGCTCCTCGGCGCCGGCGTCCATCTCCGCCTGGGCGTCGAAGGGGTTGGTGACCTCGTCGACAATCTCATGGGATTCGAGATCGGCGATGAGCTGATCGACCTGTTCCTGCTGCTCTTCGGTGAACTCGGCGCCGTCGTCAGTACGCAGCACTGCAGTGCCGGATCCGCCCCCGGCGTCGGGAAGTTCATCGGCCAGCCGGTCGGCCACCTCAGTGGTCTCGAGATCCGGGACGTCGATCTGGTCGGTGAGCTGTCCGCCGAAGCCGGCGAAAGCGGCAACAGCTGCCAGCAGCAGTACGAACCAACCAGCGATGACAGTCTTGGCGCGGCGCGCGGCGAGCATACCGAGCCGGTAGAGCATTCTGGCCATAGGGGTGGGGGTCCTCGTTGTGGGTAGGGGAGTCTCAGGCGATACTATTAATCATAAACGGAACGCAACGTCTCACAAATGCTGCGGGCCTCCCATCAGGGGTAATGTGCTTAAAATCACTCCTGTCGCAGTGCGCCGGAGAGTACGACGTCGACAAGTCCCTGCATCCACTCCACTCCGGGCCGGCCGGTGGTGATCGTTCGAAGGATTACAGGGTCCATCAGTGCGGCGGCGACATGTTCGGGATCCAGCCCCTCGCGCAGTTCACCGGATGATGCAGCCGCCCGGATCCTGGCAGTCAGATGCATGTCCTCCCAGAGGGCGCTGTTATGCAGCAGTTCCTGGGTCTCCTCGCTGCTGGTGGACAGTGCCGCGATGAGGCTGCGGGCCATGATGGTCGAATCCCCGAGGCCCTGTTCTCGCTCATTGGCATCAGCCAGTTCGATCCAGGTCATGAGGTCAGCGCGCAGATCCCCGGTATCCGGAACTGGGGCAAAATCCAGCTTCACGTAGCCGCTGAGCAGGGCCTCCAGGACCACGGCGGCCTTATTGTTCCACCACCGGTAGACCGTCTGCTTGCCCACGCCGGCGACGGCGGCAATGCGCTCGATCGTCAGTTCCTCATAGGTGCAGCCCTGGGTGTTGAGCAGTTCGGCCACTGCCTCCAGGACTGCGCGGTGGGCCGTCTCGCTGCGCGGCCGCCCCCGTTTGCCCTCACCATTGCTGGTCTCATTCTGCCCCGCCTCAACCATGGTCAACATGGTATCGGTGCCGCATCTCGGTGCTGCCGGTGGCTTGGCCATAGACTTTTCCATCATGGTTGAGAAGGTGCCGGCCCCCCAGGTGCAGCGTAAGGCTGTGGCCTTCCCGCAATGCCAGGATGCGGCGGCTGAGCTCTTCGAGATGCTCGCCGAGCCCCGCACTGGTTCCCCGGCAGCTTTTCTCGACAGCAGCGACCACGGCAGCTCCGGTCAGCTCGGTGGGCCCGCCCCTCAGCGCCGCCGCTACAGCATCCTGGCCTTCTCACAGGGGCCCCATACCGAGGCTGTGCACCTGGGGGAGGGTGCCTTCGGCTGGTTGCAGCGGCACTGGCCCCACCGGGGGACGCCGACCGGAGGGGCAGGGGAGACCAGCACAGCACAGGGACCACCCTTTCAACTGGGCTGGGTGGGCTGGATCGGCTACGAGGAACAGGCACAGCTCTTCCGGGCCACCCATGCCGTCGTCGTCGACCATCACCATGCATCGGCGCAGATTCAGACTCTGGGGCAGGACTCCATCTGGGTGGGGGAGGTCGAAACTGCAATAGCGCAGCTCTTCTCGGGGGCGCAGCAGGGTGACAAACAGGTCATGCCTGAGGGTGCAGACTCCGTATGGCTGGAGAAGCTGAAAGTGCGTGATCAGGAGGCCGAATACCTCCAGAAGATCCGCGCAGCCCAGGCTCAGATCCGGGAGGGGAACTCCTATGAGATCTGCCTGACCACAGCCGTCGAGGGCACCTTCCACGGCAGCCCCTTGAGCGCCTATCGGAGGCTGCGTGAGGCAAACCGGGCGCCTTTCACTCAGTACTTCAACTTCCCAGCCACCGAGGACAGTGCGGCCACCGTACTGCTCTCGACCTCACCGGAGCGGTTTGTCTCCATCGATGCCGAGGGGATGATCCGTTCCGAACCGATCAAGGGAACGCGCCCCCGGGGCAAAACCCCGCAGGAGGATGCGGCCCAGATTCGGGACCTCGAGACTCATCCGAAGGACCGGGCAGAGAATGTGATGATCGCCGATCTGGTCCGCAATGACCTCTCCATCCATGCCGAGACTGGAAGTCTGCGCACCGAGCGCCTCTGTGCTGTGGAGACCTATCCCAGTGTCCACCAGATGGTTTCCACGGTCAGTGCCCGACTCTCAGCCGAGGCCTCCCGGGCCCGCGCGCTCAGTGATGCCTTCCCGCCCGGCTCAATGACCGGGGCGCCGAAGATCTCCACTATGAACATCCTCAGCGAGCTCGAAACCGGACCACGAGGGCCCTACTCCGGAGTGGCCGGATACTTCAGCACCACCGGAGCCTGCGACCTCTCGGTACTCATCCGTACCGCTGCGCTGACTAGTCCCGGCGGCGGGGGCGAGTGGGACTTTCATCTGGGGCTGGGTGGGGCCATCACCGCGGATTCTGATCCTGCGGCCGAATGGGCCGAGGTCATCACCAAATCCCGAGGTGTGCTCAGTGCCCTGGACACAAGATTTCCAGGTGGGTGAGCTTGCTACTCGCGAATCTCCAAGAGCACTTGTCGGATCTGCTGCAGTGCAGTGCGCAGTTCGAGATCGGTCGGTGCGCCGTAACCGATGACGATACCCTGCTGGTCAGGGCAGTCTGACTCATAGTAATACCGAGAAAGAGGTGTGACGGCGACCCTGAGATGCTTCAGCTGGGCCGTGATGCTCTCGGCGGTGATGCCCGTAGTCCAAGTGAGCGTGGCATGCAGGCCGCCTTCCAGGGCGTGGGTCCGCACCTCGGGTGCCAAATCTTCCGTTGTGGCTAGGACCAGAGCGCGCCGATGAGCATATTCACGGCTGACTCGGCCCAGATGGCGGCGTAGCCCCCCGCTGCGCATGAACTCGGCCAAGACCTGCTGAATGATTCCGGAAACTGGCTGGCCCAGGGCTCTCCGGGTACTTATCATCCGATCACGCAACAGCGGGTCCCTGACCAGTAGATAACCGCAGCGTAGCCAGGGGGTCAAGGTTTTGGAGAAGCTGCCAACCATCACCACACGACCTTCCTCATCAAGTGAGGCGATGGCAGGCAGAGGAGCCGCCCCGTGTCGGAATTCGCTGTCGTAATCATCCTCGATGACCACCGCTTCGGAATTGCGGGCCCACTCCAGGACTGACAACCGCGAGGCCACCGGCAGCCGACCCCCCAGGGGATACTGGTGACTCGGAGTGAGGATCACCGCGTCAAGCGCACCAGAATGATTCGACAGTTCCTCGATATCCATCCCACCGTCAACGAGCGGTATAGGCACAGGCGTTGCGCCCAACTGGTTAAGCACCTCCCGGGCTTTGGTGTACCCGGGGTTCTCAGTGGCCATTCGGAGGCGGTCCCCTCGCGCTCGTAGACCGTGGACCAAGAGCCCGATCGCGTCGCTGGTGCCGGCGGTGACCAGGACTTCCTCGGGATCACAGGCAACTCCCCGAGCAGTGTGCAGATGCTCGGCGATGCGCTCCCGCAGCTCGGCACTGCCCTCTGGAGGCGGCACTAGGGCAGGTAATTTTGCCGATTGGGCACGTCGCCACGCTGCCGTCCAATCGCGGTGTCCTGAGAACGTTGTCGAGGGACTGCCGGGGGAGAGGTTGATAAGCGAATCACCCTCTGAGTCTGAGGCCGGCGAAAGGACGGAATCTGCTGGCGCGGTTTTTATAGAAGTTCGGCCCTCTAGGCTAGGGAGGCCTTCAGCAACGAATGTTCCCGAACCCGGCACTATCTCCACATAACCTTCTCCGGCTAATTCTTCATAGGCAGCCACGGCGGTGCCTCGTGAAATCCCAGCAGCCTGGGCTAAGACTCGAGTCGAGGGCATGGGCTGGCCTGCGTGAAGCTGTCCGGCCAATAATGCGTTGCGCAATTGGTCCACCAGATGGGCGCGTGCACTGACACCCTGGGGCGCTGCATCGATGATCAAATCCATGGGGAAGGCATGACGCATACCCGAACTATACTGGACCACTCGTTTGCCGTGATTCTGGCCTAATGGACGAACCGGAAAAGGTCCTACTGTGAAATGGCGAGGAGATGGGTGCAGTGGCGCGAAGCCCTGGCCACCCCGTTGTGCGTTCGAAAGGAAAAGTGCCTGTGGTGTCCAGTAATGAGTTCGGTCAGCCAGTGGGGGACCCCGTCCCGGATTGGACTCCACGTCCCCTTCCGAGCGCCACGAGGCTGCCTGGACACTGGTGCGCTCTGGAGCGACTTGACTCCTCACGCCATGTTCAAGACCTCTATGACGCATATGCACAGGCGCCCGATGGAAGAAATTGGACGTACCTTGGAGTGGGCCCGTTCCTCTCGGCTTCCGCTTACAGGGAATGGGCCGAACAGGCTGCGCAGAGTGAGGATCCGCGGCATTACGCAGTCATCGAGCAGAGCACGAATAAGGCTGTGGGGACACTGTCCCTGATGCGTCACGACCCCAATAACGGTGTCATCGAAGTGGGGTGGGTGAACTACTCACCGGCATTGCAACGAACCCCTGCCTCCACCGAGGCCCAGTACCTCCTGATGCACCACGTTTTTGAGGATTTGGGCTACCGGCGTTATGAATGGAAGTGCGACAGTCTCAACGAGCCCTCACGCAGGGCCGCGGAGCGCCTCGGTTTCACCTACGAGGGAACCTTCAGACAGGCTGTAGTTACCAAAGGACGTAATAGAGACACCGCCTGGTACTCCATCCTCGACTCTGAATGGCCAGAGTTACGTACACGCTTTGACGCCTGGCTGTCAGCAAGCAACTTCACGTCAGACCATAGACAGATTCAGTCTCTGAGTTCAGTGTGAAGTCCCGGGTTTTGCTGGCACAGACGGTGTAAACGGGCGTGCCATCAGGGTCAACAGTCCGGCAGTAAGGACCAGTGCCAGCCCAAATGTGTCTGCAACGGTCGGTTGTTCAGCCAATAAGACCATAGCGGCAAGCAGGCCGAAGACAGGGACCAAGAGGGTCCCCAGGCCGGCGGTGCTGGCTGGCAGTCGTGTGACCAAATTGAACCAGATGAGGTAGGCGGCGGCAGTGCCCATCACTGTGGTGAACACCAAGCCTGCCCATGCTGAGGACGAAATTTCTGATGGCCAGTTCTGCTGCCATATGACAATTCCGACAGCAGAGACAAGGGCAGCCACGGCCAGATGCCATACAGTGATCATCAGAGGGTGGGCGGGCACTTTCGCCCATTTCAGATAGATCGTTCCGATTGCCCAGCTGATGCCGGCACCTGTAGCTGCCAGCACGCCCGTCATTTCTCCGGCACTGAGGAGGGGATACATCAAGATCACCAGACCAGTGACACCGATCAATATCGCAAGAATCCGCGCCCTACCCAGTCGCTCCTTCAGAATTACCCTCCCCAGCAGGGCTACCCAGACTGGCATGAGATATACGCAGATGCTGGCGCGTCCCACCGAAGTGTGCAACAGGGCTAGAGCAGACAGTGCACCGAAACCCGCTACGCCAAAGAATCCGGCCACGGTCAGATGGATGAGATCCCTCCGGCGGGGCGGAAGCAGTGCAATCCTGCGCGTCAGTGTGACAGCGAAGAGGATGACAGCACCGCCACCGAAGGTCACGACCCGGAAGATCCAGACCGGCACATCCTCGAGAGCAAGACTGGCTGAAACGAAGTTCAGTCCCCAGATCATCGCCACCAGAAGCAGTAGGACCTGGTGCAGGACGGGTTTTCCCACCTCAGCTGACAGCAGCTGAGGGTGCCGCGTCATAGGTCAGCCAGGAGGTCCGGGTGGCGACTTTCTCATAAAGGGCCTGGGCCTGATGATTGTCCTCCGCGGTGATCCACCGAACAATAGACCTGTCTTCTGAGGCAGCAATCTCGGTCAACCTGCCGATGACCGCACGGGCAACACCCTGACCGCGTGCTTCTCTAGTGGTGAAGAGGTCATCGAGCCAAATACCCACCGTTCCAGTGGAAGGGCGCGAGAAGCGACGGTAGTTCCCGAGGCCGAGAATGTGACCATCCCTCTCGGCCACTAGGCTCTGGCACTCATGCACGGGATCCATGATCCAACCCCACACTCGGGAGACGACATCCTCGTCCTCTGGCAAACGATAGAACTCTCGATAACTGCGGAACAGTGCTCGCCAGGAACTCTCGTCAGCGGGGGTCAAAGGACGCACGATCAAGGAAGGTGTTGAATTCATGAGCTCAACATTAGGAAGACTTCTGGACCATGAGTTATGCCGGAAAAGCTTCATTTAGATGGACCAGTATGCAGTGGGCTGCCCACCCCTCGGACGTCCTTAACCCCGGCGTGATCCACAGCACGATGCTGATAAAGTCGACATCACAGCATTTTGTAAACAGTTGACCGCGGATCAGGAGCCCCCAGATGATGATCACCGGCGCAGTATTGGAAGAGATGGGCCGCCCCGGGCCCTTTGCGGAATCCACCCCCATCTCAGTCAGTGAGGTGGAACTGGCTCCACCCGGTGAAGGAGAAGTTCTCATCAGGGTCCGCGCAGCCGGGGTATGCCACTCCGATCTCTCAGTGGTCGAGGGAAACCGTCCTCGTCCGCTTCCCATCCTGCTGGGCCACGAGTCCTCCGGCATCGTTGAGGAAGTTGGTCCCGGGGTCGAAGATATCCCCGTTGGGGCCAATGTGGCCATGATCTTCATGCCCCACTGTGGGGAATGCAAGCACTGCGCCGCCGGGGGCAAACTGCCCTGCATCCGCGGCACCGAATCCAATGGCGCCGGAGAACTGCTGGGCGGATCCCGCCGACTGTCCCGCAATGGTGAGAACATCCACCATCACCAGGGAGTCTCCGGCTTCGCCACCCATGCGGTGGTCAGTGCGAAATCAGTGGTCGTCATCGATGACGATATCCCTGCAGAGGTCGCTGCAGCACTGAGCTGCGCGGTCCTCACCGGCGGAGGGGCGGTCAAGAACGCTGGAAACCCTCAACCCGGGGACAGCATCGTGGTGGTCGGTCTTGGCGGTGTCGGCATGGCGGCCCTGTTGGTGGCTAAATCCCTGCAGCTTGGGGAGGTCATCGCCGTCGACGCCAATGACAGCAAACTCGAACAGGCCCGCCAGCTCGGAGCCGATGCCGCCTACACCCCCGAAGATCTCCAGAACCAGGGCATCAAAGCTGATCTGGTCGTCGAGGCAGCAGGCCACCCCAGGGCCTTCGAAACAGCAGTGGAGGCCACCGCACCCGGCGGCACCACCGTCACCGTGGGCCTGCCGCATCCGGATGCGCGCTCATCCATTGCGCCCACAGGCATCACCCAGGAAGCCCGCACCATCAAAGGCTCCTACCTCGGCTCCGGAGTGCCCTTCGATGACATCCGTGAATACGCCCAACTGTGGAAACAGGGCCGGCTGCCAGTGGAACAACTGATCTCCGGGCGCATCGGGCTCGAGGAGATCAACCAGGCCATGGACCGGCTGGCTGCCGGTGAAGCAGTCCGCCAGATCATCACCTTCGACTGAGGAATTCTCCGATGACCATCACCGCAGATACCCGCACCAATGCAGACGCCACCGATCTCGTCTCCGCGCTGCGCCGCGCCGGAGTCTCCGAGGTCGATGATTCAGCTCTGGCCCGTGGGATGTATTCCGCCGACGCCAGCCTCTACCGGGTAGTGCCCCAGGTGGTTGCCCGACCCCAACACGTCGATGAACTCCACGCCGCCCACGAAGTCTCCCGAGAGCTCGGCGTCCCGCTGACCATGCGCGGGGCCGGCACCTCCATCGCCGGCAACGCCGTTGGCGAGGGCATTGTGCTGGACACTCGGGACCTCAAACGCATCATCGAGATCGACCCCGAAGCCCAGACGGCCCGCATCGAACCCGGGGTCGTCCACGCAGACCTCCAACGGGCAGCAGCCCCGCACGGACTGCGCTTCGGTCCTGATCCCTCCACTCACTCCCGCTGCACCATTGGCGGGATGATCGGCAATAACGCCTGCGGATCCCGCGCACTGGGCTACGGGCGCACCGCCGATAACATCGAGGCTGCCACCGTCTTGTTCGGCAATGGTGAAACCGGCAACTTCGATGCCCGCAGTGGCAAAGCCACCGGGCCCACTGCAGAGAAACTGCTGCAGCTGGCTCAGAACAACCTCGCCCATATCCGCACCCACTTCGGCCAATTCGGCCGTCAGGTCTCCGGATACAGCCTCGAACACCTCCTGCCCGAAAACCGGGGTCGGATCGAACGGTTCATGGCCGGTACCGAAGGAACCCTGGGCACTATCCTGGAAGCCACAGTGGATCTCGTCCGCGATGACCCCGGACGCCGACTGCTGGTCCTGGGCTTCCCTACAGTGGCCGAAGCCGCCGACGCCGTCCCCCATATCCTCGAAGCCGGCAAAGGCCGCCTGATCGCCTGCGAAGGGATGGACTCCCGTCTGGTCGCCTTGGTCCGCGGTGCAGGAAAACGCGTGCCCACCCTACCCAAGGGTGAATCCTGGCTCTTCGTCGAGGTCGCAGGGGAGGACGCCCTCGATGTCCTCGACCGAGTGAAATCCGCCTCCGATGCCGTGGGGGACCGGCTCATCGAGGACGCCACCGAGGCTGCCGCCCTGTGGAAGATCCGCGAGGACGGTGCCGGTCTGGCGGGGATCAGCCTGCCTACCCCCGCCCACTCCGGCTGGGAGGACGCAGCCGTTCCTCCCGAGCATCTGGGTAACTGGATGCGCGAATTCGAGGGACTCATGGCCGAATTCGGCCTCCAGGGCTACCCCTACGGGCACTTCGGCGACGGCTGCATCCACTGCCGTATCGACTTCCCCTTCCAGCACGGAGACCCCAGCAGCACCAGCGTCTTCCGCGAATTCATGGCCGCCAGTGCTGAACGCCTGGCCGAATACGGCGGCTCCCTCTCCGGTGAACATGGCGATGGTCGAGTCCGCTCCGAACTGCTGCCGACGATGTACGGCGAGGACTCCATCGCCCTGTTCGCCCAGGCCAAGCATATTTGCGACCCCGAGAACCTCCTGAACCCCGGGATCATCACCGCCCCGGACGACTCCGGACCGGTCTCTCACACCGAGAACATCAAACCGGTTCAGCCCAAACAGGAACTGCCCTGGCCGGGTCTGCTGATGAGCCACGATGCTGGCGACTTCGGAGCAGCCGTCCACCGCTGCTCCGGCGTCGGGCGCTGTGTGGCACCGAAGACCAACGGCGTGATGTGCCCCAGCTATCTGGCCACCCGAGACGAGAAGGACTCCACCCGCGGCCGCGGCCGAATCCTCCAGGAGGCCATGGACGGAACGCTGGTCAAAGGTCTCGCCGACCCCGCTGTGCACGAGGCCCTGGACCTCTGCCTGGCCTGTAAGGGCTGCGCCAGCGACTGCCCCGCCGGGGTGGATATGGCCACCTATAAGGCCGAAGCCCTCTACCAAACCTACGACCGGGACGCCGAGGGCCAGCCCAAACGCAAACTGCGGCCCCGCAGCCACTACATCCTCGGCCGGCTGCCCTTCTGGGCCAAGCTGGCCGCGCCACTGGCGCCCCTGGCCAACCTCACCATGAAACTGCCCCCAGTGGCCGGAATCGCCAAATGGGTTGCCGGTATCGACCAGCGCCGCAGTGTGCCCACCTTCGCGAATAAGACGTTGAGGCGGTCCGAAAAGAAAGCGGAGAACGCGACGTCGTCGTCGACTCCGGATGTCTGGGTATGGGCCGATTCCTTCACCAACCACTTCTTCCCCGGTTCCGGACACGGTGCCCTGGAGTTCCTGCGCTCGCAGGGCCTCAATGTGCAGGTCATCCAGAAGCAGGGCTGCTGCGGACTGCCATGGATCACCACCGGCCAGCTGGATCAGGCCAAGGAACGTATGGAGCAGGCCATCACCACTCTGGAGCCCTATGTCACCTCTGGGGTGCCGGTGATCGGACTGGAACCCTCCTGCACTGCGACCCTGCGCAGCGATGCCGTGGAGCTCTCACCCCGCGAGGAGGCCAAAACAGTTGCCGATGGGGTGCTGACCTTCGCCGAACTGGTCAACCGGCTGGTCGATGAGGGCAAGGTTGAACTTCCCGATCTTTCCGATATCGATGTGGTCGCCCAGCCGCACTGCCACCAGAGCTCGATCATCGGCTGGGATGTGGACCAGGCCCTGCTGGAGATGGCCGGGGCCAAGGTCACCAAGGTGGCCGGCTGCTGCGGGCTGGCCGGGAACTTCGGCGTGGAAAAGGGACATTATGAGGTCTCGGTGGCCGTGGCTGAGACTCATCTGCTGCCGGCGGTGCGTGAACAGGCCGAACGAGATGACTCCGGTCGAACCAAGGTGGTCCTGGCCGATGGCATGAGCTGCAAGGTTCAGCTTGATGACCTCGCCGATGTGCAGGCGATGCACCTGGCCGAACTGCTAGCCAGCCGCAGCGAAGGGCAGGGCTGAGCGGTGACGGTTTCTGCGGTCAGGCCCCTGGCCGCCCAGCCTCTGGGGGCACGGCTGGCCCAACAGCTGCGCATCGAAATCCTCTCCGGCAAGCTGAGTCAGGATGAGCATCTGGTGGAACTGCAGCTGGCTGAGGCCTATGGCGTCAGCCGGGGGCCAGTGCGGGAGGCGATCAAAGAGTTGGAGCGTGACGGGCTGGTCTACTCAGCCCGGCAGGGCTACCGGGTCACCCAGCTGACCAGCGCAGATGTAGAGGAGATCTACGCGATCCGGCTGATGGTCGAACGCACTGCCATTGAAGCCACACTTGGCACCGGGCAGAGCTGGGAACGGCTGGAAGCCCTGGTGGAGCAGATGCGTGCCGCAGCTGCCCAGGGCGACCAGGACAGCTATATCCGGGCTGATATCGCCTTCCACCGCAGCTTCGTCGAGACCGGGGGTGGGAAACGACTGCAGGCGGTCTGGCGGCTTTTCGAACCGACTCTGACCGCGCTGTTCACCATCAACCCACATCCGGTGGAGAATATGGTCGCTCACGCCGAGGAGCACGCCGGTATCTGTAAATCCCTGCAGGCCGGCGACGACGCCTGGCGTGGGCTCCTGGACGCTCACCTCAGCAGGGCACGACGCCGCTTCCTCACCGAACATTTCAACCAGGCCTGAGTACCTGGTTCACTGCAACATGGCTGACCCGCTGAGGGATCAGTCCTCCAGGACGAAGCCCTCTTCCACCAGCTCATGGACCCCATCGATGATTCGGTTGGGCCGGAAGGGGTACCGGGAAATGCTGGCCTGACTGGAGACCCCGGACATCACCAGGATCGTATGCATACCGGCCTCCATACCGGCGACGATATCGGTGTCCATCCGATCGCCGATCATCGCCGTCTGCATGGAATGCGCGCCCAGATGGTTCAGTGCAGAGCGGAACATCATTGGATTCGGCTTACCCACCACATAGGGCTCTGAACCGGTGGCCTTGGAGATCAGTGCGGCAATCGCTCCGGTGGCCGGCAGCACACCCTCCGGGCTGGGGCCGGTGGCATCGGGGTTGGTGACAATGAACCGAGCACCCTCGTTGATCAGGCGCACCGCTTTGGTGATCGCCTCGAAACTGTAATTGCGGGTCTCGCCGACCACCACGTAATCGGGGTCGGTCTCAGTCATGATGAACCCCGCCTCATGCAGGGCCGTGGTCAGACCAGTCTCACCGACCACATAACAGGTGCCCGCCCCCTGCTCCTCATCGATCTGATTGGCCAGGAACGTTGCGGTGGCCAAAGCGGAGGTCCAGATTCGGTCCTCAGGGACCACCAGCCCGGAATTGCGCAGCCGGGCGGAGAGATCGCGGGCGGTAAAGATCGAGTTATTCGTCAGCACCAGATAGGGCAGATCCTTGCGCCGCCACTGCTCCAGCAGTTCAGCGGCACCGGGCAGAGCCTCATGCTCACGCACAAGAACCCCATCCATATCGGTCAGCCAACATTCGATGGCATGTTCACCGGTCATAGCCCCATCTTACGACCCGGCCCATATCTTGTGACCCCTGGGGCAGGGCAGGGGAGTTGACGTCGTCGTCGTTCTATGGTTCATTAGTAGAGTAATGAACCACTGAGGTAGTGGAGTTGGTAAGCTGTGACGCAGCGAAATCCGGAGGAAGGAGGTGTGCTCGTGGACGAGGGTCGCCCACTGTTCGTACAAATCGCCGAAGAGATCGAGGGATCTGTGCTCGACGGTTCGCTCCAAGAAGAGGAGCGCGCCCCATCAACCAATGAGCTCGCCGCATTCCACCGGATCAACCCCGCCACGGCCGCCAAGGGGATCAACCTTCTTGTCGACCGCGGGATTCTGGTCAAGCGCCGGGGACTGGGCATGTTCGTCGCCGCCGGGGCCGCTGAACGGCTGCGCGAGGAGCGCCGCCAACAGTTTGCCGATCACTACCTCACTCCCATGCTTGCCGAGGCCCGTCACATCGGGCTGTCGGTGGAGAACATCATTCAGCTGCTGCGCGAGCGGGCCCAGCAGTCCGGAATTCACGAGTGAGAGGAGTCTGCCGATGAGTGGAAACACCGCCGGCCAGGCGATAGAAGTGCGGTCCGTCACCAGGCGCTATAAGAACACCACAGCGCTCGACGACGTCACCGTCAGTTTTGGGAAGGACGCCATCCACGGTCTGCTGGGTCGCAATGGGGCGGGCAAAACCACCCTGATGTCGATCATCACCGCCCAGCTGTGGCCCTCAGAGGGGCAGGTGGAAGTCTTCGGCCAGACCCCGCATGAGAACGAGCAGGTGCTGCCGAAGATCTGCTTCGTCCGCGAGGACCAGCGCTACCCCGAGGACGCGCTGGCAAAGCATGCCTTCAAGGCGGCCGCCGATGCCTACGAGAACTGGGACTGGGACTTCGCCAATCGGCTCATCGCCGATTTCAAGGTCCCGCAGAAGACCAAGATCAAGAAGATGTCCCGCGGGCAGAAATCCGCGGTGGCAGTGATCATCGGTCTGGCATCCCGGGCCGAGGTCACCTTCTTCGATGAGCCCTATATGGGACTGGATGCGGTGGCCCGCCAGCTGTTCTACGACCGGCTGCTTGAGGACTACGCCGCACACCCCAGGACCTTCGTGCTCTCCAGCCACCTCATCGATGAGATCGCGCATCTGATCGAGAATGTGGTGCTCATCGACGGCGGGCGGATCCTGCTGGATGAGCCGGTCGAGGACCTCCGGGACCGGGCTGTAACCATCGTCGGCAGAGCCGATGCCATTGCCGAATTCACCACCGGCCGCGAGATCCTCCACGAGGAGACTATGGGCCGGATCGCGCGCACCACAGTGCTGGGCGCACTCACCGAGGCCGAGCAGCAGCGGGTCCGCGAACTGGACCTCGACCTGCAGCCGGTCTCTCTCCAACAGCTGATCGTCCGGCTGACCACCCGGGCAAATGCCGAGAACACTGCGGAGGTGCAGTCATGACCACGGCGACCATGCAGAACACTGAGTCCACCAGACAGCGCTCGAGCTTCGCCCGAGTCCCGGCAGCCTTCCGGCTGCAGTTTATGATCCCCTCCAGCCTGATCTGGGTTCCGGCCATGGTCTTCGCCCTGGCCTGGGGAGTC
This sequence comes from Nesterenkonia sedimenti, assembly GCF_012641515.1. GTDB lineage: Bacteria > Actinomycetota > Actinomycetes > Actinomycetales > Micrococcaceae > Nesterenkonia > Nesterenkonia sedimenti. The sequence goes on along the minus strand of NZ_JABAHY010000003.1, from coordinate 107,234 downwards.
TCCATCGGCATCGGTATCTGGCTGGACGCCCTGGCCGATGACCGGATCCCGGCCGAGGACCCCTTCTACACCGGCGCCTCCCAGGCTGCCCTGTGGTGCCTGGCCTTTATGGCCGGCTACGCCGGATCTCACACCTTCCCCTTCTCCATGGCGCTGAGCTACAGCCGCAGGGTCTTCGTCCTGGGCGCTGGACTGGCCTTCGCAGCCGTCTCGGCAGCCTTTGGCCTGGCATTCGCCCTGGCCGCCCTGGTGGAGCGGGCGACTAACGGTTTCGGCGTCGAGAGCTATACCTTCGATCTGCCGATGCTCACCGAGGGGCCCGGGGGAGTGGCATCAGCCGGACTCTTAGCCGGTCTGCTCTGCCTGGCCGTTATGCTCCTGGGATTCGGCTTCGTGATCCTCTTCAAGCGATTCGGTCTGATGCGGATGTGGCTGGTGCTCATCGCTCTGGCACTGGTGCTCCTGGGCGTGGTCATGCTGATCACCTCTCAGGGAGCCTGGCCGGATGTTGGGCGGTGGTTCGTCGAACAGAACGCCCTGAGCTTCTCGGCCTACCTCGCTCCAGCGGCCATCGCACTCGGTGTGGTGGACTACTTCATGATCCGCAAGGCAGTTCCCTAAGGCCAGGAGTATCACCACCGGTATGGAAGACAACGCCTGGGGCAGCCTGCTGAACAGAGTTCGGGAGAACCGGCACCAACTGCTGGAAGACTTTCTGGCTGAACTGAGCCGACAGCCCGACTATGTGGACGCCAGCGTCTCTCGGGATGAGCTGGAGCGCACGGCACTGCAGGTCTTCGATCTCTTCCTCAACCGGTTGGCCGACCCCCAGGGCGGGTCCGGGTCAGGCTCCTCAGATGTGGCAACACAGCTGGGGCGCCGCCGGGCCCGTCAGGGTGTCAGCTTCGAGCAGTTCACCGAGGCGGTCCGGATCAACTTCCGGCTCTTCTGGCGGGCGCTGCATAGAGTGGCCCAGCCTGATCTGGTCGAAGCGCTGCCAGCTCACGAACTCTTCGCCACCACTGCAGGTGATCACCCGGGGCTGCTGGAATCCCATTACGGACAGCGGCCATATTTCACCTACGACGACGGCGAATACCACCTCCTGTTCCGCCACCGCCAGGAGACCGGAGAAACACCTGAGGCACTTGGGCAGACAGTGGCCCATATTCGGCATGTCCCGGGGCTGGGTGCGTTGGCCGCAGCCGCTGGGCTTGCCCGGAAGCTCTTGGCCCAGCATGTGGAAGCGGGTGTGGTGAGCCCACGTACAGGATTCTCCCGACTGGTGGCTGAAGGTCTGGGGGATCAGCTCTTTGGTTTCGAACATGAGGTCATCGGCCGGTATCACCAGCTGCCCGAGGAAGAGCGACAGCGATACGCCGAAACTCTGGAGGTCTTCCTGCGGTCAGGCTCCATCCGTCAGGCCGCCGAAGAGCTCTATCTGCACCGCAATACTGTGTTCAAGAGGCTGCGCAGCTTCGAAGAGATCACCGGACTGAATGTGACCATCCCGCAGGATGCGATCATCGCCATGGTGATGTTGGCTCACCGGCCGTAGTACTCGCCGCAGCCTCCGGTGTCAGAATGCACACCCAATGGGTATCAATGCGGAGCATTCTGACGATGACAGCAGTCCCGACCGGGCATACGGTGGGCGTGCCAGTGGGCATATGCACCAACCGCTACCTCCAAAGGGGACTGCCATGATTTCTGATGATGTTGCTGCCAAAATTCTCGACGCCGTCGACGCCCAGTTTGATGACCAGCTGAAGGCCACCGCGGAGCTGGTGACCTCGCCGTCGCTGCGGGCAGGGGAGGAGCCGGCCCAGGATCTCATCGAATCCCGTCTGCAGGATCTCGGGCTGGAAGTGGACCGGTGGACTATCGCCTCCGATGAGCTTGAAGCCCACCCCGGATATGGGCCCTCGACGGTGGACTACACCAAGATGACCAATGTGGTCGGCACCTACCGCCCGCAGAAGGAGACCGGTAAGTCCCTGATCCTCAATGGGCATATCGACGTCGTGCCTGAGGGGCCCGAGGAGCAGTGGGCGCGCTCTCCCTGGGATGCCGAAATTCGCGATGGTTGGATGTACGGCCGTGGGGCCGGGGATATGAAAGCCGGGCTGATCGGCAACCTCTACGCCTTCGAGGCAGTGCGCCGGGCTGGATTCGACCTCACCGGCCGTGTGCACCTGCAGTCGGTGGTCGAGGAGGAGTGCACCGGCAATGGCTCCCTGGCGGCCCTGCTGCGAGGTTATGAAGCTAATGCAGTGATCATCTCCGAGCCTGAAGAAGACGCCCTGGTCCGCGCCAACGTCGGGGTGCTGTGGTTCACGGTCCGGGTCTACGGCAACCCCACCCACCCGCGTGAGATGGGCAATGGCTTCAACGCCATCGACGCCGCCTACCAGGTCATGGGTGCCCTGCGAGAGCTGGAGGAGGAATGGAACCAGGACAAGGTCAACCACCGCTACTTCGAGGACCTTGAGCACCCCATCAACTTCAACTTCGGCGGCATCAGCGGCGGCGACTGGCCCTCCAGTGTCCCGGCCTGGTGTGAACTGCGGGTTCGGGTAGCCACCTACCCCGGGACACCTGCGGATCAGGCTTGGGCCCAGATCGTTGAATGTGTGGAGTCCGCTGCGGGGAAGTCCGGTTTCGAAACCCGGCTGACCCGGGACGGTTTCTACGCTGAGGGTTATGTCCTGGAGCCCGGCAGCGATGCCGAGGCCCTGCTGGAGGAGACCCACCGGACTGCCTTCGCTAAGGAACTGACCTCATTCACCACCCCGGGCTACCTCGATGGCCGGGTCTTCGTGAACTACGGCAAGATGCCGACCCTGGTCTATGGGCCGGTCTCTGAGAATATCCATGGATTCGATGAGCGGGTCAGCGTGGAGTCGGTGCGTAAATGCACCAAGTCCATGGCCCTGTTCCTGGCCTCCTGGTGCGGCGTCGAGCCCCGCTCCTGACCGCAGGTGCCCGGACATGAGAAAACCCCCGGGTGGCTGCGTGAGGGGGACGCTTAGAATGCCAACCCGGGGGTTTGAATCACTCGCACCTTGATGAGGTAGTTAATAATCTAGGGGCAGACCTTGATGGAAACCCCTAAAGTCGCTGGAAGTTTCCTGTGAGTTTTTGGCGGAACTTCTCAGAGCTCTAATTCTGGGCATGGGGATGCGGGGTCCCGGGGTGCAGAACGAGATCGCCATCCTCAACAGTCACCAGGTGAGTCTTCACCGGAGACATCGCCGGAGGGGTTTCAGGAACACCAGTCTTCAGGCAGAAGGCCGAGGCATGCATGGGGCATTCCAGAGTCTGCTCCTCGACGAAACCATCCGAGAGCGAGACAGCCTCATGGGAACATTCGTCATCGAGGGCGAAGTACCCACCATCCTCGGCATGAACCACAGCGATATCACCACTGTGGCCGGTCTGTTCGGCGGTCACCTGCATGACCTCGCCCTCAGGAAGCTGATCGGCCGGTCCAAGATTCACTGTCTGTGCCATATCCCTAGCGTAGCGCCCGGGGGCGAATTTATTGAGGGGGGAACCCTTGTCCAATATGTTAGTGGTTGCTAACCTATCGATATGGACAGCTGGCAGGCTATCGCCGACCCCTCCCGCAGACAGATCCTCGTACTGCTGAGCCAACGGGGTGAAGTCACTGCCGGCGAAATTGCCGAGAACTTCACCTCAACCCGATCGGCGATATCCCAACATCTGGCCGTCCTCCGGGCCGCAGGCCTCGTGTCCATGACCGCCCAGGGACGACGCCGCCTCTACCGACTCCACCTGCCGGCACTGCAGGAGGTCCGCAGTCAGATCGAATCCTTCTGGACCCAGGAACTGGACACCCTGGCCCAGGAGGCCACCGCCATCGCAGACCAAAGGAACCCCGGCCATGACCGAAAAACTGCACGTTGAAGTCGACACCTGGCTGCCGCTGCCCCCGGAGGAAGCCTTCGCTCTAGTCACCCAACCAGCACGACTGCGACGTTGGCTGATAGTGGCAGGCAGCATCGACCTGCGCATCGGCGGAGAGGTGCACCTCCTCGTCGCCCCAGGTGCCCATGCCCAGGGGAAGGTCACTGAAATCGAACCCGGGCGCCGATTCGTCTACACCCACGGCTGGGTCGGAGATGAGCACCTCACTCCCGGATCCAGCACGGTCGAAGTGGTGCTGGAACCCCAGGCAGATGGGACTGCTGTCACCATCCGCCATAGGGGACTGCCTGCCGAATACACCGAAATGGCCGAAGGTTGGGCAGAATTCATTCCCCGTCTGGAACGGGCAGCCCGCAACCTGCACAACCACTCGGACTGGGAGGGACGGATGGAAACTGCCACTGATGCTGCCACCACAGAATCAGCCTTCTATGCACTGCTCAGCGCCTTCCGCCGGGCAGAGGGCCAAGGGCAGACAGCCACAGTATCCACCAGCCTGACCATCACCAAGATGGCCGATCACGTAGTAGAGAACGCCCAGATGCTCAGCACAGCACTGAGTGCCAGTAATGACTCGATCGCCGAACCATCACCGGAAGCATCCGATGCGTCCATGGAAGCCCGGGTCGCTGAAACTATCTGGCCTGCCTTGAACCATCTCGAGGGACTTTCACCGCAGGAGAGCATCGACCTCGGGGCGCCGGTGACAGCCGAGCTGATGCTGCGTTATCTCTCGGTGGAGTTCCTGGTTCACGCCTGGGATATCAGCCAGGCCATCGGCGAACCGCTGGATGCCTCATCGACTCTGATTCACCAGGTGCTGACCAATGCCAGGGACACCCGGGAATCCATCTTCTTCTCACCGGAAGCCTATGCGGAAGCTCTCACACCGGGCCCCGATGCTGATGACCTCACCGAGCTGCTGGCTCTGACCGGACGTCGCGCTGGAGTCTAGGCGACTGTAAACCGGAAGGTTCAGCGGTCCTTGGTATAGCCGCGCAGCAGCTCCAGCTGTCGGCGTTCGCGTTTGGTCGGCCGGCCCGTGCCGCGCTCGCGGACCGGCAGCCCGACCTCCCGGGGCTTGATCTGCTCGGGGGAGTGATCGCGATATGCCACCCGGGCAACAGGTGCACCGACCCGCTTGGAATGGGTATGCACCACCTCGAGGATGACCACATAGCCGGGGCGGCTGATATGCACCTTCGTTCCGGGGCTGATCTTCAGGGCAGGCTTCACCGGTTCGCCGTCGATTTTGATCTTCCCGGCCCGGCAGGCCTCTGTGGCGGCCGAGCGGGTCTTGAACATCCGCACCGACCACAGCCAGGCATCCACCCGCACCGCACCCGTTGGCCCATCACTCATACCTCCCTACTGTAGTGAACCCGCAGGCACCGGCGCATGGGAGAGAATGGGAGGCATGCTGAATCTCACTGACCTCCGCGGACGTACTGTGAACATCGCCTCCGCTCTGCCGCGGGCCGACCAAGACATCACCGCCACCCTGGAGACCGTCACCCCCATTCTGGAGCAGGTGCGCACCGGTGGCGAACAGGCACTGCTGGATCTCAGTGAACGATTCGACGGGGTCCGCCCCGACTCACTGCGGGTGCCCCGCGATGTGATGCAGCAGGCCCTCGAGCAGCTCGACCCCACCGTCCGGCAGGCCCTGGAGACCCTGATCGGCCGGGCCCGTGAGGTCCACGCCGCTCAGCTGCCGGCCTCCACCACAGTCTCCCCAGGCCCCGATGCTCAGATCACCAACCGCTGGGTGCCAGTGGATCGGGTCGGCCTCTATGTCCCCGGCGGCCAGGCCGTCTACCCCTCCTCGGTGGTGATGAATGTGATCCCCGCCCAGGTGGCCGGTGTGGCCTCCCTGGCCATCGCCTCCCCGCCACAGAAGGACTTCGGCGGCTGGCCCCACCCCACCGTGCTGGCAGCGGCCGAACTGCTCGGTGTCGAGGAGGTCTACGCCGTCGGCGGCGCCCAGGCCGTGGGAATGTTCGCCTATGGCGCCCGCGCAGAGAACGACGACGTCGTCGCCCCTCCTGTCTCCCTGATCACCGGTCCGGGCAATATCTATGTGGCAACCGCCAAACGTGCCGTCCAGGGCACAGTCGGCATCGACTCCGAGGCCGGGCCCACCGAGATCATGGTGCTGGCAGACGGTTCCGCCCCAGCCGACCTCATCGCCGCCGATCTCATCTCCCAGGCTGAGCATGACGAACTGGCCGCAGCGGTGCTGGTCACTGACTCCGAGGAACTCGCCCGAGAGGTCCAGACCCAGGTCCAGGCCCAGGCAGAGACCACCAAACACCTCGACCGGGTCAAGCAGTCGCTCTCCGGAGCGCAGTCAGCCGTCCTGCTGGTGGGCACCATGGATGAGGCCGTTGAGGTCGCCAATGCCTATGGGGCTGAGCACCTGGAGATCATGACCGCCGGCCAGGAGGAACTCGCCGGCCGGATCAGCAACGCCGGGGCAGTTTTCCTGGGGCCCTACACCCCGGTCTCCCTGGGTGACTACTGCGCAGGCTCCAACCACGTACTGCCCACCGGCGGCTCCGCCCGGTATTCCTCCGGGCTGAATGTGACAAGCTTCCTGCGCTCCCAGCAGGTCATCCACTACGGCCGCCAGGGGCTGGGCGAGGTGGCCCGCCAGGTGGAGGCACTGGCGCTCGCCGAGGACCTTCCGGCCCACGGCGAGGCCATCAGCGTGCGCTTCCGCTAGTCCTGTTGGGGATCAGGCAGCGGTGAGGTAGGTCAGATCCACCCAGCCGAGCTGAGTGCCGGAGTCAGTCTCGAACTCCACCTGCACCCAGGTGCCCTCAGTGTCACCGGTGCGCAGCACCTCGCCGCGCGGGATCTGAGCCAGCTTCTCCGCAGAGGTGCTGGGCTCCTCACGCAGCGGCACCGAATAGGAGGTGCGGATCTCACCAGAGGAGACAGTGCCCGAGGAGGTCTGGGTGCCACCGTGGACATCGAAGTAGTCATCGCCCCAGCCGCCGGGATCCCCGGAGAGACCCAGACTCTGTGAACAGGCCGGCCAGGCGCCCCAGCCCTGGATCTTCCAGAGCTCATAGGCGCGTTCGATCTGCTCCTGCTTGGAGGCCTGGTGGGGGAGACCGGTGCCACCGACAGCCCGCCAGGACTGCGCGGAGAACTGTAGGCCGCCGTAGTAGCCGTTACCGGTGTTGATGGACCAGTTCTGGTTGGACTCACATTCGGCCAGCCGGTCCCAGGCTGCGCTGTAGGGACCATGGCTGCTCTGCCGGTGCTGCCCGCTTGAGGGGCCAGTCCGGCCTGAGGAGCTGGAGGAACCTGAACCGGAGGAGTTGGAAGAGTCCGAGCTCGAAGACCCAGAGCTGGAGGATCCCGAGGAACTCGACCCCGAAGAGCCGGAGCTCGAGGAACCCGAACCAGATGAGCTTGAACCTGAAGAACTCGATCCGGAGCTGCCGGAGGGAACATCCAGGAAGTCCCGCCAGACCCAGCCGGTGTTGCCGCTGGCCCGGACCTCGTACCAACCGCCGTTGTTATCCAGAACATCCACAGTGGTGCCGGCCGGCAGCTGGCGCTGCACTGAGGAGCTCATGCTGGCTCCGGATCGCATATTCACACCAGCGGTGACCCGGGCGGAGTCACTTGAGGATGAGGAGCTGGAGCTGGAGCTGGACCCGGAGGATGACGAGGAGCCTGAAGAGCTCGAGGAACCGGATGAGCTGGAGGAGCCAGAGGTCGATGAGCCGGAACCGGATGAGTTGGAGCTGCCGGAAGAGCTGGAACCGGAGGAGCTTGAAACGCTGGCAGCCGAGACATCCAGGAACTCATCCCAGACCCAACCGGTGTCACCGTTGTGCTCGATCTGGTACCAGCTGCCGCTGCGGCTGAGCACCTCAGAGGTAGTACCAGCCGGAACAACCTTCTGGATGTTGTTGCCCAAATTCGGGGCCGAGCGCATATTCACCCCGGCAGTCACCCGCACCTCACCGCTGGAAGCCCGCGAAGAGGACGATGACGAGGAGGATCCGGAGCTGCTGGAGGACCCGCTTGTCGAACTTGAGCTTGAGCTGGAGGAACCTGAATTGGAGGAGCCACTGCTCGAGGAGCCTGAGGAGCCCGAGGAGCTAGAGCTCGAGGAACTGGAGCCTGAAGAGCTAGAACCGGAGGAACTTGAACCGGAGCTGGAGGATCCGGAGGAACTTCTCGAAGAATGGCTGCTGGATGAACCAGAGTTCGAGGACGAGGAGGAACTCGAACCAGACGAGCTGGAGCCTCCACCGAGCAGACGGTTGACCTCTGCCTGAACTGCAGAGGCATCGTGACCGGCGTCGTTGAGCCGTTGAATGCGGTCAGCACCATTGCCGAACTGACCGTCGATCACCTGCTGGGCAATTTGGGCCACCGAGGAGTTCGAGGAGCTGGAAGAGCTCGAGGAACCCGAACCAGAGGAGGAAGAGGTCCCGGCAGTCGAGGTGCTGGAACCGGAGGAGGAAGAGCCGGAGCTGGAGGATCCCGAACCTGAGGAACTGGAGCCAGAAGAGCTCGATCCTGAGGAACCCGAACTGGAGGAGGCGTTCAGGAAGTCCTGCCAGACCCAGCCGGTGTTTCCACCAGTGCGGATCTGATACCAGCCGCCGTTCTGCCCCAGCACATCCACCGAGGTGCCGGCAGGGACAATCCGCTCCACTCGGGAGCTCATGCTGGCCCCGGAGCGCATATTGACCCCGGCGGTCACCCGAGCGCTGCCGCTGGAAGAGGAGCTGGATGAACTCGAGGAACCCGTGCTGGAGGACCCGGAGGAAGAACCGCTGCTGGAGGACCCGGAGGAAGAACCACTTCCACCTGAACCGGCCGGGGTGGTTGAGGAGCCACCGCTGGCCGGCTGCAGATAGGAACTATGGGACCAACCGGATTGGCCATTGACTCGAATCTGGTACCAGGATCCCTGGGATCCAGTGACCTCTACCTGGGCGCCGTTGCTCAGTCCGCGAACAGTACTGTGCCCCGTGCCAGGTCCCGAACGCATCCAGAGACCACTTGCCGATTCCACCTCATAGGTGCCGGAGGCCGAGGAGCTCGAAGAAGAGCCAGAGGAGGAGCCGGAGGAACCCGACCCGGTGGAACCAGCCGGCGATGAACCACTGGAGGAGGACCCTCCGGAGGAGTCAGAGTCGTCATCGCAGATGCTGGGCTGGTATTCCCGGGCTGCCGCAGCCTGCATATCCACCCCGCGGGCGGAGAGGAACTCATGGGGGTCCAGGGCAGTGCCGCTGTGCCAGGCGCCCTGCCAGATTTCCAGATGCAGATGCGGGGCAGTGCTGACCCCGGAGTTGCCCACCAGTCCGATGGTCTGACCTGCCTGAACGGTGTCACCGACCTCCACATGAGAGGTGCCGTCCCAGACATGCAGATACCGAGAGTGGTAGGTCTGCCCGCCGATGTTATGCCGAACCATGACATGGCCGGCCCGGCTGGAGGTTCCATCCTGGGTGCTGACTACCGTGCCAGCAGCGATCGACCGGAACGGCGTGCCCTCCGGGGCGACCAGGTCCTGGCCCAGGTGATAGGAGGAGGCGCCGGGATTGGGGCTGCAGCGGGGGCCATAGCCAGTGCTGAAAGTGAAGGTCCCGGTCAGGGGCTGGACGAACTGTCCGGAGCTGCGGGAGTTGGTGATTGTCACACCCTGGGACAACGACGAGGTTGGGGCCAGCGCGGAGCTGCCCTGAGTCGGCGGTGTCGTAGGAGCGGTAGCCGTTGCAGCGCCAGCTGCAGCGGGAACGAACGGAATGGTCAGCCCGACGGCCAGCCCGCCCACAGCTGCCATGGGAAGTTTCTTGTGCACAGACACAGCGATATTCCTCACTAGTCGAAAATCGACTCCTCATTAACCAAAGGCACAGGTGCGCCTCAGCTGCCGGGGGCCGCCCGTGAGGGGAAGCAGTGATGGGAAGTGAGCGAAGTCCCCGGTCAACTCGCTGATAACTGTAACGAGATGGTCACGATGCCGGGCAGAGGGGGTTTCGACCGTAGGTTGAACCTGTGACCAAACTGTGAAGTGGAGGAGGGCAGTGCGGTCTCAACATGCCTATGCCACTACCGCAGGACACCTGCACGGAGACTCGCACTGCCCTCTTCCTCGCCTACTATTCCAGCCAACATTCAGCTGCACACCCCCAGGACTCGAGTTGCACTCCGATTGTGACCAGACCGTTATCCGCAGGACCCCGTGAAGGGGGCTGATCAGCGCTTAAAAATTCATAGGAAATGTCCAGGGAATTCAGGGTGTTCCGTTCAGGTAGAGGAGTACCTTAGATAGTGCCTCTTCAAGGTGCGAGTGATTCATAGCTCCCCGGTTGGCCATCTAGCGTCCCCCCTCACGCGGCCAGCCGGGGAGCTTCTCGTTTAACCCCGTTTTTTGGGTTTAAGGCCAGCGTGCCACAATGCCGTGCATGACTAGCTCCCCCGCACTGGATTCGCTGTCGCAGATATCCCTCGCCACCCCGGAGGAACCGGAGAACCAAGAGGAGACCGCCACCACAGACCCCGCCGAGGAAATCACCTCGGAGCTGGAGAACCACGTCCCGGATGAATTCGAGGACATCGTCGCCGAGGCAGGCCCCTTGCTGGGCATCCTCATCGGCGCCGCCCTTTCAGCAGTGGTGGCCCTGGTGGTCACTCTGGTGGCCGCCGCCGTGGTCAAACAGATCTTCCGGCGCAAGCCCATGGTCAAACGTGCGGTCAACCGCACCCGTACTCCCATGTTCGGCATCCTGTTCTTCGCCGGTTCCGCCCTCTCGGTGCGCTATGCGGTCCAGGACAAGTGGTGGGACGGCCCCCTCTATGTGGCCCTGGTGATCTGTGTGATCGTCTCAGTGGCCTGGTGGGCCCTGCGCGTGGTCAAGATCGTCGAAGCCGTCATCCTCTCCAAGTACATCGGCGAGGGCGAACCAGGCATCGAGGACCGTCGGGGCCGCCGGGTCCAGACTCAGGTGGACCTCATCGGCCGCATCCTCGCAGCGATCATCATCACTCTGGCAGTGGCTGCGGTCCTGCTGCTCAACGAAAGCGTCCGCGGTCTCGGCGCCGGTCTGCTGGCCTCGGCGGGTGTGGTCTCGGTGGTTGCTGGTCTGGCGATGCAGTCGACCCTGGCCAATGTCTTCGCCGGTATTCAGCTGGCCTTCACTGATTCCATCCGAGTCGGCGACGTCGTCGTCATCGAGGACAATTTCGGCACGGTGGAGGAGATCACCCTCTCCACTGTGGTCATGAAATCCTGGGACGGCCGGCGCTTCATCTACCCCAGCGCTCATTTCGTGGCCACTCCCTTCGAGAACTGGACCCGGGTGGGCACCGAACTGCTCGGGGCCGTGGAGCTCGATGTCGACTGGCGGGTGCCCGCCGATGCGCTGCGTGGCCGGCTCAACCGACTGCTGGCCACCACCGACCTCTGGGACGGGGAGACCTCAAGCCTGCAGATCACCGAGGCCACCGGCGGGCATGTCCAGGCCCGCGTGGTGGTATCTGCACGGAACTCCGGCGAACTCTGGGATCTGCGCTGCCTCATCCGTGAGGATCTGGTGAACTATCTGCGCACCGAGCACCCCTATGCGGTGATGACTCAGCGGATGCTCATCACCAATGAGGAGGCCCTGGGCGGCAAACCCGAATCGGTGGCTACCGGTCAGTTTGGTACTGTCGATCCTAATGCTGACCAGGCCGCGGCCCAGGAAAGCTCCGAACCGCCCACCGACACTCAGTTCCCCACTGACGAGGGACTGTTCACCGGCTCAATCGCCGCCGTGGAGCGCAACCGCGAGTTTTCGGGCCCCGGCAAGGATGCCTACCGGGAGCGCAAAGACCGCCAACTCGATGACTAAGAACCGCATCACCTTCCCCGGCCTCACCTGCCTCATGGTGCTGACGCTGGCTGCCTGCAGCCCCGCGCAGACCGATACCGAGGCCCCTGTAGAACCAGTTTCCGCCGCACCGGCTTCCACTCCGCCGCTGGATGAACCCGACGACGGCACCGCCGAGCAGTCTCCGGCAGAACCGGAGGAAGCCGAGGAGGAAGAGGAGGGCCAACCCCAGGCCCGGGCTGCCACCGGGGGTGGGGGACCCCAGGATGTCTCCGAGTTCGCCACCGGAGCCCAGCAGTCCGCGGAGTTCCCCGAACCGCTGACTTCCGTGCCGGACTCCGCAGGGCTGGTGCTGGCCGAGGTCCGTACCGGGGTCCACGAGGGCTATGACCGCATTGTCTTCGAACACGCCGGCCAGGGCGCCCCGGGCTGGCGGGCCGAATACGTCAGCACACCAGTGGAGCCTGGATCAGGTTTCCCCCTGCAGGTGGAGGGGGAGAAGTTCCTCTATATCAGTGCCGCCGGATTATCCCAGGCCGGCAGTGAGCAGCAGCAGCTTGAGCTGGACGACTGGACTGACACGGAGGACACAGTCTTCGAGGATGTGGTCACCACATTCGTTCACAACGGCCGGGCCAGCTACTACCTCGGACTGGACACCGAACGGAAGTTCCGGGTCTCGGTCTGGGAGCACCAGGACGGGCCCCGGCTGATCATTGACGTGCTGCACTGACCTCGGAGTCAGTTCCCTCCGACTCCTGTCCGGGAACCCCCATCCGCTTATCGGCAGCCCATTGCACCACAGTGTCCGGGATGAACTTCAAGGCCCCGGTCAGCGCGCGGTACTGAGCACTCGGCACCGAGATCGCTGAGCCCTGAGCATTTGCGGTCAGCCCCTGGCGGACAACATCCTCAGGATCAAGCCACATCCACTTCTTTGCCCCGGAGATCTTGATCCCCGAACGCTCATGGAACTCGGTGCGCACCAGCCCCGGGCACAGGGCGGTGACGGTCACGCCCTCGGGCTTCAGCTGTGCATGCAGAGCCTTGGAGAAGTTCACCACCCAGGACTTAGCCGCTGAGTAGGTGCCTGTGGGGGTGAATCCGGCGACGGAGGCCACATTGATGATCCTGCCGGCCCGCTGGGCGGTCATCACCCGGGCGGCGGTATGGGTCAGTTCCATAGTGGTCTGCACATGCAGACGCAGGAGGTCCCGTTCGTCGTCGAGGTCGTTGTCCAGGAAATTGCCCGCCAGGCCGTGCCCGGCGTTGTTGACCAGAAGATGCACCTGATGGCGGGTGTCCTCCAGCCGCTCCTGCACTGCGGCCACGCCGTCGTCGGTGGTCAGATCCGCCACAATATGCTCAGCCTTGACGTCGTAGCGGGAGGCGAGGTGCTCCGCCTGTTCCTGCAGTCGCGCTTCATTGCGCGCCACCAGGACCAGGTCGTAACCCTGGGCGCCTAACTGACGGGCGAACTCCGCCCCGAGGCCTGCGGTGGAACCTGTGATGACTGCAGTATGTGTTCCCATGAGGGATATCGTAGAGCCCGCACCCTGGTGAAAGGAGGAGCCATGCGCTGGAGGCGTTTGACGGATTGGGGACCGGAGAAATTCGGCGGTCCCCGGCTGCGTGATGACCAGTGGGCCCCACTTCAGGCCCGGATCGCCTCAACGGACCTCGAAGCGGTTGAGCAGGTCCTTGAGGAACTGACCGGATTCATGGACTTCTTCCGAGAGGACGTCGACGGCCTGCCCCTGACCGGGGTGACCGATGGGCAGCTGGCTGTGGTCCACGACTTCAGCAGCGACTCCTGGGGGCGCCGGGTGCTGGAAGTGACCTTCTACGCCGCCGGCAGGGTCGGTGAATCTCAGCCTGACGCCTTCGAGCGGCTGGCGAAGGCCAGTTCCTCCCTGGTGGATGAGCTGCAGGCCGAAGGCGTCTCTGTCGAAGAGATCCGTTGGACTGAGAAGCCCTATATCGCCCGGCCCTTCTGAGCCTCAACTAGCTGCGCTGGAGATGCTCCAGCTGGGCGGCGGTGATCTTGGTGATGATCCGCTGATCCACCCTCGGGTTCTCCCCGTAGACCAGCACACCGAGTTCCTCAGCGCTGAGGTCCCCGTGCTCCTCCAACAGCTGCCGGGCCTGATCCAGCCGTTCCAAGCGGTGCTCACGGTATTTCTGCACCACCGGACCCATCTGCTCATGGACCGGGCCATGAGCTGGCAGCAGCATGGCCTCACCATATTCGGCCAGCTTCTCCAGGGTGGCCAGATAATCGGTCAGCGTCCCGTCGGGGTAGTCCAGCATGGTGGTCCCGCGGCCCAGCACCGTGTCTCCGGTGAGCATCGCATTGGCCGCCGGCACCCAGAAGCTCACTGAATCCGAGGTGTGGCCGGGGGTATGCAGCACAGTGATGCTGTGACCGGCCACTGTGACCTGCTCTCCGTCGATCAGCGGCAGCACTGTCCCATCCCCGCCGGATATGCAGACATCGGGGTCTATGCCGCGCACCGGCGCGCCGGTCTGGGCCGAGAGCAGTTTCGCCGCCCCGAAATGGTCCGGATGCCGGTGGCTGACCAGAATTTCGGTTACTGTGCGTGAGCCCGCCGCGGCCACGAGATCTGCCACATGCTTGGGATGACCCTCCGGGCCAGGATCGACGACGACGACCTCCTCGGCCCCGGGGTCACCGATGAGGTAGCTGTTGGTTCCCTCCAGAGTCATCGGTGAGGGGTTGTCACAGGTGAGGACCTCCACCTGGGGCGGCAGCGGCGTCGTCGTCGTCATCAATACTCACTTCCCATCGGAACACATGGCGCTGACCTGGGCCGAAAGCATAGCCCCGATCTCTAGATCCTCTCTAGCCTATGCCCAGCCGGTCCGCATAGGCTGGTGGTGAAACTCCGTCCACCAGGAGCACATCCAGAAGGAGCGAGCCTGAGCATGAGTGAACCGCAGCCCACCGACGGCACTGAGTACTCCACCAAAGGCGCCTATGTCACCGGGGACGAGTTCACCCGGGACACCAACTACATCGAAGACCGAGTAGTCGCAGATGTGGATGCGGTGACCTCAGCCGCCCAGGAGGAGTCCTCCAAGACTGGCGACCCGCGGATCAGCGGTCTCACTGAGGACGCAGAAGCCTGGCCGGTGGAAGCCGGACGGTACCGGCTGGTCGCAGCCCGAGCCTGCCCCTGGGCGCACCGTTCGATCATCATCCGGCGGCTGCTGGGTCTGGAGGAAGCGATCTCCCTGGCCACGCCCGGTCCGGTGCACGATGTCCGCTCCTGGACCTTCGATCTCACCGAGGACGGCCGCGATCCGGTCCTGGGCACCGAACGACTGCAGGAGAACTACTTCGCCCGGTTCCCGGACTATCCCCGCGGGATCACTGTCCCGGCCCTGGTAGATATCCCCTCCGGTGGAGTGGTGACCAATAACTACCCGCAGCTGACCTTCGACTTCTCCACCCAGTGGAAGGAATACCACCGGCAGGGTGCACCGAACCTGGTGCCCGATGAGCTCATTGACGAGATGCTGCCGGTGATCAGGAAGATCTTCACCGAGATCAACAATGGGGTGTA
This sequence comes from Nesterenkonia sedimenti, assembly GCF_012641515.1. Lineage (GTDB taxonomy): Bacteria > Actinomycetota > Actinomycetes > Actinomycetales > Micrococcaceae > Nesterenkonia > Nesterenkonia sedimenti. Next base: position 91,843 of record NZ_JABAHY010000003.1, on the reverse strand, counting down.
CCGGGCTGGCTTCGCCGGCTCACAGAAGGCCTATAACGATGCCTACCAGCGGCTCTTCGACGCCCTGGACTGGGCCGAGGAACGCCTGGCCACCCGCCGCTACCTCATGGGCGAGCACATCACTGAGGCCGATGTGCGACTGTTCACCACTCTGGTGCGCTTCGATCCCGTCTACCACGGGCACTTCAAATGCAACCGCAATAAGCTCACCGAATTTCCCAATCTCTGGGGTTATGCCCGGGATCTGTTCCAGACCCCCGGTTTCGGCGACACTGTGGACTTCGACCAGATCAAAGAGCACTACTACGTGGTCCACGAGGACATCAACCCCACCCAGATCGTGCCGGTGGGCCCGGATCTGGAGAACTGGCTCTCCCCGCACGGGCGGGAGAAGCTCGGCGGCTCCCCCTTCGGTGACGGCACCGCTCCAGGCCCGATCAGCCCCGAGGAACAGCCCCCGGGAGCCAACCCGCTCTACCGCTGAAGGCAGGCTTCAGCCGAAAGTCGAATCTGGGTCCTCCACGGTGACGGGGCATTTGGCGCCGGTGGTGAGGTTCGCCAGGACGCCACCACAGCCATGGCCACGGTCCTTTCCATACCAGCGCAGGGCAATCCGGTCGCCTGGAGTAGCATCCGGCCCCGGCCCGAAGATCGTGGCTAGATTGGCGACAGTTTTCGGGCCACGGCGCTGTGAGCCTGAGCGATTGGGGAAGAGTCCCCATTGGGCGGCTGCCGAATCCAAGGGGTTGAGGTCAAAATCAGGCTTCTCAGTATCGGCCGATGCCTTGGGTGCGGCCTCCCAGGAGGCGACCTCAACAGCCACAGAGTAGGTGGTCCAATGCGGGCGGTCATCCCCGATGGGGGATCTTTCGATCCCCTGAAATTGGAGCCGGCCGGCTACCTCACGCACAGGCGGTTTCTTCTTAGCCGCAGGCCGTACGCTGCGGCGCCATCGGTGGACACCTCGTCCGCCGAAGTAGATGGAGGCTGCGGAAAAGATGATGATGGCTCCGAAGAGCACTCCGAAGAAGATCCCCTCGCCGACACTGTCATTCCAGGAGCTCCAGACGAGATAACTGAACCCAGCGGTGCAGGCCGCTACGCCGAGCCAGGCGAAGGCCAGCCCCACATAAGCCCACCGACCAATACGGGTGATCTCGTGGGCGGGTAGATCCAGGTTCATGAGGGCATGCTATCCGCCCCGGAAATACTCAGGAGTAACTTCAGGGCGTGGCCTCCTGCACGATACGGTGGGGACACTACTGAAGGACGGGAGGGACCATGGCGGCACACGATGAACTGGACGGGCCTTTTTCCAAGCGCTACGTCGCCCTGGGGGATTCATTTACCGAAGGCGTAGGGGATATTGACCCCTCCAGCCCCAATGGGGTGCGTGGCTGGGCCGACCGGGTCGCCGCACAGCTGATCGACAATGACAACAGCTGGGGGTATGCGAATCTCGCCATCCGCGGCAAGAAGCTCCAGCAGGTTATCGATGAACAGCTCGACGCCGCCCTGAGCCTGGAGCCAACTCTGGTCACCATCTACGCCGGAGGAAATGACATCCTCCGCCCGGTGGTCAACCTCGACGGCATTATGGAGCGCTATCGCTGGGCAGTGGAGAAACTCGTGGACTCCGGAGCCCGGGTGGTCATCTTCACCGGCTTCGACTCCGGTAAGGCGCCCATGTTCCGCCTCACCCGCGGGCGCACGGCGATCTATAACGAGCACATCCGCAAGATCGTCGAGGACCTCGGCATCGAACTGGTGGACTTCTGGCATATGAAGCAGTTCCAGGACTGGCGGTTCTGGGATGTGGACCGGCTGCATCTGGGCATTGAAGGTCACACCATGATGGCCAAGGAAGTCCTCAAGGTCCTGGGCGAGCCGGATGATATCGAGCCTCCTCAGCCCGAGGACCCACCGATCCAGGCTGCCCTGGAGAAGGTGGTCACCGATATCCGGTGGACCAAGGATTACCTGTTGCCCTGGGTGGGTCGGCGGCTGAGCCGGAAGTCCTCCGGCGATGAGCTCAGCCCCAAATACCCCACGCTGACTCAGCGCATCTGGTAGGTTCTTTTTCTCTTTTTTTGTTGCTTGCCTCACGGCAGTGTGCCAAAATGCTGGCACGTTGTACGTACATTTCTCAGATTGGTGCGTACATTCTGATCTATCTCTGCAACAAGAAGGGGCAACCCCGTGGCCAAAGACGTCCAGGAATCCCGCCGCCGTATCCGTGTTCCGCTCTTCGACGGAATGAACCGGGTCCCCGGCGGTCTGATGCTCATCCCGCTGATCCTCGGTTCCATCATCGGCACATTCTTCATGCCGGCACTGGAGATCGGCAGCTTCACCACCGCACTCTTCGTCGACAGCGCCCTGCCGCTGATCGCCCTGCTGATCTTCGCCACCGGCACCCAGGTCACCCTGCGCTCCACTGGCCCAGTGCTGGCACACGCCGGGACCATCCTGCTGATGAAGTCCCTGGTACCGGCGACCCTGGTCATCCTGCTGGGCCTCTGGGTCGGCCTCGACGGTGTCCTCGGCGTCTCCATCCTGGCGCTGCTGGTCATCCTCGACAACAGCAACGGCGGACTCTGGCTGGCCTTTACCGGACGCTACGGCGACAAACGCGACCGCGGCGCCTATATGGCCTCCGCAGTCAACGACGGCCCCTTCATCAGCATGCTCTTCCTAGGCGTCTCTGGCCTGGCCGATATCCCGATCCTCGCCCTGGTGGCAGCCATCATCCCCTTCTTCCTGGGTATGCTGGTCGGCAACCTTGACGACAAATGGCGCAACATCATGGTCCCGGTGCCCAATATCGTCATCCCGTTCTTCGCCTTCGCACTGGGCACCGGCATCGACCTCACCGCAGTGGTCACCGGCGGCGCCCAGGGGCTGATCGTCGGCCTCATCGCCGCACCATTCACCGGATTCCTGGTCTACCTCGGCTACCGGTTCATGCTGCGCCGCGGGGTCAAGAGCGGTCTGGGCTTCGCCGCCGGAACAACTGCCGGCAACGCCATCGCCACCCCTGCAGTGATCGCCGAGATCGACTCCACCTTCGCCCCCTATGTTGCTGATGCCACCGCCCAGGTGGCCGCATCCGCGCTGATCACCGCGATCATCGCCCCGCTGATCGCCTCCTATGTGCTCAAACGCAATGGTGCACTGGAGCCGGCTGAGGACGTTGCCGAAGCAACCGAAGCCGCAACTGCCACCGAAGCGCCCACCGAGGGCACCGGTTCAGGCGAAGGTGGCTCCACTGGCGAGACCCGGGAGTAACTACCCAGATGAGGCAACAGACAGCGGTCATCGCCGATGACCTCACCGGCGCCAATGACACTGCGGTCCAATTCGCCCGGCAGGGCTGGGACACCCGACTGGTGCTCACCGACCTCCGCAGCGCAGCTCCAGCACCAGCCGGGGATACCCCATCGGCAACCCGGGCGTTGGCCACCACAACCGACGCCCGGGCCTTGCCCGATCCTCAGGCCCAGGCGGTCACCTCTGACACCGTGACCGCCGCGCTCAGTGCAGGGGCAGAACGCTTCTACCTCAAGATCGACTCCACCATCCGAGGCAGCGTCTCTGCCCAGATCACCGGCGCCCTGGCGGCTCTGGAGTCCAACGGCACCGATGCCCTGGCCGTGGTCTGCCCCGCATACCCCGGTATGGGCCGACAGCTGCAGGACTCCACCCTGCTGGTCAACGGAGTCCCGGTGGCAGAAACCTCCCTGAGGAACGATCCCGCGACCCCAGTTGAGCACAGCGATCTGCGCCAGATCATCCCCGGGGCCCAGGCCCTGCAGCCGGCCGACCGTTCAGCCGAGGCCCTGGCCCGGGCGCTGGTCGCAGCCTATGAGGCCAACCTGCGGACCCTCGTCGTCGACGCCGTTGAGGACGCAGACCTCCGCAGCCTCGCCCAGGCACTGGCCGACGTCGACTTCCCCACCCTGCCGGTGGGATCGGCGGGCCTCGCCGCAGCCCTGGCCGAGACCTGGCCCCACCACCAGCTGACTGAAACTGCAGCCGCTAGGGCCGGAACCGGCAGCCGCCTGTTGCTGCAGGTCAGCTCCCTGAACCCTGTCTCCGTGGAACAGGCCGCCCAGCTCAACAGCCACGAGGGTCTGGCGACAACGCTCATCGAACCACCGGCCCAGGTACTGACCACCGCTGAGGCAGCCTTCGCCTGGCTGCAAGAGGCCGAACTGCCCACCGAAGGCGCCCTGATCCTCAAAGCACCCGAGGAACGCACTGACGATGCCCGTGCTGTCGCCACTGCCCTGGGCGCGATCTCAGCAGCACTGCTGAACACCGGGGAATTCGCCGCAGCCGGCCTCATCGGCGGCGACGGCGCCCTAGCCGCGCTGCGAGCCAGCGGCTGCACCAGCCTCCAAGTGCTCGATGTCCTGGAGGAAGGCATGCCACTGGCCGCCACTGTCGACGGCCAGAACCCCGGACAGCTCATCTTCACCAAAGCCGGCGGCTTCGGCAGCCCGGCATCCCTCATCCACGCCGTCGAATCGATGCATCACGTACTGAACAGGAGCACCGCATGAGCAGCGCACCCACCACTATCCCCACCCTCGCGGTCACCATGGGCGATGCCGCCGGCATCGGCCCCGAAATCACCGCCAAAGCCCTGCTGAAGAACCCCGAACTCCGCCAGCGCGCAGTGCCGGTGGTCATCGGCGACGCCGAGGCCATGCGCCGCGGAGCGGAATTCGCCGGACTCAACCCCGAGGCCGTCACAGTCATCGACTCCCCGGCAGGTGCCACCAATGACCCCGAGACCATCGAGGTCGTCCAGACCGGCCCCAGCCTGGCCGATGTGCCGGTCGGTGAACTCTCCGCCAAGGCCGGCGACGGCGCCTACCGGTTCGTGGTCGAAGCCTGCCGGCTGGCCAAAGAGGGCAGCGTAGACGCCATTGTCACCCCGCCGCTGAACAAGGCCGCTATGCACGCAGGCGGCCACAAATTCCCCGGTCACACCGAGCTGCTGGCCCACGAATTCGGTGTAACCAACTACTCCCTGGTGCTCTCGGCCGGTGAGCTCTACTTCTTCCACCTCACCACCCACGTCTCCCTGCAGGAGGCTATCGAAGGTGTGACACCTGAGCGCACTGACTCCGTGCTGCGTCTGGCCGGTGCCTTCGCCCGCTCCCTGGGCAAGCCGGAGGCGCCCATCGGCCTGGCCGGGCTGAATCCGCACGCCGGTGAGAACGGGCTCTTCGGGCACCAGGATGACGAGATCCTTGCCCCCGCCGTGCAGCGGGCCAAGGATCAGGGCATCAACGCCCATGGCCCTATCGCCGCCGATGCGCTGATCCCGCAGGCAGTCAAAGGCAAATGGGACTTCGTCATCGCCTGCTACCACGACCAGGGCCACGCCCCCTTCAAAGCCGTATACGGCGACGACGGCGTCAACATCACTGTGGGACTGCCTGTAGTCCGAGTATCGGTGGACCACGGCACTGCTTTCGATATCGCAGGTCAGGGCATCGCCCGGGAGGCAAGCCTGGTGCTGGCCATGGAGCGGGCCGCCGAGCTCGCCCCGGGCTGGGACCTCGTCTGGCAGGAAGCGCAGCGCTAGTCCCAGCGCGGCGCGCATGTCGCCGCGCTTCTCGCTCGGCAAAGCCTTGCCGAGCTTCACGCCTAAAGTCGGTACCTCGCTTCGCTTGTACCTCATGAGGCACTAGCTAATTCACGGAAAAGATAGGCTCTTGCGGATGGATGCGCATACTGACTGGGTGTTGGAGGACCTCTGTCTGGACCCGCAGGCGCGGGAGCCGCTGCATGCCCAGCTGGCCACCGCCCTGCGCGACCGGATCCGGGACCGGCGGCTGCAGCCGGGGGAGGACCTCCCCACTGAGGTGCAGCTGCAGTCCCAGCTGGGCATCTCCCGTTCGGTGGCCCGGCAGGCGATGAGCACACTGGTGGCCGAGGGGCTGGTCAGCCGGTCCCGTGGCCGCGGCTCAGTGGTCTCACCCCGCGGACAGCACCACCGACTGGCCCACCGGGCCGCCGGGCTCTCCAGTCAGATCGCCGAAACCGGAGTTGAGGTCGGCACCCAGGTGCTGAGCCTGGACCGGATGCGCCGCCCCGCCCATGCCGAACAGCTGGCCGAGGCCGAGACTGTCTACCTCGAACGTCTGCGCAGTATCGACGGGCTGCCGGCAGCCTATATCCGCACCTGGCTGCCGGCGAGCCTCGGTGAAGGGCTGACCAGCAAGGAGCTCACCGATTCCTCCCTGCACCGCATCCTGGAGACCCGGCACGCCATCACGCTGACCGGCGGGTCCCGACAGGTGCGGGCGGTGGCCGCCGATGCCGAGCTGGCACGGCTTTTGGGCACCCGTCAGGGGGCGCCGTTGCTGCTGCTGGAGGGTGTCACCACCGCCTCGGATGGAACAGTCGTGGAAGTCTTCTCCACCTGGCACCGGGGAGATCTCATCGCCTTCGACCTCGACGTCGAGGATTCCGCACCCGGTGCCGCCTCGGCCCCTGAGAGGCTGCCGGCACTGCAGGAAGCCCAGCAGACGGCCCAGCGGCTGGCCGAACAGCTCCACCGCCTCACCCGCTGACCACCGACGATATGACCTCAGCCACCTTGGGCTGACCGCAGCAGGCTGCAGGCATAGGGTAGTTGCATCAGGTAACGATCCAGGTGTGCCGAATATCGGCGGAGGTGCGGAATGAAGCTGTGGGGACTGCTCCGGCTCTTTCTGGCAGCTGCTGCGGTCGGCACTCTCTTCGAACTGCTGGGGGTCCCCGCGGGCATGCTGCTCGGTGCGGTCATCGGGGCCGCGCTGGTCAATCAGCGCTGGACACCTCGGATGAAACCGGCTGAGGTGCCCGCGCCCCTGCGCCAAGGCGGGCTGGTGCTGATGGGATTCGTCACTGGAGTGCTGCTGACCCTGGACTCTCTGGCCAGCACCGCCACGATTGCCATCCCCGTGGCGGTGGCCTATCTGCTGCTCGGGGTGGTCAACCTCGGCTTCGTGACCCTGCTGATGTCACGCTATGGGGTGGATCCCGCCACTGCAGTCTTCGCTGTCACCCCCGGCGGACTGGGTGAGGTGATGTCTCTGGCCATGGACAGAGGCGCTGAGGTCGTCGTCGTGCTCACTGTCCACGCCGTGCGGCTGTTCACCCTGGTACTAGTGCTGCTGCCGATCATGCTGTGGGTGCTGGCCGAATGAACCTCTTGATGCTGGGTGCGGTGATGGCTGGATCAGTGGGGGCGGCTCTGCTCTTCCGGTGGGTGCGCCTGCCCCTGTGGCCGCTGACCGGCGGGCTGGTCGGGGCGGCTGCGGTGAACCTCGGATTCGGCCTGGAAGTCCAGATCCCCGGAGGATTCGCGCTGGCTGCCCAGCTGATGATCGGCACTGCCATCGGTGCCACGATCGGACCCGATGTCTTCAAACAGTTCGCAAGGTTCTTAGCCCCCGGGACCCTCGCGGTCGTCGTCGTACTGGGTGCGGGGCTGCTCTTCGGCTGGAGCTTCGCGGCCCTGGGGCTGCTGGCCCCGGGTGAATCCATGTTCTCTCTGATGCCCGGTGGGGTCGCGGAGATGGTCGCTGCCAGTATTGCCCTAGGCTACGACGGCGCAGTGGTGGTCGGTGCCCATATGGTCAGACTCTTCGCGGTGATCTGGAGTCTGCCGCTGTTCCTCTGGGCGGCCGAGCGAATCTACCGCCGGTGGATCCAGTGACGGTCCCACCGGCGGCAGACCGGATAGAGGGGAATTAGCCCAGCACAGAGGCCAGGGTCTTCTCCCAGATGGCCAGGGCGTCGTCGACCTGTTCCTCGGAGACCACCAGGGCGGGGATGAACCGCACGTTCTGGCCGTACATTCCATTGGTCAGCAGCAGCAGGCCGTTCTCCGCGGCAGCCTTATGCACTGCAGCCGAGGTGGCGCCATCGGGCTCGCCATCGGCATCGGAGAACTCCACAGAGACCATCAGGCCCAGGCCGTGGACATTCTGCACCTGGGAGTACTTCTCGCCGATAGCCTGCAGCCCGGATTTCAACTGCTGACCGCGCTCGGCGGCATTGGCCACCAGGTTCTCCTCTTCGATCACCTCAAGGGTGGCCAGTGCCGCAGCGCAGGCCACCGCATTGGCGCCATAGGTGCCGCCCTGGGAACCCGGCCACGCCTTGGACATGACCTCCTCGGAGGCGGCGATACCGGAGATCGGGAAGCCGGAGGCAATGCCCTTGGCGAACATCTGGATATCCGGAGTCACCCCGAAGTGTTCCTGGCCCCAGAACTTGCCGGTGCGTCCGAAGCCGGTCTGGACCTCATCGATGATCAGCAGGATGCCGTGCTTATCGGCGCGCTCGCGCAGGCCCGCGAAGAACCGCTCATTGCCGGGGATATAACCACCCTCGCCCAGAACCGGCTCCACCAGGAAGGCGGCGGTATCGGCAGGGTTGGACTGGGTCTGCAGCACCAGGTCCAGTTCGCGCAGTGCGAAGTCGGTGGCCTGCTCCACATCCCAGCCGTAGTGCCGGTAGTGAGCCGGATTCGGGAAGGGGGAGACCACCACACCGCTCATCAGGGGGCTGAAGCCGGCACGGAATTTGGTGCCGGAGGTGGTCAGGGAGGCAGCTGCCACGGTCCGGCCGTGGAACCCGCCCTGGAAGACCACAATATTGGGCCGGCCGGTGGCCTGGCGGGCCAGACGCAGGGCAGCCTCAGCGGCCTCGGAGCCGGAGTTGGAGAAGAACAGGGAGTCCAGCCCAGCCGGCAGAACACCGGAGAGACGCTCGGTGAGCTCCTGCAGCGGCTTATGCATGATGGTGGTGTACTGACCGTGGATCAGCTTGCCAACCTGGGCCTGTGCGGCCTCGACAACTTTGGGGTGGCAATGGCCGGTACCGGTGACTCCGATTCCGGCGGTAAAGTCGAGGTGACGGTTACCAGACTCGTCATAGAGATAGACGCCTTCGCCGTGAGTTGCCACAACAGGGGTTGCCTGCTTTAGCTGAGGAGAAAGTTGGGCCATTGAAATACTCCTGTTCGGATTGTTGACAATCTGCATCCTCGACTAGGCTACCTATCGAGCCCCGGAATGTCACAGCACGCCATCAGGAGGAACCGCACATAATGACCGCCGTTGCACAGGACCGCGAAGTGTCCGTCGTCGAGGCCGCGCCCAAGAAGCTCTACATCAATGGCCAGTGGCGCGATGCCAGCGGAGGCGCCACCCTGGAGGTCCACGATCCCTCCACCGGAGAGGTGCTCTGCTCGGTGGCAGACGCCACCGAAGAAGACGGCTGGGAAGCACTGCGGGCCGCTGAGGCAGCCCAGGAGAGTTTCGCGGCCATGCCCCCGCGCAAGCGCGCCGATATCCTCATGAAGGCCTTCGAGCTGATGCATGAGCGCAAGGATGACCTCGCCCTGCTGATGACCCTGGAGATGGGTAAGCCCCTGGCCGAGGCCTATGGTGAGGTCAACTACGCCGCCGAGTTCTTCCGCCACTTCGCTGAGGAAGCCACCCGGATCAGCGGCAACTACCAGACCGCCCCGGCAGGCAATGCCCGGTTCATCGTGGCCAAGCAGCCGGTGGGCCCCTCCATTCTGATCACCCCCTGGAACTTCCCGCTGGCCATGGGCACCCGCAAGCTGGGCCCGGCCATCGCTGCCGGCTGCACCTCGGTGCTCAAGCCCGCAGAGCTGACCCCGCTGTCCATGCTGGCACTGGCCCAGCTGCTGGAGGACGCCGGTGTTCCCGCCGGTGTGGTCAACATTGTGGTGACCTCCACCGCCGGCAAGGTCATGGAGCCGCTGATCCGCTCCGGTATTGCCCGCAAGCTCTCCTTCACCGGTTCCACCGGTGTCGGCAAGAAGCTGCTGGAACAGTGCGCTGACAAGGTCATGCGCACCTCCATGGAGCTGGGCGGCAACGCCTCCTTCGTCGTTTTCGAGGATGCCGATCTCGATAAGGCAGTCGAGGGTGCGATGCAGGCCAAGATGCGTAACTCCGGTGAGGCCTGCACCGCAGCAAACCGGATCTTCGTCCACGAATCGGTGATCAGCGAGTTCTCCGAGAAGCTGGCCGCCCGGATGGGTGAGCTGCAGGTCGGCCGCGGTGTTGCCGAGGGCACCACAGTCGGCCCCATGGTCGACGCCAAGCAGCGCGATAAGGTCGCCGAGCTGGTCGACGACGCCGTGAAATCCGGTGCCGAAGTCGTCCTCGGCGGTGAACCGGCTGCCGGTGAGGGCTTCTTCTACAAGCCCACAGTGCTCAAGGGTGTGCCCCGCGAGGCGCGTATGTGGCGCGAGGAGATCTTCGGACCCGTCGCCCCGGTGACCCCGTTCACCGATGAGGGCGAGGTCATCAAATGGGTCAACTCCACTGAATACGGCCTGGTCAACTACGTCTTCACCGAGAACCTCAACCGCGCACTGCGCGTGGCCGAGGCCGTGGAGTCCGGCATGGTCGGCATCAACCAGGGCGTGGTCTCCAACCCGGCTGCACCCTTCGGCGGTGTCAAGGAATCCGGACTGGGCCGCGAAGGCGGCGATATCGGCATCGATGAGTTCCTGGAGAGCAAGTACATCGGTATCGCCGTGAACTGATTCCACCAGCCCCTGAGGCTTTGACCTTCGGTGGCTCCCTATAACGACGACGACGGCTCCCTTCCGGGCCGGAGCGCAGTTGTAGGGGGCCACCGTTTGTCGTTAATCGGCCGTGTCTGAAGGGGTTGAGGGGGAGTTGAAACCGGCTGATTGGGGCCGGGAATGAAGTCGGCGTCGTCGTCGTTATACTCATCGAGCGCAAAGTTGAGTGAGGTTGACTCAAGTCAGTTTGACAAGATCTGGCTCAGGTTCCAGACTTGAGTCGAACGTACTCAACTGTGACGTGAAGACTTGCCCCCAAAGTCCTGATGAAAGGAGACTGCAGATGTCCCGTGCAGTAGGAATCGACCTCGGAACCACCAACTCCGTGGTGACTGTGCTCGAAGGCGGCGAGCCCACTGTGATCGCCAACGCTGAGGGCGCACGAACCACACCCTCGGTTGTGGCCTTCTCCAAGACCGGTGAAGTCCTGGTCGGCGAGGTTGCCCGCCGTCAGGCCGTGTCCAACCCGGACCGCACCATCGCCTCGGTCAAGCGCCATATGGGCACCGACTGGACCACTGAGATCGATGACAAGAAGTACACCCCGCAGGAGATCTCCGCCCGCATCTTGATGAAGCTCAAGCACGACGCCGAGTCCTACCTGGGCGAGGACGTCACCGAAGCTGTCATCACCGTGCCCGCCTACTTCAACGACGCCGAGCGCCAGGCCACCAAGGAGGCCGGCGAGATCGCAGGCCTGAAGGTCTCCCGCATCGTCAACGAGCCCACCGCGGCCGCACTGGCCTACGGCCTGGAGAAGGGCAAGGAAGACGAGCAGATCCTGGTCTTCGACCTCGGCGGCGGTACCTTCGATGTCTCCCTGCTGGAGGTCGGCAAGGACGAGGACGACTTCTCCACCATCCAGGTCCGCGCCACCGCCGGTGACAACCGCCTCGGCGGCGATGACTGGGATCAGCGAATCATCGACTGGCTGGTCGAGCAGGTCAAGGCCAAGGAGGGCGTGGATCTCTCCAAGGACAAAATCGCTGTGCCCCGTCTGAAGGAAGAGGCTGAGCGCGCCAAGAAGGAGCTGTCCTCAGCCTCCTCCGCCACCATCAACATCCCCTACGCCACCCAGAACGACGGCGTCCCGGTTCACGTCAACGAGACCCTCTCCCGCGCGAAGTTCGAGGATATGACCTCCGATCTGCTGGAGCGGACCAAGAAGCCGTTCAACGATGTCATCTCCGAGGCAGGCATCCAGATCAGCGAGATCGACCACGTGATCCTGGTCGGCGGCTCCACCCGTATGCCGGCTGTGGCCGAGCTGGTCAAGCAGCTCTCCGGCAAGGAGGCCAATAAGTCGGTGAACCCGGATGAGGTCGTCGCCGTCGGCGCTGCCCTGCAGGCCGGTGTGCTCGCCGGTGAGCGTAAGGACGTGCTGCTGATCGACGTCACCCCGCTCTCCCTCGGTATCGAGACCAAGGGTGGTGTGATGACCAAGCTGATCGAGCGCAACACCGCCATCCCGACCAAGAAGTCCGAGGTGTTCTCCACTGCTGAGGACAACCAGCCCTCGGTGGCCATCCAGGTCTTCCAGGGTGAGCGTGAGTTCACTCGGGACAACAAGCCGCTGGGCACCTTTGAGCTGACCGGTATCGCACCGGCTCCGCGCGGTATGCCCCAGATCGAGGTCACCTTCGACATCGACGCCAACGGCATCGTCCACGTCTCCGCCAAGGACAAGGGCACCAATAAGGAACAGTCCATGACCATCACCGGTGGCACCTCCCTGGATAAGGAGGAAATCGAGCGGATGGTGGCCGACGCCGAGGCCCACGCCGAGGAGGACAAGAAGCGCCGCGAGGCCGCTGAGAAGCGCAACACCGCTGAGGCCAGCGCCTACTCCGTGGACAAGCTGCTCAAGGACAACGCAGAGAAGCTGCCCGAGGAGATCAAGACCGAGGTCCAGGCCGACGTCGACGCTCTGAAGAAGGCGCTGGAGGGCACCGACAACGATGACGAGGTCGACGCCGCGTTCGAGAAGCTGCAGGCCTCCCAGGTCAAGATCGGTGAGGCGCTCTACGCACAGGAGTCCGCAGGTGCTGCCCCCGGTGAGGAAGCTCCCGCGGGCGAGGCCGGTGCCGAGGATGAGGACATCGTCGACGCCGAAGTTGTTGACGAGGACGACGACGAGAAGAAATAAGGAGCATCCCCATGGCAGAGGAGAACAGCTCCCCAGAAGAGCCGATCCGCTTCACCGATAAGCGCAAGTACCGGCCGGACGCTGCAGAGCAGCCGGCAGAAGGTGAAGCTACGGTTGAGGACCGGGAGGCGGCTGCAGCTGATCCTGCCGCCGACCCCCTAGCCGAGGCCGAGCGGATTCTGGCTGATGTGCCCGAGGAGTCCATTGAGGTCCAGCAGGCTCATGAGGAACCGGCCTCCGAGGAGGGCGACCTCCATGAGCCGGGCGAGGGCTTGGACTCCAATCTGGACGAGGAGCCTGAGCTGCAGGAAGTCCCGGCCGACCAGGCCGCCGGTGGGGTCGAGACTGAGCCCGCCGAGCGGATCGAGGCGGCCGAGGAGGAACTGACCCAGCAGGGTTACGACCGTGAGACTGAGCTGGAGAACGACCTCCGCCGCGTGCAGGCGGAGTACGTCAACTACCGGCGCCGGGTTGAGCGTGACCGGAACCTGGAGAAGGAGCGGGTCAAGGGCCAGCTGATCTCCGAGCTGATGCCGGTGCTCGACGATATCGCTGCCGCCCGGCAGGCCGGGGATCTCGAGGATGGGCCCTTTGCCCACATCGCTTCCCGGTTGGAGCAGGTCCTGAACGCTCAGGGCCTGAGCCCGATCGGCTCAGTGGGGGAGGCCTTCGACCCCAATGAGCATGAGGCGATCATGCAGCAGCCCAGTGAGGACATCGAGGCAGATCACGTCGCCATCGTTGTCCGCTCCGGCTACCGCTTCGGTGACCGTCTGCTGCGCGCAGCCCAGGTCATCGTCTCCAGCGGCAAGGCAGAATAAGAAGGAAATGAGCTGCGTATGCGGGGGCCACACGCCCCCGCATACGCACACCAACTCAGCTGCCAGCAAAGCAAGCAGCAAAAAGGCCCTGTACCTAGGGGCACCTAGGTGAGGGGCACAAACGTGAGCTGCGAGCAAAGCGAGCAGCGACTTTAGGCGTGAAGTTCCGCGCCAACGAAGCGAGATAATGAGGCGCGAGCGAAGCAAGCGCCGACTTTAAGCGTGAAGCTCGGCAAGGCCTTGACGAGCGAGAGGCGCGGCGGCATGTGCGCCGCGCCGGAACAAACACAGGGAGGAGGCGCCTTATGGCATCACAGGAATGGCTGGAAAAAGATTTCTACGAGGTGCTGGGCGTCTCCAAGGACGCCTCGGACGAGGAGATCAAGAAGGCGTACCGCAAGCTCGCCCGGACGTACCACCCGGATAAGAACCCCGGGGACGCTGCCGCTGAACAGAAGTTCAAAGACATCTCAGAGGCACATACTGTGCTCTCAGACCCCGAGCAGCGCCAGCAGTACGATGCTGTGCGCGCCATGGGATCGGGTGCCCGCTTCTCCGGAAGCCCGGGTGAGGGGTCCGGCGGATTCGAGGACCTCTTCGGTGGGCTTTTCGGTCAAGGCGGTTCGCCTGGGACCGGGGGCGGCCGCTTCGGCGGGGGCTTCGAGGACATATTCGGTGGTATGGGGGACCGGTTCGGCGGTCGCTTCGGCGGCAGTCCGGCCAAGGGCGCAGACCGTACCGCGAAGACCACCATCTCTTTCAAGGGTGCCGTGCGGGGCACGACCATCGGACTGCGTGAGCCCAATGGCAATGTCATCGACGTTCGGGTTCCCGCCGGGGTGAAGGAGGGCCAGAAGGTCCGGGTCAAGGGCAAGGGCCAGCCTAGTGCCGGTGGTGCCGGGGATCTCCTGGTGGAAGTCTCCGTCCAGGATCACCCCTTCTACGAACGCATTGACGACAATATTCGCATCCACCTTCCGGTCAGTCTTGACGAGGCTGTTCTCGGTGCAACGGTCGAGGTGCCGACTGTCCACGGTGAGACGGTGAAAATCCGGATTCCGGCCGGCTCCAGCAGCGGCAAGACGCTGCGGCTGAAGGGCCACGGAATCCGGCGTAAGAACTCCAGTGGAGACATGCTGGTGGTGCTCGACATCGTCGTGCCTGAGGACCTCAACGAGGAGGCCATCGAGGCAGTCAAAGCATATGCTGAGGCCACCACCGCCCACAACCCTCGGGAAGGGCTGAGCGCCAAGGCGGCGTTATAGGGAGTGTAGGAAGTGTAACCGATGGACACATACCGGATACGCGGCAACGTGGTCGAAACTGATGAGACCCAGCGCCATGCCCCGCTGTTTGTCATCTCCGTAGCCGCAGAACTGGCAGATTTGCACCCCCAGACCCTGCGTCAGTACGACCGAATGGGTCTGGTAACCCCCCGTCGGCAGGGTGGTCGGCACCGGCGCTACTCGCCCTATGACGTCGAGCAGCTGCGCCAGATTCAACAGCTCTCCCAGGAAGGTGTCTCCCTGGAGGGGATTCGCCGGATCATCGAGCTGCAGAACCGTGTCGAGGAGCTCGAGGCTGAGACCGATGAGCTGCGCAGCCAGCTGCGGGCCGCCGAACAAAGCCTCGGTGGTTCTCGGGTCTTCGCTGTGGGCCCCCACGGCGATGTGGTGACCCTGGCCCGCGGCCAGCGTCCCCGCGCCAGCACCCGCGAAGTGGTGCTGTGGCGATCAGGACGCTGACCACGGGGCTGTGGTGATCTCCGCTTAGCGGATCGGGACTCCCGGGCCCAGTGGCAGGCCGAAGGCGTACCAGACCATGAAGAACAGGAACCAGGTCACCAGCATGGTCAGCGCCAGCGGCAGGGTCAGCGAGATCATCGTGCCCACACCTGCCCGCGGGTAGTAACGCTGCAGGTAGCCCAAAACCAATGCGAAGTAGGGGCTCATCGGGGTGATGATGTTGGTCGGGGAATCACCCATCCGGAACAGCATCTGAGTCACCTCGGGGTTGACCCCGATCAGCATCAGCATCGGCACCAGCACCGGCGCCATCAGCGTGTATTGGGCGGAGCCGGAGGTGATGAAGAAGTTGAACAGCGCCACCAGCAGCACAACACTGCCGAAGAGCACGAAGGGCGGCAGATCCCAGCGCTCGAGGGTCTCAGCACCGTTGATCGCCAGGACTGTGCCCATATTGGTCCAGTTGAAGTAGGCGATGAACTGGGCGGCGGCGAAGAAGATCACGATCACACCAGTGAGCTCCTTCAGCGACCGCGCCATCACCATCGGAACGTCCTGGGCGCGTTTGATGCTGCCCACCGAGATGCCGTAGGTCAGACCGATGACCAGGAAGGCCAGTGAGATCGGCACCGCCACATCGGTGACCAGCGGGGACTCCAGAGCGCCTGCGCCGCCGCCGTCGAAGGGTGAGCCGGGGATGAACAGGGCGGCGAAGAACACACCCAGGAAGATCACCAGGGACAGTCCGGTCTTCCACAGGGCCCGGACTTCCTCCTTGGTGTAGCTGAGCAGATCCTCATTGTCCTCGATCGCCGCCGAAGCGCCCTCGGTGCCGGCACCCTGGGTCTCCTCGCTGCGGCCCGCCCTCAGCACAGCAGTGGCAGCACCGCCCTCCTTATCCTCCTCGGAACGCATCTTGGCGGTGACCTTCACCAGCAGCAGCTCGGTCACCAGGGTGACCACGGCGGCCAGCACGACGGCGGAGGCGGCTGCGAAGAAGTAGTTGGCGATCGGGGAGACCACATAGTCCTCGTCGATCAGTTGGGCCGCCGAGGTGGAGATACCGGCGAAGAGCGGATCAGAGGCTGTGATCACCAGGGAGGCGTTATAGCCGGCTGAGGCGGAGCCGAAGGCGACAATCGCACCGAGCACCGCAGAACGGCCCACCGCCTTAAAGGCTGCCGCGGCCAGCGGGATCAGAATGATGTAGATGGCATCGGAGGCCACTGAACCGGTCACACCGGCCAATGCGACGGTGAACGTCAGCCACCGTTTGGAAACCCGGGAGACGGCCACACGGATCGTGGCCGAGATCAGTCCGGAGCCTTCAGCCACGGCCACACCGAGCATCACGGTGATGATCAGACCCAGGGGCGGGAAGTTCACGAAGTTGTCCACTGCCCCGGTGACCATCACCTGTAGGCCTTCAGCAGTCAGCAGGGATTCCACACCGACCCAGGAGTCCTCACCTTCTTCAGGAGCGGGGTGCTCGGCGCCGACGCCCATGGCGTTGAGCACCGAGGAGAGCACCACCACAACACCGGCGAGGATCACAAAGAGCCAGAACGGGTGGGGCAGGTAGTTACCGATCCGCTCAACACCGTTGAGCGCTCGGACAATCATCCCCTGGCGTTCTTCAGGTGGGTCCTGCCCCGGCCTGGAATCGTCGGTGGTCTGGTCATGGGCGGCCATACATGGATCCCTTCGGTTCGTCGTCGCGCGGTCTGTGACACCACGGGGGTGCCTCCTTGCTGCAGCGTGAGTTTATCCATGTCAGCGGCTCGAACGGAATAGCGGCAGGTGTTTCTCCGCCCCGCCGCGGGTGGCAGGCCGCATACTGGAATGGTGCGTTTTTCCTCCTCTGCTCGCCCTGTTGTGCTCACTGCGGGGGTTCTGACTCTGCTCACCGCGCTCAGCGGATGCGGCTCCGAGGATGAACAGGCCCAGATTGAGGATGCTGCGGCCGAGACTGCTGAGGCCATCGCCACCGGAGACTTCTCCGGGCTGGACTTCGCTTCCGGGTCCCCCGAGATCCTCGCTGAGGCCGCAGAGAACCTGCACGAGCCCTTCGAAGAGCTGCGCCCGGAGGTCGCAGTCGCCGATATCACCGTCGATGACCCGGGTGAGGACTCGGTCCGCCCGCCCACTGCTGAAGTGACCTTCGAACACAGTTGGGCACTGGAGGAGATCGGGATCGACGGCGAGGACTGGAGTTATGACACCGAGACCTCCTTCACCTATGAGGAAGAGGAGGACATCTGGTACATCGAGGCGGAGCCGGAGATCCTCTTCCCCGGTTATGCCGGGCATGAGAACGTCAGCATCTCCACCTCGGAGGCAGACCGCGGCCGGATCATCGGCGATAACGGCCGGGCCATCGTGCACAACCGAGATGTGGTCCATATCGGTCTGGACAAGACTCAGCTGGACACCGAGGAGGCACAGGCCGAATCCGCCCGCGAATTGGCCGAGGCTGTCGGTATTGATCCGCAGACCTACCAGGAGACTGTGGCTGCCTATGGTGACGAGGCCTTCGTGGAGGCGATCACCGTGCGCACCGAGGGTGGACATGTCACCGCCGCCGATGTTGAGGACATCCCCGGTGTGCATCTGAACTATGACCAGATGCCGCTGGCTGAAAGCTCCGATTTCGCGCCGAACCTGCTGGGCCGAGTCGGTCCGGTCACCGCCGAGCACCTCGAAGAGGACCCCAGCCTCAACTCCGGGGACACTGTGGGTCTCTCCGGTCTGCAGGCGGTGCATGAGGAACGGCTGCGCGGCACGCCCGGGATCAACATCACCGTGGGGGAGCAGACGGTCTTCTCCACCGACCCCGAACCCGGTGATGACATCACCATCGGGCTGAACCCGCGGATGCAGGACCTCGCCCAGGGGATCGTCGACGACCAGGATGTCACCGCAGGCTTGGTGGCCATCCGCCCATCGGATGGTGCGATTCTGGCCGCGGCCAGCCATAACACCGAATCCGCCAGTGTCGACACCGCCACCCAGTCCACCTACGCCCCCGGCTCCACTTTCAAAGTGGTCTCCGCCCTGGCGATGCTCCGCGATGGGCTGAGCCCCGAATCCACGGTCTCCTGTCCCGAGATGGTCACCGTCCACGGACAGCAGTTCCGCAATGTGACCGGGTACCAGGACCAGTACGTGGGCAATATCCCCTTCAACACTGCGGTGGCTGTCTCCTGCAACACCACATTCGCCGCAGCCTACGACGACGTCACCTCCGCAGAACTGGCTCAGGCCGCCCGGGATCTGGGGTTGGACAATGACACCGGGATCGGTCTGCATGCGATCAAAGCCAGTGTCCCCGAAGACGCCGATCTCAACCTGCATGCAGCCAATCTCTTCGGCCAGGGCACTGTAGAGACCTCCACGCTCGGCATGGCAGCCGTGGCTGCCTCAGTAGCCGACGGCAGGACGGTCCACCCCTGGCTGGTCCAGCGCGACGAGGAGCCCGATGACTCCGGGCTCAGCGCTGAGGAGGGGGAACAGCTGCGGGAGCTGATGGCCGGAACGGTGGACTACGGCACCTTGCGGGACCTCGACTCCATCCCCGGACCCCCGGTCTACGCCAAGACCGGTACTGCCGAGGTCGGTTCCGGTGATGATGCCTATTCCCATACCTGGGTGATCGGGGCTCAGGGTGACCTCGCCGTCGCGGTCTTCCTGGAGGAGGGAGAGTGGGGCTCCTCCACCAACGGCCCGCTGATGCGTGAATTCCTCATCGGGGCACAAGAAATTCTCGACGACGCCCAGGGCAGCTAGACTCACTGCCGATGTCTGAGACCCCGCAGAAGCACCACCGCAAACCGCTGTCCTTCGTCCGGCGCAGCAATAAGCTCAAGCCCAGCTACCAGCGCGCCTGGGATGCAGCCCTGGGTAAAGAGCTGCTCGATATTCCTCACGGAGAGCGTGACACCTCAGTTGCCGAGGGCTTCAGCATTGACTGGCGGGCCGAGTTCGGACGCACGGCTCCGTTCATCGTTGAGATCGGCTCCGGATCCGGTGAAGCCGTGGCGGCAGCGGCTGCCAATAACCCCGAGACTGACTTCCTGGCCGTTGAGGTCTACCGGCCAGGAGCAGCGCAGTTGGCCGCCCGAATCCGCCGCGAGGGGCTGACCAATGTCCGGGTGGCCTGCGTGGACGCCGTGGAGCTGCTGGATCACCTGCTGCCCGATGGCGGGATTTCTGAGCTCTGGGTCTTTTTCCCCGACCCCTGGCATAAGACCAAACACAAGAAGCGCCGGCTGGTTCAACCGGGTTTCGTGGAAAAGGCTGCCCGGGTGATCTCCCCGACTGGGCTCTGGCGCCTGGCCACGGACTGGTCCGATTACGCGGTGCAGATGCGTGAGGTGATCGGCGCCTCGGAGTCCTTCACCAACCCCCATGCCGGCCAGCGTGCCGGCGAAGAGTCTCCCCTTACCGAGGTGCGGCTCGGGGATCTCGATGCGGCAAGCCTGGGTAAGCCCACTGAACCGTTGCCGTTGTCTCAGGCCCTGGATGAAGAGGGCGGTTGGGCGCCGCGGTTCGACGGCCGGGTGGTCACCGATTTCGAGCAGAAGGCCCTTGACGTCGGCCGCCGGATTTTCGATCTGACCTACCTCCGCCTGCCCTGAGCATTTACTCCTGCAATCTCACAAGGCTAGACGGTAGCCCCGTTTGACCACCGTCTGGACGATATGGGTTTCCGGCAGTGAATGTCGCAGGCGTGAGACCCACATTTCCAACCCGTGCAGAGACCCGCAGTGCGGCAGCATCCTGAGCAGATGATCTCGAGAGATCACCGCCCCTTGGGCTTTGACCAATACACGCATTACTGACATCGGGCCGGGGGCTAGGCGAATGCCCTGATGTCCGGGGAGATGAACCTCATTGCCGATGATTTCTACTGGTCCGCGAGGCATCTGCACTCGGAGATAATGCTCCTCCTCCTCCACCACCTCTGAGGCCAGCTCGGCCATGCTGTTCCCTCCCGTGCCTGGATTGTCCTGATGCATTCTCCACACTAGGACCGGACCGTTACTCGCCCTTGTCAGTGGCGTAAACCGAATATTTCTGGGTTCTCACATCGCGGAAGTTGAAGCTCCTGCGGCGACACAATTTTGCCTACCGGGTTGCAATCGCAAATTGCATGTGTTTACTATGGCAACAACAAGATTTACTTCAGCAAATCACTTGAGAGGACGAGATCATGGAGCAGCAGACCACTAAGACCACCGCAGGACGCAACTTTGCCCGTCGCGCAGCCACTGCAACGGCAGCCGGCTTCACTGCCCTGGGCCTGACCCTCGGCGCGGCAGTGCCCGCACAGGCCTCCGCCGACTTTGACGAGGAGGCCTTCGACGCTCTGCTGAAGCAGCTCATCACTGAGCTCGAGAGTGAGGGCCTCTTTGACGATGACTTCGTTGAGCAGATTGGGCTCATTGGAGACGAGGAGACTGATCCCATCGGTGAGGGTATCTCCGGTGATGAGGATCCTTTCGAGGGTGACTCCGATGAGCAGGGAATCCTCGACGAAGATGAGGAGGATGACGATGAGGATAGCGATCGAGACGGCGAGAACAGCTGGACCTATGATGAGCCCCTGACTGGCAGCGAACTGGCCGAGATCCTCATCGGCGCTGACGATCTCCCGGAGGGGTGGAGCTCCGGTGAGAGCATCCTTCACGAACAGGCAGGCGATGCCTTCGATGCCGAAGACATCGAGCTGGTCGAGGACTCCGTAGTGGTCATTGGCCCCGAGGGTGACGGCGATATCAACAAGAGCTTCTACCTCGACGGTTTCGATGTCAGCGACTCTTGTGCCCAGGCAGTTGAAGACTTCGACTCCATTGAAGAAGAGACTGAATACGCCGCACTCACCGCCTTCCAGGGTGAGAGCGCCGACATCATCTTGGCTGTGGCCAGTACTGAAGAGGAAATGGATCTCTTCGGTGCCAACTACACCAATATCACCGATGAATGCGGCACCACCGTCACCGAGGGCCCGATGACCGTGGATATCGACCTCTTCGAGGTCGGCGAGGGTTTCACTCTCACATTCAGTGGCCTGGGTGAAGGCGGAAACGTGAGCATGGGTGGGGGCAGCTACGGCAATAACCACGTCTTCCTGATCGGTGAAGGCGAGATCGACGACGAGGACCTCGAGCACATCCTGGGTGAGCAGCTCGACAAGATGGACCAGGCGGTCAACTGAGCCGCGCTATAGGTCGGGGGAACGGGAACATAACTGAATAGAGGAATAAAGGGGTGGCCCCGCGCAACTGCGTGGGGCCACCTTCATGATGATGCGAACGATTTGTATTTGCTGGGACTAGATGTCGATAATGATTCGCATGAACAGAAAAATGAGCACTCTCACCTCAGTGGCACTGATCTCCGCCCTGGCCCTGGCCGCCTGCGGCGAGGCCGAGAACGGCAGCGAAGATCCTGAAGAGACCGCAGACGCGGCAGCAGCCGATACTGATGACACTTCCGAGGACGCCGACGAGGAAGGCGGTAACGGTGCGGCAGAGGAGGATTCCGACGAGGGTGTCGTAGAGCCCTCCGAGCGACCCACCCACGAGGCAGGCGGTGCTGAACCTCGACTGGTGATCACCTATGACGGGGGAGTCTCCGTACTGGACGGAGTCAGCCTGGAGAGCGTCGGTGACTTCGAGGCCGAGGGCTTCCTGCGCGTCAACGAAGCCGGCGACGGCCGTCACGCCTTCCTCACCGAAGGTGACTCTTTCCGGCTCATCGATGCCGGAACCTGGGGGGAGCCCCATGGCGATCACAACGACTACTACACCACTGACCCCCTCCTCTCGGACCTCACCCTGGATGGGGACGCCCCAGCGCATGTGGTCTCCCATGACGGGATCGGAACACTGTTCTTTGACGGTACCGGTGAGTACCACACCATCGATCTGACCGAACTCAGCGTTGAGGACGAGCAGATCGAAACCACCGGTGATTATGAGACAGAGGGCGCACACCACGGTGTGGCGGTCGTGGCAGAGGACGGCAGCCGTTTCGAAACCCTCGAGGACCGTTCAGGCGCTCGCTTCCTGGATACTGAGGGTGAAGAGGTCGATCGCAATGAGGACTGCCCCGGTGTCCACGGTGAGGCGGCCGGACCGGAGGGCATCATCGCCGTCGGCTGTGAGGACGGCGTGCTGATCTGGAATGGTGAGACCTTCGAGAAGCTGGACACAGGTGAGGAGTACTCTCGGATCGGAAACCTCTTCCCGGCGGAGGGCTCCCCAGTCTTCCTGGGCGATTACAACCTCAATGAGGACGGCGGTGAGATGACCGAGGTAGCCCTGGTCAACTCCGAGACCGGAGAGATCACCACTACCGATGTCGGCTCCCCCTATAACTGGCGGAACCTGCAGCGCGGTCCCGAGGGCGAGGCCCTGGTGCTGACCGAGGACGGTCAGCTGCACATCATTGACCCTGAGACCGGTGAGCACCTGGAACACATTGACGTTCTGGATGAGTGGACCGAGCCCGAGGAATGGCAGGAGCCCCGCCCGGCCATCCGTGTCAACGGTGATTTGGTCTACGTGACCGATCCCGACAATCAGGAGATTCACCTTCTGGATCTCACTGAGGGTGAGGTTATCACCACCGCAGAGGTCGACTTCGTGCCCAACGAGATCATCGTCATCGACGGCCGCCCGGTGGAGGGGGTCTCCGATGAGTACGACGAAGGCGATGACGACGCTGTCCATGACCACGACCATGACGAGGACGAGGACCACGATCACGACGACCACGATCATGATGAGGATCATGACCACGAGCATGACCATGACGAAGAGGACGATGATCACGACCACGATCACTGATCTTCGATAATGCTCCTCCCGTAGAACAGGTGCGACGGCGAGGATAGAGAAACAGGCGGCCCGGTAACTCAGGTGCAGGCATGAGTCATCGGGCCGCCTTCTTCTGTTCGGAGCAGGGGCGGTGATTCAGTTCCTCAGGTGCGGCGGCTGGCTGTGGCCGCCCACCAGGCACCGGCAATAATCATGGCGCAGCCGCCCAACTGCCACAGAGTCGGAACCTCGGTGAACAGAAGCGCACCCAGCAGAATCGCGAAAATCGGGCCAGTGAGCATCAGCGTGCTGGAGACGGTCTCATTCAGCCCAGTCATCGCAATGTTGAAGCAGAGATAAACCACCACTTGCCCCACGAAGGCCAGAGCTACCAGCCACAACCAGTCCTGGCCGGCAGTCGGGACCTCAAGCCGGCCCGAGAACAGGGCCCCGCCCCCAGCCGTCAGACCGGCGGTGAGGCAGACGATGGTGACAACAGTAAGCGGGGCCGGACGCAGCGTCACTGGAGCCGTTCGGCGAATAATTGCCAAATAGGTGGCATAACCCGCCCCGGCAATCAGGCCGGCAAGGATGCCGAACCAGTGAATCTCGGCGTCGTCGAAGGCGCCTGCGGCAAAGGCAACACCTGCCATCATCAGCGGCACAATCACCAGCAGCTGACGCATCGGACGCTGTCCCTCCACCGCCCAGGCGATCAGCGGCAGGATGACAATCTGAATATTGATCAGCACCGTCGCCAGACCTGGGCCGATCAGTCCGATCGATGCGTTGTAGAAGCTGTAGTCCACACCAATGGCCACCCCGCCGATGGCAGCACCGATAACGGTCGACTTCGGCAAGGCCTGGGAACGGTCCACCCGCCGTAACTCCCAGAGCACAAAGGGAAGCAGCATCGGTACGGCCAAAAGGCACCGATAGGCTGCCACGCTCATCGGTTCGGCGCCCAGATTGAAGATGATGGCCGCTGAACCAGCCATGGCCAGACTGCCCAGCAGCATCAGTGCCACAGCACGGGGAGCGGAGATCACTTCCACATGGTAGAACAGTCACCCCTCAGTACGAGGTTGCCGATAAGGCGTTTGACCAGTTACTGAAAACGGCGCAGCCGCAGCGAATTGGCCACCACGGACAGTGAAGACAGCACCATCGCGGCCCCGGCAAGCATGGGGTTGAGCACACCGGCCGCCGCCAGCGGAATGGCCGCTGTGTTGTAGAGAAATGCCCAAAAGAGATTCTCCCGGATGGTGCGAAGGGTTCTACGGGAAAGCCTGACCGCATCGGCGACTGAATTGAGATCCCCTCGGATCACAGTGATATCGGCAGCATCAATGGCCACATCAGTGCCGGTGCCCATCGCAATGCCCAGCTCCGCCTGAGCCAAAGCAGCGGCGTCGTTGACCCCATCGCCAACCATGGCTACAGATTTACCCTCAGCCTGCAGCCGTTGCACCGCAGTCACCTTATCCTCAGGCAGAGCCTCGGCGATGACCTGCTCGATCCCGACCTCATCGGCCACCCGCTGGGCAGCACCAGCGTTATCGCCGGTGAGCAGAACCGGGGTCATCCCCAATTTCTTCAACTGCTCAACAGCCTGGGCCGAAGATTCCTTGACCGTATCCGAGACCGTCAGCATTCCAGTGAATTTACCGTCGACGGCGATCAGAACCGGAGTGCTGCCCCGGGCCTCGGCGCGTTCGATGAGGTCATCGACCTCAGTGGGGAGATCCACCTCCTGGGTGCGCATGAACCAGCGCCGACCGATGCAGACCTCATGGCCCTCGACCACACCGGAGACCCCGCGGCCCTGATGATTCTGGAAGTTATCCGGGGTAGGCAGCCGCCCCGGCCGGGAGCCCAGGGATTCCCGAGCAGCATTGGTGATGGCTCGAGCTACGGGATGTTCCGAGGCCGACTCCAGGCCACCCGCTAAGCGCAGCAGCTCCGGATCCTCATACTCCCCGCCCCATTCCCGAGCGGACAACAGAGAGGTCAGCTGCATGGCCCCGGTGGTGACAGTTCCGGTCTTATCCAACAGGACTGCATCGATTCCGCGCGAGGACTCCAGTACCTCCGGGCCCTTGATCAGGATGCCGCGCTGGGCGCCACGTCCGGTACCCACCAGCAGGGCGGTAGGGGTGGCC
Organism: Nesterenkonia sedimenti; assembly: GCF_012641515.1. Taxonomy (GTDB): domain Bacteria; phylum Actinomycetota; class Actinomycetes; order Actinomycetales; family Micrococcaceae; genus Nesterenkonia; species Nesterenkonia sedimenti. The sequence goes on along the minus strand of NZ_JABAHY010000003.1, from coordinate 66,510 downwards.
AGACCCAGAGCGCAGGGGCAGGCGATGATCAGTACCGCCACAGCGGCAGTGAATGCCGCCTCAACGGGTGCGCCGAAGAGCAACCAGGCCGCCAGGGTAAGCACAGTTATCCCCAGAACGATCGGCACGAAGACCCCCGAGATCCGGTCGGCAAGTCTCTGCACCTCCGCTTTGCCGGACTGGGCTTCTTCGACCAGCTTCGCCATCTGCGCCAACTGGGTGTCAGTTCCGATCCGGGAAGCACGGACCACCAGGCGGCCGGAGGTGTTGATCGTGGCCCCGATGACGGTGTCACCTTCTGCGACCTCCACCGGAACGGACTCCCCGGTCAGCATCGACATATCCACTGCCGAGGCCCCGGAGATCACCCGACCGTCAGTGGCGACTTTCTCGCCGGGGCGGACAATGAACTCGTCGTCAACGCTGAGCTCTTTGATGGGCAGGCGGATCTCGGTGCCGTTCTTCAATACTGTGACATCCTTGGCGCCCATATTCAGCAGGGAGCGCAGGGCAGCACCCGCGGAGGCTTTTGACCGCTTCTCGAAATACCGGCCAAGCAGCAGGAAAGTCGTGACCGCAGTGGCCACCTCGAAGTAGACATTCCCCGCCCCCATCGAATGGCCCGAGATCCAATAGGGCTCATCGAAGAGGCTGAAGGCATGCCGCATCTGGGGATCCCCGGCATGGCCCAGCAGCAGGGCGTAGAGCGACCAGCCCAGGGCGGCCAGAGTGCCCAGCGAGATCAGGGTGTCCATTGTCGCGGTGCCACGGCGGGCATTCAGAGCCGCAGCACGGTGGAAAGGCCAGCCTGCCCAGAGCACCACCGGAACGCTCAGCACCAGAGAGACCCATGTCCAATAGTCGAACTGAGTGGCTGGGACCATGGCCCAGAGCACCACTGGGAAGGAGAGGATACTGGCGATGATCAACCGGATCCGAAGCGCTCGCAGGTCACGGGCCCCCGGGGACTCGGCGGAGTCCTCCTGGTCCGGTTCGGGTGGCAGTTCGGCGGTGTACCCGGTCTTCTCCACCGTGCTGATGAGTTGGTCGATGAACTCTGGTCGGTCTGCCGCCCCCTCAGCACCGGAGATCCAGGCCTTCTCGGTGGCGTAGTTGACACTGGCGGTTACGCCGTCGAGCTTATTGAGCTTCTTCTCCACCCGATTGGCGCAGGCGGCACAGGTCATCCCGCCGATGGCCAGTTCGACCCGGTCGGTCGCAGAAGTCTCTGCCTGTGGAGCGGGGGAGCGGCGCGTCATGCAACTGCCTCGGCGGTGTAGCCGGCCTCATCCACAGCATTGATGATGTCCTGATTGCTGACCGAGGCGCCCTCTTCCAGGGTGACTGAGAGATCGCCCTCAGCCGCGGAGACAGTGATTGCCGAAATGCCATTCAGTTCCTCGAGCTCGGAGCGCACTGCGGATTCGCAGTGGCCACAGGACATACCGGTCACAGAGAAGTTCTTCGTGCTGCTCATATCCATATGATACCCCCAGGGGGTATCATTCTGTCCATGGGAGAAGCATCACAGCACAGCGGTCACGGCTATATGAGCGACAAGCAGAAATACCTCGCCCGGCTGCGCCGCATTGAGGGCCAGGCCCGAGGGTTGCACCGCATGGTCGAGGAGGACACCTACTGCATCGACGTGCTGACTCAGATCAGCGCGGTGACCTCTGCCCTGGAGAACGTCGCCCTTGGGCTGTTGGATGATCACCTCAAACACTGTGTGGCAGAGGCGGTCAACACCGGCGGAGAAGAAGCCGAGGCCAAGATCAAAGAGGCCAGTGCAGCCATCCAGCGGCTGGTGAAGTCCTAGGTCCTCAGTTCAGCAGCCCCGCCCACCGGCGTGCTGTGTCGATCAGCTCCACCCGGTCCAACCGGTCGATCTCCTCAGGAGCGAACCAGGCGACGTCGTCGGTTGAGCCATCGGCCTCAGGGGTCAGTTCCCCGCCGGTGATATGCGCCCGGTAGATAATCCGAAGGCTCTGCATCGGCACACCATAGCGATCCGACCGTTTGAGTCGCTTCTCCCCGGGGATCACCATATTGTCGATGCCCAGAAGCTCATCGACGGTGACTTCATAGCCGGATTCCTCGAAAACTTCACGAACTACGGCATCATTGGGATCCTCCCCCGGGTCGGTACCTCCCCCGGGTAGGGTCCACCGGTTATTGAACTCCGCGGTCAGCCGCGGCAGCAGCATCCGCCCATCCTCATCAGTCACTACGGCATAGGCGGCAATGCGAATATCCATACCGCGACGCTATCAACTCAGCAGCGGCTGCACGGACTCCCAGATCTCCACCAGGGCTGGAATCAGAGATGCCACCAGGAGGCCGGCCATCACCCAGTTGAAGATCCGCATATGCGATGCCCGGGAGATCACCTTTCCAGCCCCTACGCCGAGCAGCGCCCAGGCCGCAGTGCAGGGGGTGCTGAAGATCAGGGCGATCAGCGCAATCGTCAGCACCTCGGCCAGGAAGGAATCCCAGAAGCCGGTATAAGTCGAAACAGCGGCAACTACCAGAGTCCACGCCTTGGGGTTGACGAACTGGAAGAGCGCCATCTGGGTGAAGCTCGGCGGCTTTCCGGTTCCTCGGGCTTGGACCTCCGTGGGTGCGGTGGCGATGCGCCAGGCCAGCCACAGCAGATACAGCACACCGATCGGCCGCAGAATGTCCAGCAGCCAGGGCCACTGGGCCAGGACTCCACCGAGGCCCAGTCCGACCAGTACCAGCATGGTCGGGAAGCCGACGTTCACTCCGGCAATACAGGGGATGGTGCGCCGAAAACCGTAATTGGCTCCCGACGCCATCGCGATGGTGTTATTCGGACCCGGGGTGCCGGCCCCGGCGATGAAGAAGAGGATCACTGGCAGAAACGTGGTCACCGAAACAACCTACTCTCCCCGTGGCGGTTCAGCGTAGTCGCGCCCAGGAAGCCCCAGAGGAGGCCCGAGCGGGAGAGTAACGGTGGTGTGCTAGTGGCGGTAGCGCTACTATATATTCCCATGCAACAGGATAGCAGTCAGCGAATCGTTCAGGGGTTGTCCTCCTGGATAGATTCTGCTGCTCCAGGGGCCAAACTGCCCAGCACCCGTCAGCTTGTTCAGGACTACTCCGCAAGTCCGGTGACCGTGCAGAAGGCCCTCCGCCAGCTCGCTGTCCAGGGGCTGGTCGAAAGCCGCCCCGGCGTCGGCAGTTTTGTGAGATCCCTGCGACCGGTTCGTGCCCATGACTACTCTTGGCAGACCGGAGCCCTGGGCGCGGGGAGATCGCGGTCGCTGCATATGGCCGCCGCTCTGCGGCAGCCGCGACCCGGCACCTTCGACCTCAGCTCCGGATTCCCCGACTCCCAACTGCTGCCTGAACGCCTGCTGCGCTCGGCCTTCAACCGGGCCCGCAACCGTGCCTTCCTGAACAGCCCGTCTCCGGCCGGATCACCTGCACTGCGAGCCTGGTTTGCCGCAGAACTGGCAGAGTCCATGTCGACGAGGCTTTCAGCGCCCACCGCCGACGACGTCGTCATCTTTCCGGGAAGCCAAGGCGGGCTCAGCGCAGCCTTCCGCTCTCTGATCGGCCCGGGGGAGCCACTGATCATGGAATCACCCACCTACTGGGGCGCCATTCTGGCCGCCGCCCAGGCCAATGTGGAGATTGTGCCGATTCCCAGCTCAGCCCAGGGACCAGATCCCTCCGATCTCGAACGGGCCTTCGCCCAAACCGGTGCCCGCGTCTTCTACGCCCAGCCGAATTACGCCAACCCCACCGGGGCTCAATGGAGCCCCGAACTGGGCCATGAGATTCTGGAGACTGTTCGCCGGCACAAGGCCTTCCTCATTGAGGACGACTGGGCCCATGACTTCGCCATCGACTCCGCACCGCAGCCGCTGGCCGCCCAGGACGAGGCCGGGCATGTGATCTATCTGCGCTCGCTGACCAAGAGCGTCTCCTCCTCTGTGCGCGTGGCCGGAGTAGTCGCCCGCGGACCAGTCCGAGACCGACTGCTGCATGCCACCCAGTCGGAGTCGATCTATGTCAGCGAGCTGCTGCAGGCCGCCGCCCTGGATGTGGTCAACCAGCCGGCTTGGAAGACTCACCTCAAGAACGTCAACGAACAGCTGGCCTCCCGCCGGGACCTCCTGCTGGGCAGCCTGGCCGAATATGCCCCACAGCTGCATATCGAAACCCGGCCCCGGGGTGGACTCAACCTCTGGGCCCGCCTGCCCGAGGGCGCAGAGCTGAGCGGATTCATCAGGGAGGCCGAACTGGCCGGAGTCAGCGTGGTCCCCGGTGATGAACTCTTCCCCGCCGAACCGGTGGCCCCCTTTATCCGGATGACCTACGCCGGCCGCGATCCCGGCAGCTATCCCGAGGCGGCGAAAATTCTCGGCAGGCTCCTGGGATAGATATCGTGCTGACAGAGCCTCAGGAGTCTGCAACTATGGGGACATGTTGGTCACACACCTTGGACATGCCTGTGTACTGGTCGAGGCAGCCGATACCCGGATCCTGATCGACCCCGGCGCCTTCTCCGATCTCTGGCACGAGATCACTGACCTCGACGCGGTGCTGATCACCCACCAGCATGCTGATCACGTGGACCCCGAGAACGCCAAAACTCTGCTGGAAGCCAACTCCAAGGCCGCCGTCTACACCGCCGACGACGTCGAACAGGTGGTCCTGCTCCCAGGGGCTGAATCAGTGACCCCCGGACAGAACCTCACCGTGGGCAATATCCGCGTTGAGACCGTCGGAGGAAACCACGCGATCATCCACCAAGACATCCCGGCCATCCACAACATCGGCTATCTTCTGCACGCCGAAGGCGAGCCCACCTTCTTCCACCCCGGCGACGCCCTGGACACCACCCCGGGAGGCGTCGATGTTCTGGCCTTACCGCTGATGGGTCCCTGGGCGGCGATGAAAGAGCATGTGGAGTTCGTCCGTGGCCTCGAGGTGCCCAAATACAGCATCCCGATTCATGACGAACTGCTCTCCGACCGGGGCCGGGAACTGCTCTCTCGTCAGATCAGCAACCTCACCGGCACTGAGGTCATCAGCCTCCGAGAGGGCGCTACTCGAAATTTCTGAACGCCTCGGCCAGGCTCTGCCGGCAGGCCTGAACAGCCGGCGCCTGTGCTGAAGACCGGCGAGCAGTGGTGAAGATAGTCCGCACCGGCTCCTGGGGCAGCGATTTCAGTGCCAGCCCCTGCAGTTGGTGACCGGTCAGGAACAGCTCCGGCAGAATCCCCACGGCCAGCCCGGCACCGATCAGCCGCAGATGTGAAGCGAGATCATCTGTGGTGAACCGAATATCCGGTTCGAAGCCCAAAGCCCGGCACTGCTGCAGTGACCACTCACGGGAGGCCGTTCCAGCCGGCTCCATCACCCAGGGATACGCATCGAGGTCCTCAGCGTCGACCTCGGCCAATTGCGCCGGCACAATCAGCCACAGCCGATCGGAGCCAAGTGGCTCGATATCGAACTCTGCCTGCCGGGGCCTGCTCATCCCCGGATACTGCTCAGCCACCACGAGGTCATGACGCCTACCGGCCAGATCGAAGAGCGCCTGCTCCGGAGGGGCCTGGACGACTTCGACCCGCAGTTCTGGATGCTGTGCCTTCAGTTGGCTCAACGCCGAGGGGACCAAAGTCAGAGCAGCAGACTGGAAGACCGACAGTCGCAGTAGCCCACCCAGCTCCGGTTCCGCCGAAGTCAGCGAACGCAGGGCGTCATCCTGCATATCCAGCATCGCCTCAGCATGCTCGGCCAGTCGAAGCCCTGCTGCGGTCAGCCGCAGAGTCCGGCCATCGCGCTGGAAGATCACCGCCCCGGCGTCGTTCTCCAATTGGGCTAACTGCTGGGAGACCGTGGAGGGGCTGTAGCCCAAAGAACTGGCTACGGCAGAAACCGTGCCGCGCAGCCGAAACTCATGCAGCAGCTGGAGTCGATGCAGATTCAGCACGGCCACGCCCCTGAACTTAGTGATAATCCGATGCTTCCGGAGATTTTCATTCGATTCTATCGAATCAAAGACAGTCAATGCCTACTCTGGAAAGAGGTCCAGCCCGCAGGGTTCAGTCCAGGGCCGCGAAAATCCAGGAGAGGACGAAGCTGATGAGCGACACCACTTCCACCGAGCAGAACGTCCAGCAGGAGCTGAACCGGCTGGCCGATGGGGCAGTGCAGAAGGTCACCACCTGGCTGCAGAAGACCCAGGCCTCCGGAATCAAACCCCATGCCTCGGCCAAACGCCTCTCCCAGGTGCTCGCCCATCCCACCGGCCTGGACTTCACCGTGGGATTCGTGGACCGAGTCATCCGCACCGAGGACACCAAAGCCGCTGCCAAAGCGCTCAACGAACTCGGTGAGCTCGCCCCCGACACCCTGGACAAACTCGACCGCGCCCAGATCCAGGCCGGCTCCGCCGCCGGGCGGATGATGCCCAATGTTGTGGTCCCCACCGCGCGGAACCGGATGCGCTCAATGGTCGGCCATATGGTGGTCGACGCCCGCGACAAGCAGTTCGGCAAAGCCGTCAAGCAGATCAAGAAACAGGGCAACCGGCTGAACATCAATCTCCTGGGCGAGGCAGTCCTCGGTGAGGACGAGGCCGATAAGCACCTCGAGGACACCGTTCGCCTGCTGCGCCGCGAAGACGTGGACTACGTCTCCATCAAGGCATCCTCCATCGCCAGCCAGATCTCCATGTGGGGCTACGAGGAGACCGTTGACTACGTGGCCAAACGGGTCACCGCGCTCTACACCGAGGCCGCCAAGGCCCCGGTGGGCACCAAATTCATCAACCTGGATATGGAGGAGTACCAGGACCTGCGGCTGACCATCGCCGTGTTCAAACGCCTGCTCTCCCTGCCGGAACTGAAGAACTATGAGGCCGGCATCGTCATCCAGGCCTACCTCCCCGATGCCCTGGCCGCCGTGCAGGAGCTCACCGAATTCGCCAATGCGCGGGTCGACGACGGCGGCGCCGGCATCAAGATCCGCCTGGTCAAAGGTGCGAACCTCGCCATGGAGCGGGTGCACGCTGATATCCACGACTGGCCAGTGGTCACCTGCGAATCCAAAGAGGCAACTGATGCGAACTACAAGCGGGTGCTGCACTGGCTGCTGACCACCGAGCGGATGCGCGGAGTCCGGCTCGGTGTGGCCGGACAGAACCTCTTCGACATCGCCTTCGCACATCTGATGGGCGTCGAACGCGGGGTCACCGACCGCCTGGAGTTCGAAATGCTCCAGGGCATGGCCGCAGAGCAGCAACAGACCATCCGCGAGGACGTCGGCGAACTGCTGCTCTATGTCCCCGCCGTCCGGCCTGAGGAGTTCGACGTCGCCGTTTCCTATCTGGTGCGCCGGCTGGAGGAGAACGCCGCCAGCGAGAACTTCATGTCCGGAATCTTCGAACTCTCGGTGGACAGCAACGGTCAGGGCAGCGAGATCTTCCGCCGCGAGGAGGCCCGGTTCCGCAGCTCAGTGAGCACCCTGGCGCAGATCATCGCCACAGACGGCGAGACCCCACCGGCAGCCAACCACCAACAGGACCGGCTGGCCGAGGAGAGCAACGAGCCCGGAGACTACTCCGCCGGGATCCCTGAGTTCCGCAATGAACCCGATACCAACCCCTCCCTGGAGGCCAACCAGCGCTGGGCTGAAGAGGTCGTGGCACGGGCGACCCCCGAATGGCTAGCTCAGCAGTCCTTGCCGGAGAAAGTGGCCGCTGAGGAGGTCGACGCACTGGTGGAGAAGGCCCGGGCTGCCGGCGAGGAATGGGCCGCACGCCCTGCCGCTGAACGGGCCGCGATTCTCTACCGGGCCGCAGACATCATGGCCGCCCGCCGCGGGCACCTCGCCTCCGTGGCGGCAGCCGAGGTGGGCAAGGCAGTCGCCCAGTCGGACCCCGAGATCTCCGAGGCCATCGACTTCCTGCGCTACTACGCCCACAGCGCCCTGGCCCTGGAGGAGGTCGAACACGCCGAGTTCACCCCCGACAAACTGGTGATGATCACCCCGCCGTGGAACTTCCCCCTGGCGATCCCCACCGGCGGCACCGCCGCAGCACTGGCCGCCGGTGCCGCAGTGATCCACAAGCCGTCCAACCCCACCCCGCACTGCTCCATGGCACTCCTGGAGTGCCTCTGGGACGCAGGGGTGCCCCGCGAGGTGCTGCACGGGATCTATCCCGATGAACGCGATGCTGGTAAGAAACTGATCTCCCACCAGGGTGTGGACCGGATCATCCTCACCGGCGCCTCGGAGACCGCCGCCCTGTTCCGCTCCTGGAAACCGGAGCTGAACATCAACGCCGAGACCTCCGGCAAGGATGCCCTGGTGATCACTCCCTCGGCCGACCGTGACCTCGCCGTCGCCGATCTCGTCTACTCCGCCTTCGGGCATGCCGGGCAGAAATGCTCAGCGGCCTCCCTGGGCATCCTGGTCGGCAGTGTCTACAGCTCTGAACGATTCCGCCGCCAGCTGGTGGATGCCGCGAAATCCCTGGTGGTGGACTGGCCGCAGAACCTCTCGGCCACTGTGGGCCCTCTGACCGAACTGCCCAGCGATAAGCTCAAGCGCGCCCTGACCACCCTGGAACCGGGGGAGGAGTGGCTGGTGGAGCCCAAGCAGCTCGATGACACCGGCCGCCTGTGGAGCCCCGGGATCAAAGCCGGGGTCAAACCCGGCAGCTTCTTCCACCTCACCGAGGTCTTCGGCCCCGTGCTGGGGCTCATGGAGGCCAAGGACCTCGAAACCGCCATCGAGTACCAGAACCAGACCGAGTTCGGCCTCACCGGCGGTATCCACTCCCTGGAGACCGAAGAGGTCGCCCAGTGGCTGGAGAACGTCGAAGTCGGCAACGCCTACGTCAACCGGGGAATCACCGGTGCGATTGTGCAGCGCCAGCCCTTCGGAGGTTGGAAGGCATCCTCGGTGGGGCTGGGCTCCAAGGCTGGTGGCCCAAACTATGTGATGCTCTTCGGCACCTGGAACGACGCCGTCGACCCCACCAAGGTTGTCGAGCCAGAGGTGAACAACCAGATCGTGGAGGATCTTCTGCACACCGTAGAGGTGGAATCCCTGGCCGGGCCCGAAGCCTTCGAGGCACTGAAGGTCGCCGCCACAGATGACACCCACTGGTGGGCTCAGGAATTCGGCGTGGCCAAGGACCCCACCGGCCTAACTTCGGAGGCCAATATCTTCCGCTACCGGAAGGAAGAGGTGCTGCTGCGCCTGGCCCCCGGTGCTCGCAGCAAGGAAGTCATCCGTGTGCTGCTGGCCGCGGCTGCAGCCGAGGTCAACCCCGTGATCTCCTACCACCCCGATGCCGATGACCGGGCAGTGAAATCACTGAAGACCCTGGCCAAGCGGCGCAGCGTGAAACCGGTGAAGGAGGACGATGAGGAGTTCGCCGAGAAGCTGGCCTCCGGAGAGTACGACGCCGGCGTCGGCATCCGAGTCCGCCACCTGGGGGAGATCAGCCCCGAGCTCCGCGAGAAGGTCGCCCACCGTCCCGAGGTCGCTCTGCTGGACGATCCCGTCACCCATTCAGGCCGGGTCGAGTTGCGCCACTGGGTCAAGGAACAGTCGGTCTCGATGACCCTGCACCGGTTCGGCAACGCCTCCAAGCACTTCCACCGGCTGGCCGATCAGCTCAAGGGCTGAACCGGGGCATATGCTCGAAGGGTGTACCGCACTCGATGAAAGGCGAGCATGAGTTTCGACCCGATGCCCACCCTCCGCAGTATCGCGCCCTATCTCAGTGACTGGGCAAGCTTCCAGGCCGAATACCGCGGGGTGGTGGGCTTTCAGCTTGCCGTCGCACGCGGCGATGAGCTTCTGGTCAACCACGCCTGGGGCGAGGCCAATGCGGAGACCGGGGAGAAGCTGACCACCGACCACCTGTTCCGCATCGCCTCACATTCGAAGACTATGACCAGTGTGCTGGTCTTTCGACTGGTGGAACGCGGGGCGCTCCGGCTGGACGACACTATCGGGCAGCACATCACCGAACTGGCCGAGAGCCCAGTGGCACCGGTGACCATCCGCGAGCTGCTCGGCCATCAGGGCGGCATCATCAGGGACTCCTCCGACGGCGACTTCTGGCAGCGGCACCATGACTTCCTGGACCGGGAGGAGGTCATCGACGTCGCCCGCCGGGAGGCGGTTGTCTTCGAACCCAACCTGCACTTCAAGTACACCAATATCGGGTACAGCCTCCTGGGACTCATTCTTGAGTCAGCCGGCGGTGCCAGCTATCAGCAGCTCTGCGAGGAGCATCTCGTCCAGCCGCTGGGACTGACCCATTCCGGTGCCGAATACGATCCGGAACGAGCTGAGGAATATGCCGCCGGACACACGGGGCTGATCACCCCCACAGACCCCCGTCGAGTGGTCCCCCATGTCGACACCCGCGGGATGGCGGCTGCCACCGGCTGGTACTCAACTGCAGCGGACCTGACTCGCTATGGGGCTGCCCATGTGATGGGCAATGAATCGCTGATCAGCGATGCCTCCAAACGACTGATGCAGCGGCAGGAGTCCACTATCGCCGTCCGCGGCAGAGAAGTCGGCCGCTACGGGCTCGGGCTGGCCCTGGACAAAGTCGGTGACCGCGAACTGGTGGGGCACTCCGGCGGATACCCGGGACATATCACCATCACATTCATCGACCCCAAAGATGGTCTGGTCGTCTCCGTGCTGACCAATGCAGTCGATGGACCCGCAGGAGCCCTTGCCCGCGGGGTCATCCAACTGATCGACCTCGCGATTAAGGCCGCCCAGGAGGAACCGGAGCTGGTGCCTGAGGATCTGCGGTTCAGCGGCAGATTCGCCTACCTCTGGGGCGTCTTCGACGTCACCGATCTCGGTGGGATCCTTCATATGATCAATCCCCGCCTGCCGGATCCCGCACAGGCCAGCAGTCGTATTCAGGTTAAAGACGGCAGGCTGATCCACGAGGAAGTCCCCGGCTTCGCCAACCCCGGTGAGCCGGTTAGGGTCACCCGCGATGACGCCGGGCAGATCCGCTCTGTACGATTCGGGGCCCAGAGCACCTGGCCCATTGAGAACTACCGTGCCTACCGTGACGAGAGGACCCTGAGTGAGTGAGCTCCTGCTGACCAATACGCGTATCCCCGGCGAAACTGGAGAGTACGACCTCCTGATCCGGGCGGGGAGTGTCGCTGCCGTCGAGCAGGCAGGGACAGTCACAGCACCGGAGGCAGAGGCAGTGAACCTCAGCGGTCGCTGGGTCATCCCCGGGCTGTGGGACCACCACGTGCACTTCGACCAGTGGACCATTCAGCAGCAGCGCATTGACCTCTCGGCCACAGAATCCGCCGCTGAGGTGGCCCAGCTGGCCGCCCAGCATGCCGCAGACCGCAGCGAACCCCTAGTTGGCTTCGGCTTCCGGGACGGGCTCTGGCCCGATACCCCCAGCCGCGAAGCCCTGGATGAGGCAACCGGCAGTCTCCCAGCGGTCATGATCGCCGGGGACCTCCACTGCGCCTGGCTCAACACCGCCGCAGAAGAGATGCTCGGAGTCCGGGCCGAAGCCGACGGTGTCATCCGAGAAAACGACTGGTTCCCCGCATTGGAACGCCTCCAACAGTCGGTGACCCTCACCGCCGAGCAGTACCAGCAGACCGCACAGGCTGCCGCAGCCAGGGGAGTGGTCGGCGTCGTCGATTTCGAGAACACCGACAATATGGTGGCCTGGCCCCAGCGGGTTGCCGATGGCGTAGACCAACTCAGGGTTGAGATCAGCGTCTGGCCCGACCGGCTCGACCAAGCCGTGGCCGCCGGACTGAAGACCGGCGACCCCGTCGGAGACAGCGGGCTGATCACCATGGGGCCGCTGAAAGTCATCTCGGACGGCTCCCTGAACACCCGCACCGCCTGGTGCTGGGACTCCTACCCCGGGATTGACCCCGGCCACCCACACCCCTGCGGAATGGCCACTGTGCCCGCCGATAAACTCGTCGAACTCCTGCGCACCGCCCGAGACAATGGGATCGCCGCAGCCATCCACGCCATCGGGGACCGGGCCAATACCGTTGTCCTGGACGCCTTCGAAAGCCTCGGCATGACCGGGGTCATCGAACACGCCCAGCTGCTCAAGGATGAAGACCTGCCCCGCTTCGCCGATCTGGGCCTGACCGCCTCCGTACAACCCGAACATGCCATGGACGACCGCGACGTCGCCGATGCCTACTGGGCAGGACGCACCCAGCGGGCCTTCCCCCTGCACTCCCTGCTGGAACTCGGTGTGGAGCTGCGGCTGGGCTCGGATGCACCGGTGGCACCCCTTGACCCCTGGGTGGCGATCTCAGCAGCAGTCCACCGCTCCCGCGGTGAGCGTGAGTCCTGGCATCCCGAACAGCGGATCAGTGTCCAGGCCGCGCTCGCAGCATCCACCCGAGGCCGGGACACCGTCCGCGCCGGTGACCTCGCCGACATCGCAGTCATCGAGGCCGACCCCTTCACCTGTGACCGGGACCAGCTACGCCAGATGACGGTTGCGGCCACCCTGGTCGGCGGGCGATTCACCCACCGCGAGATATAGGTGCACCTAATACCGGTCCGCATGAATTTCGGTATACAGTTATCTCCTAATGCCAGCCACCATGACAGCGCCAGTACCCACCCGTGCCTTCCGCACCGAGGTGGCGCGCACTGAGATACTCACCCCCCACTTCCTGCGGGTCACCGTCACTGCTGAGGACCTCCAGCACTTCGGACCGGCCGGCGGCACTGAGATCGCCTGGGATCAGCGCATCAAACTCTTCCTGCCTCGCCCCGATGGCAGCTACCCCGAGATAGGGCTGCTGGCAGATCCCGCGCCTCCGGTGATGCAGTGGTACAACGCCTGGCGGCAGCTGGATGAGACCGAACGTAACCCCATCCGGACCTACACTGTGCGCAGCATCCGCCACTCACAGCGTGAGGTGGATATTGACTTCGTGCTGCACACTCACGATGACGGCAGCTCCGGTCCCGCCGCCTCCTGGGCGGCCAATGCCCAGCCCGGTGCTGAACTGATCATCATTGGACCCGACCGGCGGGCCGCCGAATCAGGCGGCGGCATCGACTTCACCCCAGGCAGTGCGCGCAACCTCCTACTGGCAGGGGACGAAACCGCAGCACCGGCGATCTGCGCCATTCTGGAGTCACTGCCAGCCGACTACACCGGGCACGCCTACCTCGAAGTCCCCACTCTCGAGGACAGTCTCCAAGCAGTTGAGACCCCCTCCGAGGTCAGCATCACCTGGCTGCCGCGCGAGGGCGCACCACTGGGCAGCAAACTCCAAGAGGCTGTCCGCAGCTGGGGCGCCAACTGGCAGCGACGGCTGCGCGCAGTCCCCGAACGCACCCCAGGCGACCGTGAGATTCCCGAGCTGGGGGAGGAGGACCTCCTCTGGGAGGTCGCCCAGCCCCAGGAATTCAACGACTACGCATGGCTGGCAGGGGAAGCCGGAGTCATCACCGGGCTGCGCCGACACCTAGTCAAAGAACTCGGGCTCTCCCGGAAGCAGGTCAGCTTCATGGGCTACTGGCGCCAAGGCCGACCAGGAGCCTGAACCCCGCATGCAGTAGGTTTGCTCATGTGATGGGTGAACCGAACGCTCTGGACAATCCCCTGGATATGGACCAGCTGCAGGCCCGGCTGGTCGAGACCGGGCTGTTCAGCCGACTGGTCAAAGTCGAATCCACCGGCTCCACCAACGCCGACCTCCTGGCCGCGGCCGCCGAGGCTGACTTCACCGAAACCTGGCCCCACCTCTCTGTGCTCACCGCCGAGGAACAGACCGCAGGGCGCGGGCGGATGCAGCGCGGTTGGGCTTCACCGCCGGGAACCACTCTCTCCACCTCTGTAGTGCTGCAACCCAGCCTGCCTCCGGAACAGCGCCACTGGCTCAGCCTCGCCGCCGGCCTCGCCCTGATCGGTGTGCTGCGCCGCCACGGCATCCCAGCCAGTATGAAATGGCCCAATGATGTCCACGTCCACGGCCGTAAAATTGCCGGCATCCTCGCCATGGTGCCGCCCGAGAACCCCCAGACTGTCATCCTCGGCTGCGGAATCAACGTCTTGCAGACCGCCGAGCAGCTGCCGGTTCCCACCGCCACCTCCGTGCTGCTGGAACGTCCGCAGACCACCGGCACAATGCGCACCGAACTGCTGGCAGCCTGGCTGACCGATTTCGCCGAACTCATCCACCGCATCCAGGGCGAAGGCGATATCGATCCCATCCGTGAAGACATCATCGCAGTCATCGGAACTATCGGTGAGGAAGTTCGCGTCGAACTGCCCGACCAAACCGCGGTACGCGGACGGGCTACCGCCGTGGAACCAGACGGGGCCCTGACCATTGAGGTGACAAGCCGTCGTCGTACCCCATTGGATGCCGAAGCCGGGGGAGGACCAGCCCATCTCTGGGAGACGGTGGCCCCATACCGGCAGTCGTTCAACAGCGGAGATGTGATCCACCTGCGCTACGATGCCGCCTGAGAGGTCATTGGATAAACGCGGAACGGAACGTACATCGTGGCTGATGAAGAAGTGAAGACACCTAAACGCCGCTGGCTTCCCGGGCCAAAGGTGTGACTGGCAGCTGCCGCTGTACTCGCACTGATCGGGGGGTTCATCGGTTTCAGCGAAGACCGGCGCACCGCCGTGCTCGGCTGGGCAGGATTAGCCTGCGGCCAGACCGTGCAGGTGGCTGAACAGACTGACGACGACGCCGTCTGGACCGCCTGGGAGCACTACCCCGAGAGCATTGATGAAGAGCATTTCGAGCTGGTTGACCCCGCCGCCTATGACTACGAGGTGGAGCCAGAGGAGTACATCACTGCGGTGGAGGAGCTCGCCGAGCAGCTCGATGCCACCCCCATCTACGGTTCAAGTCTCACCCATGAGGAGGTTCCGCCCGGTTACACCACCGAGCGGGTCGCCCGTGAACAGATCATTGAATCTGTTGACGGGGTTCTCTTCACCCACTGGAGCCGATGGGATGAGGACCGGGACTTCCCTAGGAAGGCATCGATCATCACCCCCGAGAAGATCGCTCAGCAGCGGGCCGAGGGTGCGGAAGTCTTGGAACCGACACTGACCCTGGGGCATGACGGTGCAGTCCAAGACCCCGGCTGGCCGCGGGTGCTCTCCGCTGGTGAGGACAACATTGGCCTCGAGATCCCGATTCTGCGCTCGGATATGGGACCGGGGCGCTCACCACAGGTCCATGTGCTGAGCTTTGACCGAGAAACTGGCCAAGAACAGGACTGCATCCGCCTCGGCGAACCCTGGCGCAATCCCATGGCAGACCGCGGCTACACCTTACCGGCCGATGGAGAACGGGTTCGGGTTGATGATGAAATCACTGCGGTTCTCCACGGGGCCAACCACGATCCGGCAACGGTCTCAGCGGTGGACCTCACCACGGGAGAGGTGGCCTGGGAGGCCGATATCCCCGGGGTGCCAAGACTGGATCTGGTGCATACCGCGGCGTCGATCCCCGGTGAGCTGCTGATGGTCAGCCCCTATGGCATCAACTCAGCCGCCTACAGCAGCGAGTATCGCGACCTCATAGGCGAGACCGGACCAGGCAGTCTCAGCCCGGGCTCCCGAGAAGGGCATGAGGAGCTGGGCATCTATGCCCTCGATGCCGAAACCGGGGAGCAGCTCTGGCAGTACCCCGAGGATGAGAACACCTTCGCCCTGTTGGTTGAGACCGCTCCCGAAGCCCTCAACGGCCAGGGCGGCATTTTGGTAGCTGAACCCCAGGAGGTCGAGGAGGACGAATTTGCTTCGGCGGAACTGGTGATGCTGGACACCGACGGGGAAGAGGTCTTCCGGATTGAACATGTCATGGCCGGAGAGGAGACCGGCTACCCCTCCGGGACCACCGTGATAGGGGACCGCCTCTTTGTCAACGATTCTCGCTGGGACGCGGACTACCGGGTAGTTGACCTCAACACCGGAGAGACCACCTGGGAATGTGATTTCGCCACTGATGGTCCATGCCCTGTCAATACCTTCGACGTGATCAGTGAAGGAATGGTCCAGATCCAGACAGAGTTCGACGGTGAGGTGAACCCCGGCGGAATCTTTGACCCCGTCACCGGTGAGACCACCGATTTCGACGTCGTCGAGAATGTACCCGGTGTGCGCATCTCAGAGGTGGGCGATGACTACCTTCTGATGTGGTGGATCGGGGCCGGTGTGATCCAGGAGCGGAACGGAACGTAGACTAGAGGCTCCAGCTTCACACGGTGGGCAGCGATCAGAACAGGAGGGTCAGGTATGTTGCTCAAGCTCGTCGATGGCGAGCAGGTCATCATCCGCACCCGCGCTCACCACCGAGCCCTGCTGCCGGCTGCGATCAATCTCTTGGTGACCATCGCGCTGATGAGTTTCCTGCTGGGGTACATCTCCCGGGGAACCCAGCCGGAGTTCATCCAGCACTACAGCCATCTCGGCTCCTTTCTGATCTGGACCGGCGGACTGCTGACCCTGGCCTTCGGCACCGTCAAACCACTGATCATCTGGTTGAACCGCTATACCTTCCTGACCACCGAACGGATCGTGCAGAAGAACCTCATCGGAGCCGCCCAGGCAGCAGTGGTGCCCCTGGGGCTGACAACCCAGGTTGAACTGCGCCAGTCCCAGATGCAGTCGGTGGCCGGAAGCGGAGACATCCAGATCGTCCACGGCGCCCACGGAACCTTCCAGCGCACCACGCTGCGCGAGATGCCCGACGCCGAACACTTCAACACTCTCATCGGCGAACAGCTGGCCGAATACCGCCGCCGGCAGCAGGCCGGGGCCTATGCGGCCCAGCAGGCATATGCTGCCCGCCAAGCCCAGATGGCGTCCCGTGGAGACGTCCACGGCGCGTCCTTCGGGGGCCGCGGTGGGTACTGACCCCAGGCGGGACTATATGGCCGATGAGACCGGGGAGATCACCCGGCTCAGTGAGCCCGGGGCCTACACACCCGATGAACTCGCCGAAGCCAGGGGCGACTGGTCCGATTTCCACTCAGCCAAGACTTCCCCGCAGACCAGCCCGATCCCGCAGGTCAACACTGCCGAGGAGCGAGGCTTCCTGCCCTCCGAGGCGAACTCCGCCACCGCACCCATCCCCAAGCCGAGCATGCAGGAGAGGGAATGGCACCGCAATATCCGACAGCTGGAGCAGCGGCTGCTGGGGGCCGAGCGGACTCTGACCTACCGGCAGATGGCCGAACGGATGGGAGTCTCCACCCGATCGGCCCGGAAGCTCTGGCGCGCCCTGGGATTCCCCAACCTCGACGACGACGTCAAAGCCTTCACCGAGGCCGATGCCGAATCCCTAGCCCAGATGGTCCAACTGGTCCGCGAGGGACACCTCAATGAGGAGACAGCGATCTCCCTGACCCGCTCGGTGGGTCAGATGACCGACCGAATGGTGGTCTGGCAGATCGAAGCCCTGGTTGAGGACAAGATCGCCAATGAGCAGTACTCCGACGCCGAGGCCCGCAGCCACGTGGTCGAAGCCCTGCCCCAGCTTGTCGGGCCCATCCAGCAGCTGATGGGCTACGCCTGGCGGCGCCAACTCTCAGCCGCCCTGCAGCGGCTGACCGTCCGCGTGGAATCCGGCCTGGCATCAGTTTCCCGAGGGCGGGACGGCTCCGAACCCGATGCGCCTCTGCCCCTGGCCCGGGCGGTGGGCTTCGCCGATCTGGTCTCCTACACCTCTCTGTCCCGCCAGATGAGCGAACGGACTCTGGCGCAGATGGTGCAGCGCTTCGAATCCACCTGCGCCGAGATCATCTCCATCGGCGGGGGACGACTGGTCAAAACAGTGGGCGATGAAGTCCTCTATAACGCAGAGACCCCGGAGGCCGGCGCAGAGATCGCCCTGGCCCTGGCCGAGGCCATCGCCGCCGATGACATGCTTCCCGAAGCCCGGGTCTCAGTGGTCTGGGGGCGGGTTCTGTCCCGGATGGGGGACATCTACGGACCCACGGTGAACCTTGCTGCCCGGCTGACCGCCCTGGCCGACCCCGGAACCATTCTGGTGGACGCCTCAACGGCAGCCTCCCTGGAGGCCAGTGAGGACTACCTGCTGGTGCCGCAGCCACCCCGGGTAGTGCGCGGGTTCGGGGAGGTGGCCCCCAGCATGCTGCTGCGCTCCTCCCCGCGGTATGGCGGATTTGATAGAGGATGAGGCAGCAGCGTTGCGCGATGCCGACTTCATGGTGCGAAGCTCGGCGCCACTGCAGCCGAGCGAGAGGCGGCGGGACGGGAACCGTGACGTCGGGACCCGTGGGATGCTGGGCATTGCACGGGCCACGTCACGGCGTGCCCGCCGCCGGGACAAGCTGTGACAAGATAGACGGGTGACGATGAACGCTGAGAAGCCTGAGGGTACAGAGGAGCCCCGAGTTCCGTACGTGGAGTATGGCTACGGCTCCCATGTCGGGCTGCGCCGCGAACTCAACGAGGACTCCTTCGTCGTCACCGACACTCTCTTCGCCGTCGCAGACGGTATGGGCGGCCACGAGGCCGGCGAAGTCGCCTCCTCCTTGGCCGTTCAGGCCCTGGCCGAGGGTTGGGAGGCCGCCGAGGGCAAAGTCACCCAGGAAGATGTCCAGCGATTCCTCGACGACGCCGATTCCCGCATCCGGGAGGCCACCGACTCCAAGGCCGGCACCACTCTCTCCGGTGCTGTGGTTGTCGAAGCCGAAGACACCGACGCAGGTGAGACCCCCGAGGGCCAGTGGCAGTGGCTGATCTTCAACATCGGTGACTCCCGTACCTACCTGCTCAACGACGGCGCCCTCATCCGCCTGACCCGGGACCACTCCCAGGTGCAGGAACTGATGGACTCCGGGATGATCACCGCCGAGGAGATGCACTCCCACCCCCAGCGCAATGTCATCACCCGGGCACTGGGTGCAGGGGATATGTGGGGTGCAGATTTCAGCACCGCCACCGTGACTCCGGGCCAACGTCTGCTGGTGGCCTCCGATGGGCTCACCGGTGAGCTCACCGATGACCAGATCGCGCAGATCCTCAATGCCGGGCGCAACGCCCAGGAGACTGTGGACTGGCTGATCCACCAGGCCCTGCGCCACGGCGGCCGGGACAATGTGACCGTCATCCTGGTCGATGTCACCAAGTGACATCCCACCCCGGGGGCATTAAAGAGCAATAATCCCTGGTGGGCCCGGGCCACTGATCCTCAGCCGATAGGATGAACGGCGAGAAGATTCTGATCCCCAAAGAAACCCGATGAGGGAGTTGCATGGCTGACATCTCGCGCGCCGACGTCGAGCATCTGGCAAAACTCGCCCATATCTCGATGAGTGAGGCCGAACTGGAAAAGATGACCGGTGAACTGGGGGTGATCGTCGACTCGGTCAAAACCGTTCAGGAGGCAGCCGGTGAGGACATCCCGGCCACCAGCCACCCGGTGGCGCTGACTAACGTCTTCCGTGAGGACGTCATCGGCCACACCTACACTGCCGAGGAATCCCTGGCCAACGCCCCCGATGCCGAGGACGGCCGGTTCAAGGTTCCCGCAATCCTGGACGAGGAGTAAGAAGACGATGACGACGACGCCGCATTCCACAGACCTCATCCGCCTCACCGCCGCCGAGATGGCAGCGAAACTGCGGGCAGGGGAAATCACCTCGGTCGACCTCACCCAGGCCCACCTGGACCGCATCGAGGCAGTTGAACCCACCCTGAATGCCTTCCTGCACGTCAGCGCCGAGGAAGCACTGACCACCGCAGCCGAGGTGGATAAGATCCGCGTCGCCGGGGGAGCCGAGGCCGAGAAGCTCCACCCCCTGGCTGGTGTTCCGATCGCGATCAAGGACCTCATCGTCACCAAGGGTCAGCCCACCACCGCAGCCTCGAAGATCCTCGAGGGCTGGATGAGCCCCTATGACGCCACCGTGGTGGAGAAGATTCGGGAGGCCAAGCTGCCCATCCTGGGTAAGACCAACCTCGACGAATTCGCCATGGGCTCCTCCACCGAGCATTCGGCCTTCGGCCCCACCCGCAACCCCTGGGACATCGAGCGGATCCCCGGCGGCTCCGGCGGTGGCTCCGCCGCGGCAGTAGCAGCCTTCGAAGCCCCGCTGGCCCTGGGTACCGACACCGGCGGTTCCATCCGCGAGCCCGGTGCCTTCACCGGCACAGTCGGCACCAAGCCCACCTATGGCGGAGTCTCCCGCTACGGTGCGATCGCCATGGCCTCCTCCCTGGACCAGATCGGTCCGGTCACCCGCACCGTGGAGGATGCAGCCCTGCTGCATGAACTCATCGGCGGTCACGATCCCAAGGACTCCACCTCCCTGCCGGAGCCCGTTCCGGCACTGGTCGATGCCGCCCGCACCCACGATGTCGCCGGGAAGAAGATCGGTGTCATCAAGCAGCTGGCCACCGGTGAGGGCTACCAGCAGGGTGTGCTGGATGCCTTCAACTCCTCCCTGGACGCCCTGCGCGAGGCAGGGGCGGAGATCGTGGAGGTCGACTGCCCCAGCTTCGACTACGCCCTGGGTGCCTATTACCTGATCATGCCCTCGGAGGCGTCATCGAACCTTGCCCGCTATGACGGGGTCCGCTACGGCACACGCGTACTGCCCGAGGAAGGTCCGCTGACAATCGAACGGGTGATGGGAGCAACCCGCGCCGCAGGCTTCGGCGAAGAGGTCAAGCGCCGCATCATCCTGGGCACCTACGCCCTTTCGGCCGGCTACTACGACGCCTACTACGGCTCGGCCCAGAAGATCCGCACGCTCATCCAGCGGGACTTCGACGCCGCCTTCGAACAGGCCGATGTGCTCATCAGCCCCACCGCACCCACGGTGGCGTTCAAGATGGGTGAGAAGACCGACGACCCCATGGCCATGTACCTCAACGACATCGCCACCATCCCGGCAAACCTCGCCGGAATCCCCGGAATCAACGTCCCCGCCGGTCTCAGCGATGGCCTGCCGGTGGGCATCCAGTTCCTGGCCCCAGCCAAGGAGGACGCCCGGGTCTACCACGCCGCCGCTGCCCTGGAAGAGCTGCTGGGCGGCAAGGGCGAGGTCATCTGGCAGCAGATCCCCGATCTGGCGTCATCGTCCGTGGATGTGTGAGGAGAGAAAACATGACTGAGACACAGACTGAAGCCCAGCCGCTCTCCTTCGAGGAGGCCCTGGAGAAATACGACCCGGTCCTCGGCTTCGAGGTGCATGTGGAGCTGAACACCAAATCTAAGATGTTCTCCTCCGCGCCCAATGCCTTCGGCGATGAGCCCAATACCAACGTCAACGAGGTGGACCTCGGCCTGCCCGGGACCCTGCCGGTGGTCAACGGCAAAGCCGTGGAATCGGCCATCAAACTCGGCCTGGCGCTGAACTGCTCGATCGCCGAGTACTGCCGGTTCGCCCGCAAACAGTACTTCTACCCGGATCTGCCCAAGAACTGGCAGACCTCCCAGTACGACGAGCCCATCGCCTATGACGGCTACCTCGATGTGGAACTCGACGACGGCGAGACCTTCCGGGTGGAGATCGAACGCGCACATATGGAGGAGGACGCCGGCAAGCTGACCCACGCCGGAACCTCCGGGCGCATCCAGGGAGCCGACTACTCCCTGGTGGACTACAACCGCACCGGTGTCCCGCTGATCGAGATCGTCACCAAACCCATCACCGGAGCCGGTGAGCGGGCACCGGAGATCGCCCGGGCATATGTGACTGCTATTCGCGACATCGTCAAGGGTCTGGACATCTCCGATGCCCGGATGGAGCGCGGCAATGTCCGCTGCGACGCCAATGTCTCGCTGATGCCGAAGGGAACCACAGATTTCGGCACCCGCTCGGAGACCAAGAACGTCAACTCCACCCGCGCGGTGGAACAGGCGGTGCACTTCGAGATCCGCCGGCACGCCGGGATTCTCTCCACCGGCGGTTCCATCATCCAGGAGACCCGGCACTGGCTGGAGACCTCCCGGACCACCAGCTCCGGGCGGCCGAAGTCCGATGCCGATGACTACCGCTACTTCCCCGAGCCTGACCTGGTGCCGATCACGGTGACCCAGGAATGGATCGAGAGGCTGCGCGCCGAGCTGCCGGAACCGCCTGCGGTTCGTCGCCGCCGGCTGCGTGAGGCATGGGGCTACTCCGATGCGGAGTTCCGCGATGTGGTCGCCGCTGGCCTCATGGACCAGATCGAGGAGACTGTCGAACAGGGCGCCAGCCCCGCAGTGGCGCGTAAATGGTGGATGGGTGAGATCTCCCGCCTGGCCAATGCCCGGGATATCGAACCCGCCGCACTGGGCGTGGAGCCTGAGACCATCGTGGCGCTGAATGTGCTGATCGATGAGGGCAAGATCAACGATAAGATCGCCCGCCAGGTCCTGGAGCACCACCTCGAGGGCGAAGGCAGCCCCGCTGAGATCGTGCAGGCCCGCGGTCTGGAAGTCGTCTCCGATGACGGTGCGCTCACCGCCGCTGTGGAGAAGGCCATGGCAGAGAATCCTGACGTGGTCGAGAAGGTCGCCGGGGGCAAGCTGAAGGCCATCGGTGCATTGATCGGCCCGGTGATGAAGGAGACTCGCGGCCAGGCAGATGCCGGCAAGGTCCGCGAAATCGTCCTGGCGAAACTGGGCATCGAGGGCTAAACCCACAAATACATACAACGACGACGGCGCTTCTCAATGTGGGAGGCGCCGTCGTTGTTTTTCTTAAAGGTTTGAACTTTCCTTGAAGATATACGTGTGATGCAGCTGACATGCGTGTAATGTATGTCGCACCGTGAAATGTTCTTGTAACACTGAGCGGCTGTTCCGCAAACCAGCGGAAACACCAGCTGAGTAGATTAGGAACATTCTGGGACACCACCCAGGGGGTTGTGTGTACTTACGACTCCGAACAACCGTAAATACTCGCCTTTGACCATCCACTGAGGGGATGAGACATAAATGACTGCTCAAGAAGGCATTCTTCTGGCCGAGGAGGCCGAAGAAAACGGGGAGGCCACCACCAATGGCTTTGACCCCGAAACGGACCCCGCATCATGTGATCCAGCGATTCGGGAAACTTTCCTAGACGATATTGCCTGCGGCGTCGACACCGGCTTTGGTCCGGTGTCTTCCTGGTTCGGCAGCGTGATCTTCTGGGGGCCGGAGGTCAACGAACAGAGCCTGATGATTGTTGTCATCTGGTCGATCCTGGCTGCTATCGGTTTCACCATCTACTTCAAGGCCATCCAGTTCACCGGATTCAAGGTGGCGCTGGAGATTGTCCGCGGGAAGTACTCCCGCAAGGATGACCCCGGCGAGGTCAGCCACTTCCAGGCACTGACCTCGGCACTGTCGGCAACGGTCGGACTCGGAAACATCGGTGGTGTCGCCGCGGCGGTCACCCTGGGTGGTCCCGGTGCCGCCTTCTGGATGGTGATCTTCGGACTCTTCGGCATGTGTACGAAGTTCGTCGAATGCACCCTCGGTGTGAAGTACCGCTATATCGACGAAGACGGTGTGGTCCACGGTGGACCCTTCCAATACCTGAAGCATGCCTTCAAGAAGCTGGGCAAGGTGCCCACCGCCATCATCACCGGTATCTTCGCCATCGCGCTGATCCTCTTCGGTATCGGCGGTGGCGGTATGTACCAGACAAACCAGACCATGACCCAGGCCCGCGAGGTGTCCAACACCTACTTCGAGGGCACTGGCCTGGCCGACTTCCTCAACAGCACTGCCGGCGCATTCGTCATCGGCATCATCTTCGCCGGTCTGGTCGGCCTGGTGATCATCGGTGGTATCAAGTCCATCGGTAAGGTCACCGCCACCCTGGTTCCGGCCATGGCGATTGTGTATGTGGTAGGCGCACTGATTGTGGTCATCGCCAATATCGACCAGGTGCCCAGAGCCTTCGGTGAGATCATCACCGGCGCCTTTGGTCATGATGCAGTTGCCGGCGGTATCCTCGGCATCATCTTCCTGGGTGCACAGCGTGCAGCCTTCTCGAATGAGGCAGGCATCGGTTCGGCACCCATCGCCCACGCAGCGGTGAAGACCCGCCGCCCGGCCTCCGAAGGTTTCGTGGCAGCACTGGAGCCCTTCATCGACACTGTGGTGGTCTGCACCATGACCGCACTGGTGATCATTATCGCCAGCCCGAACTACGTGGTCGGCGAGGCCGGCGGCGTGGAGGTCACCTCCGCAGGCTTCGCAACGGTGATGAGCTGGTTCCCGGCTGTGCTGATGGTGGCAGTGGCACTGTTCGCCTTCTCCTCCATCGTCACCTGGTCCTACTACGGCACCCAGGCATGGCGTTACCTCTTCGGCAAGTCCCCCGTGAAGGACACCATCTTCCGGGCGATCGTGCTGATCTTCGTGGTCATGGGCTGCCTGACCTCCTTCGGTTCCATCCTCGAGTTCGCTGACGCTGCACTGTTCCTGTGCATCTTCATCAACGTTGTTGGCCTCGTGATCCTGGCTCCGAAGGTCAAGGCCGAGGTCAACCAGTACCTGGCCGACCGCAAGGCCGGCCGCCTCATGGAGGACCCAGAGCCTCTGGAGGATGAGAAGGCCCTGAACCGCTGACCCTTCTCTGAGCAACCTGACCGGATGCCTCCGGCCCCCAAAGGGGTCGGGGGCATCCGTCGTTAAGAGACCTAGAGGGCTAGGGCCCGTTCAGCAGCGGCGAGAGTGGGGCGGCGGTAGCTGGGGCCGAAGAGCAGCCAATGCACGGCGAGGAAGAAGAGCTGGTGCACCGGCACTCGGTCCTCCCACCCTTCAGCCAGGGACGCCTGCTCCTGATAACTGGCCAGGACCCGCTCCAGATGCGGCAGCCCGAACAGCTGAAGCATCGCCAGATCAGACTCCCGGTGCCCAGCATGAGCAGCCGGGTCAATCAGCACCGCACCCTCCTGGGCATGCCAGAGTACATTCTCGCTCCAGAGGTCACCGTGGATCAGCGCGGCCGGCTCATCCTGATCCAGCTCCCCGGAAGCGATCCGCTCACAGGCTGCTCGCAAGGTTCGATCATCACTGGGACTGAGCTCGGGTCCCAGCAGTTCTAGGATCAGCGCCAGGCGTTCTTGGGCGTGGAAAGCGCCCCAGGTCGCATGCTTACCGTCACCGACCTCCAGCAACTGCTCGGCAGGCCCAAAGAGGGGAGGGGTATCGGGATGGTCCGGGGGCAGTGCACCAAAGGCAGTGCCAGGCTGCAGGGACCCATGCATCCTCGCCAGAGCTGCACCGAATTCCTCGGCAGCCTGCGGAGTCGGCGACGTTGTCGTAATCCGCTCTAACTCCAACCGGCCGGGTTCCACTGAGAGCACCTCAGCCACCCGTGGTCCACCCTGGGGTCTGGCCGAGGCCAACCAGCGTAGGCCAGCGGCCTCGACCATGGCGGCCTCCGGTCTGCCGGGGGAGTGCTTGGTGAAGCTCATGGCCGTCCCGCCAAACTCAGGCGCGCGGGGTGGGTTTCAGCTGCTGGGGTTCGATGCCGATCCGCCCGATGATGCACCAATCGGGCTGGTCTGCCCCATCACCGGATGCCGGGCGCCGCACAGGGACCCCAGCCTCTTCGGCGATCACAGCACCACCGGCCCAGTCATGCTCCTGGGTGCCGTATTCGGCATAGGCGTCCTGGGTGCCATCGGCGACCAGGCAGATATCCAGGGCTGCGGCCCCCAATCGGCGGATATTGCCGAAATGCTCATTCATCAGACCCACGGACTCCACCTGCTGAGCCTTCCGGGCGGGGTCATAGCCGAAACCGGTGGCCAGCAGGCCAGAATTCAGCTCCCCCTTGGGGCCGGTGATGGCAACCGGCTCACCCTCGCCCCGGGCGGTATAGGCGCCGATGCCTCGGGCGCCCCACCAGATCCGCTGCAGGGCCGGGGCCTGAACCACACCGATGATCCACTCACCCTCCGGGTCCTGAACCGCCACGGACGTGCAGTAGTAGACGATGCCGCGGACAAAATTCGTCGTCCCATCCAGGGGATCGATGGACCACCGGTAGCCGGAGGGCTCGGTCACCTCGGTGGTGCCGTATTCCTCTCCGGAGATCACATCATGGGGCCGACGAGCGGTGATCACCTGCCGGACAGCCTCCTCGGCGCGCTTATCGAAATCGGTGACGAAATCCGAGGCAGAGGACTTCGTCTCAATACCGTGGCTGGTGGCCTCCAACGGAAGACCCGCAGGGGCAACCTCATCCCGTTCGGCCAGAACTGCGGCACCGGCCGCGGCAGCTTCTCGGGCGATGGCCAAGAGCTCATTGAGGTTCTCGGAATAGGTCATCAGGTGTTCTCCAGCCCTTCGGGTCCCTTGTTCAGCAGTTCAGTGAATTGATCCTCATCCAGCACCGGCACACCCAGGGACTCCGCCTTGGTGAGCTTGGAGCCGGCGCTCTCCCCGGCCACCACGTAATCAGTCTTCTTCGACACCGATCCGGAGGCCCTGCCCCCGCGGGAGATGATCGCCTCTTTGGACTCATCCCGGGAGTAGTTCTCCAAGGAACCGGTCACCACAACGGTGAGCCCCTCCAAGGTACGAGGAGTGGCCTCATCAGCCTCGTCCTCCATGCGCACTCCGGCAGCAGCCCAACTGTCGATCAGCTGGCAGTGCCAATCAACACTGAACCATTCCCGGATCGAGGCAGCGATCACCGGACCGACGCCGTCGATACCGGCCAGCTCCTCCTCATCAGCATTGCGGATCTTCTCCATGGACCCATAGGCCGAGGCCAGGGCGCGGGAGGCAGTCGGGCCCACATGCCGGATCGACAGTGCCACCAGAACCCGCCACAGCGGCTGCTCCTTGGCCTTCTCAAACTCGGAGAACAGTTTGACCGTATTCTCCCGAGGCTTGGAAGGCTGGCTCAGCTCGCCCTTGGTGTACTGGGGTTTGGTCCAGAAATACAGCACTGGGGTATAGCGGCTAGTACCTTCAAACTTTCCGGACTCGGGGCTCTTCTCCAACACCTCGCGCCATCGGTAGACCCCCTTGAGGTCCTCTGGAGTGAGGTCGAAGAGCCCGGCCTCATTGCGCAGCACCGGGGCCTGCGGCAGTGGCTGGCCCTCATCGTCATATTCCACCGGTGCCCCGGACTCGGCGGTCTTCTCCGCGTCGATGAGCTCCTTGGGCGGGCGCACCTCTTCCGGATCTGGGTTGGTCAGGGCAAGACCGGCCTCCTCGCCCAGGGCCTCGATATCCAGGGCACCCCGGGAGCCGACGTGGATGACCCGCTCTGCCAGCTGGGCCGGGCAGCTCTCTGAATTGGGGCAGCGATAGTCGACATCCCCCTCTTTGGCCGGTGCCAGGGTGGTTCCGCAGGCTGGGCAGTGTTCGGGGAAGACGAAGTCCTTCAGCCGGCCGGGTTCCTTCTCGCGGCGCTCGCGCTCGGCAGGAACCGGACCTAGGATCTCGGGGATGACGTCACCGGCCTTGCGGACCATGACCCGGTCGCCGATCTTCACGTCCTTGAGTTTGACCACATCCTGGTTGTGCAGGGTCGCCTTCTCTACCGTGGAACCGGCTACCAACACCGGCTGCAGCACAGCGAAGGGGGTCACCCGGCCGGTGCGGCCGACCTGGACCCGGATATCCAACAGCTCAGTGGACTTTTCCTCGGGCGGGTATTTATAGGCAGCAGCCCAACGCGGGACACGAGAGGTGTGACCCAGGGCCCGCTGCTGGCCGAAGTCATCAACCTTGATCACCACACCGTCGATCTCATGGACTAGCTCATGGCGCTTGGCCTGGTGCTCATTGAGGTACTCATCGATCTCCTCATAGGAGTCGAGGATGCGGGTATAGGGGCTCACCGGCAGCCCCCAGGCTGCCAACTGGTCATAGGTCTCATGCTGAGAGGTCAGCACCAGAGAGGACCGCTCGCCGATACCGTGGACGAACATCGAAAGCGGCCGCTGGGCGGTCTTGGCCGGATCCTTCTGTCGCAGGGAACCGGCAGCGGCGTTGCGCGGGTTGGCGAACTCCTTCTCCCGGGCCTCCCGCAGACGCTCATTCAGGGCGTGGAACTCTGCGGTGGGCATGAAGATCTCACCGCGGACCTCCAGAACCTCGGGGTGTCCCTCTCCGGCCAACTGCTGGGGGATATCCCCGATCGTGAGCACATTATGGGTGACATCTTCACCGGTGGTGCCATCCCCTCGGGTCGCGGCCCGCTCCAGGACACCATTGCGGTAGGTCAGGCTGATGGCGAGGCCATCAATCTTGACCTCCACCAGCCAGCGGACCTTCTCATCGGGGCGCATCTTCTCCAGGGAGGCCAACGCCCGGTCATACCAAGTGCGCAGCTCCTCCCGGGAGAAGACATCCTCCAGGGAGTACATCCGCTGCAGATGCTGGACCGGGGCGAAGGCCTCCGATGGGGAACCGCCCACCTGCTGGGTCGGGGAATCAGCTGAGGCCAACTCCGGATGCTCAGCCTCAATGCTGCGCAGCCGATGGATCAGCTCGTCATACTCAGCATCCGAGACCAGCGGGGCATCCTGCTGGTGATAGGCAACCTGATGTTTGGCCACCTCCTCGGCGAGCTGGGCATATTCCTCGCGGAGATCGGCAGAAGGTACGGTCCCGTCATCGTGCTCTGTACTCACGTAGCCAGTCTAGTCAGCCGGCGGGGCTGCCGGGACCGCCTCAGGCAAGCTGGGAGGCAGGATCAGCGCCCATCTGATCCACCGGTGCCTCATAGCGCAGGATCGCGGCAGCGTTATCGGTGACCGAGGCGCCCACCAGGGCAACAGCGGCGTCAACCCGAGCCGCGGCCTGCAGGAGCTGATCCTCCTCGGCAGCTTCACTGTCATAGCGCAGCAGCAGAGTCTCGATGGCGCCCAGCTGGGCAGCCCGTCGAATATCCTCGGCACCCTCGACTGCCAGGCCATTGGCACGGGCATCACCGAAGCGTTCGGTCAGCTCCTTGGTTCGGGTGATAGTGATCTCCCGGACAGTGTCCTGCAGGGCTTGGGCGAGGGCCTCATGAGCGCCCTCGTCACCGGAATCATTGGGGATACCGCCACCGGTCTCGACCTCATGGGCGATCTCAGAGAGCTCGGTGGGCAGCTCATCCAGCAGCAGCTTCCGGCCCTGGACCTCACCGGCGACCAGCACAGCATCGGGGCGCCAGCGCTGGGCAGTCTTGCGCACATGCTCAGAGATATCCCGGATATTCAGCCAGGCGGCCTCATCGGCCCGCTGCTGCATCCGCCGGTGGTGCTCAGCGCCCTCGCGGGGCTTATTGACGGTCTCGGTTGCCGAACCTTCCACCGATGACTCAGCCCCGGCGTCCAGCACGGCGGTGGAAGTGAAGACATCACGCCGGACGGTGGCGCGCTCCTTATCCACCAATACCACCAGGGCTTTTACGGAGCGGGCCCGCTGGCGGATGTAGTCGCCCAGGGCAGGAGGTTCGCCCAGCACCGCATGGTCGCCGCCATCGCGGGTGGCGTCGAAATCTTCGGCCAGCAGCAGACCGGTCCGGTTGGCCACCAGGACCCGGCCCTCGGTCTGGACCGCGCCGGGGTCCTCGCCGAGTACTGCATCATCCAGAGCTGCCAGGGTGCGGTCATGAGCGCCAGCTTCAGCCAGCTGCTTGCGCAGGGCGTCCCACCGCAGCCTGACCTCCTGTTCGGCATTGGCGCTGGCTGACTGGGCTTGCAGGTAGACCGTGGCGAAGGGTGCCTGGGCCTCGTAGATTTTCCGAAGAGTGTTCAGCTGCATTCTCAATCACCTTCCGTTGATTGAAGGGTTCTGCTCAACGAACACTCGTAACACTAAAAACCCCAGGTCAGCGCAGGCGTAATGCGAGCTTGGAAGAACCTTGACGCTACGGGCGGGAAGGTGAGGGTTCAGGCCTAGCGGTTCTCCCAGTTCTCGCTGAACTCCTCGGCCAGATCTACTGCGAGCCTGGTGGAGTCCTCCTCGTCGTCGTCCTCTTCCTCGAGGGGGTCCTCTTCGGCGTCTGGTTCTTCCTGAGCGGGGTCCTGGGCGTCGTCTTCCTCCAGCAGGTCCTCCTCGGGCTCCTCAACCTCCTCCTCAGTGGAGTCGGGCTCGCTGTGAGTTTCTTCCTCGGTGTCGGAGGCAGAAAACGGGCCCGATGCGGTGGAGTCGCTGTCGCTGTCGCCGTCATCGCCGCAGGCAGCCAGGGTCAGAGTCAGGGCGCCGATGCCCAGAAACGCTGCGAGATTGCGGGTCGAGGTAACGCTGCTCATAAGTTCCGTCCTGAATGTAGTAACTGTTGCCATCGGCTACTACATTTACGGGCCTTTGCGGGAGCCAGCCCGAACGTTTCCTGGGGGGTCCTGAAAGGTGTAGTCAGCGCGTGAAATCAGGCGCTGCGGCGCAGCTGGTTGAGCGCCTCGAAGCGCTCAACACTGAATTCGCCCGGTTTATGGTGGCGGCAGAACCCACCATCTGGGACCTGCTGCAGGTAATTGGCCATCTGTGCCAGTTCAGCTGCGGAGAATTCTTCGGCACGACGACGCCGCGGGGCAGAGGTGCGCTGAGTGTCCTCCGCGCTGGGAACCTTGAGGTCGAACAGGGTCTCCAAGGCGGCCACATAATCCTGACCGCGGCCCTCGGCGGCCAGCTCGCGGGCGCGCACCGTGGGAGTATGCAGCAGTTTGCGCACGATCCGGCGCAGACCGAATTCAACCTCCTCGGCCGCGGCAGTGCAGCCGTGGTGCTTTCGAACCTTCTCCATCTCCTCATCCAGCAGGGACTGGACATGGCGGCGCAGGGTGACGATGGCGTCATCGGCGCTGCGTTCAGCACGCTCGGAGAGGAACTGCTGGACCGAATCGGTCACCACCGAACGGGCCTGTTCCAGGGAGGACTCCGTCTCATCCGGGGCGGCGAGTTTCACCGACTCCAGAGTGATGAGGTCAACCCCGGGAAGATCAGCAACATCGGGGGCGAAGTCATGGGAAAGGGCGAGATCGATGACGGTCAGCGGTTCCTGCCGCTCATCGAGTCCAGCCAGGGAGCGGATCTCAGCGGCGGTGATCTGCCGGTTGCCCCCGGAGCAGCCGATGATCACATCAGCGGAACGGAAAGCCTCAGCCAGCTGGTCCATCTGCAGGGCGCGAGCGGTGCTGCCACGCTCAGCCAAGGCCTCACCGCGCTCGGCCAGGAACTGCTCGGCGCGGCCGGAACCGGAGAACACCGAAATATCCGGCACGCCCCGCTCGCCCAGCTGGGCCAGGGAGGTCCCGGCATAGGCGCCGGTGCCGATGAGGACCACGCGGGCATCCCGGTAGAACTGGGCGCCATCGCCGCGCATATCACCGGCGATATCCAGTGCCACCGACACAATCGAGCGCCCACGGGCGCCCAGGGCAGTCTTAGCCCCGACCTCCTTGGCCGCACGGGTGGCGGACTCAAAGAGTTTGGTCAGGGACCCGGATGCGGTGCCGGCAGTCTGGGCCTCGCTGAGCGAACGCCGGACCTGGCCGGCGATCTCGCGTTCACCAATGACCGCGGAGTCCAGGCCCGCCCCGACCTCGAAGAGGTGCTTGACGGCAGCATCGTCGACCAGCACACGGAAAGAATTGGCTACGGTCTCTTTGTCCAACCCGGAGGACTCAGCCACAGCTTCCAGCAACTGCTCGCGGCTGTGCTCAACGGCATCGGGGGAATCGGCCGGAGCCTCCGCGTAGATCTCCATGCGGTTGCAGGTGGCCAGCGTGACGGCAGGCAGACTCACAGAAGCGGCGACATCGGCCGCTCCTGAGGAGAGAGTCCCGACCGTCTCCAGGTCAAGATCTGAGTGGGTTGCGACAAGTGAAAAGAGAACCACGGCGCTTATATTCTACAGCGTGTCGAAACCGGATGTGGGACAGCTGAGCTCTCAGCGAAGATGTGACATCCGCGACCGTGGGACAAACCCTGGCACAATGTGGATATGACTTCCGCCCAGCTGCCTGCCGACCATCCCCTGGCCACCGGCCGCACTGCCGATGCGCCGCTGATCAATCAGTACCGGGGCTCGCGTAATAGTGCAGGGGAGACCGCCAAGCCCAGCCGTCGCCCCGTGTGGTTCATGCGCCAGGCCGGCCGGTCGTTGCCGGAGTACCGGAAGCTGCGCGAGGGCACCAGCATGCTGGATTCCTGCCTGGATCCGGAGATGGCCAGCGAGATCACCCTGCAGCCGGTGCGTCGCCATGATGTGGACGCTGCGATCTTCTTCTCCGATATCGTCATCCCGCTGCGCCTGGCCGGCATCGATGTGGAGATCAAACCCGGTGTGGGCCCAGTTCTGGGCTCCCCGGTACGTACCGCCGCCGATGTCGTCGCGCTGCCAAAAATCGACGACGACGCCTTCGCCCCCATCACCGAGGCCGTCCAGCGGACAGTGGCCGAACTGGACACCCTCGGCCCCGACGGAACTGCCGTGCCGCTGATCGGCTTCGCCGGAGCCCCCTTCACACTGGCGGCCTATATGGTCGAAGGCCGGCCCTCCCGGGACCACCTCGGACCGCGCACGATGATGCATGCCGATCCGGAGACCTGGGCCGCCCTGGCCGAATGGGCCGCTGAGGCCTCGGGGCGTTTTATGCGCGCCCAGCTGGAGGCAGGCGCCTCTGCCGCACAGCTCTTCGACTCTTGGGCAGGCTCCCTGGGGCGGGAGGACTACCAGCGCCATGTTCTGCCACATTCAACCGCAGCCCTGGAACATGTCCGGGGCCTGCAGGGTGTCGAGGGAGTCACCGCCCCGCTGGTGCACTTCGGAACCGGCACCAGTGAGGTCCTGGATCTGATGAAGACCGCTGGTGCCGATGTGGTCGGCATCGACTACCGGCTGAATCTCGCTGAGGCCACCCGCCGCCTGGGCGCGGACACCCCGCTGCAGGGCAATATTGACCCTGCCCTGCTGCCAGCAGATTTCTCCGTGCTGGAGGACCACGTGCGCAAAGTGGTCGAAGCAGGTTCCGGTGCCGCCGGTCATGTGCTCAACCTCGGCCACGGTGTGCCCCCGGAGACTGACCCCGAGGTGCTGACCCGGGTCGTGGAGCTCATCCACTCCATCGAACCGTGAGCCCTATGCCGCCCGAGTCTTCCCAGCCGTATTGTAGTTTCCTCGCGAAATTTCGCCCGGAAGATGGAATGTCGCTGGGAAGGTCTGAAATGGACGGCTGCGAGGTGCCCCGATGAGCCAGCCCCGGGCCGCCGTCGTCGGTGGGGGTATCGCCGGGCTGACCGCAGCCTGGGAGCTTGCCCGCAGCGGAGCCGCGGTTGAGCTCTTCGAGGCCACTGACCGCCTCGGCGGCTCCATCGCACCCGTGGCGCTTGCCGGGATAAAGGCCGATGCTGGGGCTGAAGCTTTTGCTACGCGTACCCCAGCGGTCCGGGACTTCCTCTCGGAGCTCGGACTGGCCGAACGCATCGTGTCTCCGAATCCGGCAGGGGCCTGGCTGCAGTTGCCCGAGCTGGCCGCCCCACTGCCGGCAACCGGCATCATGGGCATCCCCGGGGACCCCGAGGCCGCAGATGTCCTCGCACTCCTGGGACCAGAGGCTGCCCGGCGCGCCGCCGAGGATCTCACCGCGGAGATGACCTGGACACCCGGGCAGGCGCCGACCCTCGGTGAGGTGGTGGCCGACCGCATGGGCTCTGCGGTAGTGGACCGGCTGGTCGCACCGATCACCACCGGAGTCCACTCAGCCGGACCCCACCAGCTGAGCATCCGCACCGCCCACCCCAAGCTCTACGACCGGATGCTGGAGGAAGGCTCCCTAGCCCGGGCCGTGGCCGGAATCCGCGCCTCAGCGCCGGCGGGCTCGGCCGTGCAGTCCCTGACCGGCGGGATGAACACTCTGGTCACCGCACTGCAGGAGCAGCTGGCCGAACTCGGCGCCCAGGTCCACCTGAACCACTCCCTGCGTCACTCCGACAGCCATTTCCTCTGGGAAGGGGACTACGACGTCGTCGTCCCCGCCCTCGATGCCGCACAGGCAGCCCAGCTCATCGGCGGAGACGAACAGCCTGTGCAGCAGACACCGCCGGCCGCCCAGACTGGAACTGGTGTGGCCCTGGTGAGCCTGCTGGTCCACGCCCCGGAGCTGGACTCCCATCCGCGGGGGACCGGCATGCTGGTGGCCCCGCAGGTCACCGATATCCGGGCTAAGGCGATGACCCATATCTCGGCCAAATGGAGCTGGGCCGCTGAGGCGCTGCAGGAGAACCTCGGCTCCAGCCACCACCTGTTGCGGCTCTCTTATGGTCGGGCCGGAGAGACCGGTGGATTGGGCTTTGACTCCACCGATGAGCAGTTGCATGCCGCCGCATTGACTGATCTCCCGTGGCTGACCGGAACCTCGATCAGCCCCGAGCGGGTTCTGGACCACACGGTGGTGCGCTGGCGCCGTGGTGCGGCCAGCGAAGCAGCCAGGAGTCTGCGCGAGAGCTTGGCCACATCCGCGCAGACTGGCACCCGGATCGCCGTGGTGGGGGAGTCCTATGCCGGGACCGGATTAGCGCAGATCATCCCCGATGCTCGCGAGGTCATTCAGAGCCTCCTGAAGTAAGTGTTTCTGCTGCCAATTGAGCCGAGAGGAGACCCGAGCTCGCTCGGGGGCTTCCAAGGCGATTGAGGGAATGAACACCGCCAAGCGGTCTTCTACGCCGTGTAGAAGTCACCCACACACGCGCGATAGAGTGGAGCCCATGAGCTACGGCCGCAACCCTAAGCGCACCCCTGAAGAGGTCAACTCCTCCGGTAAGGACTGGTATACCCTGTTCGCCGTCTTTCAGCGGACCGAGACCCGCTCTGCCACGGACTGGTGGGAGCCCAAGAACCGTAATGAAGCTCCCAGCGGCCGTAAAGCCGAGAAGATCACCGCCGAGTTCGAAGAGGCCGTGGCCGCCCTGGCCGGAGAAGGACTCGGAACCGACGACGATGCCGTCGAACTGCGCGGGACCTATGACGTCTCCGGAATGCGCGCCGATGCCGACATCATGCTGTGGCTGACCGGCCATAAGGCCGAAAAGCTCCAGGCCGCCCTGCGCCAGCTGCACCGCACCGAGCTGCTCAACCAGACCGAGATTGCCTTCTCCGCAATGGGGGTCCACCGCACTGCGGAGTTCGCCCGTGCCCATGTGCCCGCCTTCACCCGCGGAGTCGAGGCCGAGGACTGGCTGGTGGTCTACCCCTTCAACCGCAGCTACGACTGGTACCTCATGGACCCCGCCAAACGCGGTGCCATGCTGCGCGAACACGGCCAGCTCGGCCAGGAGTTCCCCTCGGTGCTGGCGAACACCACCAGCGCCTTCGCCCTCAACGACTGGGAATGGCTGCTGGCACTGGAAGCCCCCGAACTCACGGATCTCGTGGATATGATGCGCAAGCTCCGCGAATCCGAAACCCGATACCACGTCCGGGACGAAACCCCCTTCTACACCGGACGCCGACTGCCCAACACCACTGACATCCTCGAGGTCCTCTCCTGATCATGAGCAGCACCGCACCCGCCGCCAAAGCACTGCCCGCCGACTACGTCGCCCAGACCCCCGCCGAAGGCGAACGCCGCAGCTATACCGCCATCCTGCTGGCCAGCTTCGGCGGCCCCGAAGGCCAGGATGACGTCATCCCCTTCCTGCGTAACGTCACCCGCGGCAAAGGAATCCCCGATGAGCGACTCGAAGAGGTCGCCACCCACTACCGGGCCAATGACGGCATCAGCCCTATCAACGAGCAGAACCGCGACCTCATCGCCGCCCTGGAGACCGAGCTGGCCAAACGAGAGATCGACATCCCGATCTACTGGGGCAACCGCAACTGGGACCCCTACTTCGCCGACAGCTTCAAGAAGATGCACCAGGGCGGCCACCGCGATGTGCTGGTGCTGGTGACCTCCGCCTACGCCGGATACTCCAGCAATGACCAGTACCTCGAGGACTTCGAGCGCACCCTGGACGAGACCGGCCTGCGCGGGGAACTCAACCTGGTCAAGGTCCGTCAGTTCTTCTACGACAAAGCCTTCACCAAGCCCAATGAGGAATTCCTCAGCGCCGGTCTCAGCGATGTCAGCAAGCAGCTGAGCGAGAAGGGCTCCGAGGGCAAGACCAAGGTCCTGTTCGTCACCCACTCCATCCCCTCCGCCGTGGCAGAGCGTCAGGGACCGGCGCGGATCAAGGAACTCTTCGGCACCGACGTCTACACCGCCCAGCACCAGGCAATCGCCGACTACCTCATGCAGGCAGTGCCCGAAGCCAAGGATGTGGACTACCAGGTGGTCTTCCAGTCCCGCTCCGGCAGCCCCGAAACCCCCTGGCTGGAACCGGATATCAACGACCAGATCGAAGAGGACGCCCAGAACGGCTACGCCGGCGTCGTCGTCGTGCCCTTTGGGTTCGTCTCCGATCATATGGAGGTCATCTGGGACCTCGACACTGAGGCCAAGGAGACCGCCGAGGAGCAGGGCCTGGCCTTCCACCGGGCACCGACTGTGGGCGTGCACCCCGAGTTCGTCTCCGGACTGGTCGACATCATGGGCGAATACATCACCGGAGCCGAAGGCCAGCCGCTGGCCACCGGTGAACAGACTGTCCCCGGTGACTGGAGCGACCTCACCACCGACGGCGGCTGGGGCACCCCGCTGCAGGGGAGCTAGACAGTCCCGTTACTGTTAGCCCTATGCAGACATTCCGAGTAGGGACCCGCGGGTCCAAGCTGGCCCTGGCCCAGTCCACCACCGCCGCCGAGGCACTGGCCACCGGCGCGGGATTCGACTACGAGCTAGTGACCATCAAATCCGAAGGAGATGTGCTCACCGGACCGCTGAGCCAGCTGGGCGGAACCGGCGTCTTTGCCGCAGCCCTGCGCAAAGCCCTGCTGGACTCCGAGGTCGATGTGGCCGTGCACTCCCTGAAGGACCTGCCGGCTAAGGATCTTGAGGAACTGGCCATTGCCGCAGTCCCGCAGCGTGAAGAGGTCCGCGATGCCCTCTGCTCGGCCCATGACCTCAGCCTTGAGGAACTGCCCTCCGGTGCCAAGATCGGCACCGGATCCCCGCGCCGAGCAGCTCAGCTGCTGGCCGCCCGCAGTGATCTGCAGATCGTCGATATCCGCGGCAATGTGGGCACCCGCCTGGCCCGAGTCCGTGGTCGGGAGGATGCGGGTGAGAAATCACCCCAGGCCGGGGACTCCCCACGCGGAGACCTCGACGCCGTGGTGCTTGCCGGGGCAGGGCTTATTCGCCTCGGTCTGGAGCACCATATCTCCGAACTGCTGGCCCCCGAGGTGATGACCCCCGCCCCCGGGCAGGGAGCACTCGCCGTGGAGGTCAGGGCCGCCGATGCAGCGATCACCGCCCCACTGGGCGTGGGTCTGGCGACCCTGGAGGATATGGAAGCCCGCCTGGAGACCACCGCTGAACGCGCCCTGCTGGCCCGGCTCAACGCCGGCTGCGCGGCACCTATCGGCGGGCTGGCCCGGGCCACCGATGAGCCCGACGGCGGAGTCCGACTCCGGCTGGACACAGTGGTCTGCGCCCCCGACGGCTCGGAATCCCAGCGGGCCGGGGCCGAGATTCACCTCTCCATGGGGGCTGACCGGGATGTGGCCGTGGACGAGGCTGCCCGTTTGGGAGCCGAGGTCGCCGAGACCCTACTGGCCGAGGACAAAGGCCTGCTCAAACACGTCGTCGACTCCTAGACCGGAGCGCTGAGCATGGCAGCTGCCCCCGAGAAGATCCTGCTGACCCGGAACCCTGAACAGTCCGGGGCGCTGGAGTCCGGGCTGAGAGATGCCGGCTATGCAGTGGACCATCTCCCACTGACACAACAGGTACTGCCCCAGGACATGGGACAGCTGAGGGCTGCGCTTGATCAGCTGGCTGCAGGGGAGTTCAGCTGGCTGCTGCTGACCAGCGGGAACACTGTGCGGTCGCTGATAGAGGCTGGGTGGGACGGCAGCGTTCCGCAGACCACGCAGATCGGCGTCGTCGGACCCGGAACAGCGCGGGTCCTCGAGGAGCTCACAGGTCTGACCCAGGTATGGATGCCAGCCGAGCACAGTGCGGCAGGAATCCTCGCCGAGCTGCCTGCACCCGAGACCAGCGACAGGCTACTGCTGCCCCAATCAGCCCAGGCCCGATCCCAGCTGGCCCAGGGGCTGGCAGAGCGGGGTTGGGAAATCACCTGGGTCACTGCCTATGCCACAGTGGCCCTGCCCCATCCGGAGACAGACCAGCTCAGCCGGGGGGATACGGTGCTGATCACCAGCTCCATTGCAGCAGAGGTCTGGGCGCAGCTGGATACCCCGGAGATCACCGTATTGGCCATCGGAGAACC
The DNA here is from genome assembly GCF_012641515.1 of Nesterenkonia sedimenti. GTDB lineage: Bacteria > Actinomycetota > Actinomycetes > Actinomycetales > Micrococcaceae > Nesterenkonia > Nesterenkonia sedimenti. The sequence continues at coordinate 28,183 of NZ_JABAHY010000003.1, read as the reverse complement.
CACTGCCCTCACGCTGAATCAGCGGGGTCGGCCCGCCGATGCCGTGCTCGCCGAACCCACAGCGGCCGGCGTCGTCGATGTCCTTAGGCAGCGGTATCCAAGGCGTCCTTAATCGCCTTCACCGCCGTGTGAACCTCACTGTCAGTGGTCACAAAGGGTGGGCTCATCTGCAGGTTATTGCCCGGAAGCGGGCGGAAGATGAACCCGCGCTCAATCAGCGTATCGGCCAGGGCCTCACCGCTGATGGCCGGATCCAGTTCAATACCGGCCAGGAAGCCGCCGACCCGAATATCCTTCACCAAAGCGTGGCCCTCCAGCACGGTGGTGGCCTCAGCCAGCACCGTCTCCAGCTCCTTGGCCCGCTGCACGAGGTGTTCTGCCTCGAGAATGTCCAGGTTCTTCATCGCCACAGCGCAGGAGGTGGCATGCCCGGAATAGGTGGTGCCATGCCGGTAGACCGGAGACTCAGCCCCACGGGTGAAGAAGGGCTCCCAGACTCGCGGGGCCACCAGGATGCCGCCCAGCGGGGCATAGCCGGAGGTGATGCCCTTGGCCATGGTGACAATATCGGGGCTGAGGTTATACCGCTGGGAGGCGAACATCTGCCCGGTTCGGCCGAAACCAGTGATCACCTCATCGGCGATAAGCAGGAAGTCATGCTCAGCGGCCAACCGCTGCAGCCCCTCCAAATACCCTGGGGCCGGCGGATGCACACCACCGGTTCCCATAATCGGCTCGGAGATGAAGGCCGCAATATTCTCCGGCCCAATGCGCAGGATCTCCGCCTCAACGGCCTCGATGTCATCACGGGAGACCCGGGCGGTCTCCGGAATCAGGGATTCGGTGCCATAGCCCTCACGGTTGAAATCCAGCCCACCCACTGAGGTGCCATAGGCGTGGAGCCCATGGTAGGCGGACTCCCGGGAGAGGATGATCTTCTTAGCCGGGGCACCTTCGACCTGCCAGTAGCGGCGGGCCAGTTTGCAGGCTACATCCACAGCATCGGAGCCACCGGCGTTGAGGATGACTTTTGCATCGGCCATCGGCGCCAGCTCACGCAGCCGCTCCGAAAGCGCCTGAGCCTGGTCATTCACATAGCGTCCGAAGGTGTGGTAAGTCTCCAGTTTCCGCATCTGCTCGGCGGCCACCTCGGCGATTTCGGCCCGACCATGGCCCACATTCGCGTACCAGAGCGCGGCCGAACCATCGAACAGCCGCTGGCCATCCTGGGTGTAGACGTAGGCGCCCTCACCGCGTTCGATGACGACCTGCCGGTCCATCACGGTGGGCATATGCGCCTGGGGGTTCCAGAAGGCGGGGGATACTGCGGTCACTGATGTCTCCCTAACGTGTCGTGGGCTCCCACCCGGGGCGCCCCTGCAACGAGCTCAGTCTCGAGCGTAACGGAGATGATGGCCACAGCTGTGGCAAGCCGCGGCGTGTGATCCACCCTTGCCCACTCATAATCCTGCGATTCGGAGGTATAACCATGGGCGCAGTTAACGGTGGGTCCTGCCCGGATGAACCGCCTAGACTGGTGGGCGTGACTTTCCCTTACGCCCGCCCCCGCCGGCTGCGCCGCACCCCCGCGCTGCGCCGGCTGGTCGCTGAAACCCGCCTGCACCCGGCCGATTTCATCCTCCCGGTCTTCGTCCGGGAAGGGCTGAGCGAACCCGAACCGATCAACTCCATGCCGGGGGTCGTCCAGCACACCGAGAAGAGCCTGCTCAGCGCAGCCAAGGACGCCGCCGACCTCGGACTGGGCGGGATTATGCTCTTCGGAATCCTCGCCGAACGAGACGCCGAGGGCAGCGCCGGACTCGACCCTGAGGGGATCCTCAACCGCAGCATCCGCGCGGTCAAGGACACCGTGGGCGAGCAGCTGCCGGTGATGGCCGATCTCTGCCTGGATGAGTTCACCGACCACGGTCACTGCGGGGTCCTGGACGCCACCGGATCTGTGGACAATGACCGCACACTCGAGCTCTACGCCCAGATGGGAGTAGTCCAGGCAGCCGCAGGCGCCGACGTCGTCGCCCCCTCCGGGATGATGGACGGACAGGTCGGAGTCATCCGCGATGCCCTCGATGAGGCCGGCCACCAGGAGGTGCCCATCCTGGCCTATGCCGCCAAATACGCCTCCGCCTTCTACGGACCCTTCCGCGAAGCCGTGGACTCCCAGCTCACCGGTGACCGCCGGCAGTACCAGATGGATGCCCCCAACCGGACCGAAGCCCGCCGCGAGGTCGAACTGGACCTCGCCGAGGGCGCCGATATGGTGATGGTCAAACCCGCCAGCGCCTATCTGGACATCCTCTCCGATGTCGCTGAGATCTCCGATGTGCCCGTCTCCGCCTACCAGGTCTCCGGGGAATACGCGATGATCGAGGCCGCCGCAGCCCAGGGCTGGGTGGACCGTCGGGCCATTGTCCTGGAATCACTGACCGCTATCCGGCGCGCCGGCGCCGGCAACATCCTGACCTACTACGCCGCCGAAGCAGCCCGCTGGCTGCATGACTGAGGAGCTACATGACCACCAACGCCCAGCTGTTCGAAACCGCCCAGAACCTCATGCCCGGGGGAGTCAACTCCCCGGTGCGTGCCTTCGGATCTGTGGGCGGGACACCGGTGGCCATGATTTCCGGCCAGGGCCCCTACCTCACCGACACTGAGGGCAAAGAGTATGTGGACCTCGTAGGCTCCTGGGGTCCGGCGCTGCTGGGCCATAAGCACCCTGAGGTCACCGAGGCCGTCCGCAAGGCCGTGGACGCAGGCCTCGGCTTCGGCACATCTCACCCCTCCGAGGCCCGGCTGGCTGAACTCGTCCGGGACCGGGTTCCCGGAGCGGAGATGATCCGCATGGTCTCCACCGGCACCGAGGCCACAATGACTGCAGTGCGGCTGGCCCGCGGAGCCACCGGGAAGAACCTCGTGGTCAAATTCGCCGGCTGCTACCACGGCCACTCCGACGGTTTGCTGGCGGCCGCCGGCTCCGGTGTGGCCACCCTCGGACTGCCCGGTTCAGCCGGGGTCACCGAGGCGCAGGCCTCGGAGACCATCGTCCTGGAGTACAACGACCGCAGCGGGCTGGAAACGGTCTTCAACGAGCACGGGGAGAACATCGCTGCGGTGATCACCGAGGCGACCCCAGCCAATATGGGTGTCGTTCCCCCGGAGCCCGGATTCAACCAGCTCATCCGCGACCTCACCAGCAAATACGGCGCGAAGATGATCTTCGACGAGGTGATGACCGGCTTCCGGATCACCGAGGCCGGCTACTGGGGCGCCTCCGGTCGCCAGGAGGGCTGGACCCCGGATTTGTTCACCTTCGGCAAGGTCATCGGCGGAGGGCTGCCCACCGCCGCAGTGGCCGGAAGCCGAGAGGTCATGGAACACCTGGCGCCCACCGGGCCGGTCTACCACGCAGGAACCCTCCCCGGGAACCCGGTGGCCATGGCCGCCGGTGTTGCCACCCTGGAAGCCGCCACTGCCGAGGTCTACGAACATATCGACAGCAAAGCCGAGGTGGTCGCCGAGGCGCTGACCGCCGCCCTGAACGACGCCGGGGTGGAACACAGCATCCAGAAGGTCGGCTCCCTGTTCTCAGTGGCCTTCGGCACCTCCGCCACCGGAGTGCATAACTACACCGAGGCCCAGAGCCAGGAATCCTTCCGCTACGGACCGTTCTTCCACGCCATGCTCGATGCCGGGGTCTACCTGCCGCCCAGCGTCTTCGAGGCCTGGTTCCTCTCCGCAGCACACGACGACGCCGCCGTGGACCGGATTCTGCAGGCCCTGCCAGCAGCCGCCCGGGCAGCTGCCGAGGCCACCGCCTAAAAGAGGTCTCCCAACCAGTCCTGGGCATCCTCCCAGGACTCGCGGGGGTCCCAGTTGCGCAGATCATCCCAACGGTCCGCCGACCAGCTGCCGAAGTCATCGGCAGTCTCCTGCACCGAATTGCGCACATCATTGGTCAGCAGAACCTGAGGGGTCGAGGCATCGGCGTCGATATCGGCCACTGACCAGTTGTGTCCGATATAGACAGTGCCTCCGTCAGTGACGACTTCATAGTCCTGCTCGTACTCCAGGCCAAGCTCGGCGAGCTGGTCCTGGGCCGCAGGCCATTTGGTGCCCACCAGATCCTGGCTTTCGATGAGCTGCCCCAAATGCGGTTCCAAGGTGACAGTGACCTCATCATCCCCAGCGATCTCGACCTCCTCCACCAGGAGGTCAACACTTGGGTCCAGTTCCAAGCCCTCAGGCTCGAGTACGGAATAGTCGCCGTCGCCGACTCCGGCCTCACGGACCTCCTGGCGGACTTCGGTCCACTCCCGGCCCTCGGCCTCGAGCTCACCGAAGACCTCTGCGGCAGTGGGCTGATCCGGTGCCACGGCACGGACGAAGACCAGAACTGAACCCAGCAGGATGATCACCACTGCGGCGATCAGCAGCAGCCGACGCTGCCCGCCCCACCGCGGGGGCTCCTCGGCATCCTCCACCGACTGCGGTTCTTCCGGGGTAGTCGCCGTCGGATGCGCGGTGTAGTGGTGCGGGGAGTAATGCGCAGGCATCGGGGTGGTGGCCTGCAGGGCGTCGTGGAGCGGAACTGTCCGCTCGGCGGTCAGCGGCTCAGTGTGTTCAGAGATAGTGAGTTCAGGCTCAGCGTTCTCGGCCTGAGCCTCCTCAGGCTCGGCGCGCTCACCCTCTGGGGTCTTCTCATCTGACACGCTGTGCAACTGCCCCCTTCCGGATCATAGTCCGAGGATAGTCAGCACCCCGGTCAGCTGTTCGGCAGCATCGCCGGTATAGCTGACATGCTGGCTGCGCCAGCTGCGGAACGCCCAGTAGAGCACCGCAAAGATCACCACCGCGATGATGATGATCGACCAGGGCAGCCCTCCGGTGGGGGAGCGTTCGACGTCGAGGTCTTCCTCTCGGTCGGGCTCGCTCTCCGGCCCAGGTTCGTTCTCAGGGGTATCAGTCATAGGACTATTGTTCCTCACCGCTGAGCGTCACAGCGGCCAGGACCCATCGATGAACGCATCGGTCTTACCCTGCCGCTGCAGATAGGCCTGGAAATCCGCAGCCTGCTCGGCCCGCCAGCCCACCTGCAGATCATGCAGCTGCCCGGCCGGCATCTGCAGCTCCGGGAACTTCTCGGCCAGACAGTCAGCCACCTGCACGGTGGCCAGGGCATCCGGGGCCGCCGAATGAGCCTCATTGAGCAGTACCCCATAGACACCGCAGAGATCACCCAGACGCCGCTTCCCGCGCCGGTACTTATCCACCTGCTTATCCACCACCAGGGGATCGATCACCGGCCGGGGCTCGGGGAACTGAAGCCCATAGCGGGCGGCCTCAGCCCGCAGCACACCGAGGTCATAGGGCGCATTCATCACCACAACCGCCGAACCGGCATCGAACTCCTCAGTCAGGGCGATCACCAGCTGTTCAATGGCAACCGCTGGGTCCTGGCCGTGCTCGCGGGCATACTCAGTGCTGATCCCGTGGATGGCCACGGTCTCCTCCGGGATCGGAATCCCGGGATCTACCAGCCACTCACGCACCACCGGGGAGGCGTTATCGTCATCGTCATCTAATGCCACCAGTGCTGCGGAGACGATCCGCGCCTCGGCGGGAAACCGGGAGGTGGTCTCCAGATCGAAACCCACCCGACGCCGTCGGTGCCAGGAATCAGCCGAGGGCTGGATCTCAAAAAGTGCTTCGCTCTCCATGCCCGTAACGATACCGTCGCGGGCGGACACGGCGTGGTGGCAGGCCCAGGCCTAGGGGCAGGTTCAGCCCTGCTGGGGGTCCTCGTCCAGCTGACCGGCGATCTGCTCACGGATGGCTGCCATCTGCTCCAGCGACAGCGGGAACTGGTGATCAGCGCCGGGATCGATGATGATCGAGGCATTGGTGACAGCCTGCAGCACACCCACACCGGAGACCACAGCCACATGCGGGGCCTGCTCGGTGTACTCCGCAGGAATTTCCTCGGGGGAGGAGAACAGCGGCATCACCGGATTCTCATCGGTGTCCTGCAGCATCAGGGGGTTGACCGAACCGTCCTCGCCCGGCTGCTCCACTGACGGCAGGTATACCTGCGAATTCAGGAAGGAGTTGACCACCTCAACCAGCTGCTCAGTGGTGGTCTCCCCGTCTGCGGCGGTGACCATCTTCTCTTTAAGGTCGGGCTGGGCGGCGAAAGCTTCCTGGGACATTGGTACCTCTATACCTTCCGTATGGGGTGCCGGATTCACACCGGCTGTACCGTCTCCACGGTACGCGAGCACGCCCCCGGCTGTGAAGCTGTGCCGACTCCGCCCCAGCCCCGATGGGACCACGGAACCCCGCCGTGTCCGGATAGAGTTCTAAGGTGGCAGGATGAGTGGGCCGGAGACCCGGCTCATCGCCAAGCGAAGAGGTGGGGAAGCGAAGCAACGATGAACCAATGTAGAGGGTTCCCGCCCCCGGGAAGTGGACCGATCCTGGTCTACGGACGGCCGGGATCGGGCAAAACTGAACAGGCAGTCGCCGCGGGTCTGAAGTTCCTGCAGGCCGGCCATGATGCCCGCCGGCTGAGCATCCTCTCACCCACCCGCGCCACAGCAGCCCGAATCCGCGACAGCCTCGAGCTCCAATGGAGCGCCACCGGTCCCGAGGCCTCGCTGAGCGACCAGCCCTCCCGGTCATTCGCCGCCTACGCATTCTGGCTTTTGGGAGAGGCACGACGACGCCGGGTCCTACGCTTCAGCGCCCGCTCACCCCGGCTGCTCTCCGGTGCCGAGCAGGACCGGATCCTGCGCGAGATCCTGGCGGAGTTCGCCGCCGAACACGGTCACCAGGCCTGGCCCGGCTCCCTGGCCGAGGCTGCGACCACCGAAGGTTTCCGCAAAGAGGTCCGGGAACTGATCGAACGCTGCAGCGAACAGGGCATCACCGCTGAGCAGCTGCACAGCCTCGGCCTCGAACACAACCGGCAGGAATGGCAGGTGGCCGCTGAGATCTACGCAGCCTACCGGCGGCTGCTGGACAGCCCCGAATACGCCGATGCCTTCGATCCAGCTGGGCTCATCCAGGCAGCATGTGAGGTCCTGGAGGCAGATGAGCAGTTCCTCGCAGCCGAACGGCAACGGCTGCAACTGCTGGTCATCGACGACCTCCAGGAGGCCGGATCCAATGTGCTGCGACTGCTGCGCCTGGTCGGTGCCGGCAAAGACGTGCTGGCCTTCGCCAACCCCGATACCGCCGTTCAGGGCTTCCGCGGAGCCCGCCCGGATAAGCTGCGGGACTGGACCACCAAGGCGCTGATGTCCCCCGATGCCGAGGCAGGTCTGCCCGGTGCCCAGCCTCAGATTCAGATCCTGGAGGGCAGCCATCGGCTGCGCGGTGAGATCAGCCGGCTCTACTCCCGAGTGGTGCAGCGAATCGGGGCAGTGGGCCCTGCCCAACTGCGCAGGGCCGAGGAGGCCGAGCTTGCCGAAGCTGGGACTGAAACAGGTGCCACCGGGGGAGAAGACGAGGTCACTGTCGCAGCAGCCACCGCAGCGGGAGAACATATCGCCGAACAGGCAGTGCTAGCTGAGATCCTGGAGCGCTACGACAGCCACGGGGTGCCCTTCGGCCAGATCGCGGTGATCGCCCGAAGTGGCTCCACCGCCCATGGCCTGGCCCGACAGCTGCGCGCCCGTGGGGTCCCGGTCCGGCAGTCGATGAGCGAGTTCGTCCTCAACCAGGAACCGGCAGTGACCCCACTGCTAGAGATCCTGGCCCGATACTCCCAGCCCAGCCTCCCCGACGAGGAAGCGCCCACCGAGGAACAGCAGGCAGAACTGGACCTGGAGCTGCTGCTGAGCCTGCTCAGTGGCCCCTACGGAGACACCGACCCCCTGACCCAGCGAAGCCTCCGGCAGCTGCTGCTGCGGGCCGAACGCGCTGCAGCCGCAGAGCAGCAGCGTGCACCCCGCAGCGCCGAACAACTGCTGTTCACCGCTGTCCATAACCCCGAGGACCCCGTACTGGTCACGACAGTGGAGAAACACCCAGGAGTCGCCTACGGTCTGGGTCGGGCAGCGCGCATGCTGCAGGCAGCCCGGGAGACCATCGGTGAACAGACCACCGAGACCGCCGGACCCGAAGAGGTGCTCTGGGCGGTCTGGGAGGCAGCCCGGGTCACGACAGGCTGGGCTGAGACCACCGAAGGCAGCGGGATGGAAGCCGAACGGGCGGACCGACATTTGGACTCCGTGCTGGCCCTGTTCCAGGCAGCCGAACGCTTCGCCGACCAGAACCCCCGGGCCACCGCCGCCGATTTCGTCGACCACATGCGGCGGATCGAACTGCCCATGGACAGCCTCGCCGCCACCGCCGCCCCCGAGGACTCCGTGGAGATCCTCACCCCGACCACCGCCGCCGGCCGGGAGTTCAACACTGTCATCCTCTACGGACTCCAAGAGGGACGCTGGCCGAATCTGCGCCCCCGCGGGGCCCTGCTGGGCACCACCGAACTGGTGGACCTCATCGAATACGGCAGCACCGGCCAGCAGAACCCGCTGATCAAACGCCTCACCGTCCTCCAGGACGAATACCGGCTCTTCGCCGCAGCCGCCTCCCGGGCCAGCCACCGGGTCTTCGCCCTGGCCGTGGAATCGGCCGAGGAACAGCCCAGCCTCCTGTTGGATCTGGTCACCCCCGCCGACCAACGGCCTGCAGTGACCCAACTGCGACCCGAACCCCCAACCTCCGCCAGGCTGGTGGCCGAACTGCGCCGGTTCCTGGAGACCAGTGCCGCCCAGGACCAGCTGCAGTCCCCCGAGGCCCAGGAAGCAGCCCAGGCCCTGGCCGCCCTCGCCGATGCCGGGATCAGAGGAGCCGACCCCCAGCAGTGGTGGGGCCTGGCCGAGCTCACCGATACCCGCGGACTCCACGACCCTGAGGAGAAGATCTCCATCTACCCCTCAGCCGTGGAGAAGGCCATCACCAACCCCCTGGCCTGGTTCACCTCAGCCGCCGGAGGCACCGAGGCCACTGACTTCGCCCGATCCCTGGGCGTGCTCATCCACGCAGTGGCCGAGGAACACCCCGAGGAATCCGACCCCGAGGTGCTCACCGAAGCCCTGGCCAAACGCTGGGACGCCCTGGGGCTGAAGCCCGGCTGGCAGGCCGATGCCGAATGGGAACGCGCCCAGGACATGCTGCGCCAACTGGCTCAGTACCACGCCCGGGCCGCCTCTCGGCAGCTGCTGGGCACCGAGCTGCACGCCGAGGCAGAGCTGACGGTACCCACCGGCAGTAATGAGCAGCTGGTGCGGATCAGCGGCACCATCGACCGGATCGAGCGCACCCCCGAGGGTCAGCTCTACATCGTCGACCTCAAAACCGGCCGCCGGGCCACACCCGGGGCAGAGATGTCCCGCCACCCCCAGCTGGGCCTTTACCAACTGCTGCTCACCGAGGCCGAACTGCCCGAGGAGCTCAAGGCCCCCATCCACCAGAGCGCCCTGCTGTTTGTGGCCGCAAACCAGAACCACACCCTGCGCGAGCAGGACTCCGCGCCCCTGGATGACCCCGCCGCCTGGCCGCGGAAGCAGCTCACCGCCGCCACCGAAACGATGACCTCGGCCAGCTTCACCGCCCGGCATGAGCCCAATCAGGACTCCACCTCCCGGGCCGGCTGCCGCATCGGCCCCCTCTGCCCCCTGTGCACCGACACCAAGCAGGTGACCCAACCATGAGTGCAGGCCAGCATCCCCGCTACAGCTCCACCGAGATCGCCCAGGCCCTCGGGAACCCACCGCCCACCCCCGAACAGCGTAAGGTCATCGAAGCGCCCCTGGAACCCACCCTGGTGATCGCCGGGGCAGGATCCGGCAAAACCGCCACTATGGCCGACCGGGTGGTCTACCTCGTGGCCAATGCGATCATCCGGCCCGATGAGATCCTCGGGGTCACTTTCACCCGCAAAGCAGCCGGAGAACTGCGCGAACGGGTCACCGGCAAACTCGCCCACCTTCTGCGGGCTGGGCTCATCACCGCCGAAACCCTGCTGCCAGCCGAGTCTGAGGACACCGGCCCGGCAACCGCCCAGCTGGACCCCGCCGCCCTGCTGGCCCCGGTGATCTCCACCTACCACGCCTATGCCCAATCCCTGGTCACCGAATACGGGATGCATATCGGCCTGGAACCCGAAACCCAGCTCATCGGAGAGGCCCAGGCCTGGCAGATCGTCGCCCCCCTTGTGGAGAGCTTCGAGGAGGGCCACACCTTCGTGGAGACCGGGGCAACTGTCAGCTCCCTGCCCGGACAGGTGCTCACCCTGGCAGGTGACTGTGCCGAGCATCTGAGGAACCCCGCCGACGTCGTCGGTTTCCTGCAGACCGAGATCGAACGCGCCGAGCGCCTCCGGGACCTCAAATTCGCCGAACATGAGGCCAAGGAGCAGAAGAAACTCGCCAAGGACCCCGACTACCAGCCCAAACCCCCCAAGCTCGGCCAGAAGGAACAGGCCCTGCTGGATCTGCTGAAGACCCGGCAGGCCCTGCCCGGACTGGTCACCAAATACCACCAGGCCAAGGCAGAACTGGGGGTGATGGACTTCGGTGACCTCCTGCGCCATGCCGTCCGGATCGTCCAGGAGGCACCCCAGGCTGTGGAGGCCGAACGGGAGAAATACCGGCTGGTGCTGCTCGACGAATTCCAGGACACCTCCTACGCCCAGCTGGAACTCTTCGCCCAACTCTACGGAGCCGGCACCGAGAAGGCCGTCACCGCCGTCGGCGACCCCAATCAGTCCATCTACGGATTCCGCGGAGCCTCGGCAGGCCAGCTCTTCTCCTTCCCCCACCGATTCCCCCGGACCGAGAACGACGACGCCACCCCCAGATACCGGCCGGCCCCCATCCGCCAGCTGACCGTGGCCTGGCGCAACGGGCGCAGCATCCTGGCCACCGCCAACGCCATCGTCGCCCCGCTGAGCAGGGACGCCGATAACCCCTGGGATGCCTCCACTGCGAAGCTACGTGGCGAATTGAAGCCCCTGATCACCCCCGATCAGGCGGATAAAGACCCCGAGCAGCCGCTGAGCTCCGGGGGCGAGCCCATCCTGCCGCCGGAGAAAGTGGCAGCCGGTGAGGTCCACTATGGCTTCTTCCACACCGAAGCCGAGGAGACCGAGGCGATCATCGCCCAACTCCGTCAGGTGGTGAACACCGATGAGGGGACTGCGAAACCCACGGAGGAACAGCCCTCCTGTGCGGTGCTGGCGCCCACCCACGGCCGGCTGGCCGCCATCGCAGAAGGCCTACGAGCCGCCGGAGTGCACTACCAACTGCTGAGCCTGCAGGGACTGCTGCATGTGCCCGAGGTGGCAGAGACCATCAGCTATCTGCGGGTGCTCAATGACCCCGGCCGTTCCGATGCCCTGATGCGGATCCTGGCCGGAGCCCGCTACCGAATCGGCCCACGGGATCTGCACCGACTGGGAGCCTATGCCTCATCCCTGGCCGGCCGGCGCCGCCCCTCCGCCGGCGAGGAGCCGCTGACCACCGCAGAGGCCGATACCGCGGAGCTGCAGTCCCTGGCCGAAGCCCTGGCCGCCCTGCCCGAGGACACCCAACGACTCACCGAAAGCCTGGGATTCTCCACCGAGGGAGCCCAGCGCCTGCTGGGGGCGAAACAAGATTTCGCGACCCTGCGCCGGCTCATCGGCCTCGACCTCGGCACCCTGATCCACCGCCTGGTGCAGGAGACCGGTCTGGATGTGGAGGTCGCCGCCCGCCCGGTTTCTGAGGACACAGGCCCCACAGACTCAGCAGGCGCCCAGCCCGCTGCTCATCCCACCGCCCAGCTGGATGCGCTGATCGGCTATGCCCAGAGCTTCGCCGAAGGAGAAGACCCCACTGATCTCACCGGTTTCCTCGACTGGCTCGATGCCGCCGCAGCCAATGAGCGGGGTCTGGAACAGGCCGCCCAGGAACCGGCCCCCGGGGCAGTGCAACTGCTGACCGTCCACGCCTCCAAAGGGCTGGAATGGGATGTGGTGGCGGTGGCTGGGCTGCGCGAGGACCTCTTCCCCGCCGCCCGGGCCCGGGCACAGAACTGGCTCAACGCCCAGGCGAATCTGCCCTGGCCCCTGCGCGGTGACCATGCGGCCCTGCCCCAATGGGACTCCGACCAGGAGAGCATCAGCTTCTGGGTCTGCTCCTCGGGACGCAATTCCACCAAAGCCTATGAGAACACCGGCGGACGGGTCTTCAGCGAGGACTGCTATGCCTTCAGCCGCCAGGAACAGCGCCGCCTGGCCTATGTCGCCCTCACCCGGGCACGCAGCCGGCTCATCTGCACAGGAGCCAGTTTCTACGGTGCATCCGGGGGCAAGGAGGCCAGCGAATTCCTCAGCGACATCAGGCAGGCCGCCCAGGAGACCAACCAGCCGGAGAGCTTCACCGAGCTGAACTGGTACGAATTCGACCCCGAGGATCAGCCGGAGAACCCCGAGGCCGGGCTGCTCACCGAAGCCCAATGGCCCTATGACCCCCTGGCCGCGGTGCCTATGAGACGAGTGCGCCTGGAACGGGCTGATACCGAGGATCCCACCAGTGTGGACGAATACCACCCGGTGGCCGATGAACAGCCCCAGCAGCTGCCCACCCGCCGACCGGCGATGACCGCCGCCGCACAGGCAGTGCGGGAGGCGGCAGCCGAGAACGTCGTCGTCGATTCTGAGGCCCAACAGGAATCACCCCGGCGAGGCTGGCTTGCCCAGGCCCAGGCCGTGATCCGCCGCCACCAGCTGGCCCGGCGCGACCGGGGAGGCACCGAGCTTCCAGCCCAGATGAGCGCCTCCACAGTGGTGGCCCTGGCCCAGGACCCCCAGCCAGTGCTCGAGCAGGTCCGCAGGCCCGTCCCACAGCGCCCGCACCGCCAGGCCCGGCGCGGAACCGTGGTCCACGCCTGGGTGGAGCAGCAGTTCGACGCCGTGGCACCTTTCCCAGAGATCGACGACGCCGTCTCTACCGAGAAGGACCTCGAGCAGCTCTTCGACCTCGCCACGGTCAAGGAGAACTTCCGGTCCACCCCCTGGGCTCAGCGGCAGGTCTTCGCCATGGAGATCCCGGTGGAGACCTCTGTGGAGGGCGTGATGCTCCGGGGCCGGATCGATGCCGTGTTCGGCTCAGACCCTCAGGGCAGGCAGCTGGGCACCGGGGATTTCGAACGCTGGGAGCAGCTGCCCAAGCTCGAGCGGAACGCGAAGATGGCCCAGTGCAGCTGGGATCTGGTCGACTGGAAGACTGGATCAGTGCCCACCGGGGCGGACCTCGAGGCCAAACAGCTGCAGCTGGCCATCTACCGGCTGGCCTTCAGCAGGATCTACGGGGTCCCGGCGGAGCAGATCAACGCCCACTTCGTCTATCTCGACGCCGGTCGGACACTGACTCCCCAGCGCCTGCAGAGCGCCGAAGAGCTGCAGGAACTCATCCGCGGAGTCAGACCTTCTGGCCGGCCCGTTTGGTCAGCATGATGGCGTAGAGGGTGATCAGCACACCGATCACCGCTGCGGCCGCGCCCACATAGGCGGGGGCGCGCAGCCAGTCTCCCTCACGATCGGCGATCACCAGGGCACCGGCGACCGCACCCAGGGCATTGGCAGCGTTGAAGGCCGAATGGTGGAAACTTGCCGCAAGCTGCGGGGCCTTCGGGGCGGTGTCGATCAGATGAGTCTGCATCGAAGGGCCCAGGGTGGAGGCCGAGCAGCCCACCAGGAACAGCAGCAGAAGCATCAGCCAGGGAATATGGGCCAAGAGGCCGAAGAGCGTCATGAACAGTGCCACCAGGCTCATCGCCACCAGCACTGTGCCCAAGACAGACTTATCTGAGAAATAGCCGCCCAGGAATGTGCCGGTGACCATTCCGGAGCCGAAGATCAGCACCACCCAGGGCAGGAAGCTGTCACTGAAACCGGTGACCTCCACCGCCACATGTGTCAGATAGGTGTAGATGGCGAACATTCCGGAGAATCCGATGATCGCCAGTCCGATGCCGACCCAGAGCCGCTGATTAGCCAGGGCACGCAGTTCCCCGCGGACCGAGGCGCCCTGGGGCGGGTGGATCCGTGGGGCATAGATCAACAGGGCCAGCATGGTCATCGCACCCAGGATGGCGACCACAGCGAACATCCACCGCCAGCCGAAGGCCTGACCCACCCAGGTCACCGCCGGCACACCGGTGAGATTGGCGATGGCCAGACCCGAGAGCACCACGGCAATAGCCCGGCCGCGTTTGGCCGGTCCGGCCATCTGAGCAGCCATCAGCGCGGCCGTGGCGAAGAAAGCCCCATGGGGCAGCCCGGAGAGGAAACGGGAGACGACCAGGGTCTCGAAATTCGGGGCCAGGAAACTGAACAGGTGGGCGGCGATGAAGAGCACCAGCAGCAGCAGAGCATAACCGCGGCGCTCCCGTTTGGCCCCACCCAGGGAGAGGATCGGGGCCCCGACCACCACACCGAGGGCATAGGCGGTCACCAGCATGCCGCCCTGGCCCAGGGAGACCCCGAGATCGGCCACGATCTCGCGCTGCAGTCCCATAATCGCGAACTCTGTGACCCCGATGGCGAAACCACCGGTGGCCAGGGCCAGAATGGCCAGGGCCACCTGACGGCGTGTCAGGTGGGGGCCGCTGTTGGTCACCAAGGGGACCGGCTGGGAGGTGGGGGTCTTCTCGCTCACTGAACGCCCAACCTCAGGAAACCGGCAATCATTCCCAATTCAGATGTGACGGCCGTGACCCCATAATCCACGGGGCCGGATCGATCAGCCGGATCAGCTGCCCGGCGGGCGCAGGCCGGGGTGGCGCTCATAGATTGAACCCTCCGATGTCGAGGACTCCTTCTCCGCGGAGGCCTCACCCTGCGGTTTCTCCGATTCGGACTCTTCGGCACTGGCAGCAGAGGGGGCTGAGGCCGCCGAGCCGGTGCTGTTCGCCGAGCCCGCGGAACCAGCTGACCCCGTGGAGGCAGCGGAGCTGGCAGATGCTGCCGATCCCGCCGAACGTCCACTGGCAGCCGAGGCGGCCGAGGCCGGGAAGTAATTCTTCTGCTTGGCCCTCTGTTCACTGCGCGCATCGGGACGAATCGGCAGTGAGGAGGAGATCGGATCCTCCTCGAACTCCTGGACATCGTCCACATAGGCCGGCAGCTGGTCGGTGGGCGGATCCTCAGCCGGTGCGCTGGGCTGTGGCGAAGCCTGAGGCCGGGGCCGGATAGGAGTCACGGCACCGGTGGGCTCATCATCGCCAGCACCGGGGGAGGGGATAGCGCCGGTGGGCTGTTCGGAGGTATCACCGGTGGCCGAGATTTCCTCAGCATCAGCACCGGGGTTCACCTCACCAGTGGTATCGGTGCCGTCGTCGATGATCACTGCCGGTTCGTCGTCGTCATCGTCTTCCCAACCACCGGCGATAGTGGCTGCAGCCCCGGCACGCATCACCGGTTTGGAGTCCTGGGTGTCAGCGGGTCCGCGCGGTTCCTCACCCTCCATCGGGGTCAGCGCGATCGGACGGCCGCCATAGGTCTGAATGTCATTGGCCAACTGGTTGAGCAGACCCAGGGCCTCCTCAACCATCTGCTGGTTCTCTCCGGTCTGACCGCGGACCAGCCAGCGGGCTAGGGCGAACTCCGCGCTCAGGCCGGCCCGGCGCAGAATATGTTCATCGGCCTCACCTTTGAGGTTGCGCCGGTAGGCACCCATCACCGCATCGGCGAACTGCTGGCTCGGGGAGGCGATCAACCAGGCCAGATCATCGGCGGGATCCCCGATATGCAGATCCGTCCACCCGGTCACGGCCACCACACGGGGGCCCTCGATGAGCAGATTGTCCTCATGCATATCCCCATGGACCACAGTGGGGGAGAACTCCCAGAGTTCCTTCTCCTCCATGGCATGCTCCCAGCGGCGCAGCAGCAGCGGCGGGACCTTACCGGTGGCGGCTGCGGCATCTAGCTCATTGAGCCGACGCTGACGCAGCTGCTCGGCTGAGTACCGGGGCAGCTCGGCGTGATCGACCACCGACTCCGAGAGGTCATGCACGGCAGCCACAGTCCGGCCCAGATCCTCGACCAGCTCGGCGGCCGAACCGGTCAGCGCCGCCAGTTCCTCCGGGGCGCCGGGGAGGTGGTTATAGACGAAGATCCGCATCTCCCCGACCCGGGTCGCCCCGGCAACGGAGGGAACGCGGAAGGGCAGCTCGGCGCGGATGGCAGTGGAGAACCCGCGCAGCACCTGAACTTCGGTCTCCAGGCGCAGAGCAGCCTGGGCATGCTGAGGCCCGCGGACACGCCAGCGGTTGCCGCCGCCGTCGACGACCACAGCGGACATGAAGTCCCGGGCGTCATCGGGGGCATCGGCCACACCCGTGGGGGAGAGGCCGGGCACAGCACGGGTAGCCAGAGCCGCCAGTTCCATCGAAGTCCATCGCACGCATGCCAGCCTATGCCGCTTGAGGCCTCCTTCCCTGTCAAAACACGGTCACAGGGCCAATATCTGGGGGCCCCTGCCTGTGGATATCTGGTCCGAGCCGGTCAGCGACCCCGGTACCGTAGAGCTATGACCGTTGCCCAGGATGCCCCCGAAGCCGTATTGGAAGGCCTCGATGAGGAACAGCGCACTGCCGCTGCCACACTGACCGGCCCACTGTGCATCCTCGCCGGGGCCGGCACCGGCAAGACCCGGGCCATCACCCGCCGGATCGCCTACGGGGTGCGCAGCGGAGTCTATGACCCCCACCGGGTGCTGGCTGTGACCTTCACCGCAAGGGCCGCAGCCGAGATGCGCTCGCGGCTGGCTTCCCTGGGTGCCCCGGGCGTGCAGGCCAGGACCTTCCATGCCGCGGCCCTGCGCCAGCTGCAGTACTTCTGGCCGGTGGCCGTGGGCGGGACGATGCCGCAGATCCTCGACCATAAGGTCCGGCTGCTGGCCGAGGCCGCCAAACGCCTGCGGATCACCACCGACCGGGCCAGCCTGCGCGACTTCGCCTCCGAGGTGGAATGGGCCAAGGTCTCCACCCTGACCCCGGAAGGTTATGTGGAAGCCGCCACCGGACGGGAGGCCCCGGCAGGGGTGGATCACCAGAGCTTCGCCCGGCTCTACCAGGCCTATGAGGACCTCAAATCTGACCAGCATCTGATGGACTTCGAGGATGTGCTGCTGTTCACCGCCGGCATGCTGGAGAACGATGAACGGGTCGCCGCCCAGATCAGACAGCAGTACCGGCATTTCGTCGTCGATGAGTACCAGGACGTCTCCCCGCTGCAGCAGCGTCTGCTGGACAACTGGCTGGGCGGACGTGAGGAGCTCTGCGTGGTCGGCGATGCCGCCCAGACCATCTACTCCTTCACCGGGGCCAGCCCCGACTACCTCATGCAGTTCCGGCGCAGCTACCCCCAGGCTGAGGTGGTCAAACTTATCCGGGACTACCGCTCCACCCCACAGGTGGTCTCCCTGGCCAATACCCTGCTGGCCGACCGCAAACCCGGTCTCGGCGGGAATGAGGCCCCCTGGCCGACCCCGCTGCAGCTGATCTCCCAGCGCGAGGCCGGTCCCACCCCAGTGCTGACCGAACACCCCGACGACGACGCCGAGGCCGCCTGGGTGGCCGAACAGGTCTCGTCCCTTCAGGAGCAGGGGGCGGCGCTGAGCCAGATCGCGGTGCTCTACCGCACCAATGGGCAGTCCCAGGCCTTCGAGCAGGCCCTGGCAAGTGCAGGGATCTCCTACCAGCTGCGCGGCTCGGAACGGTTCTTCTCCCGCCGCGAGATCCGCGAGGCAATGGCCGCCCTGCGCACCTCCTCCCTGGTCCAGCAGCCCGAGGCCGGAGGCGAGCCGGAAGAAACAGTGCCCGAGGCCGTGCGGGGAGTGCTCTCCTCCATCGGCTGGTCGGCCAAAGCGCCGACCTCCACCGGTGCGGTCCGGGAACGCTGGGAGTCTCTGGCCGCCGTCGTCGCCCTCGCTGATCAGCTGGCTGCCGAACGGGAAGAGTTCACCCTGCGGGAGTTCCTCGCGGAGCTGGATGAACGCTCCGCCGCCCAGCACGCCCCCACCGTGGAGGGGGTGACCCTGGCCTCCCTGCACTCCGCCAAGGGCCTGGAATGGGATGCGGTCTTCTTAGCGGGACTCTGCGAGGGGCTGATGCCGATCACCTTTGCGCAGACCCAGCGGGAGATCGATGAGGAGCGCCGGCTGCTCTATGTCGGCATCACCCGAGCTCGTAAACACCTCTACCTCTCCCACGCTTCAGCCCGGCATGCCGGGGGACGGGGTCGGCGCAAGGCCTCTCGGTTTCTGATTCCGCTGCGCCGCAGCCTCGGTCTGGAGCCCGCCGCCGTGAAGATCGCCCCCGGCGGCGGAAAGCCCAGCCCCAATGCGGCCACCCGGAAAGGCCCGGTGACCTGTGCCGGTTGCGGGGAGGTGCTGACCGTGGCCACCCAGATCAAACGCCGCCGCTGTGAGACCTGCCCGCCCCGCTACGATGAGCAGCTCTTCGAGCATCTGCGGGCCTGGCGGCTGGACTACGCCAAGCGGCTGCAGTTGAAGGCCTTTATGGTCTTCGCCGACTCCACCCTGGAACTGGTCGCCGAGCATAAGCCCACAACTGATGAGGATCTGCTGAAGATCCCGGGGATCGGCACCAAGAAGCTCGAACAGCACGGTGCCCCGCTGAAAGAGGCACTGACCGAATACCTGAAGACCTAGCGGCAGGGGCCCCGGAGGGCGCAGGCAAGTATCGGGCCCAGGTCAGGTGCTGGCCCACTGCACTCCGGCGAGGAAACCATCGGCCTCCTGGGTGCGGGGGTAGCGGTTGACCAGCTCCTGGAACCTCGGGCCGTGACCGGATTCCACCAGATGCGCCAACTCATGGATCAGCACCGCATCCACCACCCACTCCGGCATCCCCCGCAGCCGGGCTGAGAGCCGGATAGTGCCCTCGGTGGTCGTCGTCGAACCCCATCGCTTCTGCTGCCGGGTCGACCATGTCACCGACCTCGGGCTGATCGGCAGATCAGGGAAGTACTTCGCGATCAGCTCCTCAGCACGGGAGTGCAGGGCCTCGTCACTCTTGGCAGCCTGGGGCTGACGTGCGGCAAAGCGCTTCATGAACTCCCGGGCATGATCCTCGACCTCCACCCGGGAGGTGCGCATCGGCACCCGCAGCTGCAGCACCCCACCATTGAGGGCGGCGCTGACCGTGCGCCGCCGCTTAGCCGATCGGATAACCCGAACCTCCTGACCGTCCACGGTCATGGGGTACTCCACGATTCCCTGCCTGCTCATGACAGCAGAGACTACCTGCGCCTGCCGAGACCCGCGGATACTCCGGGCCAGGCTGTGGATAACTCAGCTGGCGGGGCGGTGAGGCCGGAATAATAACCATATGGGTGCAGCAGTGACAGAGGCCCGACGGCGGCTCAGCACAGTCCTGGTCGAAGGGCTCGAGGAACTGGGCTTCACCCTGGCCAGACACCTCATCAGCGCTGGAATAGGCACAGTGCTGCTCTGCGATGAATCACCTGTCACCGGTGCTGAGAACAGCTACCGCAGTCTCGATGAAGGCCGACCACGGGCGGAGGCTGCCCTTTCCCTGCTGGAGGACCCCGGCGGAACCAGCGTATTGGCCGAGGCACCCGAGGGGGCGATCACCAGTGGAGTAGACCTTCGGGTGCTCTGCGTATCAACTGCGGCACTGGATGCCCTGGGCCAGCATCCCGAGGCCCTGAGATACGACTGCCCCATCCTGCCGGTGCTGCACAGCCCCGGAGGCCCACCGGCGTCGAGATACGGATCGGCCCTCTGCTGAACCTTCCCTCGGGGCCCTGCCTGGGGTGTCTGCTCAGGCATCGGCAGTCGAGCACCGTACCGTCCAGTCCTGAACCGCCCAGCCCCGGGACAGATTCCCCGGTCCTACCGGTGATCCCAGCTGCGGCCGCGCTCGCCGTCTGGCAGGTCCTGGTGCTGATCGACGGCCGTCATAGCGCAGATATGGAAACCAGCGGATGGCTGCTGCAGGCAGAGGCCGGAGAGCTTATGCAGTTCCAGACCCGGCAGCATCCGGACTGCCCCTGCCTGACCCAGCACCGGTAGGACGGAACGCCATCGGATCACTGATCTGTCATCCTGGGGCGAACGAACCGGACAAACCCCAGGTAGCAGGGATACTCTGGGCTTCACGCTTGGTCAGACGTCTACTTCCTAGGGAGCCACCAGCCATGACGGATAAGTCCGACGGTCACTCCGGCGAAGACCGCGGAGGCAATGAAGAGGAGTTCCTGCGCAAACTCTTCGGCGAAGCCTTCGGTGAGAAATCTGAGCCTGGCGGTGAAGACGATAAGAACGACGACGCCGATAACCAGGGTTCCACAAACCGAGGCCCCTCTATGGGCTTCACCGGCAACCCCGGGGCCGGGTCCTCAGGCGACCAGGGCCAGGCCGGTGGTTTCCCCGGCTTCCCACCCGGTTTCGACCCGAGCCAATTCGATCCCAGCCAGCTGGGCGCATTCGGCGCCGATCCGGCCATGATGCAGCAGATCATGGGCCAGGTACAGGCGATGTTCTCCGCCATGCAGAACCAGGATGGCGAGGAAACCATCAACTGGGATCTGGCCAAGAACGCCGCCGTCTCCGCCATCGGCTCCGATGACGCATCGGTGACCCCGGCGGAGTCCAAACAGATCGACGACGCCCTCCGGCTGGCCGAGATGTGGCTTAATGACGCCACCAGCTTCGAGGCAGTGGGCGCGATCGGTCAGGGCTACAGCCGCCGGCAGTGGATTGAGCAGACCTTCGAATCCTGGAAGCGGCTGACCACCCCGGTGGCCGAATCCGTGGGCCGGGCCATGGCCCAGGTGGTCCGCCAGCAGCTCGAGGACGGCGACGGCGCACATATCCCCGAGGAGCTCAAAGGCATGCTGCCGCCGGATGCAGCCGGGCAGATGGCCTCCATGATGGAGCGGATGGGCTCGATGGCCTTCGGCACCCAGATCGGCCAGGCCATCGGACAGCTGGCAGCCGAGGTGCATTCGGCCTCCGATATCGGCCTGCCCCTGGCCGGGGACACTATGGCCCTGATCCCGGCGAATATCAAAGCCTTCGGTGAGGGCCTGCAGGTCGAGGACGAGGAGATCCTGCTCTACCTCGCCCTGCGTGAGGCCGCCCGGATGCGGCTGTTCATCCGCGCCCCCTGGCTGCAGGATGATCTCTTCAACGCCGTGGCCCAGTATGCCGCCGGAATCCACATCAATATGGAACGGATCGAAGAGGCCGCAAGCCAGATCGACCCCTCCAATCCCCAGGAGATGGAGGACCTCTTCGGCGACGGTCTCTTCCAGACCGACCGCACGCCGATGCAGGAGGCAGCACTGCGCCGGATCGAAACGACCCTGGCGCTGGTGGAAGGCTGGGTGGACGACGTCGTCGCCCAGGCCGGATCCCACCTGCCCTCCCTGGAGAAGCTGCGCGAGACTATGAACCGCCGTCGGGCCAGCGGTGGGCCGGCAGAGGCCACCTTCGCCGCACTTGTCGGCCTCGAGCTGCGGCCCCGCCGGCTGCGCGATGCCGCCGCACTCTGGGCACATCTGCGCGAGACCGATGGTGCCGCCGGCCGCGATGAGGTCTGGTCCCATCCCGATGTCCAGCCCGATGAGGCTGACCTCGACGACCCCCAGGGCTTCCACCGCCGCCGTGAAGAGCGGCAGCAGGAGGCGGCCAATATCGACGAGGAACTCAAGAAACTCCTCGACGGCGGCTATGAGGGCCCCGGCAGTGACGGACCCACAGGCGGGCAGAACTCTTGACCCTGCGCACAACCGTTCAGGCGGCCTCCGGTATCGGGGCAGTGGCCCTGGGAGTTACCGCGCTGTTCCTGCCCGGTGCGCATGTGATCGAATCCCCCGGCCCGATCTTCGACACCATCGGAGAGGTCGAAGGGATGCCGGTGATCACCGTCCAGGGTGCAGATACCTATGCCACTGAAGGCACCCTGGCGCTGACCACTGCCTATGTCTCCGGGGGGCCGGTGACCGATGTCCGGGTCGCCAGGGTCATCGGGGGCTGGCTGGCACCCAGCCAGGATGTCGTCCCCGAACCCTATGTCTACTCGCCCGGCACCACCTCCGAGGAGGTCGCCGAGCGTAACACCAGCACTATGGCCTCCTCGCAGCAGATATCTGTTGCGGCCGCCCTGGAGCACCTGGAGGTGGACTTTGACGCCCAACTCGTCGTCGTCGGCTTCACCGAACGCGGGGTGGAAGAAGGCGTGGAGGAGAAGCTCCAGCTCGGTGATGAGATCACTGCAGCGGCAGGGGAGCCGATCTCCGGGATCGAAGGCCTCCGGCAGGCAGTTAACGAGGCAGAAGGCGAACCGATAGAATTGACGGTGGTCCGTGACGAGGAGGAACTCAATATTGAGGTCCCCACGTTCCAAGAAGCCGACGGCGAATACTACGTAGGTATCGGTGCCGACAGCCGGCTCAACTTCCCCGTGGACGTTGATTTCCGGCTCGAGGACGTCGGCGGACCCTCAGCCGGACTCATGTTCACCCTGGGACTCATCGACACGATGACCGAGGAATCACTGACCGGCGGAGAACATTGGGCCGGCACCGGCACGGTGGACCCCGACGGGACAGTGGGGATCATCGGCGGCCCAGCACAGAAAGCAGTGGGCGCCAATGAGGCAGGCGCAGACCATTTCTTGGTACCACGCGTGAACTGTGATGAGCTGGAGGGCAGGATTCCCGGCGACCTCGCGGTCTACGGGGTAGATGACGTCGACGAGGCTGTCGCCGTCATCGAGGCCGTCAGAGACGGTGATACTGAATACTTGGACAGCGTCGAACCATGTGGGCGCTGAGGCAGAACAAACACTTGCACTGATATGAGCATGACCAGAGACGAGGACAGACGTTGAGTTTCTCTCAGGGATTCGGCAATTCGAACCCGTTTTCCGGAGGCATCTTCGGATCGGGACCGGGGGGTAGAGGTGGATCCTCCGGGTCCGGCGACGGCGGGGACGGCCCCACCGAGCGCCAGGAGACCGGAGGTCGCTCCCGGCGGCCATCAGCACTGATCATCACGATCATCATCATCGCCGCCCTGCTGGGTGCCTTCATCGCCTTCTCCGGCTTCTACGCCGAGGTCATGTGGTACTCCCACCTGGGCTACTCCGAGGTCTTCTGGACCGAGTGGATGGCCCGCGGCGGAATCTTCGCAGCATCCTTCCTGGTGATGGGTCTGCTGGTCTGGCTGAGCCTCTTCTACGCATTCCGCTCCCGGCAGCAGGACCTCGAGGGCCAGGTCAGCGATTCTGTGGGCCGCTACCAGTCCACGCTGACCTCCATGCGCCGGCTGCTGATCTGGGGACTGCCGGTCCTGATGGGTCTCTTCGCCGGCACCGCCGCCCAGGCCAACTGGGAGACAGTGCTGCTGTTCTTCAACCAGGAGCCCTTCGGGCAGACCGATCCCGAATTCGGCCTGGACTTTGCCTTCTATGTCTTCACCATGCCGTTCCTGAACTTCCTGGTCGGCTTCCTGATCTCGGCAGTGCTGGTCGCCGGTATCGCCGGTGTGCTCTGTCACTACCTCTTCGGCTCCATCCGGATTGAGCAGAACGGCAAGTTCATCGTCGAGACCGGTGCCCGTTGGCATGTGGCCGTCACCGCCGCACTGTTCCTGCTGCTGCAGGGTGTGAACTGGTGGCTGGCTCGCTATGGCACCCTGCAGGACCAGGGCGGCAACTGGGCCGGTGCAATGTTCACAGATATCAATGCCGTGGTCCCCGCCCAGGCAATTCTGGCAATCTCGGCCGCTCTGGTCGCCGCGGTCTTCATCATCACCGCGATCACCGCCCGCTGGCGCTTCTCGATCATCGGTACTGCCATGCTGATCGTGGCAGCGATCATCGGTTCCGGCGTCGTGCCCTTCCTGGTTCAGGAGTACCGGGTCTCGCCCACCGAGCAGACCCTGGAACGGGACTACATCGAGCGCAATATGGAGCTGACCCGCTTCGCCTACGGTCTCGATGAGCTGGAGAAGCAGAACTACGACGCCGCCACAACCCCCGAGGCCGGTGCTCTTGAGGGCGATGAGGCCAATATCGAGAACATCCGTCTGCTCGACCCCAATCTGGTCTCCAATGCCTACCGCCAGTTCCAGCAGTTCCGGCCCTACTACACCTTCCCGGACACGCTGAGCTTCGACCGCTACGAGATCGACGGCGAAACTGTCGACACTGTGGTCACCGCCCGTGAGGTCACCACTGACTCCGACTCCTGGGTCAACCAGCACCTCATCTACACCCACGGCTACGGACTGGTCGCCGCCAACGCCAATACCGTCACCCCCGAGGGCCGCCCGGACTTCAGCCTCCAGGGCATCCCCACCACCGGTGAACTGGCCAGCGACGAGGACTACGAACCCCGTATCTACTTCGGTGAGTTCTCCCCGCAGTACTCCATTGTGGGCGCGCCTGAGGGTGAATCCCCGATGGAGCTGGACCGCCCAGCCACCCAGATGACCGAGGACGAGGACGGCGAAGGCGCTGAAGGTGAAGCCGATGAGGGCGAGGACACCCAGTACACCTTCACCGGTGACGGTGGACCCTCAGTGGGCAATACCTTCAACCGGCTGATCTACGCACTGAACTTCCAGTCCCCGGAGATCCTGCTCTCCGGAGATATGAACGAGGAATCTCAGATCCTCTACGACCGGCACCCGCGGGAACGCGTGGAGAAGGTCGCCCCCTACCTGGAGGTCGACCAGAACGTCTACCCCGCCATCGTCGGTGACCGGGTGAAGTGGATTGTGGAGGGCTACACCACCTCCAGCGACTTCCCCTACTCCACTGAGCAGCAGCTGGAGTCCGCAACCCAGGACGCCCTGACCCAGGGCGGGCCCCAGCTGACCGGTCAGGTCAACTACATCCGCAACTCGGTCAAGGCCACAGTTGATGCCTATGACGGTTCTGTGGAGCTCTACGCCTGGGATGATGAGGATCCGATCCTTCAGGCCTGGCAGACCGTGTTCCCCAGCTCCTTGAACTCCTATGAGGATATGAGTGCCGAGCTGCTGGACCACGTCCGCTACCCGGAGGATATGTTCCGCGTTCAGCGTGAGCTGCTCACCGAGTACCACGTGGATGATCCCGGTACTTTCTATGAGGGCAATGACGCGTGGTCGGTTCCGGATGACCCCACCACCGACGACGACATCTACCAGCCCCCGTACTACATGACCCTGCAGATGCCGCAGCAGGATGAGTCCAGCTTCCAGCTGACCTCTACCTTCATCCCGGCCACCACTGCTGATGGTCAGCAGCGCAACGTGCTCTACGGATTCCTGGCCGCATCCGGTGATGCCGGAACCGGCGAGGACGGGGTCAAAGCCGAGGACTACGGCCGGCTCCGGCTCCTGGAGCTGCCGCGTCAGACAGCCATCCCCGGTCCGGGACAGACCCAGGCGAACTTCGATTCGCACACCACGGTCGCCCACCAGCTGAACATTCTGGACCAGGCCGGCTCCACGGTGATCAACGGCAATATGATCTCCATCCCAGCCGGCGGCGGCATCCTGAATGTTCAGCCGGTCTACGTCCAGTCGGCCGGAACCGAAGCCGCCTACCCCGCACTGCGTATGGTGCTGGTGGCCTTCGGTGAGAATGTCGGCTACGGCGACACCCTGCAGGAGGCTCTGGACGACCTCTTCGGCGGTGATGCCGGAGCCGAGGCTGCTGAAGGTGCCGGTGTGGACGCCGAGGCAGTCGAGGACGAGGTCGTCGAGGGTGGTGTCGAGGATCCTGAGGCACCGCCGGAGGAGGACGAGGAGGAAGCATCTCCGAGCCCCACTCCGGAAGAGACTGAGGAAGCCACCACTGAGGACGATGAGGACGAGGACACTCCGACTGTCGAGGGCGACCAGGAGCAGCTTGACCAGCTGCGACAGGAAGCTGCTGATCTCTGGCAGCAGCGCAATGACGCCTTCGGCGAGGGTGAACGCTCCGAATACCTGCAGCTGGAAATGGAGCTTGAGGAGAAACTCGACGAGCTCTTCACCCTCGAGGATCAGCTCAACAACTGAACGGAGACAGTAGGAAGTCATGAGCAACTGGCCACAGGGGGATCCGGCAGATCGGGCTGCAGACCCAAGCACCACAGCGGCGGAACTGCACCAGCTGGCTGCCAATCACCCGGAGCTTCGCCCTGCCATTGCAGAGCACCCCAATGCCTATGAGGGTCTCCTGCAGTGGCTGGGCGGGCTGGGCGATCCCCAGGTGGATGCCGCCCTGGCACGTCGGAACCAGCCGCTCAGTGAGCAGCCGACTCAGGCCATGGCCACCGGACCGGAACCGGATGCCACGGACCCCGATGCCACCCAGGCTATTGCTCCCCAGGAATTGGAATCTCAGCCCGAACCCTCAACCGAGGCGCTGAAGGCTGCTGATTCCAACACCAGCCCTGCCGAACTGCATGCTCTGGCTACCTCCAACCCAGAGGTCCGGCCGCAGATCGCTGAGAACCCCGCGGCCTACCCAGGTCTGCTGGAGTGGCTGGGATCCCTCGGCGACCCCGAGGTGGATGCGGCACTGGCCCGGCGGAATGCGGACCAGCCGCCTACCGCCGCAGCTGACGCTGAGTCCACCACAGTGATGCCGGCCGCTGCGGGCACCCCGGAACCCACTGAGGAATTCGGTGCCGTCGGTGGCCGGCAGCCCTATGCGGAGCCGGAACCGGAACCCGAGCCGGAGCCGGACCACTACGACCAGTACGCCTATGCGCCCGGAATGGCTGCCCCCGCCTATGGGCACCCCGGACAGTACGACCCCAATGCCGGTTACCGGCCCCATGCTCCCTGGCAGGAACCTCATCTCGAAGAGGAGGAGGAAGAGGAGAAGAAACGCGGTGGTCTCTGGGCGCTGCTGATCGTTCTGCTGCTTCTGCTTCTGGCCACCGGTGCCGCCCTGTACTTCATCTTCTTCGGCAACCCCTTCGATGACGAGGAAGAGGGTCAGGGGGATCAGGCCAAGGTCGAAGAGGAAGAGGCCGGGGAGGAGGAAGATCCTGCCGAGGAACTCACCAGCGTTGAGCCTGAGGCCCCACAACATGACCCTGAGGCGAATGCGGTCAGCGTGCCCGAGGTCGAAGGTGTCAGCTACAGCGAGGGCCCCGGCGTCGTCGAAATCCCCGAGAACGGCCTGACCATCTCCGCAGAACCCGAGGAGGGCTACGAGTTCCCCGAGGGTGTGCAGAGCCAGTGGGACTACGAATACGAGCAGCAGGATGAGGAGGTCACTCCCGAGGAGCCGACCCATGATCCGGATGAGAACCTGGTCGAGATCCCCGATGTCGAGGGTGTCGAGTACAGCGAATCCGGACCTGAGGTAGAGGTCACCGAAGAGGGTCTGGTCATCACCGCATCCCCCGAGGAGGGCTACACCTTCCCGGATGACGCAGAGACCCGCTGGGAGTTCGACTACGAGGATGAGGAAGAGGAGCGCCCGGCCCCTGATGGAGCTAGCAACCTCTCCGGGTTCTCCGCCCCGAGCCAGAACATTCACTGTGAGCTCGAGGACGATTCAGTGGTCTGCACGATCAACGATTTCGACTTCTCCTCGCCCTCCGGCTGTGGAGACAGTGACGTGACCCTGCGGGTCACCGACGACGGCGATGCCGAGGTCGACTGCGGAACCACTATCTCCTCCCAGGGGGCGAGCCTCCAGTACGGCAATGCCGGCACCAATGGCGATTTCGCCTGCACCTCGGATGAGTCCGGCATCGAGTGCTGGTCCACCCGAACCGGAGCCAGTTTTGAGCTCGCGCGTGAGGGCTACAGCCTCAACGACGCCGACTGAGAGGCAGCGGAATCGGCCCCATCCGGCTCGATTTTGCGCAGCGTTAACCAGCATGTAAGATAGATAAGTCCCGGAAACGGGAATCCCAACGCGGGGTGGAGCAGTTCGGTAGCTCGCCGGGCTCATAACCCGGAGGTCGCAAGTTCAAATCTTGCCCCCGCAACGAAGAGGAAAAACCCCTGACCATGAGGTCGGGGGTTTTTCTTTGCCTACTGACCTCGGCGATGGACGGTTATAGGCAGAAATGTGTGTATAGCCCGGGCGTGTCACGGCCTGCCTGCCCAGCCTGATC
>NZ_JABAHY010000029.1 GCF_012641515.1 Nesterenkonia sedimenti | reverse complement strand
GGATGCTCAACACCTCAGCAACCGTGATGAACGCGGCTTGACAGACATAGAAGAGTCAAGCCCTCCACCAGCTCTGGGAGCGGGCTGGGGCTGTCGTGCCTCTATCAGCGATCCACGATCCGCCGCGACCAGCTCCTGGGTGACAACACCCCCCGGATCATTGATGACTGGGGGCAAATGATCATGCCCAGGAACCGGACCGGCTAACCCCTTCATCCTGCTGGACTCCGAGGCCACCTACAAGCTAACGGGGGTTCTGCGGGATACTCCGGCCGTCGATCGCCCCAGGTTAGGAGGCGAATCTGCTGCCACGCTCTACTGAGCTTGGCTACCGAATCTGCGGGGCAGATGCGGGATTGCGGGGAGTTTGAACCTGTTACACCGACGCTCGAGTCTCGCCGGCGATGATCAGCCTGACCCTCGCGAAGATCAACTCGGCCAGCGTGCCTGCCCCGCTCCAGACGTGGCTCCGGCTGTCACGTATCTGATGCAGTCGCGTGTAAAGTTCTTGATACATCACGATCGTCAAGGACTAGGAGAGTGCCCGATGGCCGATGCGACGGCAGCATCCAGGGCGACGACTGCACGCATCGTCTGGGACACGGCGGACAAGTACCTGCGCAACATCGTCGACGAGGAGGACTACGGCGACTACATCCTCCCCTTCACCGTCCTTCGACGCCTCGAGTGCATGCTTGCGGACAGTAAGGACGACGTGATCAAGTACGTCGACACCCTCACCGGCATGCCGCAGCACCTCATTGACATCGCGGTCAAGGACAAGTTCGGCCTGGGCTTCTACAACGTCTCGCCGCTCGACCTCGCCACCATCGCTTCCGTCGACGACAACGTGGACAAGTCTCTCAAGAGCTACATCGACGGCTTCTCGCACAACATCTCCGACATCTGGGTCTCTTTCGACTTCAACCGGCGCGCGAAGATCCTTGCCGACGCCAACCGCCTGCATGCCGTCGTCAAGCACTTTTCGACCCTCGACCTCAGTCCGAACACGCTCAGCAACACAGGCATGGGCGACGTCTTCGAGGACGTCATGTACCGAGCCTTCAATAAGAAGGGCAAGGCTGCCGGCAACTTTTACACGCCCCGTGACGCGATCAAGCTCATGGTCGACATCCTCATCACCAACGACGACGAGACCCTCGCCGGCGACAGGGCCCTTCGCTCGATCTACGATCCCACTGCTGGCTCCGGCGGCATGCTGCTCGTCGCACAAGAGGCCCTGCGGCGGATGAACGACAAGGTCGACGTCACGCTATACGGCCAGGAGCTGATGCCCTCAGCGTTCGGTCTCGGCAAGGCCGACCTCTTGATCCAGGGCGGCCGACCTGACGCGATCAAGCAGGGCAACACCCTCGTCGAGGACCTCTACGACGGCCAGACCTTCGACTATGTCCTGTCGAACCCGCCGTTCGGCACCGACTGGTCGGCCGACGAGAAGGCGGTCCGCGACCAGGCCAAGGTGCCGGGCTCGCGGTTCAGTCATGGACTCCCGAGCACCGCCGACGGCCAGATGCTGTTCCTGGCCCACTGCGCCTCAAAACTGACCCCTGCGTCCAATAACGGCCAGGGCGGCCGTGCAGCCGTCGTGTCAAACGCCTCGCCACTGTTTACTGCCGACAAGGGCCCAAGCGCGATCCGACAATGGTTGCTCGAGGAAGACATGATCGACGCGATCGTCGCTCTGCCCGCGGACATGTTCTACGGCACCGGTATCGCGACGTACGTCTGGTTTCTGGACACCAACAAGCCCACCGAGCGTCAGGGCAAGGTCCAGCTCATCGACGGTTCTGGCCAGTGGTCGCTCCTTCGCCGACCTATGGGTGAGAAACGACGCCAGATCGAACGTCACCATCGGGAGCTGATCGTCGAGGCGTACCAGGCGTTCGATCAGGCGGATCCCTCGATCTCGCGAGTAATGACGCCCGAGGACTTCATGTTCCGAGACGTTCCGGTGTTCAAGCAGGCAAGACTGGGCGCCCGCTTTTCTGACGACGCCGTCGAGGCGCTCCGCGAGCGCAAGGACTTTACCGACGGGCACCTCGAGGTCCTCAAACAGCTCGACAACACGCCTTGGAACGACCTGCCCGCGAACTTCGCTACGGCGGCGAAGGCAGCCGGCCTCAAGTGCCCGGTGGGGCTTGTCGACGCCGCCATGGAAGCCATGGCCACCCCTTACCCGCCCGCGCCTCCGGCGGTCAATCGTCGAGGTAAGCCAGTCATCGCTGAGGGCTGGAAGCACACGGAGCGCATTCCTTTGACCGAGGACGTCGACGAACACATGAAGCGCGAGGTGTTGCCCTTCGCGCCGGATGCGTGCTGGGACGCGCCCAAGGCCAAGCGTGGCAACGAGATCGCATTCAAACGGTTCTTCTACGTTCCGACGCAACCGCGCCCTCTCGCGGAGATCGACTCCGACGTGTCGCGGATCATGGGCGAACTTTCGGCCATGTTCGCCGAGGTTCACGAGGCATGAAGTCAGCCACCAGCTGGAGGTCGGTTCCCTTCTGGTCCTTGTACCGGCGCGAGAAGAAGGTCGGCTTCCCGGCCGAGGAGCTCCTCTCGATCTACCGCGACTATGGCGTCATTCGGAAGTCGGACCGGACAGACAACTGGAACCGTGCGGGCGAGGACCTCTCCGCCTATCAGCTCGTGGAACCCGGCGACCTCGTGCTGAACAAGATGAAGACCTGGCAGGGATCGCTTGGTGTCTCGTCCCTGCGCGGGATCGTCTCGCCTGCCTACTTTGTCTACAAACCGCGAACCGACGACGATCCGCGCTTCCTCCACTACGCGCTGCGGTCGGCGCACCACGTTGGATACTACGCAAGCATCTCGAAGGGCATCCGCCCGAACCAGTGGGATCTACAACCAGAGATGCTCGACATCATGCAGGTCCACCTGCCGGACCTCGACACCCAACGGGAGATCGCGGACAGCCTCGCGAAGGTCGATCGTATGATCGCGACGCTCGAAGACCTGGCCGATGCGCTCCAGCAACGAACCACAGACACTGCGGCGGTCTTCGGGCTCGTCGACGACCCTTACAGGCATGTCGAGGACGCGCGCACCCCCCTGGATGGGATCCCCGAACACTGGGCTCGTACGAAGTTCGGCTTCGACTTCGTCGAGAGCACCGAGCGGAACGGTGGCAGCCCGCAGGGTCCGCTGCTCTCAATCTCGGAGTACCGCGGCGTCGAGGTCAACACTCGGACCGACGGCCAGCAAGCGTCCGCGGACATTTCGCACTATCGCGTGGTTGGGCCGAACCAGTTGGCGGCGAACATGATGTGGCTGAACCACGGCGGGCTTGGCGTCTCGTCTCTCACCGGGTACATCAGTCCGGACTACAAGGCTTTCGACATCTCCCCGCGGTTCTACCCCCGCTACGTCCATCACCTGCTCCGCAGTCCGCGCTACGTCGACTACTTCGCCACGATCGGAACCGGCGTCCGCCCGAACGCGCAGCGAGTCACCAAGACCGCCCTCGACATGACACCAGTGCCGATGCCGCCTTACGAAGAGCAGCGAAAGATCGGCGACCATCTCGACGAGGTGGTCAGCAACATCGACCGCATGCAGGAGAAAGTCGCGGCGCTTCGAACGCTGCTCCACGAACGACGGGGCGCGCTAATTACGGACATTCTCGCCGCAGAAGGAGTCCTCTCATGAACCACTCACAGCTGATGGAGCTCGAGTTCGAGGAAAACCTCTGCTCGGAGTTGGCCGAGAGCGGCTGGCTGTACGAGGACGACGGGAAGCCGATCGGCTGGGACGTCGGGCTCGCGATGGTGCCGGCCGATGCGCTGCACTGGCTGGCGACGCAGTACCCGGATGAATACGAGAAGGCCGTTCCCGAAGACCTCGTCGGCGAGCAGAGGTCGGACGCGGAGCGGAAGCTCCTGGGCCACATCACAAAGGAGCTCGGCAAGGCGACGCGGATGGACCCGACGACCGGGTACCCCGTCGGCGGACTGCTCGGCGTGCTGCGCAACGGCTTCTCCTACGCCCAGATCGGCCGTCCCACCGCCAAGTTCGGCCCGATGATGATCTTTCCCCCGGCGAACCCGAACCTGGCTGAGGTCGTCGAGGCCGCCGATGCGGTCCGGCTGCGCGTCCTGCGCCAGGTCCGCTTCGACACCAAGACCAATGAGAGCATCGACGTCGTATTGCTGGCCAATGGGCTACCCGTCGTCACGCTCGAGCTCAAGACCGACAACACGCAGACAGTCAACCATGCGATCCGCCAGTACAAGGAGGACCGCAAGCCCGGCAGGAGCCGCCCGTTGCTCGCTCCCGGCCGTGCGTTGGTCCACTTCGCGGTGTCCAATGACCTCGTCTATATGACGACGAAGCTTCAGGGCGGGGACACCGTCTTCCTACCCTTCAACCAGGGCAACGACGGCCACGAGGGAAACCCGCCGTCGAGCACCGGCTCGTCGACGAACTACCTCTGGCGCGAGATCCTCGCCCGTCCGATGTTCATGCGGATCCTCAAGGACTTCGCCCTCTTCGACCCCGGCAAATCAGGGAAGAGGGAGGACGGCCGGCTTGTCTTCCCGCGCTTCCACCAGCTGCGGGCGGTAGAGCGCGTGGTCGCCGACATCGAGGCGAATGGCCCCGGCAAGCGCTACCTGATCTGGCACTCCGCGGGCTCCGGCAAGACCAAGACCATCGCCTGGCTGAGCCACCGGCTCATCCGCCACATGAGCGCAGACTCGAAGTCGACGTTCGACTCGGTCATCGTCGTCACCGACCGCACGGTCCTCGACGAGAACATCCGCGACGACATGAATCTGGTGCAGTCGAGCACGGGGCTCGTCGTGGCAGTGGGCGAGAAGTCCGGGGCGAAGTCTCCGCAGCTGAAGAAGGCGCTCGTCGAGGGCGACCACATCATCACGTGCACCCTGCAGACGTTCCCCGAGGTCATGAAGCTCATCGAGAACTCCGAGGAGCTGCGTGGCCGGCGCTGGGCCATCGTTGCAGACGAAGCGCATTCGTCCCAGTCGGGCTCGGCGGCCAAGCAGGTCAGGGAGTTGCTCGTCGATGTCGAGATCGATCCGGACGAGGACATCAGCGCCGATGACCTCCTGGCGGCAAAGGACTCGGCGATCGCTGCTGCCGCGAACATTACCTTCGTCGCTCTCACGGCGACGCCGAAGGCGAAGACCCTTCGCCTGTTCGGCACCCAGGTAGGGGGCCGTTGGGAGGCCTTCGACACGTACACGATGGCACAGGCGATCGAGGAAGGCTTCATCCTTGACGTCCTCACGAACTACTCGACTTACGACATGTTCCTCCGCGTGAAGAACACCCTCGAAGGCGAAGAGCCGGAGCAAGCGGTCCAAGTCAATACGGGCGAGGCGGTCTCGAGCATCGTCCGCTATGCGAGGCTCCATCCAACCGCGATCGCACAGAAGGTCCGGGTCGTCGTCGAGCATTTCCGTCGGAACGTCCAGCCTCTGCTCGACGGTCAAGCGCGCGCCATGGTCGTGACGAGTTCGCGCATGGAGGCGTTGAGCTGGTCGCGGAAGATGGACGCGTACATCGCAGAGAAGGGGTACGACCTCCACACTCTGGCGGCGTTCTCGGGCTCGCTCACCGACGAAGGCGGAGAGAGCGTTACCGAGGTATCGGTCAATGGAGTCCGCGACGTGGGCCACGCCTTCCGGGAACAGGGCGTCTACCGAGTGCTCATCGTCGCCAACAAGTTCCAGACCGGTTTCGACGAGCCCCGTCTGATGGCGATGTACATCGACAAGAAGCTCTCGGGAGTCGCAACAGTTCAAACGCTGTCCCGTCTGAACCGCATCTACCCCGGCAAGACAGCGCCGATGGTCGTCGACTTCCGCAACACCCCGGCGAGTGTGCAAGCCGACTTCAAGCTCTACTACTCCGACGCTTACGTCGATGGCGAGGTCGACCCCAACACCTTGATCACCGTGGGTGAGCGCCTGGACACGTCCGGGCTCTACACGCACGATGAAATGGACGCAGTCGCCGACACATTCCTATCGGTGCTGGGCGGCGAAGCGATCGCCAAGGTGCTGGCCCCTATCAAGAACCGCTGGAACGGTCGGTGGCGTCAGGCGGTCTTAGCGAAGGACAAGAAGCAGAAGGAAGAGCTCGAAGCCTTCCGGTCGGACCTGCTCGGCTACCGCAGTGCCTGGCAGTTCCTCAGTCAGATCGTTGACTACCAGGACCCTGAGCTTCACCGTCGTGCCATCCTCGCGACGCTGCTCGGTCGAAATCTCCACGCCGATGGCGACGAACGGGACGACAGCTACCTCGAAGGGGTTCAGTTGTCTGGTGTGAAGCTCGTTCCTTCTGCGATCGAAGAGGACCACTCCCTCAGCGAAGGCAGTGGAGAGGGCATCCGGCTCCCCGTCTTCGACGGAGAGCACAAGGGCGGCCGCACCCCGAAGCGTGGTCCGCTCGACGAAGCGATCGACAAGGTCAACGAGATGTTCAAGGCCAAAGGCGTCGACGTGAGCTCCGAAAGTGTCTCCGGCTTCATCACGACCTTCTGGGGATTCCTCGACGAGAACGAGGAAGCTGTGGCGATGGCGAAGAACAACACCGTCGCTCAGCTCAAGGCGTCTGAGGGATTCAGCGGTGCAGTTGGGCTCGCCGTTCTCAAGACCGTGAACGAGTCGAAGGAAATCCAGTCCTACATGACGGACCCGGCGTTCATCGGCCAGCTCGCCGAAATCGCTGCTGACGCCCTCCACGCCCAGCACCGGCCCGACGCGGGCGCTGGGGCCGCGGTGGAAGATGCGTGACCATGGTTGAAGAAGCACAGCCGGGTTTCGGCAAAGTCATCCGTGACGCCAGAAAGCGGCAGGGCTGGTCCCAAGCTGAGCTCGGAGAGAAGTCAGGCTTGTCGCGTCCTACGATCGCTCGCGTAGAAGCGGACAACGATGTCACGACGGCCACCGTCGCGAAGATCGCGCTAGCGCTAGGGCTGAAGCTGGAGTTGCGTTGACGTTCGTGACGCTGCAGCGCCCCGGAGCATGTCCACGTTCTAGGTCCGGCAGGACCCTAGATTACTCCGAGAACGTCCCTGCGAGATCGACGCAGAGCCGGTTGTCGAACTTGTAGTCCGGCTAGTCCGAGAGCATGCATTCCAGTGGTTCTAGTTCAAACGAACGTGAACCGTAGTACGGAAGGTTTCCGTGCATGACCTGACCTCCGTCCTACCCCATGAAACCGGTTGACCTCATGCAACCGGTCAACACCCCGTGCGGCAGGGAAAAGGGTGACTGCGAGAGCCCACGGATTTGTGGTCGGTGCTGTTTGCTGTGCCTGGGAAGCGAGGCGTTCGTAGAGCGCCAGCAGCTCTACAGATTTCTTGAACGGTAGGAGGCTGCTGAGCATCGCCCGGCTTGATGTAGCGACTGCGCTCTACCCCACCGAGGCCCCGACGGCTGACACACGGCACGCCCCTAAAGGGAGCGTGCCAGCGTGTCAGTCCGTCCTTCAGGTGCCCGCTTCTACCTGCTGACACGTTCCTGACATGTTCCGGCGTGTCAGCCACTTGCCCGGAATCGCGGGGCAGAAGCGGGCAACAGGCAGGGCCTGACACGCCGTTGGCACGGCCCGCCATGTCAACAGCAGAGCTGACACGAGACCTGACACGTTGCAGCTTTCCAAGCCTCAGCCTCGGGGCTGTGTCTTGGGATCGATAGAGGCTCATTCTTCGACCTCCTCGGAGCTGAAGGCGGCCAGCGTACGGCGCTCCGTTTGGACCTCTTCCACGAGCTTGGCGGTGATCCTCTCGGGGAAGTCCTCCCCGGCATTCACCGCTCGGTCCCGTTCGGCCTTCACTGCCTCCCAGCACTTACGGTAACCGGTGTCCGGCGAAAGGCCCAGCTCTTCCAGAACGTCCCTGAGCCGTGTCTTGCGGTCTCCCAGAGTGGGCGTGTTGGTGGGCTCGAACCTCAACCTTCCAGCCCCGTCCTTCAGCCAGCGGTAGGAGAAGCGGTCCGAAGCGCCCCCGGCACCTGCGCGACGCTTCAGGTTCTCCATCGTGTAGAGCCGGGGCGTCTCGGGCCTGGTTCGGCACTGTTTCCGGTTCTCCCACGTCAGTGTCCAGGACATGCCCACGTCATCGCGCTTGCCTGAGGCCCCACGCGCCCGTTTACCCTTCCCGTTTTCTCCCACATGCCCGGTGTTATCGGTGCGGATGACGGTAAGGCCCCGTCGCTTCAGCTCCGTGGACGTGAGCTTGTAGAGCCTGCGCATGGTGTCGTTACTGTTTTCTTCCCCATCTGTGACTCGCTGCGTCGAGTCGAGGATGAGCAGGTCACCGGCACCGAAGCCATAAGCGTCCAGGATCAGCCTCAACTGCTCGGCCCCGTCCGGGGTGTCCAGCCCGGCAAGCATGGGAAGGTGAAGCACGAGCAGTCGGTCCATGAGCTGCTGAACGTTAGCGGGCGTCACACCCAGGGCAGGGAGCCTCTCGGCGAAGTCATCTTCGCTGTTCTCCATGTCGATATAGAGCACCCGGTTACATTCCGGGAGATTCAGCGGCCGTCCGATAAAACTGCGGTCACCACGGGCTGCGCATACGCCCAGGCCTAGAGTCTGCATGGACTTTCCCTCACCGGCGGGCGCGATAAAAGAAACGTGCTCACCCTCGGGCACCACATCGGCCCACAGCCAGCGCCGAGGTGGACGGGCAGGGTCCACCAGCGGGGCAAGGTCCAGCAGCGGGAAGCGGGCACGAACTGCCGCGTAATCCTCTTCAGGATCGGCAGCGTTCAGCGTCTCAGCCACAGCGTCATCTGCGTGAGGCGACGGCGTCGCCGGTTTCGCGTCATGATCCAGCCCCTGGTTCTG
Source organism: Nesterenkonia sedimenti (assembly GCF_012641515.1). Taxonomy (GTDB): domain Bacteria; phylum Actinomycetota; class Actinomycetes; order Actinomycetales; family Micrococcaceae; genus Nesterenkonia; species Nesterenkonia sedimenti. The sequence continues at coordinate 948 of NZ_JABAHY010000029.1, read as the reverse complement.
GCATGCCTTGTGCCCGGCGGCGGACTCAACCTCTCGGGCCAGCACGCGGGCTTGCCGCGCGTGGTCCTTGCCGATGATTTCCCCGAGGCGACCGAAGCCCTGCACCGTGTCGCCTGTGCGGATACGGCGAAGCGTGGTGCCCATGACCTCCTTGATCCGAGTGTCAGTGCCGTCGTCGTCGTGCGTCGCATCGGCCAGCGCCGAGATGAGCACCGGCAGGTTGCGCTCCCAGAACGGGTGAACTGAGCCGTCGGTGTTGCGGAGCATTCCGCCCGCCAGCGCGAGGTACGCCTCATGCCGTCCGCCCTGTGTGGGCCAGGTGTCAATGAGCACAGTCCCGAGGGCCAGCAAAGCTACCTGCGTTGCAAGGAGCTGGCCGTTGATCTGCGTCGGCTTGGCGAACTCAGCCCCGTGCCACATGTACTGCTCACCGGACGGGTGCGTGGACGGCGGCAGAAGCGTCTGTGCCTTGTTGGAACGGAACTCAACGGCCATAGCGCCGTCGGGCATCATATGACGCCGAGACAACGGCAGAGTGCCCTCCTCGACCTGATACCAGTAGTGGCTGGCGGCATTGCCGGGCCGTCCGGTGACCATGTCCGTAGGCGGCAGGAAGTGACGCTTGAGCCGGTTCACCGCCGGGTGGTCGAGGTCAACGTCCACCAGGTTTGATGAGCGCTCACCGAGGAGCACGCCCACGTTGGTGTGCCCCTCCTCGTACCACTGCGTGAACTGCTCAGTGACCTCATCTTCGGTCTCAAACTTGAGCTTGGTCCAGCCGACGACGGCGGGCCGCTTACCACTGGATTGAATTGGAATAGGGGTCCAGCCTGACCGGTGAGCTTCCACCGCTGTAGACACGAGTTCCCGTAGCTGTAGCAGCCGTGGTGCCTCACTGTCAAGTCCCCGGGAAATGATCCCTCGTGCCTCATGTAAAAGTCCCCGCGT
>NZ_JABAHY010000028.1 GCF_012641515.1 Nesterenkonia sedimenti | reverse complement strand
GCAGACACGCCGACGCCGCAGGATCCCCCACCAACAAGGGCTCCACGCTCAACGGTGAATAGCCAGTAATCGCTGCTAGGTTTTGATCTTTTCGGGATTGGATTAAGCGTACTAAGAGGTTGCTCACTCAGTGATGAAGCTAAAGAGAGCACCTCAGGTGATGATGGAGATAACCATCCAGAGGGAGGACTGGTTCTAACCCTCGTCGACGTCTTGGGGACTGTTGGTAGTAGGAGTACGATGTGGGGAGCGAGGGAGTATCCCTGCGCTGCGGACGTCAGCACGCAGAGGCCCTGGGTCTCCGCCGGAGGCAGCGGTTCGCCGGCCTGAGGGCCTGCGGGCGGAGAGACTCGCGACGATGCCCCATTCCGTCGTGCTCCCCGAAAGGCTTCCGCCGTGGACGTCCCCCTCATCGCTTGGATCCTCACCATCATCGGCGTCGTCGGGCTTCTGCTCTTCGACTTCTTCGCCCATGTGCGCAAGGCCCATGAGCCCACCCTGCGTGAGGCCGCCGTGTGGTCGGGCGTGTATGTGGGGCTCGGCCTGCTGTTCGGGCTGCTCATGCTGTTCATGGCCGGCCCTGACCCGGCCTTGGAGTACTACGCCGGGTATCTGACGGAGAAGGCCCTTTCGGTGGACAACCTGTTCGTGTTCCTGGTCATCATCAGCAGCTTTGGGGTGCCTCGCCGGTATCAGCAGAAGGTGCTGCTGTTCGGGATTGTGCTGGCCCTGATCTCTCGGACGGGGTTCATTCTGCTGGGGGCCGGTCTCATTGAGATGTTCAGCGGGGTGTTCTACATCTTCGGCGCCGTCCTGCTGGTGACTGCGGCGAACCTGCTGTGCGGGGAGCTGTCCGGCGGCGCCCACCAGGAGCCTGGGGAGGGCGGCATGGTGCGGCTGCTGCGCCGCTGGCTTCCCACCTCCGAGCAGTACGACGGCGACCGGCTCACCACCCGGGTGGACGGCCGCCGGCTGGCGACCCCGATGCTGTTGGTGATGCTCGCGATCGGCGGGACGGACATCCTGTTCGCCCTGGACTCGATCCCGGCGATCTACGGGCTCACCCAGGAGCTGTTCATCGTGTTCGCCGCCACCGCGTTCTCCCTGATGGGACTGCGGCAGCTGTATTTCCTCATCGACGGGCTGGTGCGCCGGCTCGTGTTCCTGTCCTACGGGCTGACGGTCATGCTCGGGTTCATCGGGGTGAAGCTGGTGCTCCACGCGCTCTACGAGAACCAGCTGCCGTTCATTAATGGTGGGCAGCCGGTGCACGTCCCGGAGGTGAGTACGACGACTTCGCTGCTGGTCATCCTGGGTGTGCTGGCGGTGACCGTGGCGGCATCTCTGCTGGCCACCCGGCGTCGTGCCGGGTCAGGCGTTGATGATGCCGAAGCTGAGCATGATGTATACGAAGATGCCCAGCAGGATCCGGTAGCCGACGAACAGGTTGTAGCTGTTGCGGGCCACGTAGGCGAGGAACCAGCCGATGATCACGTAGGCGACCACGAAGCCGACCGCCGTCGCCAGGATGGTCTGCCCCATGGTGTACGGGCCGGACTGCTCCCCGAACGCCCCGGCCAGCTTGTAGAGCCCGGACCCAAACACGGCGGGGATCGCCAGCAGGAATGAGTACCGGGCGGCGGCCTTGCGGGTGTAGCCCATGAGCAGGCCGGCGGTGATGGTGCCCCCGGACCGGGAGACCCCGGGGATCAGGGCCATGGCCTGGGCGAAGCCGAAGATGATGCCGTCCCGGATGCTCAGCCGCTCGAGGGGTTTGCGCTGGGCGCCGATGTGGTCGGCGAAGCCCAGCAGGATGCCGAAGGCGATGAGCATGGTCGCCACGAGCCACAGGCTGCGGAACGTGGACATGATGTAGGTGATTTTACCGGTAGCCCATGACGTACTGACCCTCTGACGCGGCATCTATAGTTTGCTGCGTTGCTCGCTCATTTCGTCGTACTGCAAGGGTCGCGGCAGAGCGGCTCCGGAGCGGAACGTTCCACGGCTGAGGGAGAGCCCACCGATAGGGGCGGTGAGCAGCTGCAGCAGGATGGCCAGTCCGAGTTTGATGCCAGTAGCCAGGCTGGGATCGCTGACCATCACGCCCAGCAGTACCAGCACCAGGCCGAGGGTTCCAGATTTGGTGACAGCGGTCAGGCGCGTATAAGGGTCGGGGAAGCGGGCCAGCCCTACGCCAGCGACCACGAACAGCGCGATACCACCAGCCAGCAGGGCTGCCCCTGTGATGGCCTGTGCCGTCTCCAGGAGGTCGAGGGCGCTCATTCGGCATCACCTGCCGAGGCCGTGGTTGCTGCGGTCTCTGTGGTTTTTGCTGCGGATCGGCTGCGGCCAAGGTAGCGCCCCAGGATCAGTGCGGAGATGAACCCGATCAGGGTCACGACCACCACGAGGTCCATCAGCAGATGGCGCTCCCAGAGCAGGCCGAGCATGGCCAGGGATGCGACGAGGACAAAGAAGACGTGGTCAGCGCCGATGGCGAGGTCAGCCTCCGCAGGGCCGCGTGCTGCCCGGTAGATGGCCGGCAGGACGGTAAGGACTAACAGTGCCAAAGCGGCCCAGCCGATGGGTACGCCGAGGATCTCGAAGGTGAGCAGTTGTTGAGGTGTCATTGGCGTGCCTCCTTCTGCTCGCCGACTGTGCTGACGCGGGTGATGCCCAGTAGCTTGTTTTCAAGTTCGTGAAGTTCGGCGTGGAAGGCTTCCGGTGTGGGGGGTGCGTAGAGGTCCAGCACGTAAAGGATTTGACCTTGGCCGGGGGGTTCGTCGATATCGATGGTCAGGGTGCCGGGGGTGAGGGTGATCAGGTTACTCAGCGCGGTAACCTCCTTCGGTGTGAGCCCCCGGGTCTGGTAGGCCACGATCGCCGGTGTCAGTGAGCTTCCGGGGGTGAGGATGTCTGCGGCGACCTGCCAGTTGGCCCGAAGCATCTCCCAGATGAACCACATCAGGAAGCCGGGAAGCCGGATGAGCCGTCTGAAGGTCTTGATCAGGGGTTTGGTCATGGGTGCATCACCGCCTCGGTGTAGGTGGTGGTATCGGTAAGTCCTTCAGCTGCGGTGATAGCAAGGTCCATGAGCGCCTGTGCGCCCAATCCGATCCCCACGGTGCACAGCACCAGTACCGCACCTGGCAGGATCAGCCGGCGAGGGACGCGATCCAGACTGGTGGGCGCAGCCCGAATGAACTTGCGGCGCAGCCTGCCCGCAGCGGGGTCGGTGGCATCCGGAGCGGTCGCCGATGAGGAGGTCAGCACTCGTTGTTTCGGCGGTTCGGGATCAGACCCCCAGAAAGCTCCGTTCCAGATTTTGAGCATCGACAGCAGGGTGAAGAGGCTGACCACTACGGCGCAGGCGGCGGCAAGGTAGAGCCCGGCCTCCATGGAGGCGTGGATCAGCGACATCTTCGCCACAAAGCCCGACAGCGGCGGGATACCGACCAAGGACAGGGCCGCTAAGATGAACACCAACCCCAGCCACGGCTCCCGGCGGGCATAGCCGCCCAGCTGAGCGAGCTTGCCGGTGCCGGCGTGGTGCTCCACAGCTCCGCAGGCGAGGAAGAGGGCGGCCTTCACAATGATGTGGTGGATCATGTAGAAGATCCCAGCTGCCATCCCCAGGGGCCCGAAGAAAGCCAGAGGCAGCATGATATAGCCGACCTGGCTGGTCATATGGAAGCTGAGGATCGAACGCATCCCGGACTCGCCCAGGGCACCGAAGACTCCAATGATCATGGTAGCCAGCAGCACTACCAACCAGACGGTCTCCAGCCCGGTGCCCTCATAGACCAACCCATAGATCCGGAAAACCCCGTAGACCCCGATCTTGGTCAGCAGCCCGGAGAGCAGGGCAGTGACTGCCACCGAGGCGAAGGGGTAGGACCGTGGCAGCCAGGTGTGCACCGGGACTAAAGCGGCTTTCGCGCCCAGGGCCAGCAGCACCACCCCGGTAGCCAGTGCCACCGGGGTCGATTCGGTGGCTGCCCCGGCCAGTTCTGCCAGATTCACGGTCCCGGCGGTGCCATAGACCAGCCCGATCCCGGCCAGCAGCACCGCTGAGACCAGCAGGTTGACGCCGAAGTAAATCCTCCCGGCGGTCATCGCCGCTGCCTTCCCGCTGCGGGTCAGCAGCACATAGGAGGGGATCAGGGCGACTTCGATCATCACGAACAGGTTGAACAGATCCCCGGTGAGGAAGGCTCCATAGACCCCTGCAGAGAGCACCAGCACCAGTGGGTGAAAATAGGGATCAGCGTCGTCTCCGGTGAAGATGGCGAAGACGCTGCAGACCAGCACCATCAGGGCGGCTACTGCCAGCATCAGCCCGGCAAAGGTGTCCAGGACGAAGGGGATGGAAATCCCCGGAACCCATCCGGAGACCTGTTCGGCGATCACCGTGCCGTCGCTGACCGCAGCGATGCTGATCAGTGCACCGCCCAGGATCAGGGCATGGGTGGTGAGAGCGAGGAACCGTTGCAGGTCCTTCGATTTCTTAGCCAGCAGGGTCACGGCGGCGATGAGGATGGGCAGCCAGAGGAGGGCCGGCAGGGTGGCGGAGAGCACTTCGGGGTTCATGCGTGCTCCTTTCTGTCGGTGCGGCCGGTCGGCTGATCCCCGGTGCTGGTAGTGCCTACCGGTTCTCCTGAAGTGGATGGGGCATCCACGACGGTGCCGTGGTCCTCATCGGCATCTGATGGTTCGGCGTCTGAGTTTTTGCCGTCCTCGTCTCCGCCGTGACCGGCCAGGGCGAAGAGGTAGACGGTCAGTGCGAAGGTGATCACGATGGCGGTGAGGGTAAAGGCCTGCAGCAGCGGGTCGGAGAGCCCATCGGTGGGCATGTCCTCCCCGACGTAGGCGGGTTCGCGGTCCCGCTGGCCCCCGGCGGCGAGGATGATGATGTTAGCGGCGTGTCCGATCAGCACGAAACCCAGTGCGGCTCGGACCAGTCCGCGCTGCAGGATCAGGTACACCCCTCCCGCCACAAGCGCGGTGACCAAAACGGCGGCGCTCATCGGGGTCCTCCTTCCGCAACGGTGGGCTGATTGTCAGCGGGCTGTGTCTGGTCAGTGTGGGGTTCTGCTGCATCAGGCGGGGGTGCCGCGGCGAGGTCCAGCCGGTCGCTATGCGGAACGGCACCACGGGTGAAGCGGTCCAGGGCGGCGACCACCAGTCCGAGCACGGCGAAGAAGACGCCGAGGTCGAAGATCAGTGAGGTGGTCAGCCCCTGGTAGAAGGCCCCGATCTCGAGGCTGCCGGTGATCGGACTCAGGAAGGAGCCCTGGATCAGTCCGAGGGTTCCGGCTGCAATGGCCACGATGAGCCCGGCGGCCAATAGTGCGATGGGCCGCAGCCGGGAAGGGTGCTCTGCCGAGCGGGGCAGCCGGGCGATCACCACCGCCAGAGCAGCCACCAGAGCGGAGACGAAGCCTCCGCCGGGCTCGTAGTGACCGCGCCAGAGCAGCCACAGGGCAACTGCGGCGATCAGCGGCACCAAGATCTTCCGAGCGGTGTTCAGCACCGTCTTGTCCCCGGGAAGGTCCATGGTGCGGGCCTTCTCATCAGCTGGTGCTTCCCCGCGCAGCAGCGCCAGCAGGCCGATAGCGGCCACGGCCAGCACGGTCATCTCCCCGAAGGTGTCCAGGCCGCGGAAGTCCACCAGGATCGAGTTGACCAGGTTGGTGCCGCCTGCGGCTCTTTCGGTCTCATCGATGTACCACTGGGCGGCCTCGGTTGCCTGGCGCTGACCGGTCAGCACCCAGGTGGCTGCCCCTGCTATCAGCCCCAGAACCACAGCCACTGCCAGGGCCCCACTACGGCGCAGCATGCTCACCGGAGAGAAGGTCTTCGGTAGCCGGCGCAGGATCAGCACGGCCACCGCCACGGTGAGGATTTCCACTGTCATCTGGGTCAGGGCAAGGTCGATTCCGCCCAGCAGGATGAACCATCCGGCAACCAAGAACCCGATGACCCCCATCATCGCCACTGCCCCGATTCTGGACCTGGTCACGCACAGCCCCACGACGGCCAGGACGGTCAGCCCCACGACGAACCAGTCTTCAGGGCGCGATGCTGGCGGATCGGTGACCTCGATCCCGCCAGTCAACGGTATCGCCAGAGCCAGTGCGGCCACTGCCCCCAACGGCCAGAGCAGATGAGGGGCCAGCGCGCCCGAGCGGGCCGGACGGGCCACCAGGTCGCAGAGGCGCAGCAGCCCGGCGTAGGCGGCGTCGTAGACCTTCACCCCGGTCACGGGCAGGACTAGGCGCTGCAGGGCGCGGTCCACCGGCTCCCGTGCCAGGAAGAGTCCGAGACCGAACACCACGGTGGCTGCCGACATCCATAGTGCGGGGGAGGCGATCGAGTCCGGCAGCAGGCTCAGTCCGGGGTGGGACTCCTCCGTGAGCACAGTGGCCTGGACCATGCGGTCGAACAATGGGTTCAGGTAGGCCACGACGAGGCCCAGGAGCAGCCCCGCCACCGCAGGGACAGCCGCCGGGGCTAGGAAGGAGGGGGCCGCGTCGTAGAGGCCACGCTGCTGGGTGGGCCCGGCGAAGGCGCCCCACAGCAGGCGGAAGCTATAGGCGAAGGTCACTGCTGCCGAGGCTACAGCTATCGCGCCGACGATCCAGCCCCAGTGCCCAGGCAGCTCCAGGAATGCGTAGTAGCCCTTCTCCTTGGAGACGAAGCCCAGGAAGGGCGGCAGCCCTGCCATGGACATCGCAGCCAGCGCGGTCAGCACCGCAGTGAAGGGCATCACCCGGTAAAGCCCAGAGAGCTCACGGATGTCGCGGCTGCCGGCCTCCTTGTCGATGACGCCGACCAGCATGAACAGGGTGGCCTTGAACAGCGCGTGGGAGAAGGTGTGCAGTCCCGCCACGGCGAGGGCATCATGGGTCCCGACGCCGATCAGCGCGACGATCCATCCCAGCTGACTAACCGTGGAATAGGCCAGCAAAGCTTTGAGGTCATGCTGCTGCAGAGCGAAGACCGCCCCGATGACCGTGGTGATCAGTCCGACGACAACCAGCACGGTGGTCCACCACCAGAAGTCAGTGAAGGGCTCAGAGAAACGCATCAGCACATAGATCCCGGCCTTCACCAAAGTAGCGGCATGGAGGTAGGCACTCACCGGGGTCAAGGCGACCATCGCATCCGGAAGCCAGAAGTGGAAGGGGAACTGGGCCGACTTGGTCATCGCCGCGTAGATGATCAACCCACCGATCCACGGGGCGTAAGGGGAGGAAGTGACGGTACCGGCGTCGTCGAGGATCTCAGTGAGATTGGTGGTGCCAGTGACATGCCACAGCAGCAGCACCGCGGTCAGCAGCGCCAGCCCTCCGGAAGCGGTGATCACGAAAGCTCGGGTGGCCGGCCGAGCCTGATGCAAGCCCTGGGCGCCGATCAGGAAGAACGAGCACAGCGTGGTGATCTCGAAGAAGACGAACAGCGTGATGATGTCTGCAGAGAGGACCATCCCCAGCATGGCGGTGGCGAACAGGCTCAGCAGCATGTAGAGCCTGCCGTGGTCGTATTCCTCACTGAGGTAGCGGGCGCAGTAGGACATAATCAACGCACCCACACCCAGGGCCAGGACCGTGAAGACCAGGCTCAGCCCGTCCAGATGCAGCCGCAGAGCGATGTCGAAGCTCTCGATCCACATCCATTCACCGGTGGCCGTCCCGCCTGCCAGCACCTCGGGCGCATCACGGAGCACCATCCCGAGGGCGAGGAGGAACAGAGCGGCTATGGGGTATCCGGCGTTGCGGCCCCACCGATAGGACAAAGGCCGCGCAAGAAGCACTGCTGCAATCATCGTGATCAGGGCAAACAGCAGCGTCAACAGTACGTCCTTCCGTCAGGTTCGGCGGGGTGTCGTCCTGGTAGCGCTGCACATACGCAGCAACGCATCAAAGAATCATCCAGGGAGTACTAAGCTACAACGGACGGGACAGTTCTTCTATTCCCTCCCGTCCAAAGACCCCCGACGTGGTTGAGAGATGGCCGGTAGGGGCTTCCTCCAAGGGCCAGCAGCGCCTCAGCGAAGAATGCCCAACGCGCTCCCGTGATCGTCGTGGGTTCTGGAGGGTCGGATGTGGTTGAAACCTGGTTACTTCACCCGATAGTGCTGCTGTTGCAACTTCATCAGCACTATCGAGTCTTGGCCCATACCGTTCCCCGATGGACTCCGAACCGCTTGGCCAATACGGTGACACTCACGCCGCTGGCCTTCGCTGTTCGCATAGCGTCCACGTCCGTCTCGGTGAGTGGTGTTCGAGACCGTCTCATTGGTTCTGCCACAGCCTCGACACGGAGGTCATCCCGCTCGTCGAGTAGCTCGTTCTCTATGAGATTGGCTTGACTCCACGCGGAAACAAGCTCCGAGATTCGCCGTCGCCTGTTCTCGCAGTGCTCCATGAGGTCCACCAAAATCAAGTCAGAGGACTTCTCTCGGTTCGGGAGGGGTCCTCTTTTCGGTGGATATGGGTCCACTGCAGACCCGGCTTGATTAGAGTTTGCTATTGCAATCTTTGTGAAGTTTGCTTATTCTCGGGTTATGGAACGGATGACAGAGACCCCGCAGGATTCCCGGGGCTGGTTGGTGGCAGGGGCAGCGATCTCCTGCGGCCTTGTGGCCCTGACCGGATGCACCGCTGCAGGTGGCGAGGATGACCAGCAGCTTCACGAGGATATCGACCAGTGGGAGCTGCCCACTGAAGAGCTGACCCAGGACCAGTTAGCTGAGGCGGTACTGAATGAGACGGAGATCTTTGGGGAGAACGGGGAGACTCGGAGTGAGTATTCGGGTGAGGTCGAGGATGAGGAGGAAGAACTCAGCTACGGCGACCCCTGGAACACGCGATTGATGCCTGTGGGCTTCGGTGCCGCGCCGATGCCGGACTCCGAGGAGGAACAGTATGCGGCCTGCCAGCAGCTGTGGTTCGGTGATGAGGGCGATGGGGCCGGCGGTTCCACCGGAGCTATTGAGCGGATCTTCGGCGAGTGGAGAGAGCGGAACATTACGGCTCAGGTGCTGCAGGAAACGAGTGATACCAGTGATGACGCCTCTGTCACCATCTATCTGAAGTCCCGCGACTATGACGTGGAAGTCCAGGGGAACTCCGAGATCTGGGAAGACTTCTACGAGGCCTGTACCGGCTCAGATGCCGCCATTGAGCCGAACCCCGAGGAGGGAATCGACGGTTCACGGACTATTGAAGCTTTCCAGCCCGGTGGTGTGGATGGGCTTGCGGTGGAGACCGAAGCCTCTGGGGAAAAGATGACCCTGCAGTTCATCCATCACGATTTCGGGCATAACAGTCTGCGGATGATCGGCTACAACGTCGATGAGGAGGAAATGGCCGGGGTTGTGCACACCCAGCTGGAGAAACTTCAGGAATTGGACTGAATTCCGGAGCTTCGGGAGGTGCGCCGGAGTTATCCACAGTAGTTATCCCCAATGTGGAAAAACTACACGCATGTAATTCCCAAGGTCAGAGAGTTTTCCACAGGTATCTGTGGATCATGGGGATATCAGAAGACAGTCACCTGAGGAATACCCCACCAGGTGGCCAACAGCAGCAGAGCAGCAATGAGAATCAGCCCCAGGCTCTGCCATAGTCCACGTTGCCGTTTTGGGGCGTAGGCGTAGACGGTGGCCACCACGGCACCAGTGACCAAACCGCCGAGATGTCCCTGCCAGGAGATCTGCGGCACGAGGAAACTGAACACCATATTGATCGCCAGTAGGGCCACAACACCGCCGGTCTCAGAGCCCGAGGAGCGCAGCAGAACAAAAAGGGCGCCGAAGAGTCCGAAGACCGCCCCCGATGCCCCAACAGTGGGGGTCAGGGGATCGGACCAATACATCACGGCCACTGAGCCGCCGAAAGCCGAGAGCAGCAACAGCGCACCGAAGCGCAGCCTGCCGATCTCCGGCTCCATCGCCCGGCCGACGAACCACAGGGCGATCATATTGAAGAAGAGATGCGCCGCCTGCTGTGGGGAATGCAGCAGCGCTGAGGTGAGCATGCGCCAGGGCTCAAAGTTCAGCCCGATCTCCGAGGTATAAATCGGCGCATAGGCAAACTGCCGAGTGATATCCGGCAGGGAGGTCGCTAGCTGCGAACTGTAGATCGGCAGAATCTGAAAGAGATAGATCACCGCGCAGACGACGATCACTGAAATCGTCACCAGGGGACGTTCAATACCGGCCTTGGCACCGAAGGTGGTGCGGGGAGTGGGCCGGCTTCGCCGTGCCTGGTCAACACAGACGGGGCAGTGGAAGCCCACGGGGGCCTCCACCATGCATTCAGAGCAGAGCGGCCTATCGCAGCGTTGACACTGCACATAGGCCGCTCTGTCCGAATGCTGAAAACAGGGATTCAAGGAAGCCCTAGAGCTTAGTGATCTCGATGGTCTGGATGACCACGTCTTCCTTGGGACGGTCGCGACCATCGGTGGCCACAGAGTTCAGCTCATCAACCACCTTCTGGGAAGCCTCATCGCGGACCTCACCGAAGATAGTGTGCTTACCCTGCAGCCAGGTGGTAGGCACTGAGGTGATGAAGAACTGTGAACCATTGGTACCCCGGCCCATCTGGATGCCTGCATTGGCCATGGCCAATTTATAGGGCTTGGTGAAGTCCAGTTCGGGGTGGATTTCGTCGTCGAACTGGTAGCCGGGACCGCCAACGCCCAGGCCCAGGGGGTCGCCGCCCTGGATCATGAAGTCCTTGATGATCCGGTGGAAGATAGTGCCGTCATACAGAGCGGTACCGGTCTTATCCTCACCGGATTCCGGGTGCTTCCAGGCCTTCTCACCGGTGGCCAGCCCCACGAAGTTATCCACAGTGACCGGGGCGTGGTTACCGAAGAGTTCGACGACGATGTCGCCGGCAGATGTCTTGATGGTTGCCTGATGCGTTGCAATAGCGTTCATGCGTCCATTGTTCCATGTAGGCTAGACAGAGCAACGATCCTGATCGGAAGGCAGAGGCATGTTCGGTAAGAAGAAGAAACCGAGCCACACTTGGGAGCACAAGGTGCTCGCCGGCTTCGAGACTGCCCAGGACTGGGTGGCGCCTAAGCTCGGCGCAACCGCTGACTGGGCTGAGAAGACCTACCGTAAGAGCGCTCCGAAGGTTCAGGACGCCTCGGCCAAAGCGCTGCACGCGGTCAATGACGGTGCTGCTGTGGCCGGATCCAAGATTAAGCAGGCTGCAGGCGCAGCCGGTGGCGGCATTGCCGCTCAGTACGACAAGCTCCCGCCGAAGGCTAAGAAGGAGGTCGAGAAGATCGTCTCCAAGTACGACGACGCCAAGGCGGAGATCACCAAGAACTACGTCCCCGCAGCCTCCTACAAGCTGGGCAACTACGCGGATAAGACCGCGAAGCTGATCCACAACGCAGATGTGAATCCGCGTGTGGAGAAGGCCCTGATCAAGGCCACCGGGGATAAGAAGATCATCAAGAAGCTGCGGAAGAACTCCGAGAAGTACGCCAAGAAGGCGGCCAAGGAGCTGAAGAAGCAGCAGAAAGCCAAGTCCCGTAAGAAGGGTCTGCTGGTCTTCGGTCTGGTGGCAGCCGGTGTGACTGCCGGTGTTGCCGCATGGCGGGCCTCCCAGCCTGTGGAGGACCCCTGGAAGAAGCCGGAACCGGTCACCAAGCCGGCCCCGGCGGAGACCAACGCCAACACTAAGCCCACTGAGGCGGAGGTTCCGCAGCCCAAGCCGGCTGCCTGAGCCTGACAACCTCACCACAAAAAGGGGATCCCGAGAATGGGATCCCCTTTTTGTGTCGGTTATAGGCAGAAATGTGTGTATAGCCCGGGCGTGTCACGGCCTGCCTGCCCAGCCTGATCTG
>NZ_JABAHY010000027.1 GCF_012641515.1 Nesterenkonia sedimenti | reverse complement strand
CTCTACGCGATGCTGCGTGACGGGACCTACTACCAAGACCCCGAAACCATCAGAAGCGGAACCGGGCACACCCTAGCGGCTTGACGAAAACCATAGAGGCACCCCCCAACCCCTTCTGTTTCCTCCTTCGGTGATAGGTCCTCTCGATCCAGGAGAAGATCCGCATCCGAAGCTCTTCCCGCGTGCGCCAGGGCTGGGCGTCGAGGACGTTGTTCTGCAGCAGGCTGTAGAACGACTCCATGGCGGCGTTGTCCCCGGCAGCGCCCACGCGCCCCATAGATCCGACCAGGCCGTGGTACTCCAAAGCCCGGAGGAACTTCTTGGAACGAAATTGGGCGGATTCAACCGGACGATGCATCCGGTCACTTCAGTCCCGGTGCGGGCCCGGTTGGCGATGGCGTTTTTCAACGCTCTGACCGCCACGGAGGCCTTCATCCTGCTGTCGATGCTGTAGCCGATGATCCGGCGTGAGCAGGCGTCCTTGACCGCGCAGAGATAGAGCTTGCCCTCGCCGGTGTGGTGTTCGGTGATGTCAGTCAGTCAGCCAGACCTCGTTGAGGGTCTTCACCGTGCTGAACTGACGCTGCACCAGATCGTCGTGGACCGGAGGCCCTGGGCGAGTGCCCCTGCTCTTCTTCCAGCGGATGATCACCGAGAACACCCCCTGGGAGGCACACAGCCGCCAGGCGGTGCGGCAGACCCAGCTCAGCGTGTAAGCGCTTGCCCTGCGACAGGGGTGGTGATGCGGCCGTCGATGACTGTGACGAGATCATCCAGGGCGTCGCGATGCACGAGGTCGTGGGTGACGAGCAGGGTGGCGGTGTCGCGTTCATGCGTGAGGCCGGCGATGAGTTCCATGATCTCTGCCCCGCGCTCCTGGTCGAGAGCGCTGGTCGGCTCGTCGACGAGCAGCACCTCGGGTTCGTGGACGAGCCCGCGGGCGATCGCGACCCGTTGGCGTTGCCCGCCGGAGAGTTGGTGCGCGCGCTTGCCTGCGTGCTCGGTGAGGCCGACGGCGTCGAGGAGTTCGTCGACGCGGGCGTCGATCTTCGCTCGCTTGTTCCGGCTGGTGCCACCGCCGAGCCTGGCCATGACCTGTAGTTGCTCACGGGCGGTGAGCGCGGGCAGCAGGTTGGACTGCTGGAACACGATGCCGATGCGCTCACGGCGCAGTTTCGTGGCCTCGTGCTTCGAAAGTTGGGCGGCGTCGATCGTGTCGGTGCCGTCACTGATGAGGACCCCTCCGGAGTCAGGGCGGATCAGGGTCGCGGCGACGGCGAGGATGCTGGATTTGCCCGATCCGGAGGGGCCGGTGATGCCGGTGACGGTGCCGTTGTCTCCACGGAGGGTGACGTCATCGATGGCGGTGATGCGGTTCTCCCCGTCGGGGAAGGTGAGGGTGACGTTCTGCAGTTCGATCATCGGTTGCTCCCAAGGGCTGTCAGGGGGTCGGCTTTGGTGACGGAGCGCAGCGCGAACGCGGCTCCTGCGAGGCCCAGGACCGCCATCACGACGGCTGGGGCGAGAGTGGTGAGCGGGCTGATGATGAACGGCAGCGCCTGCCCCGCGAGGGTGCCGAGTCCGATCACGGCGGCGAGGCCGACGCCGATCCCGACGGCGAGCACGATGAGGGCTTGCCCGAGGGAGTCGCGCACGAGCGACCCGGTGGTGGCCCCCAATGCTTTGAGCACGGCGATGTCGCCTGCGCGTTGCATCGTCCAGACGGTGAAGAACGCACCGACGACGAGCGCGGAGATCCCGAAGAGCATCGCGATCATCAGCCCGAGTGACCCGATCTCGGACTGGAACGCCTCTAAAGCGGTCAGACTCGCCAGTGGCGTCTCCGCGACCGTGTCCGTTTCGGAACCCACGGCCTCCCAGTCTGCGTCGCCGGTGACGGCGAGTACCGTGGCCTCGCCAGTGCCTCCGACGAGCTTGCTGGCCTCGCTCCACGCCTCGGGGGTCATGACGAGGACCGGGGTGTGGCTGTACCAGAGATCCTCGCCAATAGCGGCGACAGTGAAGTCGTTGCCAGTGATCGAGATCGTGTCACCGACCTCGACACCGAGGTCATCGGCGGCACCGGATGAGAGGCCGACTTCGGTATCGGAATCCGGGGTGAGCTCGAACAGGGAGTTCGATCCGGTACCCGGAGCGTCCTGCGGCAGCCCGTAGAGGGCGACCCCGGTCGGGTCGTCGGTGCCGCTGGACGAAGCCCGCGACTGAACGATCCCGACCGGCGTCACCGACTCGACACCGTCAGCGTGTTCCCATGCAGTGACGGTGTCCTCGCCGAGGGAGGACGTTGCGAAACTCGGGTCGCTGTTCTCGGGCTGCTGCAGCACGAGACGGTCTCCGGGCAGCTGCAGTACCGAGGAGATGTTCTGGGCGGCAAGTCCTCCGGTAAGGCCGGAGAGGAAGCCGACGAGCAGGGTGATCAGGGCGACGACGGCCCCGATGAGCAGGAACCGGCCGCGGGCGAACCGCAGCTCTCTCCACGCGACGAACACGATGATGCCTTTCTGCTCGAACACTCTGCCCGAGCTACTCTTCAACCCTCCTATCAAGGGGTGTGGTCGGGCATCGCCTAAAGCATGGGATTCGCGGTCAAACTTTCGGTTGATGGTCCGGAAACGCGGTTCGCGTAGGCTGGAGCTGTCATGCCGCACTCGACCCTCACCCCGGTGTTCACCGGCCTCCGCTTCGGCCTGCACGCCCTCCTGATCGGGCTCGCGGGCTTCGCGGTCGTGCGTGCATTCGTCGTCTTCTCCCCGGTCGCAGCATGGACGCTGATCGTCGGGGTCGCGTTCGTCGCGGTCTACCTCGCCGGCGCATGGGCAGCGCGTTCCGGACGCACAGCAGGTTCGTCCGGTCGCAGCTTCGCGCTCATCTGGGTCGCCGCGCTGACCCTGTTGTGGGCGGTGCTGATGTGGTTGAGCCCCGAGGGGGCGTACCTCGTCTTTCCCCTGTTCTTCCTCTACCTCCACGTCCTACCCGGCTCCGGAGGGGTCGCGGCGATCGTGGTCACGACCGCGTTCTCGATCCTCGCCCTCGGGCTGCATCTCGGGTTCAGCGTCGGCGGGGTCATCGGCCCGCTCGTCGGCGCCGGCGTCGCTCTCCTGATCGGACTCGCCTACCGCGCACTGCGGCGTGAAGCCGAGGAACGCGAACGTCTCCTCGCCGAGCTGATCCACACCCGGCAGCAGCTGGCCGAGACCGAACGCGAACAGGGCGCTCTCGCGGAGCGGGCACGCCTCGCCCGTGAGATCCACGACACCGTCGCCCAGGGCCTGTCCTCGATCCAGATGCTGCTGCGTGCCGCCGAACGCGACACCCCCGAACCCGGTGCCGGCTACCTGAAGCTTGCGCGTGAGACCGCGGCTGAGAGCCTCTCCGACACGAGGCAGATCATCCGCGAGCTCACCCCCGCCCGCCTCGACGACGGCCTCGCCGCCGCTCTGCGCAGGCTCGGACAGGAGCAATCCGACCGCGCCTCGCTCCCTGTCGAGGTGATCGCCGAAGACCTCGACCTTCCGATGGGCATCCAGACGGCGCTGCTGCGCATCGCCCAAGGCGCACTGTCGAACGCGATCCGCCACGCGAACGCCACCCGGATCGCCATCGAGCTCGCACGTGAGGACGACGCCGTGTCACTGGTCATACGCGACGACGGGCCGGGCTTCGACGTGTCCTCGGCCGTCGCCGACTCACACGATGCCGACTCCTTCGGACTGTCAGCCATGCGAGAACGCGTCGAACAGCTCGACGGCGCCCTCACCATTACCTCGGCACCCGGCGACGGCACTACGGTCACCGCACGACTGCCGCTCCCGACGCGACGCGGGGCGGCCTCATGATCCGGATCGTGCTCGCCGACGACCATCCCGTCGTCCGAACCGGGCTCCGCGCCATGCTTGCCGGTGACCCCGACCTCGATGTGATCGGCGAAGCCACAGCCCCGGACGACGCAGTCGCTCTCGCCGCCGAGCTCGCACCGGATGTCGTGCTGATGGATTTGCAGTTCGGCACGGAACAGACCGGAGCCGACGCGACCCGTCGCATTCGCGCTCTGCCGAACCCGTCGGCGGTGCTGGTGCTCACGAACTACGACACTGACAGTGACATCCTCGGCGCGGTCGAAGCCGGGGCCAGCGGCTACCTCCTCAAGGACGCGCCGCCTGATGAGCTCATCGCTGCGATCCGCGCCGCAGCAGAGGGCGAGACCGCGCTCGCACCCGCGATCGCGGGCCGGCTGCTTGCCCGGATGCGCTCTCCGCAGCCGAGCCTCAGCGCCCGCGAGACCGAGGTACTGCGGCTCGTCGCAGACGGCGCGACGAACAACGAGATCGCGGCACGTCTGCACATCAGCGACGCCACGGTGAAATCGCACCTCGTGCACATCTACACCAAGCTCGGCGTCTCTTCCCGCACCGCCGCCGTCGCCACCGCACGCGATACCGGCCTCCTGAGATAGAGGGATACTCGGCTTTCTTGCTCCGGATTCTATGGCAGCGACCTCGCCGTAGATGGGCTATCGAACGAAGATGCGTCGATGGGAAGAGAGACGGCGCCCATACCCTGTGCGGGTTGGTGAGGCTCTCATTTCATCGACCTTCACCGGAGGCGAGGTCTGGGTGCTCGATGGTGTCGATGTAACGGTTGGTGCCTGCGATGCTGAGGTCGAAGAGGTCGCTGATCGCCCGTGCGTCGCCGCGGGTGGCGTGGGCTTCGGCGAGGATGCGATCTTCGCGGAGGTCCTGCGGGCGGATGCCGCCCTGCTGCCAGGGATAGGTTCGGTTCGCGGCCATCATCCTGGGCGCGGAGCGCTGGTGGATGATGAGGTGCGGGTTCTGCGAGTTCGGCCACCTGCGCTGGCGGTAGTCGAGCCATCGGGCGAGGCGTTCGCGAAGGGGAGCAGCGAGCGGGATGCTTCGGCCTGCGAGGTTCAGGCGTCCGTCGACGATATCGGTGAGCAGCAGCTCGGAGACCTGTTTCGCGGTCAGGGCGTGGAACGCGACGAGAGCAACGGCCAACGAGATTACGGGGTGGGGCGAGTTCAGTTTCTCGCGGATGAGTGCGGTGTCCAGCGGCATCGGGACGTTGCCGTTGACCTTGGTGGTCGTCATGCCGCGGGTGGGGTTCTGGAAGACGAGCTTGCGGGCTTTGAGCACCTTGAACAGCGACCGCAGGCCACGCTCCATGAGCGCACGCGGGTTCCCGCTCTCGGGCAGCACGTCACGAATCTGAGCGGGGCTGATCTCGGCGAGCGACTGGTGGCCGGTCTCTGCCCACGCGGTCACGGCCGGAACGACGGCGTGGATGTGGACTTTCACGGTCAGCGGGTCGCGAGAGCACTGCCGGGGCGTGGTCGTCGCTCCGTCGATCAGGACGTTCACCCAGACCTCGAGTTGCTCCTGCATGACCTGCGGCAGCAGCGAGGTCTTGTTCGTGAAGTAAGTGTCGAACCAGCGGGGCCGATCGTCGATGAGCAGCCCGGCGGCGTCGAGCACGTCGAGGGTGGAGACGATGTTGCCGTCATAGCGTGGGAGTTGGAGCACGTCGGAGGCGCGCACCTTCGCGATCGGGCTGTCGCGGAGGGTTTGCAACAGGCGCAGGGAACGGATCACGTCGTTGCGTTGGCGGACAGACCAGCCGAATTGTTCGGCGTGCTCATGCACGATCGCGTTGCAGTATCGGGTCAGCTCACTGTTCTCGATGAGGGCGCGCTGGCGCAGCAGCTCGGGGTCGGGGGTGACGTCGATGAGGACGGGCTGCACTCACTCGGTCAGGGCGAGCTTTTTCGGCGGCGGGCCGGGGGCAGGCACCCTAGTCTCCGATCGAGGTGTCGCGATGGCAGTAGTTGCAGACGCCTTTCGGCATGACTTCCATCCTTCCTGCTTTCTAAGCAGTCTTGAAGTCAACCGAACCTTCAGCAGACCCCACCGTGGACGGGGAGCCGGGTGTGCCCTTCAACATCATGTTCAACCCCGAAGTCCAGGCGACCGCACTACGCCGACAGGAGGACGGGGACCTCAGTAGGACTCAAACCGGTGATGTCGGCGGTTTGAACAACAACGATCTGGTGGGCCCTGTGGGGATCGAACCCACGACCAGCGGATTAAAAGATCCCCTGAGTGGGTTCTGCTGGAATAGGTCGGTGTCGACGAGTGTCCTCTGACCTGGTGTTTTGCAGTTTCTTCTGTCGGTGGGCGTCGCTCGGAATCGGTGGATGTGGAGCAAAATGGCCACCACAATGGCCACCACATTCAGCAGGCCACAGTGTCTCCGAAGACCCCTCCCGCGCCGGGAGTTTGCTTCAACTGGAAGTTATGTTCCAGAACCTCTCATGGTGCCAGTCTGCTGGGAACCCCATCGCTTGCTGAGGGACGGTCGGATAGTCCGAAATCAGGTCATAGAGACGTTGTGACCACGTGAGGTCTGAGGCGGTGGTCAGCAACAGTGATTGGATAGCTGTAAGTCCTGGATATATCCGAATGGGACCGTGCCGAGGGTCGGTGATCTTCCCATGAGATCGCGGCCAAGGAACGGACTTGCTCTTTGGAGCCGTGGGCGCGACACCGAGAACGACATTCCACAAGCGGCCATGGTGGGCACCGATGTTCCGGAACCGCAGAAAAGTCCTCAGCCACGAAGTCAACACTGGTCCGGGGACGCCGAGCTGACGGGCGATGCGGTTCGAGTCTTCACGCTGCTGGAGGTTGTCATAGAGCGACTTCACCTGACCGAAAGTGAGCCCCTCCATCATGATCCAAGAGGGAGGAAACTCCGGTTCGCCATACGTGACCAAGTAATGCTCTAAGGCAGACCGGTAATTGTGCACATCGCCGGGGTCTTCAGGCCGGCCTTCGAGCTGACGTCGGCTACGTTCACTCACCTGATCCAGAAACTCAGAGTGCCGAGCCAAATCTCGGAAATATGACGGCTCGGTGTACCAGAAGGCATCCTGATGCTTCAGTGACATTTCGTCAGTCACTGCGGCCCGCAACCTGACCTCAATGTGCTCCAACGCATCCAGGACGAGGAGCCGGAGCTGGCGGTCAAACGAGTAGAGGCTCATCACATCTTCGAAGGTTGCCCCTGGCTTGAAGTCATGATGATCACGGCCACGCTGGAATGGGACCATGTACGCGGAGAGGCGGTAATAGCCGATGTTGCTGATCTGCTGGGCTGCCTGAGCTTCGTCTGTGATGGCAAGTCCACGGCTTCTGAGCAGATCCACTAACGCAGACGAGCTCAGGGGCGGCTTCTCGAAGCGTCCGCTTCCGCGGGCACGGGGCATTCGTCGCTTCGGCATGTCCTGAGTCTAGTCAGGCGGGAAAGAAAAATCCCCCAAGTTGCGCTTCTCCGAGAGGCGTGGGGGATATGATGACTCCATACTACATGAGATCCAGCTGGCCGCTCGAACCGTGTTGATTTGAGCGGCCAACCTGATGTGGTGGACCTGAGTAGAGAGTTCTCAAACTTCTCTCCATCGGTGAAAACCCTGGCCAGGCGGCTGTCTCGTGGGGTCTACAGACACTGCCGTCGACCGACCGGACCTCGGATTCGGGACTCTCGGGGTCCGCTGGTCCGCTCGATTGGGATGGCTCAAACTTTTCTCGACGCCTCCCAGGTCGATGAGCTGGTGGCGATGTACCTCGGCGGCAAGACGATGCGCGAGGTTGCCGGGCACTTCGATGTGCACCGCACCACGGTGGCGATCCACCTGCGCCGCCGGTCAGTTCCCGTGCGGCGGGGCAAGTTGAGCGCGGCGCAGGTCGCCGAGATCGGCACACTCTACGACCAGGGGTTCACGCTGGCCGAGATCGGCGCGCGCTTCGCTGTCGGTCAGAACATCGCGCGCCGGGCGGTGCTGCACGCTGGTGGAATGATTCGGCGACCCGGAAGACGTGCACAGACGACTTTGGCATGATCTTTCAGGGCAGGAAGCCATCCTCCACATGGGATCAGGCGAGACTCGGCATCGGTGACGAGCCGCGAGAGGCTGCCGAGGATGAGCCGGCTCGTAGCGAACCCTCGAACCGGTCATGCCCAGCTCGTACGACTGGCCTCACCACAACACCTACTTGGCAGGGCAACCCAGGCGGGCCGGTACGCCGTGAATAGGCTCGCCGCACACGGCGTGATGGAGTTGCATAATGTTGCCAAGGATTGTGGTACGCTGCACAATCATGAGCGACTCATATGACGACTACCTCACCATCGCCCAGGCCGCTGCGTACGTGGGCGTGTCCGCCGCCACGCTGCGGCGATGGGACGCTGCGGGCACACTCACGGCCGCCCGTCGCCCCGGCAGCCAGTACCGTTTCTATCGCATCGCTGACCTGGAGCCGTTCCGCCTTGAGTACAACACCGCTGAGAAGGCCAAAGACGTGGTAGCTGGCTTCTTCGATGCCGCAGATGCGGCGATCGCCGACAACCCGCAATTGCGCGAACCTCAGAAGGAGGCGTATGAGGCCGCCGTCGAGCACTTCGCCCAGAAGACGACTCCAGCGATCATCCAACTGCCGGTGGGCTGCGGAAAGACAGGCGTCGCGGCGATCCTCCCCTTCAGCCTGTCACACAAACGGACGCTCATCATCGCGCCCAACACGACGATCCGTCAGGGCCTCTACGCCGACCTGAACATCTCGAACGCCTCCTGCTTCTGGAAGAAGGCAGGCATCCTCGACTCTTTCACGTCCGGGCCGTTCACGGCGTTGGTCGACGGCCCCAAGGCCAACATGGACGATTGCGTCAACAGCCACATCGTCGTCGCTAACATCCAGCAACTCGCGAGCAGTGCCGACCGCTGGTTGTCTCAGTTCCCAAGCGACTTCTTCGACCTCGTTGTTATCGATGAGGGCCACCACGTCGCTGCCGAGAGTTGGCAGAAAGTGGTGAGGGCGTTCCCCCAGGCGCGCTTCGTCAGTCTGACGGCGACGCCCTTCCGCGCCGACAACAAGGAGCTGCTGGGGGAGCTGATCTATCGCTACCCCTTCGCCCGCGCGATGCTCAATGGCTACATCAAGCACATCGTCTCGGCCTCCGCGCATCCTTCCGAGATCACCTTCACCGTGCGCGGGGAAAGCGACACCTACACACTTGAACAGATCCTTGAGTTGAAGGAGGAGGCCTGGTTCCGTCGCGGTGTCGCGCTCTCGGACGAGTGCAACCGCCACATTGCAGAGAAGGCGGTCGAGAAGCTCCAGTCCCTCCGGGCGGCGACTGGCTTCCCTCACCAGATCGCTGCATCGGCGATGTCGATCGACCACGCCGATCAAGTGCGCGCAATCTTCCAGGAGATGGGTCTGCAAGCGGAAACCATCCACAGCAACCTCGCTGACGACCGGAAGTCGGCCGTACTGGCCAAGCTCCGTAACAACCAGATCGATGTCATCGTGCAGGTGGCCATGCTCGGCGAAGGTTTCGACCACCCTCCCTTGAGCGTGGCAGCCATCTTCCGCCCCTACCGCTCGCTGTCGCCCTACATCCAGTTCGTCGGCCGCGTGATGCGCACGGTCGACCTGAACGATCTGAACAGCCCCAACAATCAGGGCTTCGTGGTTTCCCACGTCGGGCTCAACAACGAGGAGCAATGGGACGAGTTCCGCGACCTTGACACCCAGGACCAGCAGATCGTCAGAGGGTGGGCTCGCGGCGAAGGAGCCGACTCAGCTGGACGAAACGGCCGCGGCGATCCCGAGCAGATCGCCCAACGTTTCGACGACCCTGTGGCACAGGACGAGCGCCTCAGCCACTTCCTCAACCGTTCGTTCCTGGACCCCAACGACGACCGGGTCATCGAAGAGATGTTGGACGCCAAGGGGCCGGGTGGCTTCTCCTTCCGCGAGCTGGGCATCACCGCGGATGCGCTTCGGGCACAGTTGGCTCACCGTAGGGAGCACGAAGAGGAGCCTGCCGACTCGGTGCCTGTCCAGCCGCAGGTCAGGCGCCAGTCCCTGCGGAGCCGATTGGACAGCCGCTCAAAGTCGATCCATCAGCGCATCCTCGCCGACCTGGGCCTTCCCCGCGCCGGCTTCGACATCAGTCGAGCCATCAAGGGTGCCCGCGGCAACAACTCCGACGCTCTCTACGCCCTGCTGAACCGTGAGATAAACACCTTCGCCGGGCAGGGCAAGAAGAGCCGAGACAAGTGGACACTCAACCAGCTGCAGGCCGCCTACGACTCACTCGACGAGATCGGAGACCAGGTGGCCGACACGATCAAGACAGCGATCAAGGAGTGAACCGATGGCCGCGGTGAAGAACATCCTGAAGCACGTCAGCCCAGAAATAGCGGGGCGGCGACGCAAGTGCTACCGCAAGAAGGCGCACGTGATCCTCAAAGGCGAGCCGTGCCTCGTCGTACACGACGGGCCGCAGAGCCAGACCACCTACTGCACCGTCTGTGCGTCCGAGATCCTGACGAAGGCGAACGGAGCACTCGCCAACCTTCACGCGCACTTCACGGCGCCTCACGACGCAGGTTCTCAGGAATGACAGCCGATGCGTACCCGCTCCCGACGCCTTCCACGGTGCGTCAGCTATACGGGTCTGCATTCCGGTGCGCGCATCCACCGTGCAGCCGACCGTTGTACAAACTTTCGGACGACACAGGCGATCGGGTGTTGAACAGTCGAGTTGCCCACATTCATGCACGGCGGAAGGGCGGACCACGGTGGCTTGACATGCCCGCCGAGGAGAACCGGGCCTTCGACAATCTCATTCTGCTGTGCATCGAGCACTCCTACGAGATCGACGAGACGCCGGACCTGTTCCCGGCCGACATGCTTCGCCAGTGGAAGAGTGCGCAGATCGCAGAGTACGACCATCTCCAACGCAACTGGCCGATCAGCGAGGACGAAGCGACTGAAGTCCTCGTGGTCTCCGAGTCGTTTGATGCCCTACACGCCCCGTCCACGGTCGAGCTGGTTCGACGGGTGGAGGCTCTTCGGCTCGCAGCCGAGCGAACTCGTGGTGTCGCACGATCGTGGGCTCGGCGCTGGCAGCAACTGAGAGAGCAGGTGCGAAGCTCCTTCAACATGTGGGATGAAGACGGCAATCCCGTGTACGCGGAGCCGTCGGAGATGGAAGTTCGTCCGATAAAAGAAGGCATTCAGTCTGCCTTAACGGCAGCACTCGATGAAGTGGGCCCTGCAGCGGAAGCGACTCGGATCGAGCTCGCTGCGGTCCGAGTGACAGGCACGCGGGTGGCTCCCTGGTGCGACGCTATGGATCGTGCGATCACCGAGCTGATCGACACCGCTTCGACCTGGGCAGGAGACTCCGACCCGACATCGGACACAGCGTTCGACAACGCACTGGAGGAACTCGGGCGATCCGTTACCGATCTCGTGCGCGCATCGCGTGGTGAACAAGTCGAGGTGCCGGAGCCTCCACCAGTCGCCAGTGAGCCCGAGGAGGTGGACCCTCTCGCAGAGCATCGAAAACTTCTTGATGAAGCCCGGCCGTTCCACCGAGTCGGTCACCGCCCATACGACCCCGAACTCCGCGAGCGAGTCGCCGAGGCAACCGCTAACGCTGCAGCGATTCCACCGACCGCGCACTTCCTCGCGATCGATCTTGACACCACCGCCGCTCTCGCGATTGCGGTGGCAGGTAACGCGACCGAGGACGATCAACTCGACCTTGCGGAACGGGATCGACAGCGGCTTCCAATATGTTCCGCGGTCGCACTACTCCAAGAGGCGGGTCGCCGTAGCGACGGGCAGGACGCTCCTGCCGTTGCCGCCCGCCAGAACCTGCGCCGACTGTGGGCGGAAACGGACTGGGCAAGCACGGCGTCGTGGGTAGGCAACGATGTGAACGGTCAGTCGATGATGTGGGCTTTCGCTCGCGCGACCTCAGATGCGGAAGTGCGTAACCGCTTGGCACATGCTCTAGAGACTGCGCCTCAGTTGCTGACCTCCCTTGTCATCTCCTGCGCCGGCTGGGCGGAGCAGCTCGACTCCCAAACATGGAACCTCATCGGATTCGATCGCAACTACCGAGAGATTCCTCCCTGGCTACCCATCGAGGCCGTCAAGACACTGGCAGCAGACATACTCGCAGACCAACAGGGCCTCGATGACACGGACATCTTGAACGCGCTTCTACGGCATACCCTCGGCGAAGCCGGGTAGCAGTCATATGAACGCCGCTGCACGTCCTACGCGTCACCAGCGCATGAGCACCGATGCTCAGCACATGCTCGCACTAGGTGAGTCGGGTCGGTACGAGTTCAAGCGAGACGCCGAAGCCGTCTCCCCCAAGGTCTTGTCCACTTTGGCGAACTGGGTAGCGCTCGACCCGACCCGTGAAGTCGCCCACCTCCTTGTCGGCGTCGACGAGGTTGAGGATGCCGAGACGGGACTGGTGTGTGGGATTCCGTGTGGCTTGCCGAAGGGCCTCGACAGGGCGGTCGCCCGTCTCCAGGACATAGCGACCAAGACACGCCCCATCCCGGTTGACATCTTTATCATCGAGGAGGCGGTGAACGAGAAAGTCCCGTTCCTCCGCGTCGAAGTTCGGCCAACCATGCCGCCTCATTTCGATGACGAAGGACGACGACAGACACGACAAGGACGCTCCACCCGCGCACTCACAGACGACGAACTGCTGCGCATCTACCTCGACAGGGAGGCCGGCAGCTTCGCGGCGAGGTTCCGACAGACAACCACCGAGCTCCAGTCGGCCGTCGGCGTCGTTGGAAGCCAAGTCGACCAGATCGCAGAGGGCATCGAGAAGCACATCGCTGAGCCGATCGCGCGCATGACCGCGACTGCCGCAGAGGCCACGGACGCTGCGCACTCTGCCGCCTCGGCGGCCGACTCGGCCAACGCGGCCGCCGACACGGCGTCGTACGAGGTGGAACACGTCCAACGGCTGGTGCGGGACCTCCAAGAGGTCGTGAACGATCTCGATGAGGAGTCTCACCAAAATCTGGTGCATCGGGTGGTACAGGTTCGCCGGAAGGTGTGGTGGAGCTTCACGGTCGATACCTTCCAGCACACGTCTGCTCGGGCCAGCAAGCTCGCCCACCAACTCGGGGAACTGCTAGGCCGGGACGTGTCGGTCGATCCCGCCCACAACAGCTGGGAACTCGCCGTTTGGCATGACCTGCTCGGTGATCGTCGGGAGCAGCGCCGCTCACGTGGAACACAGAAGTGGTGGAGCGAAGCGATCGCAGAAGTGCAGGGGTTTCTGAGAAATCCGACGTACGCCGCGCCCGACCTGCCCGACCTGCGAACGGCGATTCAGGCGGACATCGACCACGAGGTGGACGATCCCAAGAGCATGACGAACCAGTTTCGCGCTCTCCTGGACGACGACTAGGGCGTGTCTGATAAAAGCTTGGTCCAGGCGATGACCCCGTGGAGTAGGACTGCGGCGCGGAATGTGGTGGCCAGCTTGTCGTAGCGGGTGGCGATACCGCGCCATTGCTTCAGATGGCTGAATCCGCGTTCGACGATGTTGCGGCCCTTATATGGCTCATCGCAGATGAGGGTGTAGGAGGGGCCTGAATCCTCCGGTGTCCAGTAGGGCCCGGGTGA
>NZ_JABAHY010000026.1 GCF_012641515.1 Nesterenkonia sedimenti | reverse complement strand
CAGACACGCCGACGCCGCAGGATCCCCCACCAACAAGGGCTCCACGCTCAACGGTGAATAGCCCCGTTACCACCACTGGCTAATTGCTGCTTGACACACAATAGGAGCATCAAGCACTTCGATTTGGCGCTGCGGGTTTTGATCTGCGGCACTCACTCGGACGTATCCTACAACCTGTGTCATTTTCAGAAGTTGACTGCACGGATTTCAGAAGGCGGCTTCACAGACCGACGCCAAGAACCTTTTTCCAGGCAGGACGCAGCTCCCCTGTAGGTGAGACGTGTCGGTACAGAGTTTGGCGCGTGATGCCGAGTTCTTTGCACAGCTCCCCGACCTTTGTACCGGGTTGGCCCATGGAGGCTATTGCGAGCCGGACTTTGGCGGGGGTCATTTTATAAGGACCGCCGCCTTTGCGTCCGCGTGATCTGGCTGACGCGAGTCCAGCTTTGGTGCGTTCAGAGATGAGTTCGCGTTCGAACTCGGCTAGGGCGGCGAAGATCCCGAAAACCAGTTTTCCAGAAGCGGTCGTGGTATCGATGGCTGTCCCTTGGCCGGTAAGCACCTTCAACCCAACGCCACGCTCAGTCAGATCATGGACGACGTTGACCAGATGACGCAGATCCCGTGTGACTGTTAACTTCATTTGGCGGGTTTTTGCAGCTTCATATGGCGGTCTGCAAGCCGTAGGTGCTGCGCACGTATAGAAATTGCGCGCCCAACTACTTCTTGTGTTGATACCCAAATGCACCGCTTGGAATTGCAAGGAGAGTTGTAAAAGCGGGTATGATCGCTAGCCAGTTGGGTATCAGGTTTCTAACCAAAGTTGTGATTGGAAACCTGCAGTAAATTTTATGGACCAAGTATGAGTGTTCCGAAGAACATGATTGCCGGAAATACCAACGGCGGGAGAGCATTGAGCACAATGAGATACCAGCGTTGCGCGATGATCCCGAAGATGATGCCCGTGACGCCGAGTAGTAACGGTCCATAGATCAAGAAAATGGAGGGCCCCCATCCTTGAGTAGGTGATGTTATGAAATACACAAGGATGCATAGCGCGCCGATCACGAAGCATATACTTGCACCGATTTGGGCCCATCGCTTGTTTTCGAGTGGGGGCCACCCTTGTGGAGGCGTGTGACGCTGCATATGCGACTAGTTCACGCAAGGTGAGACGGTGAAGTAGGCGCTGATCGCGATTGCTACTGGCCGTGCATTACTGCTCATCTTGTCGAGATTGTTATTGATGAGTGCGACAAGTGTAGCGTCACAAACGCAATTCAAATAGCCAAGTTCGGCGTAGCATCGATCGTGCATTTGGCAATAGCTATCGAGAACGTCGATGGGAAGGCCGCTGCCACCATGGAACGGTCCGCAATAATTTCCCCATACGGGGATGCCATTTTGAGGACTGACTCCTGATGGACTGGCGGCCATTTCATTGAAAATAGCTCCTGCTTCTAGTGTTTCAGAGCTTGCTCCGGCTGATTGCGCTGCTTTGGTGTTGAAATACGGGTTTTCTGTTCCAGCGCCCTCGACGAAATTCAACACTTCATCAACCGCATGGTTTTCTGGGACCCCGCTGTCCTTGTGTTGCGCGACAGTCTCTTGCCCGACATCTGCATTATATTCTTCAGCCGATGCGCCACTTGCCCCTAATGTCGAAGCAGTCAAAAGGAAAAGAGATCCTAAGAATCCGGTAAGTGACGATTTGAATATTTGTTTCATGCCGTAACTACTTCCGACGTGATGTGAATGTGAGAGCCGACTCTATATCTACCGTGGCACCTCTTTAATCGGAATGCAACGCATGAACTGTCAATTACAAAAGCTGGCTGCACAACTCGCGCCACCACTGACACCGAAGTGCAGTCGCTTTCTGAAATTGACAGCCAGCGCGTGTGTGACTGTTAACTTCGTTTGGCGGCTTTTTGCAGCTTGGTTTGGCGGCTTCAGGTCAGCCCACCATTAGGGCTATTCGGGCGGCTTCGACCACTTCGTCGGTGATAGTGCTCAGCTGCCGTCGGCGGGCAGCTGTTGGATGCGCCTGTACAAGGTAGCTCGGGACATGCCAAAATCGCGGGCCACCTGGGTGGCTGGCTCTCCGGCGTCGATGAGTTTCATCGCACTCCGGATCTGACTGTCGGTAAAGGCTCGACGTCGGCCGCCGAGATCTTTGCCAGCGGCTCGACGCTTGGCCACCGAATCGGTGATCCGTTCACGCTTGATGTCCAATTCCATCTGGGCTAATGCGGCCATCACCGTGAACATCATCGACCCCATTGGTGTGGAGGTGTCCACGTCGCCGCCGCCTAGGTTGAGCACCCGCAATCCCGCGCCCTTCTCCCGCAGCTGCTGGGCGAAAGTCAGCATGCTCTGGGTGGACCGACCCAACCGGTCCAAGGTGGCAATCACCAACGTGTCACCGGACTGTAGTGCTGCGAGAGCTTCATCGAATCCCGGCCGGGAGGTTCGAGCCCCAGAGACGCCATGGTCGACGTAGAGATCATCGCGCCGAACACCAGCGGTCACTAAGTCCTCGATTTGCCGATCGGCCTGCTGGCTGCGCGTTGACACTCGCGCATACCCAATAAGTTTCTTCATGCCCACCTCACACTGTCTTACAACCCACGTTGTTGACACCACTCTAGACTTTCGTTGCAAGACAGAGCTGCAAGACACCCCAATGCTTGAGTCCGTGTGAGTCGATAAAGTTTGGGTGAGACGTCTTGCAAGCCATCCGTTGCAAGACGCTACACCTGCTACCAAGGCTGCTCTCCGAGTCGCATCTTCAACATTCTGGGCTGACTGTGGTGACACAGCCCACGATCGTGAAGCGTGAGATTCATTGCTCCATGATCGACATTGTGACTGTTAGCTTGGTTTGGCATTTATTGGTTGTCACTTGGCGGCTTTGGGTGTAGAAATATCTGGGGACGTCTGGTTTACTCAGTGCAGGCTTTCTGTGAGAAATGCAAATATTCCCAAGAGAAACAATTGTGTCTTGTGAATGCAACTAGGTGGCAGTGACATGTTCGAAAAAGCAGAAACTTTCTACGTGGAAGGTATTCGGGTTCGAGTCACTCGAGGAACTCTGGGCGTAGTGGATATTGAATTCATTGATGATCCCCCTGGGTTCCCAGGGGGATACACCATTGCCTGGACTCCACCTACCCCAGAACTTACTCACGACGAGCTACTGGAGGATATACGGGGCACGGTGTTGTCGCACATTAACAAGTCTTCAACCGATCTTAATTAGCGGCATTTAGACTGTCTGACTGGTGAGTACTTTCTATCTGACAAATCAGCAATACCGCCAGCCGAAACTGCGAAAAACCGCCAAACGAAGTTAACAGTCACAAGCTGGAAGCGTTGCAACCGCCTGTTTTAAATGGGCGCTATTGGGCGATGTATCCGCCATCCACGACCAGCTCAGCTCCCGTGATGAAAGATGCTTCATCCGAGGCGAGAAAGACAACGCAATTCGAGACTTCTTGCGGCTGCGCAGCGCGACCCAGAATCGTTGTACCTAATAGCGCCTTGGCGCCTTCAGGATCAGCCAAGATGTCTCTCGTCATAGCAGTGTCGATGACGCCAGGATGTACCGAGTTCACTCGAATACCAAAGGGTCCCAAATCCACAGCGGCAGCTTTGGTCAAAGTCCGTACGGCCCCTTTAGACGCCTCATAGGCCGCTGCGTTTGGTGCTCCGATAATGCCATACATTGACGAAATATTGATGATCGACGGTGCCGCAGAGTGCCGCATCGCTGGCAGGACGGCTTTACATCCGAGGAAAGTACCTTTCGCATTGACCTCAACAATACGATCCCATTCTTCTTCCTCGGTGTCCTGTAGGGATTTAAAAACGAGTATGCCGGCGTTATTGACTAAGACATCGATGCGCCCATGGGAATCCATGGCATGTTTAACTACTGTGTCCCAATCAGATGCGCTGGCCACATCGTGTTGAATGAATGCTGCACTGCCGCCAGCATCCTCAATAAGTCGGACGGTTTCTTGGCCAGCCACACTATCAACGTCAGTGACGATGACTGAAGCACCTTCTTCGGCCAGAAGCTGGGAGTGAGTGCGCCCCATTCCCTGGGCCCCGCCGGTTACGATCGCGACTTTTCCTTCAACTCGTTTGCTCATTGTCTAATTCCTTTCAAAGATGCGTTCAATTAGCCTCGTGGATTGCGGACGAGTTTCTTATTTGCGAATTCGTTGAACCCGAAGTGTGCCAGTTCCCGACCAAAACCGGAGCGCTTGACCCCGCCGAAAGGCAGATCGGGAGCGCTCTTGGAAGTCCCGTTAATCCACACCATGCCGGTTTCCAAGGATTCCGCCACGTATTGTGCCTGGTCCATGTCTTCGGTAAACACGCTGGCTGCCAGACCGTATGGTGAATCGTTCGCTACCTCGATGGCCTCATCGACTGTCTCGAAACGGTGGACGACCCCGGCTGGGCCAAAGATCTCCTCACGGTAAACATCCATTTCCGGGCCAACGTCGGTGAGCAGGGTTGGACGATAGAACACACCGTCGCCTTCAACAGCGCCACCTTCCAGCAATACTCGTGCGCCAGCGGACACCGCAGTGCCCACCAGTTCATCAATTTCTTCTGCAGCACTCGTGGAAGACAGCGGACCCATCTTCGTATCTGGATTCGTGGGGTCAGACGGTTCGAAAGCGGACAAGTGCTCAACGAGTTTCTCCACAAACGCATCGTAGATGCTGGTGTGCGCCAAGAACCGTTTGGTGGCCGTGCAGGCTTGACCGGCATTGAAGAGACGATTCGCGGCGGCAGCTTTGGCAGCGGCATCCAAATCAGCATCTTCCAACACGATCAGCGGGTCGGAGCCACCAAGTTCGAGCACGCATTTCTTCAGGTTGCGACCGGCCACTTCGGCCACGGCCGCTCCGGCGCGCTCGGAGCCGGTCAGCGAGACGCCCTGAATCCGACGGTCGGCGATCGCATCGGCGACTTGCTTCGAAGAAATGAATGCGTTCTGGTACACGCCATCGGGCAGACCGGCATCGGTCAAGGTCTTCTCAATAGCCAGGGCTGACTGCGGGCAGTTCCGGGCGTGCTTGATGACCACGGTGTTGCCCAACGCGATGTTGGGGGCAGCAAACCGGGCGACCTGATAGTACGGGAAGTTCCATGGCATGACCCCGATCAGCGGGCCAATCGGCTCGGTGCGCACCACTGCAGTGCCCGGGCCGGAAATGTCCAGCGGTTCGTCTGCCGTGAATTTTTCGAGGTTGTCCGCGTAGTACTGATAAATCTGAGCGGACAGTTCCACCTCGCCTCGAGCTTGGGCGATCGGTTTGCCCATCTCAAGGGTCAGCAGTCCGGCCAGTTCTTCGGCATTATCGCGGTGATGCTGCGCGACACGGGTCAAAATTTCACGCCGCTCGGCCTTCGAAGTATTGCGCCACGAGCGGTAGGCTGCAGCACTTTGAGCCAGGACCTCCTGCAGTTCGGCATCGGAGATCTCCTCAAATGTTGCAACGGTCTGCCCGGTTGCCGGATTGATAGTGGTGTAGACACCCATAGTGGAGTCCTTCCTTACGTGCCAGGGGCGCCACCCCTGCGGATGGCGCCCTGATCAGTGATTCTGCAATAGGTTAGGCCGAGGCCTTGAGTAGATCGCCGGTCAGCTGGAAGCCACGGTAACCTTCGTCGGCTATCTCGTTGAGCAGGGCCCGATAGTTACCTAATCCGCCCAGATAAAACAACACCGAGGGTTTCTTTCCTGGAACATTGGCCCCAAAGATCCATGAATCGACCTTGGTAAACACGGTCATGTTCGCGATCTCGGTACAGGTATCGGTCCAGTCGGATACCGCCTCGGCGGTTGGTTCGACGGCGGCAATGCCATGTTCCTCGGCGTATCCGACGAGGTCACTGATCCACTCGACCTGAGTTTCAATGCTGGGTGGCAGGTTGGTGAACGGTCCGTTGGGTCCAAGGATCATGAACCAGTTCGGGAAGTTGGAGGTCGACAACCCTAGGTAGCTGCTGGGCTGGCCTTCCCAGTGGTCATTAATCTCGATGCCGTTGCGGCCGCGAATCTCCATGCGACGGTAGTTGCCATCGACGGCGTCGAAGCCGGTCGCAAAAATCAGCACATCCAACTCATGCAGTGTGCCATCTTCAGTGATCACACCGTCTTCGGTGATCTCACGGAACGGTGTTTCTTTCAGGGCCACGACGTCGACATTGTCGCGGTTGAAGGTTTCAAAGAAACCGTCATCGCACAGTGGGCGGCGCGCGTAGAGATCGTGCGGGGTCAGTTTCCGTGCTTTTTCCGGATCTTTAACAATCTCGTGGATCTTACCCCGGATGAATGCTGCGGCAGTTTCGTTGGCGTCCTCATCCGTGGCAATATCGCCGAAGGTACCGAACATAAAACGGAATCCCCCGCCGCGCTGCCAGGCTTCTTCGTAGACACGGTTGCGTTCTTCTTCAGAAACCGACAGAGCAGGAACTGTTGATTCTTCGAAACCGAACGCCACAGACGAGTTCTTGGCCTGATCCCAGATCGCGTCGAAGTTTTGCTTCACTTCAGCGCGTTCTTGTTCGCTCACGGGGCGTTTGCCAACCGGCACCGAGTACTGCGGTGTGCGAATGAAGTGCGTCAGGTGCTGAGCCTTTGGACCTAGGGCAGTCACGACTTGGGTGCCGGTCGAGCCGGAACCGACCACTCCCACGCGCTTACCGGTCATGTCTGCCTCTTCGGGCCACGCACCGGTATGCAAGATGTCGCCCTGGAATTTTTCCATTCCCGGGATCTTGGGCAGGTTGACTGCTGAAAGCAGCCCAACGCCATTAATAACGTAGCGGGCGCGATAGAGGTCTCCCCCTGCCGTGATCTCCCACAGCTGTTCGTCTTCCAGGTACACCGCAGAGGTGACTTCCGTACCGAACCGGAAGTGTTTGCGTAGATCGAAACGGTCCACGACACCCTCGAGGTAGTCCAGGATCTCCGGCTGGGTCAGGTACGTGTGATCCCAGTGGTCCTCCTTAAGCATGTCCCGGTCAAACGAGTACCGGTACAGGTGGCTCTCGGTATCCGATAGCGCGCCCGGGTAACGGTTCCAGTACCAGGTACCACCGGGGCCCTCTGCCTTGTCGAACCCAATAACCGATAGGTTGAGTTCATTGGCCATCTTGTGAACGGCGTAAATGCCGCCGTATCCGGCGCCAATGACAATGGCGTCTACGGTTTGTGCTGCAGTCTGTTGGGTAGTCATAACGAATCCTTTCCTGACAACATCGCTTCGGGTAGGCGGTTATCGACCGCTGGTGTACCAGTTCTTGATACGATTCAGCTCTTGATCGACGACCTCGGAGCGGCCGGCCAAGAACGGGAAGACGTGCTGCTGGCCTTCGGCCACATTCAGGGTCACATCAACGCCGGCGGATTGTGCGATGTCTTCGAGGCGCTGGGCGTTATCCACGAGCGATTCGACGCTGCCGGCATTCATGTACAGGCGTGGGTAATCGGTGAAGTCCGCATACAGCGGGTTAGCCAGCGGAGTCTTTGGATCAATGTCTTCACCCAGGACTCCGGCAATCATGCCCTCGAGCAGTGCGGGGGTGATCAGTGCGTCGGTGTCGTTATTGGTCTCTAGGGTTTTGCCCTTGTTTTCCATGTCGAGCCATGGCGAGAAGGCAATGACCTGACCCGGCAGTGCTTTGCCTTGTTCTTTGAGTGCCAGTGGAATAGCGATAGCCAGGTTGCCACCGGCCGAGTCACCAATCGTGGTGATATTCTCGGGTTCGGTACCCGCTGCCACCAGCGCATCAAACACGGCGACGCCATCTTCGACCTGTGCTGGGTGTGGGTGTTCTGGGGCGCGACGGTAGTCCAGTACGAAGCTGACGACACCTAGGGTCTTGGCGACGTGACCGGCGAGCTTACGGTGACTCGATGCCGACCCCACAGCAAACCCACCACCGTGAGTGAACATCATGACCTGAGATTCATCGGCACCATGAGGCAAGCACCAGATCCCCGGCACACCACCGACTGTGTCTTCGCGGTAGGTGACGCCTTCCGGTTCAACGGTGGGCTGATGCCATTCGTCGAACAAGGCCCGCAGCGTGCGAAGGGACATTTCAGGGTTCTCGGCCATCAGTTCCGACCATTCGGCATACAGGTCGTAGAGGGCGTCAGTTTTCGTGGAGATGGTCTGCGATGTCATGGCGATATCCTTACGTTCTAGCGGGCCAGTTCTGCGACTGCGCCCCTGGTTTTGGGTCTGCCACGTGGGGCAACTTCAAGCTATGCAACCACCCTATGAGCGTGACTGAGACCACAGGTGTTCCAATATGAAACAGTTCAGATCACAATCCGAATTTTCATTGACCGGGCCGATCCGAGGCCATCACAGTGGTGTTATACTCCTTGCAACGTGACACGGCGCACAGCGTCTCCGCGCCGTGAAGAACGACGAATCGAGGATTTCTATATGCACATTTATGCTGTCCAACCCGATGACCCCACCATTCACAACTTGGAAGTTCCCGCCCCAACCCCGACGGGCCAAGAAGTGCTGCTGCGCGTGGAGCGTGCCGGGGTCTGCCACACCGACACTCACCTGCGTGAAGGCGGGTACGATCTGGGCAGTGCCGGCGTGATGAGCCTCAAAGACCGGGGCATTGAATACCCCATGGTCATGGGGCACGAAGTCGTTGGGGTCGTCGAACAGGTGGGCGACCAAGTCGAGACCGTAAAACCAGGCGACCAGCGGCTGATCTACCCGTGGGTTGGTTGTGGGGAATGCCGCGAATGCCGTGCCGGACGAGACAATCAGTGCGCCACCGGGCGCAACCTCGGGGTTGCCCGCCAGGGAGGCTACGCCGAATACATCCTGGTGCCTGATGAAAAATACCTCGCCGATATTGAAGGGCTTGAACCTAGCTGGGCGGCGACCCTGGCCTGTTCTGGTCTGACCGCCTACAGCGCCGTAGATCGCATCATGCCGCTGGACCCGGACGAGCCCGTGGTCATTATTGGCGCCGGTGGGTTAGGCCTGGCTGCCATTGCGGTGCTTCGCTACCGCGGTCACGAAAATATTTGTGTGGTCGACGTGTCGGAAGCCAACCTTGCACTCGCCCGGGAACTCGGGGCAACCCACACCGTAGTTTCAGATGAGCAGGCCGCAACACAGATCGCAGAGACTGTCGGCGGACCGACCAGCGCCGTGATTGACTTCGTCAACAACGGTGCAACCGCAACGCTTGGCTTCAAAATACTCACCAAAGCCGGACGTATGGTCCAAGTCGGGCTGTTCGGCGGCGAGGTCACGCTACCCACGGCACCGGTGGCCCTGCGGATGATCCATATCGAAGGCAGCTTCGTGGGCACCGTGGACCAAATGAAAGAACTCGTCGAGATCGCCAAACGTGGGGATCTGCCCTCCATCCCAATCGAAGAACGACCCCTCTCAGCCGACGCCGTCGCCAAGGCGCTTGACGACCTCACCGCAGGAAACGTGAGCGGTCGAATCGTATTAACCGCATGACTCCATGAAGGGAGCGATAGTGACGCCACGCAGTGAAGACGACATTCGACGGGCCCGGGATCAGCTACTGTCCCAGGGACTGCAACGCTTTTCTGTGCCCCCCTCCCTCATTCCGGAAGAGATCGAACAAAGCTGGCGCCGCTCCGCTTCGGTATGTGTGGATCCGACGGCCGAACCACGCATGCTCGGCGGGGAAATCGACCCGGATAGCACCGTATTACGCGCTGCAAGCCGAGTCTTGGACCAATGGAAAGATAGCCTGTCCGACTCCCGGCTCGCACTGCTACTGTCCGACCAAGACGGCCGGATCGTCTCCCGTCGGGTCGACACCCATCAGGTAGAACGCCACCTCGACCGGGTCAACGCCGTTGAAGGATTCGATTACTCAGAAGGCAGTCTGGGCACCAACGGGCTCGGCACCCCGATCGAAGCCCGCGACGTGGTCTTTGTTCGCGGATCCGAACACTTCAACGAGGCGCTGGATCAACTCGCGTGCGCCGGGGCACCAGTGCGCCACCCCATCACTGGGCGTATTGTCGGCTCCATTGCACTGGCCTCCCCGGTGAGCTACGCGCACGATCTGATGACGGCCATGGTGCGCCAGGTGGGCAACCAAATTGCCCAGGAACTCGCTTCTCAAGCAGACTCCCGGGACATGGAATTGGCCCGCATCTATCGGATGTACCGGTCCGCGAAGAACCCCGTGCTCGTGATGAATGATCAAACCGTGATGACGGATCTGCCCACTCTGTCCCACCTCGATACGGAGTCACACGCCGTGTTGTGGCACCAACTGATGCGGCACGGTTGGCAACAAGAGTCCTTCCACCTTGAATTGCCGATCCTCGGCACCGTAGTCACCGCTCGACGCCTCGGAACATCGCCCCAAGAACCTGTCTTCGTGCTGGAATTCACCGAACCACTCATCGTGCCGGGCGATACACTCTCAAACTCGGGCAACGAACCTAGTGATGCTAGGAAACCATCGAGCGGGACCGAATCTGCACCCGCGGTTTCCCAGAGCGACCCAGACCCTTATGAACGGGTACTCCGCGACCTCGACAGCGCTGCCGAAAACTCTTTGACCGTAGGTCTGATCGGGGGTCCTGGCGTGGGAAAACGTCACCAAGCAACCGCGTGGCTCACGCAACGCACCACACACCAGCCGCTGGTCATCCACGCTGGCCGGCTGGCACCCCACGCTAAGCCTGAGACCCGCGAGGTGTGGGCTGCAGCAAAGCATGCACTGAACTCACGGCGTGGCATCATCGTCACCAACGCTGCCAAACTCGAAGTAACTACCCGAAGAAAACTTGAACAGCTGGCCACAGCAACCCTGAGGCTGGATAACCCCGCCCGGATCGTGTTCATCGAGCAGTTAGAACATGACCCTCCAGATGCGGAACAAAATCCCACTGTGGTCACGGTCCCGTCACTGGCGGAGCTACCAGGCTCGCTCCCGGTGATCATCCGCCAAGTGTCGACCAAACTGTTCCCCGCTGAATCGCCGCTTCGCTTTGCCCCAGCAGCCCTCCAGTCCCTGTTAACGTGGCCTTGGCCTGGCAATATCACCGAACTCGTCGAAGTGCTCAACAGCATCCCGCCGGCGGCTCGCGCAGGTCTGATTCAGCTCCACCATCTGCCGGCAGAGATGCGCCTAGCCGGACCACGATTAAACCGGTACGAACAATTCGAGCGCGAAACCATCATTGCCGCCCTCCGGGACGCCGAATGGAATAAATCCCGCGCCGCAGAGATCTCTGGCATCGGAAGAACCACCCTCTATCGGAAGATGCGCAGCCTCAAAATCACTGACGAAGCATAGCCGTCGCAAGACACTGCACGAGGTAATCAAAGATTAGTGGCTCATCCGGTTTAAGGGTGGGGTTGGTGGTCTAGGCCGCCTGCAATCAACAGCATTCTGAGTCGGTAATTGCGAGGGTTTCGGAAACCGCGGGCGACCCGGCGGTGGAGTTCGATCAGACCGTTAATGGCTTATGCCGATGTTTGGATTATGCCGACCTTTTCGGGTTGCCCCTGGTGAGGGCCGTAGGGCGTTGACTCTTGTCGGCATAATCATAGATTCTCCAGCCAGGTGAGTACGTCGGGTGACGGCGTGTAGGTGCCGGCCTCGATTTCGGGGTGGCGGGTCTTGTCGAGGATGTTTTTCTTGGTTTCCATGTCTGCCTGCAGATACATGTCAGTCGTTGAGGTTTGCTCATGGCCCAGCCATAGGGCGATGAGGCTGACGTCGACTCCGGCGTGAAGCAGATTCATCGCCGTAGTGTGACGCAGCGAATGCATGGTGATGTGCTTACCTCTTAAGGACGGGCAGGATGTGCTGGCAGTGCCCAAGTGAATGGCGAGGCGGCGTTCGATGGCGTCGCGTGAAAGGGCCCTGCCGTGCGGCCCGGGAAATAGGGCCTCTCCTGTGCGGTTTGCGCGTTCTGTGAGGTAACGGTGCATCTGCTCTGCCAGTGGAGTGCTGATGGGTATGGCCCGGTGTTTTCGGCCCTTGCCTTCGCATTCGACATGTGGGCTGGTGCCGACGTGGATGCTGGGGATGGTCAGTGTGATCAGTTCGCTGACTCTTAACCCGGTGTGGATGACCAGAGCGAGCATCGCCTGGTCGCGCCGGCCGACCCAGCTGCCCAGATTCGGTGCTGCCAGCAGTGCAGCGCTCTCTGCCTCGTTGAGGTAGCCGATCTGAGGTTTGGAGGTTTTCGCTGGTGGGATGGCCAGGATCTGGCGGAGACTCTCAGCGTGTTCTGGGTGATCGGGCAGGGCGTGTGTGAACACAGCACAGATCGCAGTAAGCCGCCCATTGCGTGTCGCGGCGCTGTTTTCCCGCTCGGTGGCCAGATGCTCCAGAAAGCCGGTGACCACCGACCGGTCAATATCTTCCAGGCGGATGTGATCTGCCGGGGTCGCAGTCGTGGCGCAGATGTGCTTGATCAGCAGCCGCCAGGCGTCACGGTAAGAGGCGACCGTGTTGGCCGAGAGGTTGCGCTGGGCATGGACGTAGTCGGTGAAGAATGCTTGTAGCACTGTGGTGAGGTAGGTCATGGTGATTCACTCCGTGGTGGTGATGGCATCGACCCGGCCTGCGGCCAGGGCCAGCAGTTCGGGGACGGCTTCGATGTACCAGTAGGTGTGGGCGGGATCTGAGTGGCCCAGCCAAGTGGCCAGCAGACTCAACGTCGCGGCCGGGTCAGCTGCCTCGGTGGTGTAGGCCCGGATCATCTGCCGGGTAGCGAAGGTGTGGCGCAGGTCTGATAAACGTGGAGCTGGACCTTCCCAAGTGAAGTCAGCCGCGGCACGGATTCGCTGGAAGTGAGCGCCCACGCTTTGTCGCTGATAGGCGCTGCCTGTGATCGTGACAAAGATCGGGCCATCAGGCTGAGGACCGGCCGCCTGCCGGGAGGGATCGGCCTGGTAGCTGGTCAGGGCATTGATGGTGGTGGGACCCAGCGGAATAACCCGATCGGGACCGTGTTTGTTCGCCTGGATCAGCATGGTTGCGGCACCGACATCGAGATCGCCAGCTCGTAGGCGTAGAGCCTCTCCGGGCCTGATTCCGGTCACCGCCAGCAAACCAATCAGATGGGCCATCGTCGTCTGAACCAACGGGTGGCTGAAAACCCGGTAGCAAGCGCCGATGAGCGCGTCGACTTCGGCTTGGGAGTAGATGTGAGGCCTGCGCCGGTCCCTACCGGCGTTTAACGCTCTAGTGGTGGGCACTTGCACATCCATTGCCAGTGTCTGGCAGTAGCGGGTAAAACAGCGCACTGCACTGAGGCGCTGGTGCTGATAGCCGCTGGTAAAGTCGCCCTCGCCGCGAACCCAGGCGGCGGCTTGGGCAGCTGTGAAGCTGGCACCAGTATTTCCACTGGCCCAGAGCCATTGAAGGAAATTCCGCATGTGGCGTTCTTCCATCAGCAGCTTGAAGCCCAGAGCCCGCCGTTTGGCCAGATAGTCCTCCAGTGCGGTGACCAGCTCGACGTTGACCAGCTCGGCACTCATGGCAACCTGCCCCACGGTGGGGCCATTCCGCGTAACGGGGCCATGTCCACTCGCGCGTAGCTCATGGCCGAGGCGGGGTCTGTGTGCCCGAGGAGCTCACTTACCTGCCTGATGGTCCCGCCTGCGCTGAGCACCTGGGAAGCCAGCGTATGCCGAAGCCGGTGAGCATAGACTCCTTCAAGACCGGCCAGACGAGCGTATTTGGTCACCACATTGCTGATGCCGGTGCGACTCAACGCGGTCAATGGCGGCATCGAGCGGATAAAGACACCGCGTTCACCGGGGTCGGCCCGACGCACGCGCAAGTAATCAACCAGGACCTGGCCAAGATCGGCCGGCATCGGAAGCACCAGCACTCGACCGCCCTTGCCGGTCACTTGCAGAGACGATCTTCTCCAGTCGATGTCATCAAGACTCAGGTCAGCAACTTCGCCGGCACGTATCCCTAATCGAGAAAGCATCGCGATGATCGCTGCATCTCGTAATCCCGTGGGGTTGGTCAGATCGACTGCGCGCTTCAGTGCGGCGAGTTCGTCACCGCTCATCGCCACCGGCAGATCAGGCCGAACTCGTCGAGCAGAGAGAACCCCACTGGCAATAGTGTCGCTGATCCATCCCTGGGCTGCCGCCCAGGTGAGCAGTCCACGCAACAGCGCGGCCATCGACTGAGCCGTTGAGGAGGAATAGCCGGCCACGGCACGGGCCAAGAACTCGTTGGCCATCGCGACATCAACCTGGCCCCATGCCAGCTGGCCCTGCTCATCTTCGATCAGCCTCAGAAAGCCTTCCCCGAAACTACGGGCCTTCCCGATCCAGCTTGGTCCTTGTTCCTGTTCTTGTGCTAGGGCATGTCTCCCATATGTAGGGTGTTTTCTGGTCCAGGCTGGTGCCATGAGCACTACCAGCACCTCCAGGTATCAGGTTCTGACTGATGAGCAGTGGGAGCGGGTCCAGCCGCTGCTGCCCAGCAATGAAGGCCGTAAGGGTCACCCGTTTCGGGATAACCGCCGGGTCGTTGAGGCCATGATTTACCGCGCCAGGACAGGGATCGAGGTGTGTCAGAGATAATGCACCAGTGAGCGGGTTTAATACCCAACCAACGAGTGGGCCTCATGATTGATCTTTCCGGGTTTTCCTTCTTGTAGCAATTCGAGTGGCCCGAGCGTTTGCCAGGCCGGCCCTGCGGGCGGCGCGGATTGCTTCGCCTCGGCCGTAGTGNCCAGGCCGGCCCTGCGGGCGGCGCGGATTGCTTCGCCTCGGCCGTAGTGTTCGTCTTCTGGGGTGACGTAGCCGACGCCCTCGTGCAACCTCACCGCGTTGTAGTGAACCCGCAGCCGGTCCAGCTCGGACTCAAGTATCCCGGGGTCGGTGATCTTCTCCAGGTGCGGGTTCTCGGCTTTGAGGTGTCCGAAGAAGGACTCGACCCAGGATTGATCGTTCGGGGTTCCGGGTCTGCCGAAGTGCTGAGCGATCCGGGCACCAGCCATGAACGAAGCAGTGGCCTTCGAAGTCATCTGCGGCCCGTTATCCGAGATCGCCAGCAGCACCGGGATCCGCTCATCATTGTCCGGCACCACCCCGGTGGACAGCTCCTGAAGCAGGTCGGCATCGAGCAGGTGTTCCTTGCCCTCGGCGACCAGTGCCCGGGTGAAGGCGACCTCCACCTGGGTGGAGGACTCCTCAGCCGAGACCACAGTCGCTAGCCAATACTTTGAGATCACATCAATGACTGCCACTACGCAGCGGTGCGCTCGGGTGAAATGGGTGAAGTCATAGATCATGATC
This sequence comes from Nesterenkonia sedimenti, assembly GCF_012641515.1. Taxonomy (GTDB): domain Bacteria; phylum Actinomycetota; class Actinomycetes; order Actinomycetales; family Micrococcaceae; genus Nesterenkonia; species Nesterenkonia sedimenti. Next base: position 425 of record NZ_JABAHY010000026.1, on the reverse strand, counting down.
ACCCCCGGCACCAACTCAGCCCACTCAGGCCAAGCACGGGGCTCCAGCGGTTCCCGGGCCGCTGGGCCAGGCAGCCGCAGGCCAGCCTCTCGCAGGACCCGCAGCACAGTGGACTCCGAGGCGTAGAACGCTTCAAGCCGTGAGCCGCGGTGGGCCAGCTTCCGATGCGACCGGTCAACCTCAGCCCAGCCTTCTGCGATCTGCAGGATCGCTTCCCGCTCAGCGGCCAGCAGCGCATGAGCCGCCTCATCCGGCCCGGGCGGGGCATCATCAAGCCGACCAGCCTGGGCCCGGTGCTGCCAGCGGATCACCCGCACATGATCTAGACCCAGCACCGCCGCGGCCCGACGCAGAGACCAGTCGCCCTCACGGTCGGCGTAGTCGATAAGTTCCAGCAGCCCAGCCTTGACGATCGCGTCTACTCG
>NZ_JABAHY010000025.1 GCF_012641515.1 Nesterenkonia sedimenti | reverse complement strand
TATCCAGCCACCGCCACGCCGCTGCTCCCCGTCCCTGCCTCTACACCCTCAAATACGAAGAGCCCCCAAACCGGCGAACCCTTCGCATCCCCCTCCGATCTGGTGCGTACTGCCATGGAGCGGATCATCCCCACCCGCAATGAGGGAGTCCTGGGGCTAGTGGAGGGCGAGGTTATGTACACCTCCCCAGTTGCCGATATCCCCCTGCAGGATGACCCCGAGCTTGCCGAGGCTCTGCGGGACTACGCGATGGCCGATGAGGCGAACTTCACCACCATCCAGACTGATATCTCCACCTACCGCGCCGTCGTCGTCCCTGTTCACGGAACCCCGGGGGAGGGTGCCGAGGACGGTGAGGATCCCGAAGTTGCAGCCTTCGTGTTGGCCTATGACCAGGCTGCTGAGAAGGCCACCTTCAACGAAGGATTCATCAACTACACTGGGGTCGCGATCTTCTCCCTGATCGTGGTCGCCCTGGTGGGCTGGCTCTTGGCCGGCCGGCTGCTGCATCCGATCGGTCTGCTGGCCCAGACCGCCCGGCGGATCACCCGTGAGGACCTCTCCGAACGGATCCCGGTTACCGGTAAGGACGATCTCGCCGAGATGACCCAGTCGGTCAATGAGATGCTCGACCGGCTCGAAGGTGCCTTCATCGCCCAGGAACAGTTGATCCACGACGTCAGCCACGAGCTGCGCACCCCATTGACCATTGTCCGTGGGCACCTCGAGGTGCTCGACACCGGTGATGAGCAGGATGTCACCGCCACCCGCGAGCTGACCCTCGATGAGCTCAAACGCATGAACCGGGTGGTCGACGACCTCACCACGCTGGCTCAGGCAGATAGGCCTGACTTCGTTCAGCCGGAGCCGGTGGAGCTGGGCACGCTGACCGACGAGGTCTACGACAAGGTGCTGGCCCTGGGCGACCGCAGGTGGCTGATCCCCGAACGCGCTGAGGGCCAGGTTGTGCTGGACAGGGAGCGGGTGACCCAGGCCCTGGTGCAGCTGGCAGCCAATGCCGTGAAGTTCTCACCCCCGGGATCGGTGGTGGCGTTGAGCACCCATATCTCCGAAAGCGATACCGTGCTGACCGTCCGAGACCAGGGGGCCGGGATCCCCGCCGAGGACGTGGATCGGGTCTTCGAACGCTTTCAGCGCAGCGATACCTCCAAACCCGGATCCGGGCTGGGACTGCCGATTGTCGATGCCATCGCCCGGGGCCATTCCGGCCGGGTCGAGGTCGAATCCGAACTCGGGGCCGGAACAACCTTCCGGATCATCCTGCCCAATAGCGTGATTGAATCCCACCAGGAAGACTCGCTGACCCACGGGCAGCATCCGGTTCCTCAGCTGAGCGCCGAGGAGCAGGCTGAGACAGTCTATGAAGACCCTCAGCCGACCACTGAACTGCCAGGAAGGACCAACCAGTGACCCATATTCTGATCATCGAGGATGAGGACCGGATCGCCTCCTTCGTCGAGAAGGGGCTGCGCTCGGCCGGCTACGCCACAGTCCTGGCGGCCACGGCTGGTGAGGGCTTCGAATTCGCGCTCAATGTGGAAGTCGATATGGCCATCCTGGACCTCGGTCTGCCCGATGAGGACGGACTTCGACTGCTGACGCGGCTGCGGGCCAAAGGCTTCAACGCCCCGGTCATCATCCTCACCGCCCGCGACACCCCGGCCGATACAGTCAAAGGTCTCGAATCCGGGGCGGATGACTATATGGCCAAGCCCTTCAGCATCGACGAGCTGCTGGCTCGGATCCGGTTGCGGCTGCGCGGGGGCTCGGCCGATGAGCCCACAACTCTGACCGCCGGCCGGTTGACCCTGGACCTGCACTCGCGCAAAGTCCGGGTGGACGGAGCCGAGCATGAGCTCTCCTCCCGGGAGTTCACCCTCGCCGAGACGTTAATGCGCCACCCCGGACAGGTGCTCTCCCGGGAGCAGCTGCTGGAGATGGTCTGGGGCTACAGCTTCGACCCCGGTTCGAATCTGGTCGATGTCTACGTCCGCTACCTGCGGGCGAAAGTCGGTCCCGAAGCGATCAAAACCATCCGGGGAGTCGGCTACCGCCTCGACGTCTAGCATGCGGGCATGACTGAAGAACATGCGGCGAACCTCTACGACGCCGTCAACAGCTGGGGTCCCGATGACGAATTCTTCCTGAGATTCGCCACCGAGAACCCCGAGGCGCGGGTGCTGGACCTCGGCTGCGGAACAGGCCGGATCACCACCCGCATCGCCGCTAAGGTGAATTCAGTAACCGGGCGTTCACAGGAGCATCTGCGGTCGATGCTGACCGAGGCAGGCTTCAGGGTCGAGGAAGTCTAAGTCTTCGGCGGTTTTCAGAGGGAACCGGTCGGCCAGGATGTGGGCAGCCTGGTGGTCATCGCCAGTAGATGACAGCTGCGGTACCCGCCACCGGTTTAGGTTGACGGGGAGCTGGGAGCCGACCAGCTCTCAGGGGAGACCGGGGACCAGGTGGAGGGAGAGTTCCAGGTCTGCGGGGGAGCCGGATTCACCGTGCTGGGCTGAGCCGTGGGCGCCGGGGCCTGAGTGGTCTGTGTGCCCTGACCACCCTGGCCACCCTGACTGCCGGAGCCCTGGCCGTCTGAACCCTGGGACCCGCCGGAGTCCGAGGTCTCCGAGGGTGTCTCACTCGGGCTCTCCGGGGAGGGGCTGGGCGTGGTGGTCGGCGAGGCCGCCGTCGTCGGCTCTGCGGTCTCACTCGGCGAGGGGCTTTCACTGGGGGAGCCGCTGGGCTCGGGAGCGGTGGTCACCTCAACAGCAGGACCGAACTCCTGGTCGGTGTCCTGCCCCATAGCAGAGACCACAGCAGTGCCGCCGCCGAGGGCGACAATGCTCAGCGCTCCAGTCATGACCCAGGTGGTCTGTCGGCTCATGGAATCAGGTGCTCCTTGTACTGCATAGTTCTTGCGATCTTAGAGTTCAGTCTTCCCGGTGAAAGTGAGAGGACCATAAGAGGAAAATGAGAAGTTTCTCATCTTCGGTGAAGTGATTGAATAGTGGGCATGCCTGACTCGCCCTCAGCCTCCTCGGCACAGCCTGCACGCCCCACCTCGATATGGGTGGTGTACGTCATCCTGTTCCTGCAGGGTTCGGCGGTGATCCTGGCCAGTATCGGAGAGGTCGTGCTGACCGGCTTCGGCGAATACCTCGACGCCGCCGGCAATATCGCACTGCTGGTGCTGATCCTCTTGGCCGGGGTAGTGCTGATCATGCTCGCCTTCCGACTGTTCATGGGCTCATCGGCCGCCCGCACACCCGCAATGGTGCTGCAGCTGCTGCTGGTGGTGCTCTCCTTCAACTTCTTCGCAGGAGGGGCGACGACGATGGGACTTGCCTTCCTGGTCCCCGCCGCCGTCGCCCTGTTCCTGCTCTTCGTCCGGCCCACCCAACAGTGGCTGGAACAGCAGGCTTAGCCTCACATCTGGCGCAGCTCAGCGGCCACATCGGCGTACTGGGGGCGAACCGCGTAGACCAGGCCCAGCCGCAGCAGGGCGGCCCGTTCGTAGACGGCCACCGCGCCACGGGAGACCGCACTGGATTCCGCGGCTGAGTCCACACAGAACTGCACGGTCTCCGATTGCTCGCTGCTCCAGAGCCCCTGCAGTCGGCGCAGCAGCGCATGGGCTCGCAGGTTGCCCAGATCCAGGGCAGGGTTGGCCAGGCAGGCGGTGTCCAGATCCAGAAGTCCCGGCCCCAGATCCGGTGACCACAGCAGCTGCTTATCGTGTAGGTCCCGGTGGGTGGGCCGCAGATCCTCCTCGGTGAGCCGCTGCAGCTGAGTGATGATCTCCTCGACATTGGCCTCGGCTGATTCCCGGTCAGGCAGGAAATCCTCCACCAGGCGCAGCCAGTGCCGCAGTACCCCAACCTCGGCCTCGGCACGGTGAATGAGACTTCCCGTGGGCCGGCTGGTGGTGGAGCTGGCCGCGGTCCAGGCCTCCAGGACCTCAGCCCAGGCCTGGGACCACTGCTCGGCGGTGAACTCAGCTGGATTATGCAGGCTGGCTCCGGCCAGGGCGGAGAAGGTCACCGTAGACTCATCACTGTCCAGGATCTCCGGGGTGCGGAACTGGGCCGCAAAGGGCTCAGCCCGGCGGATCCCGTCCAGAATCCCGGTGGCCTTACCGTTTTTGACCACCTTGGTGTAGACACTGCCTTGGCCCTGGTTGTGGCGAACCACCGCGCGTTTGGCCGGCCGGTGGGAGACGATCTCAGCGCCATCGGCTTTCAGCAGCTGCTTGAGGGCCCGCAGTTTGGGGTCCCGACCGGGGGTGAGCAGTTGCAGCGCATCGGTCTGCCAGAAGCCGGCGAAGACCTCCGAGCTGCTGTTCTTCAGTTCCAGGGCCAGGGTTCGTCCGGTGGCCTCCGGTTCAGGGGGCAGCGGCCAGGCCCGGGTCACGGTCAGCAGTCCGTATTCGGTCTCAATCTGCTGCGGTGGCAGCATCTGGGCACCGGTGGGCGCGGCCAGAGCCGGTGGGGTGGTCACAGTGATAACAGGCATCGGGGCGGTATTCATCGGTTAAGGGCCTCCTCGGCACGTTCCAGGGCGCGCAGGGTCAGCTGCGGCCAATCCGGCTGACGGTGCCGGTAGAACTCGGTGGCACTGCTCAGATGCGCATAGGCTTCCCAGGCATTGAGGTCATCAGCGGAGATATCGGCATGCTCCTGATAGCCGCTCAGGAACGACTCCAACAGCTCTGGGCGGTCATCCCTCCGGCAGGCAGCAGCCCAGGACCCCAGATCACGCATGGGGTGGCCGCAGCCTGCCCGGTCCAGATCGATGATGCGGATCTTATGGCTGGTCTCTGCGGCCAGGATGATCTGATCCGGGGAGAGATCCCCATGGATCTCCGCGGCTGCTGAATCCAGGCTGCGCTGCAGCCTTGCCGCAGTCTGCTCTGCTACCCGGTGGGCCGGCTCCGCCAGCCAGGGGGCAATCCGGACCAGGGCAGCGGCAGCCTGCTTCGGATCGGCATGGGGGCGGTCCCCGCAGGCCTCTGCCCGGCCGGTTGAATGCAGCTGGGCAACAGCGGCACCGGCAGTCCGGGCGGCAGGGGCATAGGGATGTGTGGAGAGGTCACCGGCTCCCCACAGCGGGGCGATACTTGCCGTACCGCGCTGGCCGAGAGCCGAGACATTGGTCACCGGCAGTCCCAGCTGCCGCCACCGGCGGGCCGTCTCCAGCTTCAGATCGGTCCCCGGGGCGACTACCCGCACCACTTTGGGATGGTGGCCGGCATCGACGACGGCGACCACCCGACGACGCGGGTTGAACCGCAGAATCTGCCAGTTGACCTCGCGGCCTTCCTGCTCATCCAGGGCGGTCCGGGCTGCAGCCAGCTCCTTGGACAGGGCAGGATCGGCCCAGACTGAGCCGCTGTAGAGGAACCGCTCCCCGGTGTTCTGGTGGACTTCCAACTCCTGGTCGCAGCCCTGGGCCCGCAGCTGGGCCTTGCTGAACTTATCCGGATCATTGGTCAGCATGGTCCAGGCGTGGGCGCCCTCAGCGAGATCGGAGTGGGCGACCACCACGGAGTGACCGGGTTTCATCCGGGCATGGGTGATGCTGACATGCTTCTGCAGCAGCTCAGAGAGCCCCGCGGGGGAGAGGACCTCGGCGGCCTGCTCCAGTTTCGCCGCAGCTGCGGCGAGGCTGTCGGCCTCAGCCAGCGGGGGCAGATATTTGCCGGTGATGGAGCTCAAGAGCGTACCTCGTTCAAATCTCGGGCAGGGATCAGGACATCATGGGCGCTGGGGAGGCTGCCCTGGGGGTCGACGGCGTCGTCGTCGGTGTTCTTGTCGCCCACGGCGGTGTCCATGGACTGCCGCTGGCTGGCGGCCCACTGGGCGAGTTTCGATTCGGGGTCCTGCAGCAGGTTCTGGGGAGAACCGTCCTCGGCGATGCAGCCGTCCTCCAGCCACAGCACCCGGTCCAGCCCCTGGATCATGGACAGATCATGGGTGATCGCCACGGTCGTGCGGTCCCGGGTCAGCTCACGGATGGACTCCTCCACTGTGGCACGGGAGGCTGGATCCAACCCGGAGGTGGGCTCATCCAGCAGGACGATCGGCGCATCACGGACCAGGGCGCGGGCGATGGCGATGCGCTGACGCTGACCCCCGGAGAGGGTATCGCCGCGGTTGCCCAGCACGGTGTCATAGCCCTCGGGCAGACGCATGATGAAGTCATGGGCCCCGGCCCGCTGGGCGGCATTGATCACTTCCTCATCGGTGGCCGACTGTCGGCCGTAACGGATGTTCTCAGCAATCGTGGTGGAGAAAAGCACGGACTCCTGCAGCAGCATTGCGATATTGCCGCGCAGCTCGGCCCGGGAGACGTTCTTGGCGGAGTAGCCATCCACGAGCACGGCCCCGGAATCGGGATCGGCCAGGCGCAACAGGTACCCGGTCAGGGTGGACTTTCCGGCACCGGAGGGGCCCAGCAGACCGACCCGCTGACCGGCGGGGATATGCAGGTTGAGGTTCTCGAACAGGGGAGCGCCCCGGCCGTCGGTGGCGCTGATATTCCAGAAGTTCAGCTCCCCTCGGACCTGCTGCATGGGCATTGGATCCTTGGGGTCACGGATCTCCACCGGCTCATCCAAGAGATCGGCAATCCGCTCACCGGAGGCAGTGGCCCGGGCGATCCGGCCGGTGTACTTGGCCATATCGCGCAGCGGCTTCATCGCGATCTTCAGGTACATCAGGAACAGCACCATATCGCCGGGGGTCATGGTCCCGGCCAGCACCTGCCAGCCGCCGAAGCCCAGCACCACAGCAGTGGCGATACCGACGAAGAGGTCAGTGGAGCGCTCGAGGCGGGCAGCCAGGCGCCGAGCCCGGATCCCGGCCTTCAGGGCCTTCTTATTGCCGGCGGCGAAGCCGGAGGCCACAGTGCCCTCCAGGCCGTAGGCCTGCACCACGCGGATGGCCGCCAGGGCCTCGGCGGCATCGCCGACCAGCTGGCCCTCGCCCTTACGGGTGGCGCGGGAGGCCGAGGTGATCTGCGGGGTCAACACCCGGGAGGCCAGGAGGTAGCCCACCGCGGTGGCCATCACGATCAGCGACAGCACCGGGTTGAGCACAATGACCACAATGAACAGGGTCACCAGGGTCAGGAGATTGCCCATCAGCGGCAGGCCGGCGGTGACTGCGACCTCCTGCAGCCGGCCCATATCCCCGACCAGCCGCTGGGAGGTATCCCCGATACTGGCCTTGGAGTGATACCGCAGGGACAGCGACTGGATATGTTCGAAGACTTTAGTGCGCAGCTGGGCGGCGACCTTCACCCCGGTTTTGGCGAAGGCGATGGTGGAGGCGTAGTTGCACAGGGCCCGGCCGCCGACGATCAGCGCCAGGGCGATGGACCAGAAGACGATGACGCCTGCGACATTGTCTGAGCCGTCAGCGGAGCTGGCCAGTTCCGCGCCCAGGGCATCGGAGACTGTGTCCACGGCATGTTTGACCGGCCAGGGCTCCAGAATGCGGAAGAGTACATCGCCCATCAGCGCCAGGAAGCCCAGCCCGACCAGCAGCTTATGCCGCTTCACGAAGGGCAGCACCATCTTCAGGGTGCGCATCAGAGCCTGACGGTTGAGTTTGGCGGAGTTCTTGCTCACTTAGGTGGCCACCTCCTGGGCAGCTAGCGGCGCCGGAAGACCGGCGGCACGCAGAATATCGGTGGTTCGAGCCAGCCAGCTGTGCTTCTGCTCGGCCTCGGCGCGGGCGGCTGCACCCATGGACTGTCGGCGCTGCCGGTCACCGGCCAGCTGGGCCAGAGCGGCAGCCAGCGAACCGGTATCGGAGCCGGGCGCCAGCAGTCCGGTGCGGCCGTGGTCGATGACACTGGGGATCTCACCGACCTCCGAGGCGATCACCGGCAGACCGGCGGCGAGGTACTCATAGATCTTCAGCGGGGAGAAATAGTGGGTGCTGCTCTGCTGGGTCGCCGGATAAGGGGCAACGCCGACATCCCACCGGGAGAGCACCTGGGGAACCTCCTCAGGGGCGGCAGCACCGTGGAAGATGATCTGATCGCGGATGCCCAGCTGGGCGGCCAGATCCTCCAACTGCTGACGCTGTGGGCCGTCCCCGAGGATCTCACACCGCCAGCTGTTACGACCGGTGGCCGGGGCGCTGGCGAATGCCTCCAGCAGCGTCTCGGTACCGTGCCAGGGCTTCAGTGTGCCCAGGAACCCGACTGTAAAAGGTGAGTTCTCGGCGTCGTCGGTGGTTTCAGACACCGGACGCGGGCTGAACCGCTGGGTGTTGACCCCATTGGGGGAGACTTGGATCTGCGGGGTGCCCGAGGAGCTGTCCGGGGCTATCAGGCAGCGGACCCAGTCGGCCACCGGAGTGGAGACACAGCTGAGCAGGGCCGCAGCGGCGAAAGTCTGAAGGGTGGTCTGCATGGCGGTATCGCTGTCGTGCAGGCTGCGGTGGGTGGACTGCTCGGCCAGCAGCGGCGAGTTGACCTCCACGATCAGCGGGGCGCCGGTCTGCCTGGTCGCAGTGGCACCGGCGGTGGAGAACAGGGAGTAGCGCTCATAGATGAGGTCGAAACCGCCCTCGATGACCAGATCGGCCATCCGGTGGCTGGTGCGCAGAACTGCCTGCTCACGAGCGGCAGCACCTTTGACCCCGGCCACCGGGACCACGAAGACCGGTAGGTCCCGCAGATCCCCGGGGACGAACTCAGTCTCGGGTTCACCGTGCTTATTGCCCCGTTTGGTGCAGAAGACGGTGACCTCATGGCCCAGCTGGCGCAGGGCACGGATGATCTCCTGGGCGTGGACGCTGGCGCCCTTGGTGCCGAAGATGCCGATTCCTGGATCAGCCAGAACATAGGCGATTTTCACTGCATGACCTCCGCAGGTGTTGTCGAGACGGTTTCCTGATGGTTCTCGGTGGAATCAGCCCCGGTCGGCGAGCACAGCTGACGCAGTTGGCCGGCCTGCCGGTTGGAGTCGAACTGCTCCTGGACCAGGCTGCGGGCGGCATCGGTCAGTGGGCTGTGGTCACCGGGCCGGACGGCCTCAGCCAGGGCTTCGGTCAGGGCGGGCATATCCCCGGTGGGCACCAGCCAGCCGGTCTCCCGGTGGCGGATGACCTCGCCGACGGCGGTGACCTCCGCGGCCACACAGCGGATGCCGCGGGCCATGGCCTCCAACAGAACGGTGGGCAGCCCGTCGGCATTGCCGTCGGAGCCGATGACAAAGGGAGCGGCGAAGACGTCATGGGAGCCCATCAGGGCGGTGACCTCAGCCTGGGTGCGCGGACCCAGGAGGTGGACCTGGTCCTGGAGGTCGAGTTCGGCGATCTGGGTCTCCAGTGCGGCGGCCAGGGGGCCGTCGCCTGCGATATCGGCCTGGACCCGGATTCCCCGGTCACGCAGTGCCGCCACCGCCTCGATCAGCAGGCCGAAGCCCTTCTTCTCCACTAGTCGGCCCACTGCCAGGATTCGGGGAACAGCCCGGGTATTGGTCCGCGGCTCATAGGGGAAGCGCTCCAGGTTTAGTCCGTTGCGGACCAGGTGGAGGTTCTCGGTGGCAGCCGGGAAGCGGCGCTGCAGATCCCGGAGGTTGTACTCCGAGATGGTCACCGAATGGTGGGCGTCAGCGAATTTCCGCTCCAGTTCGGCCTGGTCGACATCCTCGTGGAAGATGTCCTTGGCGTGGGCGGTGAAGGAGTAAGGGATCCCGGCGATCGCCCCGGCGAGCCGGGCCACTGTGGTCGATACCGAGGCGAAGTGGGCGTGGAGGTGGGTGACCCCGTGGTCGTTGGCGGCCTTGGCCAGCATCACCGACTGGAAGGCGTTATCGGCCTCGGTGGCCAGCAGCTCGGGGATAACCGACTGGATGCCCTCGCCGAGACCGGCGGCCTGGCCCGCCTCACCCATCCGGGCCCACATCTTGGCGGCATTGGAGGTGCGGGGGATCTGGATGACTGGGGCTTTGACCTTGCCCAGTTCGGAGTGGAATCGGGTGTCTGTGGGGGTGCGGAGGCTGAAGATGACCACGCGCTCGCCGGCGGCTTCGCGGGCGAGGATCTCGGAGACGATGAAGGTCTCGGAGAACCGGGGGTACATCTTCAGGACGTATCCGACGACCGGTGTGGGTGCCATAGTGTTGACCTCTTTCTCAGTGGACTCTCTGGATCGGTGCGGTGAATTGCGGTGTTGCTGCCGGTGTTTGCCGGAAAGACTGGATCTGTTCTGCGGCCAGGTCCCCGACGGCGCTGAGCCCGTCGAGATCGATGGCATCGCGGAGAGTGCGCCGGTCGACGGCCCCGGCGAACCAAGTCGAAAGCTCCTGGGGGTTCAGCTCCTCGGCTGGCAGCATCTGCACCGCTCCGGCGGCAGCCAGGGCTGCAGCACGGCGGGGCTGTTCCTGCCGGCGGGAATTGCGCGGGACGACCAGGGCAGGTGTCGTGGTGGCCATGACCTCGGCCATGGAGTTATAACCGGCCATGCAGACTGTGGCGGCGGCATCGCGGACCAGTTTGGGCACATGCGGGGCGTAGCGGTCGACCCGGATCTGGCTGCGGTATTCGGCGTTGTTGCGGGCTGCCTCGAGGATCTGGTCGTGATCGGATTCGGGCATCTGGGGGCCGGTGAGGATGATGTGCCGGTGCCCGGCAGGGATCTTCGCCTGAGCTGCGGCCAGGCCGAGGGGGCCGCCGTCGGAGCCGCCGCCGACCATGGTGAGGATATAGGGCTGCTCAACCCGGACACTGGAGCTGGTCAGGGGGTCATCGGGACGGCCGTGGGCGAGGTAGCCGGTGAAACGGGTGCGTTCGGTCAGCTGGCCGGGGATCTCTCCGGTGGCTACGGGGTCGTAGACGTTTTGGTCGCCGTAGACCCAGACGGCGTCGTAGTAATGGGCGACGGCGGCGGGGCCACCGATTCGCTGCCATTCACGTTCGGCTACCTCGGGGGAGTCCAGGACCTCACGCATACCGAGGACACAGCGGGTGCCGGTATCGCGCATGGTCTCCAGGGCAGGCAGCAGCTCATCGTCGACACCGAAGGGGTGGCGGTCGACGATCAGCAGATCGGGGCTGATGGCCTGCAGGGCGGCTGCGGCGGTGGCGCTGCGCAGATGCCAGAGCCGCTCGGTGCTGACATCCAGGTGCCGGGACTCATAGCCGGAGGTGGTGCGGGTGAATCCGGGCAGCACCAGCCAGTCCCAGCCCTCGGGGAGGGCATCGGCGGTGGCATCGGGGTGTCCGGCCACCAACAGTCCGCGGACGCGCTGGCCAGTGATGCGGGGAAGATCGGCAGCCAGTGCATAGGCCAGGGCCCGGTTGCGCCGGGCGTGGCCGAGTCCCACCGAATCGTGGGAGTACATGGCGACAGTGATGCTCATAGTGATCCACTCTGGCCGGCCAGTGTGAGATCACCATGAGGGAAAGATGAGAGATTGGCCCGGTTTCTCTCATTTTCGAGTTAAACGACGATGGCGCCGCCTCCCCTTGATAGGGAAGACGGCGCCATCGGTGGCGTAATTGGCTAACTGATTAGGCTGCGGCCTTGGGGGCGTTGACGTCCTCAGGCAGAGCGTTGCGAGCGGTCTCGACCAGTGCCTCGAAGGCCTTGGCATCGGAGACGGCCAGCTCAGCCAGCATGCGACGGTCGACCTCGACACCCGCGGCCTTCAGGCCCTGGATGAAACGGTTGTAGGTCAGGCCGTGAGCGCGGGAAGCAGCGTTGATGCGCTGGATCCACAGGCGGCGGAAGTCGCCCTTACGCTTCTTGCGGTGCTGGTAGTTATAGGTGTAGCTGTGCAGCAGCTGCTCTTTTGCCTTGCGGTAGAGGCGGGAGCGCTGTCCACGGTAGCCGGAGGCCCGGTCAAGGACCTTGCGGCGCTTCTTGTGGGCGTTCAGAGCCCTTTTCACACGTGCCATTGTTGTTTCTCCTGTGAGCTAAGTCTTTAATCTTGCTGATGCGTTGGGACTCAGAGGCCCAGCATCTTCTTGATGCGCTTCTCGTCGGCCTTGGTGACGATCTGGTCGGAGGCCAGGCGACGGGTCAGACGCGATGACTTGTGCTCCAGGTAGTGGCGGCGGTTGGCCTGCTGGCGCTTGATCTTGCCGGAGCCGGTCTGCTTGAACCGCTTCTTTGCTCCGGAGTGAGTCTTGTTCTTCGGCATAGTGCCGTACTCCTTACATTCGTTCGGACCTGTGAACACCTTTGTGCCGCATCAGAAACTTGCGGCGGCGGTGCACAGGTGGATCGCCACGGCCCCTGGAGGCTGGTGATCCCTTTGGCAAGTGGGCGCGCGTGAGCGCAGACCCAACGCACTAGTCTACGGCAGAACTGCCAGAAGCTCTAATCGCGGTGGGTGCCCCTCCGCCTCGACACCTCATCCTTCGCGAGTTTTCGGCTACGCCGAAAGCCTCGCCACGTCAGGGAGGATCCTCCGGGTTCGCACCTCCGACCCACCGCGATGGGGCATCGTTCCAATGTTCTAGGAGGTGCGGCTGGACGCCCTCACTGGGCCTCTTAGAGGTTTTTGAGCTCGTCCGGGAGGTAATCAGCCATCGAGTTCGACAGCGGCTTGACGTCCTTCTTCTCGGTGGAGACCCGCTTCTGGCGTTCCTGGGTCTTCCGAGCGCGACGCTCGTTCTTAGCCTTGGCCTGAGCCTTGTTCTCCTCATTATCGGCGACCTCACCGTCACCGGCGGAGGCAGCCTTGGCCTGCTGTGCCTTAGTGCGCAGGGGGCCGACCACCATGACCATATGACGGCCGTCCTGGCGGGGGGAGGACTCGACCTGGCCGAGGTCCTCGACATCCTCGCTGAAGCGCTGCAGCAGGCGGACACCCATCTCGGGGCGCTGCTGCTCACGGCCGCGGAACTGGATCATGGCCTTGACCTTGTCACCGGCCTCGAGGAAGCGACGAGCGTGACCGACCTTGGTCTGGTAGTCGTGATCGTCGATCTTCAGGCGGAAGCGAACTTCCTTCAGGGTGGTGGTGGACTGGTTCTTCCGGGACTCACGGGCCTTCACGGCGGCCTCGTACTTCCACTTACCGAAGTCCATCAGTTTGCAGACCGGCGGTTTGGCCTGTGGAGCCACCTCCACAAGGTCCAGATCAGCCTCGCCCGCTAGTCGCAGTGCGTCTTCGATTCTGACGATGCCCACCTGTTCCCCTTGGGGACCTACGAGGCGGACCTCGGGCACTCGGATGCGGTTATTGATGCGTGGTTCGCTGATCTGTCCTGCTCCTGATTCGATGATTATTGTCACGGTACGTTTTCGGGCACGCGCTGGCGCGGCTCAAAACGACTATGAGAATCTTAGCAGTATGACTAGTGAGCAGAACACCCCCGGGCAGGCACCAGATCAGGAAGAACTCCAGAATCTGGTCGGCGGCCAGGCCCGCGATATCGCCGAGGTTCCCGCAGTGGAACTCATCAATACGGTGGCTGTGCACCTGATGAGTGCCGCAGCCGTCAAGACTGGGCTGGCTGAGGGGCCCGATGCTCAAGAGCTCAAAGACCTCGATGAGGCTCGTAAGCTGATCACCGCTCTGGCCGGTCTGGTCACTGCGGCAGCCCCCGAGGTCGGCGGCACCCACGCAGCCCCGCTGCGCGATGGTGTCCGCTCATTGCAGCTGGCCTTCCGCGAGGAATCCACCATCCAGGACGCCCCGGGCAAGGGGCCGGGTGAAAAATTCACCGGCCCGGTGAGCTAAATAATTCCAATGCGCCAGGCGCTCCCGTAACATCGGGGCTGTCCCTTGCGGCCCCAGCAACCGGGGCCGGTGTGATGAACGGAGATAAGTGGATTATGGCTACAAAGAACCGGTTCTGGTGGGGCACTGCTGTGCTCAGCGTCTCTGCCCTGATGCTCACCGCCTGCGGTGATGACGGGGACAACGGCGACGACGACGCCAACGGCGACGATACCGCCGCTGAGGAGACCACCGAGGAAACCACAGAGGACGAAGAAGCAGACGAGGACGAGGCCGACGTCGTCGAAGACGATGCCGATGAAGACGCCGAGGAGCCCGTTGAAGAGGAAGAGGACGCAGCCGAGGATGAAGGTGGCGACGGCCCCTTCGCCGGTGACGTGCTCTCCGAGGAAGAGATCAGCGAACTGCTGCTGACCGAGGATGAGTTCCCGGTGGAGTTTGAGGATTTCATGGCAGAGGAGAGCCTCTCCGAGGCGATGTCCATGCCCGATGAGGGCCTCATCAACGACTGCGAGGAGTACGCGGAGTACTTCCAGAACCCTGCGGCCTTCGAGGACAGCCATACTGACGTAGAGGTCACCGGTGCTGCCAATATGGGTATGTACGGCGACCAGGCAGATCCCAGTGTGCTGCAGGTAGCGATCATGAGCTACTCCGATCCCGCGGCTGCCTCCGACTTCGACCTCATTCAGGAGTGTGAGGGCGAGACCTTCACCAATGAAGAGGCCGGTATGAGCATCGATATGACCTTCGAGTACCTCACCTACGAGGACTGGGAAGGCCTTTCCATGGTGATGAGCATGGAAGGTATGGAACAGGCCATCGACATCCTCGTCTACGAGGACGGCAACACCGAGATCATGGCCCTGACAATGGGTGAGGGTTCTGAGTACCTCGAGGAACTGGCTGACCTCCAGCTGGACAAGTACGAGTCCGCCAGCTGATCGGCTCACCACGGCAATAGCCGTCAGATTTCTACGCTAGGGCGCTGTCTCCCGATCCAGGAGGCGGCGCCCTAGCCGCTTTCCGGGCAGAATGGGACTGTGAGCGATGAGTATCTGATGGACAACCCGCGCAGCCAGCGGGTCAAGAAGGTTGCCCAGCTGGCTACCCGTGCCGGGCGAAAGAAGCAGGGCCTCTTCCTGGCCGAAGGCCCCCAGCCGGTGCGCGAAGCCTTGAAACTCTGGCTGCGCAGCTGGGAATCCGAGGAGCCCTCTGCCGCCCCGGATGGGTATTTCCCGAGCTTGGATGCCCTCTACTTCCACCCCGATGCGCTGGAACGCCACCCCGATGTGGCAAGCCTCCTCGAAGCAGTTCGAGGCGTGCTCTTCGACCCCCAGCGGGAACTGCCCCGCGAGGGACGGATCTTCCTCAGGGAGGCCACCGATGAGGTGCTGGCAGCCATGGGAGAGGCTGAGACCTCTCAGGGGTTCATCGCCGTCTGCCGGATCCCGGAATTGACGTTCGATGTGCTGGATCCGCAGTCCATTCAGTTGGCGCCAGTGCTGGTCGGTCTGCAGGACCCCGGAAATGTGGGAACAGTTATCCGCACCGCCGATGCTGCCGGGGCACAGGCTGTCCTGCTGACTCCAGGCAGTGCAGATCCATGGGCGCCCAAAGCGGTGCGCTCAGCGGCCGGATCGCATTTCCACCTGCCGATTGCCACCGGTGTCGACCTCAAGGAGCTCAGCGAATCCCTGAGCGATCACAACAGTCAGGTGCTGGCCGCCCACGGTTACGCCGAGCTCAGCCTCGAAACCCTGCAGAAGGCAGAGGCCGACGTCGCGCTCAGTGATCCGACCTTCTGGCTGCTGGGCAATGAGGCCCACGGTCTCTCGCCCGAGGAGCTGGAGCTGGCTGATCACACCGTCTCCATCCCGCTCTACGGTCAGGCTGAATCCCTCAATGTGGCAGTGGCCGGAGCGCTGTGCCTCTACGCCTCAGCCATGGCTCAAGACCCCGGAGAGCACCCGGTGAGACCACAGCCGTGAGCTACGCCCCCAGCCCCCGCGAGGTGGAGAACACCGGCTTCCGGTGTGTGCACTGTGAACGTGAGGTGCCCAAGCACCCCTCAGGCTCCTACCGCAACCACTGCCCGGCCTGCCTATGGTCCAAACACGTCGACATCGCCCCCGGTGACCGGGCCGCCGACTGCGGGGCGGCCATGGAACCGGTCAGCGTGGACTACTCCGGGAAGAAGGGCTATATCCTCATCCACCGGTGCACCCGCTGCGGGGCCGAGGACCGCAATAAATTAGCCCCCGATGACGACCGCGACACCTTCATCGCCCTCCAACAGCCCCCAGAGCTCCGCTAGAAGCCTCAACGACGACGGCGACCCGTCCCAGAATCCCAGGGCGAGCCGCCGTCGTCGTCATTTATGTATTTATCTTGGGTCCGATCGAAGACCCCGTGGGCAGGGCGCTCAGCCCTGGTTGCCTGCCGGGGTGAAGTCCCGGGAGCCCAGGAAGTCCGGGCGCAGGCTCGGTGCCGCATAGGGCGGGTCCACCGGAGTGTTCTCCACGGAGTTGTAGACGATGAACACATTGGACCGGGAGTAGGGAGTCACATTCCCATTGGAGGCGTGCATGCAGTTGGAATCGAACATAATCGCTCCGCCTGCGGGACCCTCGAGCACATCAATACCGAATTTATCGGCGAACTCAGTGAGAATCCCCGGATCGGGCACACCGGCACCCTGCATCACCAGGGACTGCTTGTAGTTGTCCTCAGGGGTCTCACCCTGGCAGACGATGTAGTGCTTATGTGAGCCCGGCATGATCATCAGCGGACCGTTGAAGGAATAGTTATCGGTCAGCGAGATCGAGATAGACACCGCCCGGGGGCTGGGCATGCCGTCCTCCGCGTGCCAGGTCTCGAAATCCGAGTGCCAGGTGAAATCCTTGCCCACGAACCCGGGCTTGTAGTTGATCCGGGACTGGTGGATGTAGACATCGGATCCCAGGATCTGCCGGGCGCGGTCCACCACGCGCGGATCATTGGCGATCTTCTTGAAGATCTCGTTGCTGCGGTGGATATCGAAGATGGAACGAACCTCATTGGACTTCGCCTCCACGACAGTCCGTTTGTCCTTCTTGACCTCGGGGTCCTCGGCCAGCCGCTTCAGCTCATCCTTGAACAGCTGCAGCTCCTCAGGGGTGATGAGCTGGTCGATGGTGAGGTAGCCCTTCTCGTCGAAACCGCGCAGGGTCTGTGCATCCATGGGGCCCTGCTCGGGGGTGCCCTGAACAACGGGCTCTTCGCGGGGGATGACCCGCGGCGGTTCGCCGGTCCGGGTGGGATAGAGATCAGTAGTGGTGTCAGCCTTGACAGCCGTGGTCATATACGACCCTCCTTCTTGCGCGTACCTAGTTCAGTGATATTTCAGTTATGACCAAATGTGGCAGGCACCTCTTTGTGCCACCGTAACTGGACACTAACAGGGCTGGACAGAACTGCAACCGGGTGCGACACCCCTGACATGGTCCCGCAGGCCGGGGATCCGCAGGTCCTTCACAGGCTCTGCGGGAGTCTGATTCACTGGTCGCTATGGCAACTTCATTCAGCACCGGACGGTTCGCGCGGATCACCGGCAGAGTCCAGGGAGTCAACTACCGCAATTCCACCAAACGGCAGGCCGATGAGCTGGGCCTGGTGGGTTGGGTGGCAAATACCGACGACGGCGCGGTGGAACTCGTGGTCGGCGGCGAGGGGCCGGCTGTGGACTCCCTGCTGAACTGGTGCAAGAAGGGGCCCAAGCGGGCTGAGGTCAGCGAGGTAGACGACCGGGAGGCCAGCAGCGAGGAGCTGGCTGACCTCCCGGAGTCAGGGTTTGAAGTCCGCCGTTAGGCGTCGTCGTCGTTCTTTTCTTCAGTGTGGGCGCTCAGGCCAAGCTCCTGGGGCAGCTGGGTTTCCTCGCCCAGAACATGCTCGGCCAGGAAGTTGAAGACCACCTGGTACCAGATCTTGGCGTGCTGGGGTTTGAGGATCCAGTGGTTCTCATCCGGGAAGTAGAGGAACCGGTGGACGGTGTTGCCATCGGCGTCCATGGGCAGCCCTGACTTCTCCAACAGCTCGTACCAGAGCCGCAGGCCCTCGCCGATGGGCACCCGGTAGTCCTTATCCCCGTGGATGACCAGCATCGGGGTCACGACGTTCTCCACATGGGAGTGCGGGGAGTGCTTGGCCTCCATCTCCGCGTTGATCTGGCGCCGCCAGAACGGTGACATATCCGTGGTGGGGCCGAACTGGTCCAGGGCCCAGAGGCTGGCATGAGTGACGATTGCCTTGAACCTGTCTGTGTGGCCGGCGACCCAGTTGGCCATATAGCCGCCGAAGGAACCGCCCATGGCCGCAGTGCGGGTCTGGTCGATATCGGCGCGGGTCTCCACCGCATCGGTGATGCTCATCAGATCCGTGTAGGGCTTATCCCCCCAGGAGTTCCAGCCGCGCTGGATGAACTCCTGGCCGTAGCCGGTGGACAGGGCGGGATCCGGAAGCAGCACCGCGTAACCCTGCTCCACGGCCAGCCAGGGGTTCCACCGCCAGGTCCAGGCGTTCCAGGAGTTCAGCGGGCCGCCGTGGATCCACAGCAGCAGGGGAGCGGGGGTATCGGCGCTGGCGCTCTCGGGCAGGGCCAGCCAGGCGCGGATGCGCACACCATCCTCCGCGGTGGTCTCGACGTCCTCGAGGCGCCCGGGCAGCTCGGGGCGCTCGGTGGGGTTCTGCAGCCTCGTGCTCTCTCCGGTGGCGAGTTCGATCCGCACCACCTCGGAGGGGAAGGCGTAGCTGGAGCGGACTCCGTAGGCGGCGGAACCCTCAGGGGAGGCGATGGCGCTGGTGTAGGTGGCGTCATCCTGAGTGATCTGCACGGTCTGGCCCTTGGCGGTATCGCCGGAAACCTCGACGTCGACGCGGAAGATGGGGCCGCGGCCGTTCTGGTCAGCCAGGGCGAGGAAGCCGCTGCCATCGGGCAGCCAGGTGGTGGGTGTCAGCCAGAGATCGGTCTCCTCGGTCAGCAGAGTCAGCTGGCGGGTCTGCAGATCTAGCAGGTGCAGCACCGGACGCATGGCGCGCTCGGGGGTGGGGCGGTTGGCAACACCGATGACGGCGTATTTTCCGTCGGGGCTGATGATGCTGGGCGTGTAGGTGTGATCGGGGTCCTGGAAGAGAATCTCCCACTCACCGGTTGTGAGGTCCACACGGCCGACAGTGGCGCTCATATCAGCATTGGCCGCTGGCACGCGGATGGCGAAGAGGGCGAAGCTGCCGTCGGGGCTGATGTGGACATCGGAGGCGAAGCGGGCGCCAATACCCTCGAGGAGGTTGGTCAGCTTCTTGCGGGCCGGTTCGGTCTGTGCAGCAGCGGAGCCGGTGGTCTCGATCTGCTCCTCATCAGTGTCGAGGCGGAAGAGACTGGGCCGGGCGGGGCCGAGATCGTGGTCCCAGAACCGGACGGGGTAGGACTCATGCAGGATCGCCTGCACGGAGCCTTCCTTGCGAGCCTTATGCAGCTTGCGGTGGGTGTCCTCATCGGTGGCCCCAGGGAGCAGGGGAGCAGTCACTGCTGTGACATCGGCCTTTTCTGCGGTGATGATGCCGCCGACTCCACCGGGACGGCGGTTGACCACATGGGCCTCGCCGCCAGCTGCTGGCAGGCACCACAGGGCCGTGTCCTCATCCTCGTCCTGGGCATCGGGGCGGGCCGAGGTGAAGTAGAGGTCGCCTGCTGCAGTGAAGGCGGGGTTGGTCTCACCCTTTGCGCTGCGGGTGAGTCGACGTGCCGGCTGTTCGCCGCTGGGGTCGATCTCCCAGAGGGAGTTCACGTAGCCATTCTTCTTGGCGTTTAGAGTCTGGACAGTGGTGACCAGGCGAGTGCCGGCGGGGTTCAGTGCCAGCCCAGCGAGCCGCGGGTGAGCGACGTACTGGTCGAGGTCGGAGAACGTGGGATCAGCCATGGTGTGCTCGTTTCTCATCTCATCGTTTTCTTAGGTGGCCGAGGTCTCGGCCAGAGACAGTGTTCCAGACTAGTTGCATTTGGCAATGAATTGTCCGAGGTGCGTTTGGGTGTGAGTTGAGGGTTGCGATCCTCTTACCAGAACGAGCATTGAAAGGGGAGGGTTGGGGGAAACTCTAGCGCAATAAATTTCTAAGAACTCTTGATTTAGAACACGTGTTCTACTACACTTGAAACATGGGCAAGAAAACTTCGACACATGAGGCGCACTCGGTGCTCGAAGCTGCCCGTGACCACCACAAACGTGAACTGAGGGAGCAGGCTGAGAAGGTTTCCCGCCTGCTGGTCTATAAGAGTCTGCGCATGGACGAGATGAAGGGGAGTCACTCCTTCTCCACTCACGCGTTTGAGAAGAACGTTTACCGTGAATGCGCCGAAGCGCTTGGCGTACCGGTTCCTGAAGTGCGTCGACTAATTGGCGCTGTGGAAGCAGTGGCTGAGAAGCTCCCTGAAACCCATGCCCTCTATCTGGAGGGTGAGGCTGATCTTGCTTCTGTTCAGAAGGTCAACCGGGCTATTGAGGGGATCTCACACCGGCCCGAGTTGCTGGAGAAACTGGATTCGGAGCTGATTACGAAGGCTCGTGATCTGAACTCCGCGGAACTGGGGAACTGGTTGAACCAGCGGGTTCCTGAGCTGGACACTAAGGCTTATGAGGAACGGTACGAGCGGTCCAAGCACAAGCACTATATTGCTTTCGAGCCTCAGGGTGATGGCTCCACGAAGTTCCATGGACTGATCTCCACGGTGGCTGCTGCGCGGATTGAGCAGATGCTGTATTCGATGGCGCGGAACATGCCCCGCAAAGCCCGTAGCACTAAGGCCGAGGGGCCTGTTGAGGAGCGGACTCATACCCAGCGGATGGCAGACATCTTCACCAACGCCCTGACCCGAGGGCTACAGGGTGAGTTCGTAACACCGAGTGCGNCCGAGGGCTACAGGGTGAGTTCGTAACACCGAGTGCGGAAGCCGCCTCGCCCGAAGGGGCCGACTCGCAGGGTCACCAGCCCCTGCCCTGGGCTGATACCACTGGACCCACCTCCATGGGTAAGACGCCCCATGACCTCACGCCCACCGCCGCAGCAGACTCAGCTTTCCCACCGCCCTCGAACTCCATCCCCGAGCCCACGGGAGCCGGTGCGGCCAAGATTGGCATCCTCATCCCGGTGAAGACACTGACTGGTGAGTCTGATGATCCCGCCATTAGTTGGGATCGGACCTGGATGCTGCCCGCCTCGGAGGCTCGCGCTATCGCCGCGGATAGCAGTGCGAAGCATGACTGGTACGCAGTCGGGGTAGCCAAGAACACCAACGCAGAGGCTGATGCTGAAGAGGGGACCTCTACCGGGGTTGATGAAGTCCTCACCGTCACCAAGGCACGCACCGCGCCAGCCTCCACCACTGCCGAGGATATTGACCAGTGGATCGCTAAGACTGACCCCGAGGCCAACAATCTTCTGACTAAGACGTATGAATCACGCACTGCTCGGGATCATCAGCGCAATGCGGTGCTGATTCGGGATGGGCAATGCCAGACCCCCGGGTGCACCGAACCCGGGTGGTCAGCAGAGATCGACCACAAACAGTCATATGAGACCGGTGGAGCCACCACCGGGGAGAACCTCCATACCCTGTG
>NZ_JABAHY010000024.1 GCF_012641515.1 Nesterenkonia sedimenti | reverse complement strand
AACCCACACCGCGCTCGGAGGCGCTGTTCCCTCAGCCCGCGTTCACAACCTCACGGGGAAATACAACTAGCTCATACCCGCTGGAGGATGCGTTCTGCGTGTTGGATCAGCGGACCGTCCACCATGGCACCGCGGAACTGGAAGACTCCGCCGTGCTTGGGCACCTCGGCCAGCAGCGCCTGTGCGTATTCCACCTCTTCATCACTGGGCCGGTAGGCACCGCGGATGGTCTCCACCTGGGCGGGGTGGATACAGGCCTTGGCGGCGAAACCGCTGCCGACCGCGTCCTCGCATTCAGCGCTGAGTCCTTGGGTATCGGCGATATCGGCGTAGATGGAGTCGATACCTGCTTTGCCATAGGCCGCTGCTGCCAGCAGCACTCGGCTGCGGGCATACCGGGCGATATCCCGGTAGCGGCCATCGGCCAGCCGGGATGAGCTTCCGCCGATGGAGGCGATGAGGTCCTCGGCTCCCCACATCAGCGCTGCCGTGCCCGGCTCGGCGGCCAGCGCCTCGGCGGCGGTGACCCCGGCGGCGGTCTCGCAGAGGGCGACCACTTTGGCCTGCGGGAGCTTTGCCTGCAGCTGCTGGACCTGCTCGGCGGCCTCCGCCTTAGCCAGCATCACATACTGCACCCGGCTGGCGGCCAGGGCTGAAGCGTCGTTCTCGAAATCCTCGGTCCCCGGTGGGTTGACCCGCACGATAGTCCGCGCCAGCAGCTCCTGGGGGGCCTGAGCAAGATGCTCTGCCACCGCACTGCGTGCTGCGGGTTTATCGGCAGGGGCCACGGCGTCCTCGAGGTCGAGGATCACCGCATCGGCGCGGTCAGCGGCCTTGGCGTAGCGCTCGGGCCGGTCGGCGGGGCAGAACAGCAGGGCCGGGCCCAGCGGAAAGGCCAGATCAGTTGTGCTCATCAGGGGCAGCCTCCTTCACCCACAGCATGACAGAACGGGTGCATTCGGCCACCACGGTTCCCTCCTGGTTACGGCCGATGTGTTTGATCTTCACGATTCCCTGCCCCGGGCGGGAGGAGGAGAGCCGTTTGTCCAGGATCTCTGACTCCGAGTAGAGAGTGTCCCCGTGGTAGAGCGGATGCGGGAACTTCACCTCTTCGAAGCCGAGATTGGCCACAATCGTGCCCTGACTGATCTGGGCCACCGAGGCTCCCACGAGAGTGGCCAGGGTGAACATGGAGTTCATCAGTGGCTGGCCGAAGGGTTGGGAGGCTGACCAATGCGCATCCAGATGCAGGGACTGAGTGTTCATGGTCAGGGTGGTGAAGAAGACGTTATCGGCCTCGGTCAGGGTCCGTCCCGGAGCATGCTTATAGACGGTGCCGACCTCCAGTTCGTCGAAGTAGAGGCCACGCTGCTGGACGATTTTCTTCTCTTCGCTCATCCGGTTCCTCCCTATTGAAGGCCCAGGGACCGGGCGATGAGCATCAGCTGGACCTCAGTGGTGCCCTCACCGATCTCCAGGATCTTGGAGTCCCGGTAGTGCCGGGCCACGGTGTACTCATTGATGAACCCGTAGCCGCCGAAGACCTGTGTGGCGTCCCGAGCATTGTCCATGGCCGCCTCACTGGCGATCATCTTCGCAATCGAGGCTTCGGTCTTGAAGGGCTTACCGGCGGCCATGAGTTCGGCGGCGTGGTAGTAGGCCAGCCGGGCGTTATGCGCCCTGGCCTGCATCCGGGCGATCTTGAAGGAGATCCCCTGATAGGAGCTGATCGCTGAGCCGAAGGTCTTTCGCTCCTTGGCGTATTCCACGGCCTTGTCCACACAGCCCTGGGCGGCACCGGTGGCCAGAGCGGAGATGGCGATTCGTCCCTCATCGAGGACACCGAGGAAATTGGCGTAACCGCGGCCGCGCACACCCAGGAGGTTCTCCTCGGGTACCCGGCAGTTGGTGAAGGACAGCGGGTGGGTGTCGGAGGCGTTCCAGCCGACCTTGTCATAACCGGCTCCCACGGAGAATCCGGGCGTGCCGGAGGGCACGATGATCGTGGAGATCTCCTTCTTCACACTGCCATCGGCTGCCTCGGACTGCCCGGTCACCGCAGTGACGGTGACCAGGGAGGTGATATCGGTTCCGGAGTTGGTGATGAACTCCTTGGTTCCGTCGATGACCCATTCCCCGTTCTCCAGCTGGGCAGTGGTCCGGGTGCCGGAGGCATCGGAGCCGGCATCGGATTCGGTGAGTCCGAAACCGGCGAGGTTCTTCCCCGAAAGCAGCCCGGGCAGCCACTTCTGCTTCTGCTCCTCAGTGCCGTAGCGGTAGATGGGCATCGCACCCAGTCCCACACCGGCCTCCAGGGTGATGGCCACCGACTGGTCGACTTTGGCGACCTCCTCCAGGGCCAGGCAGAAGGCGAGGTAGTCCCCGCCCTCTCCCCCGTATTCCTCGGGGAAGGGCAACCCGAACAGTCCCATCTGCCCGGCCTGGGCGATGACCTCATAGGGGAAGCTGTGTTCCTCATCGTGTTTGGCGGCGACCGGGGCGATGACCTGTTCGGCGAAATCGCGGACGGACTCGGCCAGCGCCTGGTGCTCCTCAGATAGCAGCTGGGTCATTTCTCAATCCTTACTCTCGGTGTTCTCTGCCTGTTCCGCCTCGACAGCGGCCAGGACCTGGCCCAGGGAGACCTGATCCCCCAGTGCCACATTGATGCGTGCTGTGCCCGCGGTGGGGGCGGCGAGCCGGTGTTCCATCTTCATCGCCTCGATGACCACCAGGACGTCTCCGGCGTTGACCTCGTGGCCGGATTCCACCCCGACGGCGACTACTGTTCCGGGCATCGGGGCGGTGACCTCAGGAAGGGCTTCGGTGAGCTCGGCCTCGATCTCGGCCAGCTGTCGGTGGGTGGCCGCCTCCTGGTCCAGGACGGACAGGGCTCCGGTGAAATCGCCTGAGCTGATCCAGATCTCGGTCCCGGTCTGCCGGCTGCCCTCCCCGGCGGTGAGGTGGACTTCGGTGGCGGTGGCACTACTGCGCAGCAGGTAGCGGCCCTCCCCCACCGGGATGAGCCGGGAAGAACCATCGACGATGACGTCGAACTCCTGAGGCTCTGCGGTGGTACCGGGGGGCTGCCAGCTGACCGCAAAGACGGGGTTCTGCGCTCCGCTGTGCCGCCAGCCGTCGGGCTGCCAACCGGTGGGTCCCTCTTCCTGATTCCCCGCGGTCTCGGGATGCAGTCCCTTCAACTGGGCAGCCAATAGCCCTGCGGCCACAGCGTGATGCTGCTGTGGGGTGGGAAACTGAAGATCGGGCAGTTTCCGCTCGATCATGGTGGTGTCCATCTGTCCCCGGCGGACATCCTCATCGGCCACCAGCTGCTGCAGATAGGCGGTATTGGTGGTCAGTCCGTGGATGATGGTTCCGCCCAGGGCCTGGTGCAGCCGGCTGAGTGCCTGGTCGCGATCAGCCCCGGTGGCGATGACCTTGGCCAGCATGGGGTCGTAGTCGGTGCCGATCACCAGTCCGGGCAGCATCCCGGAGTCCACCCGGATGCCCTCTCCGGTGGGTTCCTGGAGGCCGATGATTGTGCCGGCACTGGGCATGAATCTCGCTTCGGCGTCCTCGGCGTAGATGCGGGCTTCCACGGAGTGGCCGGTCAGGGTGATGTCCTCCTGACGCAGGCTCAGCGGTTGGCCTGCGGCGATCCGGATCTGCTGTTCGACGAGGTCGATTCCGGTGACCTCCTCGGTGACCGGGTGTTCGACCTGTAGCCGGGTGTTCATCTCCATGAAGTAGAACTTCTCGGGTTCCTCATCGGAGACCAGGAATTCCACAGTGCCGGCTCCGAGGTAGTCCACACTGCGGGCGGTGTCGCAGGCGGCCTGGCCGATCCGGGCCCGGGTGGCCTCATCCAGCAGGGCCGAGGGGGCTTCCTCGATGACCTTCTGGTGGCGGCGCTGCAGGGAGCATTCGCGTTCGCCGAGGTGGATGACATTGCCCTGGGCATCGGCGAGGACCTGAACCTCAATATGCCGTGGTGAGCGGATGAGCTGTTCGATGAACAGAGTGTCGTCCCCGAAGGAAGCCTTGGCGACCCGGCGGGCTGTGGCCAGGGTTTCGCCGAGGTCCTCAGGGCGTTCGACCACATGCATACCCTTCCCGCCGCCACCGGCTGAGGGTTTGATCAGCACCGGGAAGGTCATCTTCTCCCCTGCGCTGATCAGCTGCTCATCGCTGAGCCCGGGTTCGCTGATTCCCTCCACCAGGGGGACCCCGGCCTGGGCCACATGGTTCTTCGAGCGGATCTTATCGCCCATGATCTCCAGGGCGGCCTCGGCCGGTCCGATGAAGGTGATGCCCGCAGCAGTGCAGGCTCGGGCGAATTCCACGTTCTCGGAGAGGAACCCATAGCCGGGGTGGATGGCCTCAGCACCTGTGCTGGATGCCGCTTCGATAACGGCCTCGATATTGAGATAGGACTTATTGGCAGCCGCGGGGCCCACGCAGAGGGCCTCGTCGGCCAGGGCCACATGTTTGGCCCCGGCATCGGCCTCGGAGTAGATGGCCACCGCAGTGATACCCATCCGGTGCAGTGTTCTGATCACCCGGCAGGCGATCTCTCCCCGGTTGGCGACCAGGACTTTAGAAAACATGGATTCCCCTCACATCCTGAAGAGGCCGAAGTTGGTATCCGGCAGTTCGGTATGGGCGCAGGTCTCCAGGGCCATGGCCAGCACCCGACGGGTATCTGCGGGGTCGATGACCCCGTCGTCCCAGAGCCTTGCGGTGGAGTAGTAGGGCTGGCCCTGCTCCTCGTATTTCTGGCGGATCGGAGCCTTGAATTCCTCCTCGGCAGCCTCTGGCCATTCCTCTCCTGCTGCCTCCAGCTGGTCGCGTTTCACGGTGGCCAGCACGGAGGCGGCCTGGGTTCCACCCATCACGGAGATCCGGGCATTGGGCCACATGAAGACGAAACGCGGAGAGTAGGCCCGCCCGCACATGGAGTAGTTTCCGGCCCCGAAGGAGCCGCCGATGATCACGGTGATCCTCGGGACTCGGGTGGTGGCCACGGCGGTGACCATCTTCGCGCCGTTCTTGGCGATTCCGCCGGCCTCGTAGTCGCGGCCGACCATGAACCCGGAGATATTCTGCAGGAACAGCAGGGGGATGCCGCGCTGGTCGCAGAGTTCGATGAAATGGGCACCCTTGAGTGAGGACTCCGAGAAGAGGATGCCGTTATTGGCCACAATGCCCACCGGATGCCCGTCGATATGGGCGAATCCGGTGACCAGGGTGGTTCCGTAGTCGCGTTTGAATTCGTGGAAGGCGCTGTCATCGACCAGCCGGGCGATCACCTCACGGACTTCCATCGGCTGGTTCACATCGGTGGGGATGATCCCGTAGAGCTCCTCGGCCTCCCGGCGTGGGGGCAGCGGCTTCTGTACCTGCCAGGCCCGGGGTTTGGGGCAGGGCAGGGTGGAGACGATATCCCGGATGATCTGCAGGGCGTGATCGTCGTTCTCGGCGATGTGATCGGCGACCCCGGATTCGGAGGTGTGGACCTTGGCCCCGCCGAGCTCCTCGGCGGTGACCACCTCACCGGTGGCGGCTTTGACCAGTGGTGGACCGCCTAAGAAGATCGTGCCCTGGTTGCGCACGATGACCGATTCATCGCTCATCGCCGGGACATAGGCCCCGCCGGCGGTGCAGGAGCCCAGGACTGCTGCGATCTGGGGGATCTTCTTCGCCGAGAGTTGAGACTGGTTGTAGAAGATCCGGCCGAAGTGGTCCTTATCGGGGAAGACATCGTCCTGCATGGGCAGGAAGGCTCCCCCGGAGTCCACCAGGTAGATACACGGCAGGTGGTTCTCCTCGGCGATCTGCTGGGCGCGCAGATGCTTCTTCACGGTCATCGGGAAATAGGTTCCGCCTTTGACCGTGGAGTCATTGCAGACCACCATGACCTGGCGGCCGTGGATGAGTCCGATACCGGTGATGATGCCGGCACCGGGGGCGTCGTCGTTATACATCCCGTGGGCGGCCAGGGCGCCGACCTCCAGGAAGGGGCTGCCCTCGTCCAGCAGCCGGTTGACTCGGTCCCGGGGCAGCATCCGGCCGCGGTCCAGATGACGCTGGCGTGATTTTTCAGGTCCACCGAGGGATGCCCGGTACAGATGGTCTTTGAGCTCTGCGACCAGCTGCCGGTTGACCTCTGCGTGGGACTGAAAGGCCGCTGACTGCGGATCCGCCTCGCTGAGGAGTGACTCCACCTTAGGTATCCTCCCTACCAAGCTTGTCGGGGCGAACCCCTTTGAGTTAATAATGACTAACTGAAACCTAAGATAGTGGCGGTGATCACGTTTGTCCAGCATGACCGGCGAGGGTGCCCGGGCTAAGCCCAAAACCCGACGCCAGACGGAGAAGGAACAGCGTTACCGGGATCTTCTGGAGACGGCCGGCAGGCTCTTCGGCACCTATGGCTATTCCTCGGTGGCTCTCGATGACATCGGCAGCGAGGTGGGCGTCTCCGGCCAGGCCATCTACCGGCATTTCAAGGGCAAGCAGGATATGCTCGGCCGGCTGTTAGTGGATATCAGCGAGAAGCTGCTCGACGGCGGACAGCAGATCCAGGCCAACTATCCGGAGGTCGACGAGCAGATCGATCAGCTCATCGACTTCCATGTGGAGTTCGCCCTGGGCACACCGGAGATCATCCGTGTCCAGGAGCAGGAGATGCCGCAGCTTTTGGAGGCTGACCGCGAGACAGTGCGCCGGATGCAGCGCGATTACATCGGGATCTGGGGTGAGGCGATCAAGCAGATCCACCCCGGGCTGACCAAGGTGCAGCTGCGCACTCGCATCCATGGGGTTTTCGGGCTGATCAACTCCACCGCTCACTCGATGAAACATGCCTACCGGCGCCAGCCCTCCCCTGAGGAGGTGGCTGAGAGCGCACCGGTGTTGGCGACTATGGCCCGGGCCGCTATCGACTGCCGCTGAGCTCAGCTCTACTGATCAGTGCTGCTGACGCAGGATATAGCGCTGCACTTTGCCACTGGGGGTTTTGGGCAGTTCGGTCACGAAGCTGATCTGCCGGGGCGCGGCATGCCGTGAATATTCCGAACGGACCATCTCTTTGAGCTCATCAGCCAGCTTCTGACTCCCCTGGCCGGCGGCGGGGACCACATAGGCGTGGACGACCTCGCCGCGAATCCCCTCGGGATCCGCTTTGCCCACCACGGCGACATCGGCGACCTCGGGGTGGGTGATCAGCACGCTTTCGACGTCGAAGGGCCCGATCCGGTAGCCGGAGGCGAGGATGAGATCGTCATCGCGGGCGGTGAAGTAGAAGAAGCCGCCCTCATCGGTATAGCCGGCATCCCCGGTGAGGTACCACCTGCCATCGGCGGTGAACCGTTCGGCAGTCTTCTCCGGTGCCCCCTGGTAGCCGGTGAACCACATCAGGGGGCTATTCGCGGCATCGATGGCGATCTGACCGTCGATGATGTCCACGGCATATCCGGGCAGCGGCTTGCCCATGGAGCCGGTGCGAATCTCCTCGCGCAGATCGGGGTGGGCGTGGTTGCACACTGCCATGGCCAGCTCGGTCTGGCCGTAGTGATCCCGAACCTCGACGCCGAGGGCCTCCTGTGCCCATTCGACGACATCGGGGGTCAGCGGCTCACCGGCTGAGCAGGCCCTGCGCAGCCTCAACCCCTGGACCACTCCGGATTTCCGCAGGGCCCGGTAGACCGTGGGTGCACCGGCGAAGTTGGTGACCCCGAGCCTTTGGATGACCTCCACAGTGGATTCCGGGCTGAAGGCGGCGTTGAACATAATGCTTCTGCGACCGGTGGCCAGTGGGGCCAGGACCCCGAAGTAGAGCCCATAGGCCCAGCCGGGATCGGCGGCATTCCAGAAGACATCCTCGGCGCGCAGATCGATGCCGAAGTGCTGATAGCTCACGAAGCAACCCAGGGCGCGCAGCGGGACCACCACACCTTTGGGCTTGCCGGTGGTGCCGCTGGTGTAGAGCTGGACGATGGGCCCCTCACCGCCGACGGCCACCGCCTCGGTGTGACTGCCGTGGCCGGTGGTGAGGTCTGCATAGTCCTCTTCGATCACGATCAGCTCCAGCTGCTCTTGGAGGCTGCTGAACTTCTGGGCCTGACTGGCCTCTGTGATCGCCAACCGCGCCGCGGATTCGTTGACTCGAAGCTCGATGGCCCCGGAGGCGAACGCGGTGAACAGCGGGACATGGACCGCGCCCAATCGCCACAGTGCCATCAGGGAAATGATCAGCTCCCGCCGTTTGGTCATCAGCACCGGAACCCGATCCCCCTCCCCCACTCCGCGGGCCTGCAGCCCAGCGGCCAGCCGGCGGGATTCATCGGCCAGCTGTCCATAGGTGAGCTCGCTGGTACTGAGGTCCTCGGCGATGAAGGTGAAGGCGACGTCGTCCTCTGGGTGTCGATCACAGAGGAGGTGGGCGGCCTGGGCATGGGTATGCCCGTACTCCTGCTCCCAGCTGCTGATGATCGTCTCGATTTCTGCGGCCATGGGACCCTCCCGGGGAGTTGTTAAGTGGGCTTGTGAATTATCCGCTTGGGGTACAGGATTCAGTGTTGTGGGGCAGATCACAACATGCTAGTTTGAGTTTAGCGGCATTAACTGGAATTGCGAATGGCCCCGCAGACCCCAAGAAGCTCAGGAGAACAGATGAACCTGGAACTTTCGCATGACACCGGCCCCACCGACACCCCGCTGTTGGAGACCACCATCAGTGAGGCGCTGAGGCTGACCAGCGAGAAGTTCCCCGAACGGGAAGCGATGGTCGACGCCCACGCTGAGAAGCGCTGGACCTACGCCCAGCTGCGCGAGGATGTCCGCCGGCTGGCCACCGGACTGCATAAGGCCGGGGTTCGCAAAGGCGAGCGCGTGGGCATCTGGGGCCCCAACAGCTGGGAGTGGACACTGACCCAGTTCGCCACCGCCGAGCTGGGCGCCATTCTGGTCAATATCAACCCCTCCTACCGCCAGCATGAGCTCAACTATGTGCTCAAGCAGGCCGGGATCACCGCTGTGATCTCCTCGGATGTGTTCAAAACCCAGGACTATCCCGCCATGCTCAATGCGGCCGAGAAGGAACTGGGCACCCTGGACCTCAAGGTCATCATGGGCAGCGCTGAATGGGACCAGCTGCTCTCGGTGGAACCCGATGAGCAGACCCTGGATGACATCGCCGGTCAGCTCGGCAATGATGACCCCATCAATATTCAGTACACCTCCGGGACCACCGGTTTCCCCAAGGGCGCGACCCTGAGCCACCGCAATATCCTGAACAACGGGTTCTTCGTCGGTGAGATCAACCGCTACACCGAGGCCGACCGGATCTGCATTCCCGTGCCCTTCTACCACTGCTTCGGCATGGTGATGGGCAATCTCGCCGCCATCACCCATGGCTCGGTGATGGTCATCCCCGCCCCCTCCTTCGACCCCGAGGCGACCCTGCAGACCGTCCAGGACGAGCGCTGCACCTCGCTCTACGGGGTGCCGACCATGTTCATCGCCGAACTGAGTCTGGAGAACTTCGCCGACTACGATCTCGGCTCCCTGCGCACTGGCATTATGGCCGGCTCCCCCTGCCCGGAGGAGATCATGCGCCAGGTCATCGACATGATGAATATGACCGAGGTGACCATCTGCTACGGGATGACCGAGACCTCCCCGGTGTCCCTGCAGACCCGCACCGATGACGAATTGGACCTACGCGTCAGCACGGTCGGGCGGGTCGGGCCCCATGTTGAGGTCAAGATTGTGGATCCCGGAACCGGTGAGACCCTGCCGGTGGATACCGATGGTGAGCTGTGCACTCGCGGCTATCTGGTGATGAAGGAATACTGGGACAACCCGGAGAAGACTGCCGAGGCCATTGATTCCGAGGGCTGGATGCATACCGGGGACCTCGGCAGGATGGACACCCAGGGCTATGTGAAGGTCACCGGGCGGATCAAGGATATGGTCATCCGTGGCGGTGAAAATATCTACCCGCGCGAGATCGAAGAGTTTCTCTACACACATCCCGATATTGTTGATGCTCAGGTGATCGGCGTCCCCGATGACAAATATGGTGAGGAATTGATGGCTTGGGTCCGGCTCCGCAAGGATGCGCCCCGGCTGACTGCCCATGGGCTGCGTGAGTTCTGCCTGGGGCAGCTGGCCAAGTATAAGATCCCCCGCTATGTGGTCATTGTGGACGAGTTCCCCACCACTGTCACCGGGAAGGTGCGCAAGGTCCAGATGCGGCAGCAGGCGGTGGACCTCCTGGCCACACCGGGGGCAGTGGATGATGTACGAGCCGAAGAGACCAGCTGAACTGACATAAGCAATGGAAGGAGAGCGCAGTGGTTGAACGCTATACCCGCGCTGCAGAGGCCTTAGACGGCCTGCTATTCGATGGGATGACATTGGCAGTCGGCGGTTTTGGGCTCAGCGGTATCCCCACTGACCTAATCCTGGCGGTACGTGAGCATGGGGTCACAGACCTCACCGTGGCCTCCAACAACATGGGCGTTGACGGCAAGGGCCTCGGTGTTCTGCTGGAGAACAACCAGGTCAAGAAGGTCCTGGCCTCCTATGTCGGTGAGAATAAGAAATTCGCCGAGATGTACCTCTCAGGTGAGCTCGAGGTGGAGTTCACCCCGCAGGGCACCCTGGCCGAGCGGATGCGTGCCGGTGGTGCAGGCATCCCCGGCTTCTACACCAAGACCGGTGTGGGCACCCAGGTGGCCGAGGGTAAGGAGACCAAGGAGTTCGACGGCGAGACCTATGTGCTCGAGCGCGGCATCGTCGCCGACCTCGCCCTGGTCCACGCCCATACCGCCGATGAGTACGGCAATCTGCGCTACCGGCTGACCGCCGGGAACTTCAACGCCCAGGCAGCAACCTGCGGCAAGGTCACAGTGGCCGAGGCGGAGCATATTGTGGCCCCCGGGGAGATCGCCCCGGACCAGATCCACACTCCGAGCGTGTTCGTCCAGCGGCTGATCCCCGCCACGGCGGAGAAGCATATCGAGCAGCGCACCACCCGGCCCCGCCCCACCAGCTGAAGGAGAACGTTGACATGACCTGGACTCGTGAACAGATGGCGGCCGTTGCTGCCACTCAGCTCAACGACGGCGACTACGTCAACCTCGGGATCGGTATCCCCACCCTGGTGGCCAATTACCTCCCCGAGGGGGTCAATGTGACCCTGCAGTCGGAGAACGGCATCCTGCGCACCGGTCCCTTCCCCTATGAGGGCGAGGAGGACCCCGATCTGATCAACGCCGGCAAGCAGACTGTGACCCTGCTGCCCGGTGCCTCGATCTTCGATTCGGCCACCAGCTTCGCCATGATCCGCGGCGGCCATGTGCACGCCGCAATCCTGGGCGCAATGCAGGTCACCGCTGAGGGTGACCTCGCGAACTGGGCGATCCCCGGCAAACTGGTCAAGGGCATGGGCGGAGCCATGGATCTGGTGGCAGGCACCCCCCGGGTGATCATTGTCATGGATCACACTTCCAAGGATGGGTCCCCTAAGATCGTCAAGGACTGCACCCTCCCGCTGACCGGGGTCGGGGTGGTCAACCGGATCATCACCAATCTGGCTGTCCTCGATGTCACTGACCAGGGGCTGGTGCTGCGCCGGCTGGCCCCCGGAGTCACCGTAGATGAGGTCCGCCAGGCAACCGAGCCCGAGATCACCGTCGATGAGGAATCGGTGGCCGCCACTGAAGGAGTCGAAGTAAACGTATGAGCACTGTGATCATCAATGGGGCCCGCACCCCCATCGGACGTCTGCTGGGCGGACTGTCCAGCTTCAGCGCCGCACAGCTGGGGTCCAAGGCCATCGCCGGGGCACTGGAGAAATCCGGTGTGGCCGCCGATCAGATCGACTACGTGGTGATGGGCCAGGTGCTGCAGGCAGGTGCCGGGCAGAACCCCGCACGCACCGCTGCCCTGGGTGCTGATATCCCCACCAGCGTTCCGGCGATCACCATCAATAAGGTCTGCCTCTCCGGGCTCAACGCCATTGCCACAGCTGATCAGCTCATCCGCGCCGGTGAGGCCACCACCATCGTGGCCGGCGGTATGGAGTCAATGTCCCAGGCCCCGCATATCCTGCCGAAGTCCCGCACCGGGACCACCTATGGGGATACCACCCTGGTGGACTCCATGGCCTATGACGGGCTCTTCGACCAGGCCACCCAGCAGTCCATGGGCGCACTGACCGAGGCCTGCAATATCGACGACAATGCCGCCACCCGGCAGGAGCAGGACGAGTTCTCCGCCCAGTCCCACCAGAAGGCTGCCGCAGCCTGGGAGGCCGGAGCCTTCGCCGATGAGGTCGTTCCGGTCACCGTTCCGCAGCGTAAAGGTGATGACCTCGTCGTCGACCAGGATGAGGGTGTCCGCGGCAATGCCACCGCCGAATCCCTGGGCAAACTGCGCCCGGCCTTCGATAAGGAGGGCACCATTACTGCCGGCTCGGCCTCGCAGATCTCCGACGGCGCGGCCGCGGTGATCGTTATGGATAAGGCCAAGGCGCAGGAGCTGGGACTGAGCTGGATCGCTGAGATCGGCGCCCACGGTATGGTCGCCGGTCCCGACTCCAGCCTGCAGCTGCAGCCGGCACGAGCTATTGAGGCTGCTGTGGCCAAGGAGGGCATCAACGCCGATCAGCTGGATCTGGTCGAGATCAATGAGGCCTTCGCCGCAGTCGGCATCGCATCTGCCCGCTCCCTGGGCATCAGCGATGAGAAGGTCAACGTCAATGGCGGCGCCATCGCCCTGGGCCACCCCATCGGGGCCTCCGGTGCCCGGCTGGTGCTGCACCTGGCTCTGGAGCTGGGCCGCCGTGGCGGCGGTACCGGGGCAGCCTCCCTCTGTGGAGGCGGCGGTCAGGGTGACGCTCTGATTCTGAAGGTCTGAGGTAGTCGATGACCACTGCTGTAGAGACTGAGACACCCCTGGCGTATTTCATTCCCCTCGGCGGTGGTCGCTACCGTGCCACCGAAGCAGTCTCGGGGGCGTGGAATGAGGCCGAACAGCATATTTCCTCGCCCCTGGGGCTGATGGTCCACGCCGTGGAGCAGGAGGCGGCTGCCCGACGGCCTGATCCCCTGCAGCTGTGCCGGCTCTCCTTCGATATCTTCGGCACCGTCCCGGTGGGCGAGGTCCAGATCGAGATCGAGGTGATCCGGCCCGGCCGGACCATCGAATTGGTCGAGGCCCGTATGAGCTATGGGGAGAAGACCATTGTGGTGCTGCGCGCCTGGGGGCTGGCCGAATTCGACACCCGCTCGGTAGAGGGCAGCTCCCTGCCGGGGATCCCCTCCCCCGAGCAGATGCCGGCCTGGGATGCCAGCACTATTTGGCCCGGCGGTTTCATCGCCTCGACCTCCGGCAACCGGGACTACCAGGAGCCGGGCCGGTCCCGAGCCTGGATCCGCTCCCCGCTGCCGCTGCTACAGGGCGAGGAAGCCAGCAGCTTCGCCAAATTCTGCGCCCTGCTGGACACCGCCAATGGGATCGCGGTGCGGCAGAAGCCCGAGGAGGTGGCCTTCCCGAATGTGGATCTGACCGTCTCCTTCTTCCGGCTGCCCGAGGGCGAGGAGGTCGGTTTCGACACCCACGTCTCCTTCGGTCCCACCGGCCTGGGGCTGACCCACACTATCGTCCATGACATCCACGGTCCTGTCGGGGCCCTGACCCAGCAGCTGACCGTACGTACCTGATAGGAAGACTATGAATCTCAGCGGCTCCAGTGCCATCGTCACCGGAGGAGCCTCCGGTCTGGGCCACGCGGTGGCCGGCACCCTGGCTGCCCAAGGGGCCGAGGTCGTCGTCGTGGATCTTCCCGGCTCCGGGGATCGGGACCCCGAGGCGGCTGTGCGCAGCCTCCCCGGTGAGGTTCAGTTCCTAGCCGGTGATGTCACTGACCCCCAGACAGCTGCTGAGGCGGTCAAGCTGGCTGCCGCGGCCGGTCCCCTGCGGGTGCTGGTCAACTGTGCCGGTGTCGTCACCCCAGGCAAACTGCTGGGCAAATCCGGGCCCCTGGACTGTGAGCGGTTCATGAAGGTGGTGGCGGTCAACACCGGCGGCACGGTGAATATGATGGGCCATGCCGCCGAGCAGATGCGGACCAATGAGGCTTCCGGTGAGGACCGCGGAGTCATCATCAACACCTCCTCAGTGGCCGCCTATGAAGGCCAGATCGGGCAGATCGCCTACTCCGCCTCCAAGGGGGCGGTGGCCTCCCTGACCGTGCCGGCAGCCCGGGAGCTTGCCGCCCATGCCATCCGCGTGGTCTCAGTGGCACCGGGGATCTTCGAGACCCCTATGATCAGCTCCCTGCCCGAGGCCGCCCAAGAGTCGCTGCGTTCCAAGACCCTGCATCCGCCGCGACTGGGCCGGCCGGAGGACTTCGCGAAGCTGGTCACCCAGATCATCGACAACCCCATGCTCAACGGCGAGACGATCCGGCTGGACGGTGCCATCCGTCTGGAACCGGTCTAAACGGAAGGAAGTGAGCACCTGGTATGAAGATTGTGGTGCTGGTCAAAGAGGTCCCGGACAGTTACGGGCAGCGGAAGCTGAATCTGACCACTGGCCTGGCTGACCGTGCAGCCAGTGATCCGGTATTGGATGAGATCACTGCCCGTGCGGTGGAGGCTGCGGTCTCCCATGCAGAATCCGCTGAGGGCGTTGAGGTTGCCCTGCTGACCATGGGCCCGGAATCCGCTGAGGCGACCCTGCGCAAGGCCCTGGCCATGGGTGCTGATTCCGCGCATCTGGTCACCGATGAGCAGCTGGCCGGCTCAGATCTGAGTCTGACCGCTGAGGTGCTGGCGGCGGCGATCAAGAAGATCGGCTTTGACCTCGTCATCGCAGGCGATCTCTCCTCTGATGGTGCCGCCGGTGTGCTGCCGGCGATGGTCGCCGAACATCTGGGGGTCGCTCATGCCACCAGTCTCGAGAGTGTCACCATCACCGAGGCTGAGGTCACCGGAGACCGGCCCAGCTACGGGGGAACGGTCTCACTGAAGGCCGAGCTGCCGGCTGTCATCTCAGTCTCTGAGCGGCTGCCGGATCCGCGGTTCCCGGGTTTCAAGGGGATTATGTCGGCGAAGAAGAAGCCCCTGGAGCGCTATTCCCTGGCTGATCTGGGGATTGACGCCGGGGCGGATGTGCCGCGCTCCATTATGCTCTCGGTTTCCGAGACCCCGGCCCGAACTGCTGGTGAGAAGGTTGTTGATGAGGGTGAAGCCGGTAAGCAGCTGGCGGAGTACCTCATCGGAAAGAAGCTGGTGTGATCATGGCTGAGCAGAATATCCTCGTTTTCCTCCCCGTCCTGCCCACCGGTGAGCTGATCGGCTCCGCCCCGGGACTGCTGGGGGCTGCCGCACAGATCGGCACCCCGGTAGGTGTTGTGGTGGGTAAGAATGGTCAGGCCCAAGAGGCCGCCCAGACGGCGGGAACCTTGGGTGCCCAGAAGGTCTACACGACAGAGTACGACGACGACGCCCTCGGCGCCTCGTATCTGGCGGCCATGCGCGCAGCCTTCGATGCGGCCTCCCCGGAGGCAGTGCTCTTTGGCGCGGATCCCGATGCCCGGGATATCGCCGCCCGTCTTGCAGTGGCCACTACCAGCGCTCTGGCTGTTGATGCGGTGGGCCTGCACCGCGATGATGAGGGCGTTGTGGCCCATCATTCGGTCTACGGCTCCAGCTACACCACTGAATCGGCGCTGACGCATAACACTCTGGTGGTCACCGTTCGTGATGGCGCCATTGATGCCCGTGCTGAGGCTGCTGAGCCGGTGATTGAGTCCTTGGAGGTAAGCGCTGCTGATCTGCCGGCAGCAAATATCACTGAGTTCGCTGAGACCGCTGAGACCTCGACCCGCCCGGATCTGGCCACGGCCAAGACTGTGGTCTCCGGTGGCCGTGGACTGGGCTCGAAGGAGGGCTTCGAGCTGGCCGAGCAGCTGGCCGATGCCCTGGGCGCAGGTCTCGGTGCCTCCCGTGCGGCCGTGGATGCCGGTTACGCCGCCCACTCCCTCCAGGTGGGACAGACCGGTGTGACCGTCTCCCCTGATCTGTATATCGCACTGGGCATCTCCGGTGCGGTCCAGCACCAGGCGGGCATGCAGACGGCGAAGACGATTGTGGCGGTCAATAAAGACCCCGAGGCGCCGATCTTCGATATCGCCGATTTCGGTGTGGTCGGCGACGCCTTCGAGGTCGTTCCCCAGCTGATCGAGACCATCAAGGCCTCCGATGGCTCCTGATCCCGGCCACCGCAGACGCGGGCTGCCGCGCACCGAGGAAGAGGCCGCCGCTCGAGCCGCGGAGGCGGAGCAGGCACAGGCCGAACAAGAGGCACCGACGACGACGGAAACTCCTGCATCTGCCCCTCCAGTGGCGAGCGGCCGGTATCGCCGTGGATTGGGTGGGACTCCCATCCCACGGGCGGCTGAGGCAGTTCCCGCACCGACCGATCACGCCAGCCAGGCTCCCCAGGAATCTCTGGGATCTACAGAGGCTTCCGGTGATCCCGCCCGGTCTGCGGCACCAGTGGCTGATCAGCCAGTCGCCGAGGAGCAGGAGCCTGTGTCCGCCGGTGACCGGCCGGTGAAACCTGGCCGGCGCATCGGCCTCGGTGGCACTCCGGTCCCCCGCGCTGCAGGTGAGGCCGAGCCCAAGGCCGAGCCCGAGAAGTCGGAGCCGCGTCGTCGTGGATTGGGCACACCCACCCCCACCCCTGCCGAGGCAAAGGCAGAGACTGAACAGCAGGGACCCCCTGTAGAACCAGTTCCGGCACCGACCCCTGCCCCTGCGCCTGCCACCAAGCAGCCCGCCGCCCAAGAGGCAACCAATTACTTCGGCCGCAGCGCCAAACGGTGGGGCCTGGTCGCAGCTGTTGGGGTAGTCGGCGTCGTCGCTCTTGCTGCCGCGATTGTCCTGGGCACCCAATGGTTCCTGGGCACCTCGGCTGGATCTGACTTCCTGGACCGCTATCCGGGTCAGTACTCCCAGCCCGATGCACCCGATGGCTATCCCTGGTGGTTGAACTGGGCGCATTTCTTCAACGCCTTCCTGATGGCGCTGATCATCAAGACCGGCATCCAGATCCGTGGAGAGGCGCGCCCGCAGGCCTATTGGACCCCGAAGTGGAATAAGAAACGCAAGATCAGCCTCACCATCTGGTTGCATCAGGCCCTGGATCTGCTCTGGGTGCTCAACGGTGTGATCTTTGTGGTTCTGCTCTTCGCCACCGGCTATTGGACCCGGGTGGTGCCCACCAGCTGGGAGGTCTTCCCCAATGCCCTCTCTGCGGGACTGCAGTATGCCTCCCTGGACTGGCCGACCAATCACGACTGGGCCCATTACAACTCCATGCAGGAACTGGCCTATTTCACCACGATCTTCATCGCAGCACCCCTGGCTATCGCCACCGGCGTTCGGATGTCGGGACTGTGGCCGGCCGATAACCAGACCCTGAATAGGATCTTCCCCACCGGTCTGGCCCGTGCGGTCCACTTCCCGGTGATGATCTACTTTGTGGTCTTCATCCTGGTGCACATCTTCCTGGTCTTCGCCACCGGTGCGCTGCGGAACCTGAACCTCATCTACACCGGCCAGGACGCCACCAATTGGACCGGGTTCTGGCTCTTCGCCGCATCCCTATTGGTCATCATCGGTGGCATCCTGGCAACGCGTGCACTGATCGTCGCGCCCATCGCCTCACTCTTCGGCAGGGTCGGACGCTGAGCATTGACTAGGTCTCCTCGAGGACCTTCTTGTCCTCTTCGGCGTCCTCGATGGCCTCGTGGAGCTGCTCCATATCGCGTTGGCGGCGGACCAGTGAGATCATCAGGACACCGATCAGCGCCACGCCGGCGAAGACGTAGAAGTTGGCATTGGCGCTAAGCCCCGCACCGGCCAGGAAGCCGCCGATCAGTGGACCGGTGACCCCGCCGAGTCGGCCGAAGCCGGCGTACCAGGCGACACCAGCACCGCGGGCGTTGGTGGTGTAGTACCCGGCGACGAAGCCGTAGCCGAGGATCATCGTGCCGATACTGCCCATACCCGCGCAGGCGATCAGGAACAGCATGACCGGCAGCGGGAACTCGATGGTCAGCAGCGAGAGGCTGAAGACCGCGAGGATGAACGAACCCAGGATCAGCGGCCGGGGGCCGACTTTATCGGCGGCCCGGGAGCAGATGATCGCGCCGAAGGCGGCACCGAAGTTCAGCATCAGCAGGAAGAACAGGGATGCATCCGGATCGTAGCCGTAGCCTTCCATAATGTTGGGCAGCCAGGTCTGCAGTCCGTAGGTCAGCAGCAGCCCGGAGTAGGCCATGAACCCGATGAAGATCGTGGGCAGCAGGAACTTCTTGGTCAGCAGGGCGGCGAAGCCGGTGCGTTCGGTGACCTTGACGTCGTCGACCATCTTGGACTCCTCCACCAGGGGAAGCCCGTGCTTGGTGGCCAGCGCAATGGCCTCCTCACGGCGTCCGCGGGAGAGCAGCCAGCGTGGGGATTCTGGCAGTTTGACCAGGGCCAGCGGGATGATCAGCAGCGGGGTGCCGCCGATGATGAACAGGCCTCGCCATCCGATGTGGTCCATCAGCAGGATGCCCAGACCGGCGGCGAGCATACCGCCCAGCGGGATACCGCAGTAGGCCACGGCGTTGTAGAGACTCTTCCGTTCGGCGGGGGCGAATTCGGCCACGGTGGCACCGGCGACGGCCAAAAGCGCACCCAGACCCAGTCCGGTCAGGAACCGCAGCAGCCCGAACATGAACACGGTCTGCACCATCGCGGTGATGATCATGCCCACCGAGAACCAGGCGATGCTCAGCAGCATGAGTTTTCGCCGCCCGATGAAATCGCCGATGGCGCCGGCGAAGAGCGCGCCGAAGAGGACTCCGAGCATCGCATAGGAGCCCAGGGCGCCGGCGGTGCCGGGGTCTAGGTCTCCGATATGGCTGGGGTCCGCCAGCAGGGTCGGCAGGACAGTGCCGTAGATTGTCAGATCGTAGCCGTCGAACACCAGGGCGAAGGAAGCGATGAACGTCACCCACGCCGCTGTGTTGCGTTCTTTGGTCGGATCGGCCTTCACAAGGACTTCTGACATGTGGCCAATACCTCTTCCCATAGGTCTCTCAGTTACAGCGAATTAACTCGCTCTACCGATCGTGACACGCATCACATACACTCACATCAGGGGGATCCCTAGTCTTGACCCAGGGGGTCCCGGATGAGGAGGAGCGACAGTGGACCCCGATCAGCACCAACGCATGCCCAAGGCGCTGCGGCATGCAGTCAGCAGCATTCTCGACTCCGCTCCTGCCTCAGCGGGCCTGCCGCAGACGCTGATCCTGACCGGACCCGCCGGGGCCGGACGGAGCACTGTGCTCACCACTGCTTTCGGCCTCCACCAGGGACCCCGAGACCTCGCCATGGCGGATTTCGGCACCCAGGAGATCGCCTGGGCCTATCTGCGACAGCTGCTGCCTGGTCAGCTGGAACCGCCGCTGACACCTGAGGCCCAAGGACAGCGGCTGCTGGAGCATTGGCAGGGCTCAGCCCCGGCAGAGCATCGGCTGGTGCTCCTGGACGCCGTGGAGCGCGCTGACCCGCAGAGTCTTGCGGCCCTGACATTCGCCATCCGCCTGGCCAGGAATGTTCGGCTGACTGCGGTCTTCGGAATCGCCGACGACGCCGCAGCCGGTCTCCCAGCGCCAGCCTCGGAATCGTCGATAGCCGAGTTTCTGCGCAGCCCCCTGCACCGGCGGGTGAAGCTGGGCACCTTGGAGCCCCTGGAGATTCTGGATGTGGCCCAGCATCTTCGCATCCGCGACTTCGACCATTACAGTGCGGTGGCCCTATGGCATCACACCGGGGGTTGGCTGGGTGACACTGTGGGTGTACTGCAGGCTCTGCCGATGGGGCGTTGGCCGCGCAGTCCCCAACGGCTGCCCGTACCACCTGCAGTGCGGACCCGGGCGCGGGCGGCTTTCGACCGGCTCCCGGCTGAGGCGAAATCCCTGGCTCAGGCCTATGCGGTGGTGGGCAGCCATTTCGATCTGCCCACTATGGGTGAGATTGCCGGCGTCGTCGATCCTCTCTCAGCCCTGGACTACTGTGTGGCGGTGGGGCTGCTGCGGGAGAACACCCATGGCACACAGCGGGCGGTGACCTTTCATCACCCGCTGGCCCGTCTGGTCATCCGGGAGACGACACTGCCCTCGGTTCTGCGGAGCCTGGCCGCCACCGCAGCGAGTTTCGCAGCCGATTCAGGTCGCCGCCTGCTGCTGCAGGCCCGGGCTGAGGTTGGCGCACAGCCGGAGCTGGCGGCCCAGTTGGCCGAGGTCGCTGAGCTGCGTGGCCATCAGGGGCGGTGGAATGAGTCCGCGGAGTTCCATATCGCCGCCGCAGGACTCTGCGCGGTGGCCAGTGAACGCAATCGGCTGCTACTGGCAGGGGTGGATGCACTGGTTTCGGCAGGGCGCCTGGACCGCAGTGCGCTATGGCTTCCGGAGATCGAGGCCATGCCTGCCTCGGCGGACCGGGATATGGTGCTGGCCCATATCTCCATGCACCACGGGATGGCCGCTGAGACCGAGGAGCTGCTCAACCGCGCCGAGCGCTCCCCCACTCCCCCGGTGGGTGGATCTGCGCGGCTGGCAGTGCGTAAGGCACTGGATGCGGTGATGCGCTGGGATATTGCCTCAGCCCAGCGCTGGGCCCAGCAGACCATGATCCTCTCGGATCCCGATGACCCCAAGCACACTGAGGCTCAGACGATCAGTGCCCTGGCCAGCACTGCCGGTGGGCAGGCTCCGGATTTCGAGGCGTTGGGTGCCCTTCAGTCCTTAGGTGATGCTCCGGCCCAGAGTCAGCGCTTCCACCTCTACTCCGGCTGGATTCGGATCATCACGGGGGATCTGGAGGCCGGGCTGGGGGAACTGCAGGCTGCCGTGCCAGTGCATTATCAGGATGGGTCGCTTCGAGTTTCGCTGTGGGCTCAGGGGTGGTTGGCCCGGGTGCAGTATCTGCTGGGCCAATGGGAGAACGCATTGCAGACGGCGGAGTCCGCCCTGGTGGAGGCACAGCGTTCGAGTATGGCCATTGTGGTTCCGATGCTGCAGTGGACGGTCGAGGAGATCCGCAGTCTGCAGGCTGGTGCCTCGGAGACTAATCTGTGGCGCACTGCCGGGGCCGCCGATGCCCTGCACAGCTATACGGCAATGCAGGTGCCGGCTCGGCTGACCCGTGCCCTGCGTTCACGGGTCCGTGGAAACCCCGAGGGCAGTGCGGCTGCACTGATCCCGCTGCAGGAGTCAGATCCCTGGCGCAGCGACCGCATCTCGTTCTGGCCCTGGCAGCCGGAGCTGATCAGTGCGCTGGTGGATATCGGCCAGGTGGCTGAGGCGCATCGGTTGAGTCAGGAGTTTCTGGACTGCACCGACAGCGCTCCACTGCATGTGCGCAGTGCCGCCCTGGTTGCTGCGGCCCGGGCAGCCGGGGCCGCGGGAGACGCTCAATCAGCCGAGAATTTCCTGACGGAGGCAGTGGAGCTGACTTCCGGAACCACCCGGCAGACCGCCTCGGCACAGGCACGACTGGCCCTGGGACAGTTCCTGCGCAGGGCTGGCCGAAGGCGTCTGGCGGCGAAGAACATCGAACAGGCCCTGGAGTTCTATGAGTCCGTGGGGGCCCAGCGAATGGTGCAGTACTGCAGCCAGGAGCTGCGTGCCACCGGACTGACCTCCTTCCGCACTGAGGACCGGCAACGAAGCGGAGAAGAGACGACGACGTCGACTCCCCTAACTCCCCAGGAACAGGCAGTTGCGGATCTCGTCGCCCAGGGACTGACTAACCCTGAAACTGCCCAGCGACTTTTCCTCTCGGAGAAGACTGTTCAGTATCACCTAACCCGGATCTATTCGAAACTGGGCATCCGGTCCCGGACCGAACTCGCTTCGGTATATCCCGTTTGAGATTGCAGTCAATCATCGCGGAACATCGCCATGTCGGGTGTTGCTCATAGCGTTAGTACATGGAGACGAAACTGGCTGTCCGACGCTTTGAGAGCTCGGTATTCTCAGGTGGAACATCGGCGTGTCCGGACCCCAAAGTAGCGTGGGGTTATGGAGGAAGAGTTCAGTTTCAGCGGAAGACATCGCCCGGGGATTGGCCCGGTACATGGGCATGTCCACCCCCAGGGGTAGCGTGGGTTTTATGAAGGATGAACAGCAGTTTCCCCGCCCG
>NZ_JABAHY010000023.1 GCF_012641515.1 Nesterenkonia sedimenti | reverse complement strand
ACCTCAACACCGAAGCACGAGCCCAACTTGCGACGGCTTGACAAACATAGGAGATTCAACGGGCGCCTTGAGCACCTACGCGGCACCGCCCTGGGATTCCGGAACCTGACCAACTACATCACCCGAGCCCTACTGGACACCGGAGGATTCAGACCCCTACTACACCCTCATCTGCGATGAGCCACTTATCTCCGTGAGTTCAATCTCCGGTAACTCCGGTGCCGATCCGCTCAGCCGGGGCCTGACCCGCGAACGCCTGCGCTACTACCAGCAGGTCGTCGACAATGCCGAGATCGATATCGCAGCAGCCTCGCGGGGTCGTCGTATCCTCCGCTCAGTGCTGTTCACCGCGAGTCTCATCCTGCTGCCGGTGCCTCTGCTGGTCATGCTCTATGTCATGGCCGCAGACCTCGATCCAACGCCCTTCGGCCCCAGCCCCATGGGTGAGATCGCCGTCGGCGCTCTGGTGCTGGGTGGGCTCATCCGGCTGGCCTATGGTGCGGCCACCGACAGCTATATCCGCTGGGTGCGCAGGCCCGGCGACTCCTGGTTGATCCCCGGCAGTCCCGGTTAGGACGCGGTGACCGTGCTGACCCAGGAATCCCTG
Source organism: Nesterenkonia sedimenti (assembly GCF_012641515.1). Taxonomy (GTDB): domain Bacteria; phylum Actinomycetota; class Actinomycetes; order Actinomycetales; family Micrococcaceae; genus Nesterenkonia; species Nesterenkonia sedimenti. Next base: position 24,121 of record NZ_JABAHY010000023.1, on the reverse strand, counting down.
GACACTATGTATGCCCGCGAGGCCCGGATGCCCAGCAGTTACAGCAGACAGTGGGGGCGGGAGACCGATACCGGACTGGGCACCTGGATCGGCCCCAGCATCCCGCCGACGCTGAGCCAGGCCTGGGGTTTGCATCCGCGCCGGCTGCCGCGCTATATGGGGCTGATCCTGGTTCTGGGCTCGATCTTCTTCTTTTTCCGGCTGCTCAGTGATGACTGCGCGATCTCAGCAGTACTGCTGTTTCCGATTCTGATCGGTGGACTGCTGCTGTCCTGGGTCAGCTACGCCAACCACCGCGATAATGAGCAGCTGGCGGAACTGTTACAGAACCGGCGTGAGATTCCCCTGCCCACCTCGCCGAAGCTGCGCCGGAAAAATGCGGCCATCCGGAAATTCGAACAGACCAGTGAGGAATCCGCCCGGCATGCCGAAAGGGGTCAGGACCTCGAAGCCGCCCATGAGCCCCCAGCGGGCCGGCACCCCATCCAGCCGAATATTCTGCGCTGGCCCGGGCTGCCCATCGGTTGGGCGCTGGTGGTCTTCGCCCTCTGTGCCGGAGAATTCGAATACGAGATCATCACCCCACTGGCCGCACTGACCTATCTCAGTCTCCACCTGCTGCAGGGGCGGCTGCGGTTTCCACAGGTTGCGGTGGACTTCCAGAAACAGGTGCTGGTGGTCAGGGGCCGGGAGGTGCCGTTTTCTGAGGTGGTCTATGGGCGCCGGATCGAGCTCAGCTGGGACCTCTATACGGTGGTCACCAAGATCTGGGACATTCTGCCCAAACGCACCAGCATCAACCTCCCACCGGCTGGTTCTCGGCGATGGCAAGCGGGTGACCCTGCGGATCGCAGGGAAGTCACCCCGGGGAATGCTGCTGAAGAACCTGGAAGCCTACTACGGCTTCCTGCGGGATGCGCTGTTTATGCGCGCGGCCAATCAGGATGAGGTCTACCGGGAGCCGCCCGGGCTGGACTACTCCCTGACCAACTGGGAGAAGAAGGGACTCATGGCCCAGCAGCGTGACCTCGCCGCCGATGTCGAGGCTGTGATGTCCCTACCAGGACTCAACGGAGCACGTGTCCCGGCGAACTTCCGGGAATGGTCCCACCGCAGGACCCGCCGCTACACCAACCCCGTCAGCCGCCGGTTCTGACCGGGGCTGGTGCCAGCGCGCATGACCATCGGTGCCTCTTCTCTAGAATGGCGGTATGCCCTCACTGCCCCGACTGGCCCTGCCGCACCGGCTCTACGGCCGGCTGGAGCAGACAGCCAGGCAGTGGGGTATTGATGCAGCTGATGTCCTCGAACTGCACACCACGGCACTTCTGGATCCCCAGACCGAGGATGAAGAACGTGAACTGGCCCAGGCCACAGAGGTGATTTCCCGGTACTGGGAAGGCGACGGCGTCGAACTTTCTGACCTGCAGAAAGACGTGGGCCATCACGATGTGGCCATCCTGCGGATGGGGCCGGTGGTCACCGAAGCAGTGCACTATGGGGAGGAGGCGGAGGACCCCGAGCTCCCCAGGACCAAGTTTCCGCTTGACCAGCCCAGAGGTGGCTACTCCCGACGCTGGATGGGTATGGCGGTAGGCGATTCTCCTGAAGAGGTCTGGCAGGCAGCCCGCGGTTATTGGCGGCTGAAGCCGAATCTCAACTATCTGGTGCCCTCCCGGTTCGGCTATGCGCCGTATGTGTTCAGGGTGGGGGAGTGGATTTCCTTCAGCTCCACGAAGTTCTATGCAGGCTCCGGCTGGCTCATTGACCTGGACAACAGACAACGACACCGCCTGCTCGAGCCCCAGCAAGGTACCCACCTCTCTGCCCTTGGGGATCCTGAGGCAGCCGAACCTGCTGATCTTGAGGTTGCTGCTGCTATGGCCGATCAGCTGTTGAGACTGGGGCCCCGCGGCACCAATCCCGTGATCCGCCTCTGAGCTGATGGACTGCCCCTGCACCTAGGTTGCCATGTCATATCTCTGAGTCATTGACGACGACTCATGGAATTTCTAATCTGGAATGTGGAGGGAACACGAACACAGAACCAATCAGAGGTGAGGATGGACCACGGGGTGGGATTAGGGAACGGTCGAAATTTCGGCACCGCTGGACTCAGTAGCGCGTTGACGCTGGCTCTGCTGCTCAGCGCTTGTGGAACGCCGGATGAGAATTCCGGTGGGGAGGAGGCATCAGAGGAGAACCAGGCAGAAGCAGAGGGGCAGGCTCCCGAGGATGAGCAACCCTCAGAGCCGGAGGTCTTCGACGTAGACAGTATCCTGCATTTCCATTTCAACGAGACCGACGAGGTCGCCCCGGTCGGCCTGTACATTTTCGATGCCGAAACTGGAGAAGAATACGAACGGTTCGGTCCACGCGGTGTGTATGAAGTGCCTCAGGTCGTGGACATCTCACCTGACTGGACGTGGTTCATCAACCGAGATGGCTCCCGGGAGCGGCTGCTGAGCGTATTCCAGATCATCGAACCCGAAGATGAGGATGGAGCGCAGATAGTCCCGGCAGCAAGCGACGATTCAGTCGGGGCGCCCGGCACGGAAAGCATTGATCTAGAACTCATTGTGGGGGACCGTCATGCAGAAGTCCTCACATATAGTCTGCCCTCGGGTCTTTCTACTGGATCCTCTATTGACGCTGGAGATGACGCAGCCAGTGAGGAGGGGTACCGGGAAGGCAGCCCTCATCCTCCTCAGTGCACAGACTGCGATATGCGCGTAGTCCCAGAGGGCCCCGCCGTGCTCGCCTCCCCCACAGAGCAGGGCATCGCCTATGTGGTTATGCTTTCCGAATCCGGAACCACCGGCACCTACTACCTCCTCAGTGTTGATATGCGTACAGGCGACGGGGAGGTCATCGATGAGCAGGGCGGCCCCATAGGGCCGGTGGAGATTGGCGAGCCCCCGGAAGTGCCGGTCTACCTGGGTGAAAGCGAGGAGGGTTACTTAGAGACCGAAACGCGTGTTCCCGAAACCATCGCCACCTCCATCGAGGGTGAGGTGTCTGAAGATTACGTATGGTGCGATCACCCATACTCGCTAACTCTCGAAAACGACGGCGCCCGGTTGGTGCCCTGCGAAGAGTCTGTCGAAGAGGTCTCCCTGAGTGACTATGGGCTGGAGTTCAGCGATGGCGACTTTCAGCGTCTGACCGACGGCATGAAATACGAGGTCGACGTCGACTCTGACCAGGAAAGTGGTTACACGGACGTTCGGCTCTACCGTGTGGAGCAGGACGGAACGGAACAGCGGGTGGAGAACACCCCGCCTATCGGGACCCCCGAACTTCTCTTACCCTATGTGGGCATTGACCGGTGAGAGCCGGGGAGTGAGTTTCGCGTCGTCGTCGTTATCCTCTAGATCTTTTACTCCGGCGTAATCGGGGCCTGGCTAGCCTGGTGATCAACTCACTCACCCACGGGAAGAAGAGAATGATGAAGCGATCACTGTACGGAACTGCCCTGGTTGGAATATTGGCCCTGACCGCCTGCGGTGGCGGGACCGAGGCCGCCGATGGATCTGGAGGCGATGGCCCACAGGGAGAGTTCACAATCGCCTATGGCTCCCAGCCGCCCACCCTCGACCCCAGCGCGACCACCGGAACGGTCACCAGGCATATCGGACGACTGATGTATGAACAGCTCATCGCCTTCGACAGCAACGGTGAGGTGCAGCCGGTCCTGGCAGAAACTTTTGAACTGTCCGATGACGCCACAAGCCTCAGCTTCGAACTCCGTGAGGGCGTGCCCTTCCACAACGGGGAGACCATGGACGCCGCCGACGTCGTCGCCTCTCTGGAACGCTGGGTCGAACTCTCAGATGTGGGCCAACAGTACTTCTCGGAGGCCCAGATCGAATCACCAGAAGAAGGCGTGGTGACTGTGAGCCTGCCAGGGGGCATGGGCGTGATGCCCGAGCTGCTGGCAGATCCCACCCAATCCCCGTACATCATGCCCGCGGAAATCGCCGAAAGCGCAGACCCCGACGGGGCAACCGAGAACATCGGCACCGGCCCCTATCAATACGGTGAATGGGCAACTGATCAGCATGTGCGGCTGGAGGTCTTCGAGGACTACGTTTCCCCAGAAGGCGAGACTGACGGGATCACCGGTGAGCGCGGGGCAAATTTTGAGACCGTAACCTTCGAGTTCGCCAGCGACGCCTCCACTCGCCTGGCCGGGATCCAGACCCACGAATACGACATGGCCATGCCACTGCCCTGGGACAACGCCGAGATTATCGAAGAGGCCGGCGACGTCTACATCGAACCGGGGGAGACCACCTTCGGTGCGGTGCTCTTCAATAAACAGCAGGGGCCCATGGCCGATATCAATATGCGGCGGGCAATATACGCCGCCTTCGAACCGGAACCGGTGCTGCAATCAGCCTTCAACAACGAGGACTACTACGACACCGCCACCTCGCTCTCCCCGGATGTATCCCCCTGGTACCACGAGGTGGATCACGAAATGGCTGATCTGGCCCTCACCCAGGATCTCGATGCCGCCGAGGAATATCTGGAGGAGGCCGGCTATGACGGAGAAACCCTGACGTTCATGACCACCCGTGACAACGAGGAGCATTACAACCAGGCTGTGGTCATTCAACAACAGCTTGGTGACGCAGGAATCGACGTTGAGCTCGAAGTTCTGGACTGGCCCACCGTGCTGGACAACCAGTCCAACCCCGATGTCTGGGATCTGACAATCACCGGATTCTCTTGGCGTGAGCTGCCTGTGACCACCGCCTTCCTCCAACCCAGCTTCGCCGGCTGGACAGACGATGAAGATATAGCTGCGGCCATCGATGACTTCCGCTACGCAGATACCGAGGAGGAAGCCATCGAAGCCGCCGAGGACCTCCAGATGGCCTACTTCGAGTACCTCCCCGTACTGCAGACCGGCAGTTATGCCACATTGGCGGCCCTCAGCGAGGAGTACGAAGGCTTCATGAACATCCCCGGAACGGGTGAGGTCTACTACCACGTCGATCGCGTTCAATGACGCCGTCGTCGTCGTTATTTTGCCGTTTCTTTTCCCTGTGGCGAACAGGTGTAGGGATGCGGGCCTTGGGGCCGTAGCCTTGAGATCTCGGAAGACAACGCTGTAGGGAGTGTCAGTTGGCTATGTTCGAGAGATTTACGGACCGCGCTAGGCGCGTCGTTGTGCTTGCCCAAGAAGAGGCACGCATGCTCAACCACAACTACATCGGCACTGAGCACATCCTGCTCGGCCTGATCCACGAGGGCGAGGGGGTTGCAGCCAAGGCGCTGGAGTCCCTGGACATCAACCTCCAGGGTGTGCGCGAAAAGGTGCAGGAGAAGATCGGCCCCGGGCAGAACGCGCCCAGCGGCCACATCCCCTTCACCCCGCGTGCCAAAAAGGTCCTGGAGCTCTCCCTGCGGGAAGCCCTGCAGCTGGGCCACAACTACATCGGCACTGAGCACATCCTGCTCGGCCTCATCCGCGAGGGCGAAGGCGTGGCAGCTCAGGTGCTGGTGGAGATGAACGCCGACCTCAACAAGGTGCGCCAGCAGGTCATCCAGCTGCTCTCCGGCTACTCCGGAGGCGACCAGCAGGAGAAAGCCGGCGCCGGAGTTGGACAGGGCAGCTCCGGAGGCACCCCCTCCGGCTCCGTGGTCCTCGACCAGTTCGGGCGCAACCTCACCGCCGCCGCACGCGAGGCGCAGCTGGACCCCGTGGTCGGGCGCGACTACGAGCGCGAGCGTGTCATGCAGGTGCTCTCCCGCCGTACCAAGAACAACCCCGTGCTCATCGGTGAGCCCGGTGTGGGTAAGACCGCCGTCGTCGAGGGTCTGGCACAGGCCATCGTCAACGGTGACGTCCCGGAGATCCTGCGGGATAAGCAGCTCTACACCCTCGACCTCGGCTCCCTGGTGGCAGGCTCCCGCTACCGCGGTGACTTCGAGGAGCGCCTGAAGAAGGTGCTCAAAGAGATCCGCACCCGCGGTGACATCATCCTGTTCATCGACGAGATCCACACCCTGGTCGGCGCAGGTGCTGCCGAGGGTGCTATCGACGCCGCCAACATCCTGAAGCCGATGCTGGCCCGCGGTGAACTGCAGACCATCGGTGCCACCACCCTGGACGAGTACCGCAAGCACATTGAGAAGGACGCCGCGCTCGAGCGCCGCTTCCAGCCCATCCAGGTGGATGAGCCCTCCGTGGAGACCACCGTGCAGATCCTGCGCGGACTGCGCGACCGCTACGAGGCACACCACAAGGTCTCCATCACCGAGGAAGCTCTCGAGCAGGCTGCGAACCTCGCCCACCGTTACATCAACGACCGGTTCCTGCCCGATAAGGCCATCGACCTCATCGATGAGGCCGGCGCCCGGCTGCGGATCCAGAAGATGACCGCACCGCCGGAGCTGAAGGAATACGACGGCAAGATCGAAGAGGTCAAGCGGGAGAAGGAAGCCGCCATTGACGCTCAGGACTTCGAAGGTGCCGCCTCGCTGCGCGATAAGGAGCAGAAGCTCGTCGAGGAGCGCAACGAGAAGGAAGAAGCCTGGAAGTCCGGCTCCATGGACGAGATCGCAGAGGTCGACGGCGAACTGATCGCCGAGGTTCTGGCCTTCTCCACCGGTATTCCGGTCTTCAAGCTCACCGAGGCTGAGTCCGACCGGCTCAAGCGCATGGAGGAGGAGCTGCATAAGCGGGTTATCGGCCAGGACGAGGCCGTGCGCTCGCTCTCCCGCGCAATCCGCCGTACCCGGGCCGGGCTGAAGGACCCCAACCGGCCCTCCGGCTCCTTCATCTTCGCCGGACCCACCGGTGTGGGTAAGACCGAGCTGGCGAAGGCACTGGCCGAGTTCCTCTTCGGCGATGAAGACGCGCTGATCACCCTGGATATGTCCGAGTTCAGTGAGAAGCACACTGTCTCGCGGCTCTTCGGTGCGCCCCCAGGCTATGTGGGCTACGAAGAGGGCGGTCAGCTGACCGAGAAGGTGCGCCGCAAGCCCTTCTCCGTGGTGCTCTTCGACGAGGTGGAGAAGGCCCATGCGGATCTCTTCAACTCACTGCTGCAGATCCTGGAGGACGGTCGTCTGACCGACTCCCAGGGCCGGGTTGTGGACTTCAAGAACACCGTGATCATCATGACCACCAACCTGGGAACCAAGGACATCTCCAAGGGTGTGATGACCGGGTTCACCTCCAGCACGGATACCACCACCAACTACGAGCGGATGAAGGGCAAGGTCAACCAGGAGCTGCGCCAGCACTTCCGGCCCGAGTTCCTCAACCGTGTGGATGACACTATTGTCTTCCCGCAGCTGGAGCAGCACGAGATCGTGCGCATCGTGGACCTCTTCATCAACCGACTGCGCAAGCGACTGGCAGAGCAGTCGATGACCATCGAGATCACCACCGAAGCCAAGGAATTCCTGGCAGAGCAGGGTTACGACCCCTCCATGGGTGCTCGTCCGCTGCGCCGGACCATCCAGTCCCTCATCGAGGACCAGCTCTCCGAGCGGATTCTCTACGGAGAAATCCCCCACGGAGCGGAGATCAGCGTGGGTCTGAAGGGCGAAGGTGCAGACCGCGAGCTGACCTTCGATTGGAAGGTTCCTGCCGACGAGCTGGAGGCTTCCGATGAGCCTGCAGCGATCGAAAGCTGAGACATGTTGAGTTAAATCTTCGTAAAGAAACGGGGGTCGGCCCACACGGGCCGGCCCCCGTTTTGCTGGTACGCCCGGCATGGGCATTGGCTTGAGGGTGTGAGTCCCTTGGAGGAGAAGGTGGTTTAACTCCTAGCCGAAGGCAACTGCTTCATCGTGAGGTGGGGTGGGAAGGAAGCTGGTGGCAAAGCCTGGTTCTGAGGGAGACGAATCGCATATGAGGCATTCCGGTTGGGGTAAGCCAGCTAGAGATGGTGAGGCCCGTTCCACCAGGAACGGCTGGGGTGTAAATGCGGCGGGGCCAGGTGAAAGTCAATGTTCTTATCCGGGGAGGCCTACCTCGTTCCCTATTGTGGGTGCCGGACTGCGTGAGTGGGCATGGTGAAGTGGGGTAGGAGTCAGCAGAGGTCGTAGTACCTGTACGGGTTTTCCGGGGAAACATCTCCTCGTCATTTCAAAGTGCAGGGAAGGGCTGAACGTTGAAGTTCTGACTGATGAGGCTATGGGTCTGGTTGGTCATCATGTTGATCGCAGCCATCCCCACCGGTGTGTGGGGTCAGAGCAGGAAGGGTAGTACGGGTGCATCTTGGAGGGCCTCTGTCTGAGCGTAGTGATGATCCGGAGTCGGTAGTGGAGGCAGTCGGGGGCCGGCAGGGGCTCTGGGAGGAGATTTTCTCCCGGGAGAATCTGTTGGCTGCGTTGAAGCGGGTCGAGAAGAATGCCGGGGCGGCTGGTGTTGATGGGATGAGCACTGGTGAGCTTCGCCAGTGGGCTCTTCAGCGCTGGCCTGAAACGAAGGCTCTTCTTGATTCTGGGGCGTATAGGCCTGCGCCTGTTCGTCAGGTTTCGGTTCCCAAACCTGACGGAGGGGTGCGGGTTCTAGGGGTCCCGACCGTGTTGGATCGGTTGGTCCAGCAGGCTATTGCCCAGGTGCTGGGCCCGATCTTCGAGGAGGGCTTTTCGGAGTTCTCTTTCGGGTTCCGGCCGGGCCGTTCTGCTCATGATGCTGTGCGTGCTGCGCGCAGGTTCGTGGAGGATGGCCGCCAGTGGGTGGTGGAGGTGGATCTGGATTCGTTCTTCGACCGGGTCCATCACGACAAACTCATGCATCGGGTGGGCAGGAAAGTGAAGGATAAGCGGGTACTGAGACTGGTCCACCGCTATTTGCAGGCGGGGATCATGGCTGATGGTATCCGGCAGTCGGTGCGGGAGGGGACCCCGCAGGGAAGTCCCCTTTCACCGCTGTTGAGCAACATCATGCTCGATGATTTCGATTCCCAGATGCAGGCTCGGGGACACCGTTTTGTCCGGTATGCCGATGATGTTCGTATCTTTGTGGGATCGAAGCGAGCCGCAGAACGTGTCCTTTCCCAGGCCATTAAGGTCTTGGAGGGACAGCTGAAGCTGCGGGTGAACCAGCAGAAGTCCACGATTGCCCCGGCGACTGTAGCTACGTTGCTGGGTTTCGGGTTCTTCTTCACTGCCGGTAGGCAGGTTGGCATCCGGATCGCGCCGAAGGCCTTCAAGAGGCTGAAGCAGCGCATTCGGGAGCTGACTTCGCGTCGGTGGAGTATTTCAATGGGTGAGCACATCACCAGGCTGAACCGGTTCATCCGGGGCTGGATGGGCTATTTCGGGCTCATCTCCCGGCCTGGTGCCTTCCGGGACTTCGATTCTTGGTTCCGTCGGCGGATGCGTCAGATCCGGTGGAAGGAATGGAAACTGCCACGGACCCGGTGGCGTAACCTACGCCGCTTAGGGATCGCTGGTGCCAAGGCCTACGAATGGAGTCATTCCAGTCGGGGCTATTGGCGTGTGGCTGGTTCTCCTATCCTTGCCCGGGCCCTGCCTAATGAGTACTGGTCCGAGCTTGGGTTGTGGTTCTTCACTGATGCTTGGCACCGTTTCAACGCTTCAGCGAACCGCCGTATGCGAAGCTCCGCACGTACGGTGGTGTGAGAGGCGGGCCGGGCAACCGGCCCGCCTACTCGATTCTGAAGAAAGCTCCCCATGTCCTACCCCGGCAGTAATGTGGTCACATACAGCTGCCCCAGCAGCCGATCATGCCCAAACCTGGAGGAAACAGAGAAGCCGTGGCAAAGACCAAGTCGTCGAAGACCACCCCCACCTTCGAATGTGGAGAATGCGGTTGGCAGACCGTGAAATGGGTCGGCCGCTGCCCCGAATGCCAATCCTGGGGAACAGTGGAGGAGAAAGGCCAGACCACGGCCAGAACCACCGCCGCGAAGAATCTCACCTCCGCTGCGAAGACCATCAGCGAAGTCGACTCCTCCCAGGCTGAATTCCGGGCCACCAGCATCGGTGAACTCGACCGGGTCCTCGGCGGCGGACTCGTCCCCGGAGCAGTCATCCTCATGGCCGGCGAACCTGGGGTCGGCAAATCCACCCTGCTGCTGCAGGTCGCCTCCGCAGTCGCCCGTTCCCATAAGGACGCACCGGTTCTCTACCTCACCGGGGAGGAATCCTCCGCTCAGGTGAAGAAACGCGCCGAACGTATCGACGCCCTGGCAGATGACCTTTACCTCGCAGCCGAATCCGACCTTGGCCAAGCCTTGGGGCAGATCGAACAGCTCAACCCCCAGCTGACCATTATGGACTCCGTCCAAACCCTCTCCTCAGCCGAGGTCGAAGGATCCGCCGGGGGAGTGACCCAGATCCGGGAAGTCACTGCCTCCATGATCGAGGCTGCCAAACGGAAAAACATGACCACCATCCTGGTCGGCCACGTCACCAAAGACGGCAATATCGCCGGCCCACGGATGCTGGAGCATCTCGTCGACGTCGTCTGCCAATTCGAAGGAGACCGTCACTCCCGGCTGCGGCTGCTGCGAGCGGTCAAAAACCGCTATGGGCCCACCGATGACGTCGGCTGCTTCGACCTCACCGAGGACGGACTGACCTCCCTGGCTGATCCCTCCGGACTGTTCGTCTCCGCCATGACAGACCGAGTCTCGGGCACCTGCATCACCATCACCCTAGAAGGCCGGCGCCCACTGACCGCAGAAGTCCAAGCCCTGGTGGCCGAATCCCAGGCCTCCCAACCCCGCCGAGCCGTCTCCGGCCTGGACTCACCACGAGTGTCCATGCTGCTTGCAGTCCTGCAGCGACGGGCCAAACTGGCAACGCTCATGAAATCTGAGTCCTATGTGGCAACAGTGGGCGGCGCCAAGATCACCGAACCAGCAGCCGACCTCGCCATCGCCCTCGCCGTGGCATCGGCAGCCCTGGAGAAACCCCTGCCCAACCGGTTCCTGGCCTTTGGCGAAGTCGGCCTCGCCGGAGAAGTCCGACCCGTCTCCGGAATCCGACGCAGGCTCCAAGAAGCCTCACGACTGGGCTTCACTCACGCCATCGTCCCCCGGGGTGCTGCCGAGGAGGCCCCCGAAGGGCTCAAAACCCGAGAAGTCGGATCCCTGCCCGAAGCACTGGATCTGCTGATGAAGTGATCCTCAGCTGATGAAGTGACTCCAGGGGCCAAGCCAGTCAGAGTTCAGGGAGATAGGTCTCGGCCTCATCATGATCCGCCCCGGTGGCCTCGAGGAGATCCACCACCATCGTGCGGATCAGCAGCACCAGGGCCTCCCCCTCGAGATCATCGATCCCCAGCCGATCCGGATGCAGCTCAGTGGCAACCGAACCCAGAGCCTCCCGCCCGGCATTCATCGCCCGGTTGAACCCCGGCCCGGACTCCGCAACGGCCCGCGACAACTGCACTGAGGCATCAGCGAGATCCTGCATCAACCCAGCCAGACTCTGTGTGCCGGAGTCAGACAGTGAGGCATGATCAATGGCGCTGACCGTCCGGCGTGCAGTCACACGCAGACTGCGCACCGCCAGATCCAATTTATCCGCCACCCGGTCCAGACGCCGCACATAATGCCGGTGCCGGCGGTGAGCAGGGGAGAAGAAGGTCAACTCCTTCGCCGAGGTCAGTGCCTTAGTGGACTCATCGATCTGCGTCTGCAGGCCCCGGGCCCGAATCAGGGCATGCCAGGCCTGCCGAGAATCCGAACTGCGCAGGGCCGAGGCAATATCCCGCAGTGAGGAGGTTATCGCCTCGGTGACCGTTCGCAGTTCACGCAGTGGCTCCCCACGGGGATCCTTCGGAGTGATCAAGGTGATCAACAGGGCCACGCCACCACCGACCACAGCATCCAAGGACCGGGTGAACGGGCCCAAGGCCGCCTCCGTGGGAACAGGCACCATCACCACAAGCAGAGCCTGTAAGCCCATCTGCATGGCAAGGAGTGGACCCGGATCCAAGAACCTCGCCAACATCACCGCCAGGAACACTGCGATCACCGCAGTATGAACCCCCTGGCCCAGACCGTGGATGAGCATATCGGCCAGCAGCACACCGAGAGTACAGCCGACGGCGACCTCCACCACTTTGCGCAGCTGCGGCTCCTTGGTGAAACCCATGGCGATCAGAGCCGCCACCGCAGCGAAGAGCGGAGTCTCATGACCCAACAGACGCTCCGAGGTGATGTAGGCCAAAATCCCGGCAGCGGTCATCTGCAGGGCCGGAAGAATCGACCTCCGGGCACGTACCGCACCGGTGCGTACCCGGGTGGCACCTAGCCGGCGCGCTGAAGTGAACAGATGCCTGAAATACCTGCCCACACTACTCACAGGAATAAGTCTAGAGAACGCCCGGCAGGGCTACCTGGACCCCGCGCTGTTCAGCCAAACCATCGCTGAGCAGCGACTCCAGGCAGCGGACGCGCTGATCGAGGTCGGCGCTGGGAAGTGCCAATCCTGCCAGCAGATCCTCCCGCTCAGTAGGTCCCTCCTGTCGCAGGGCCGCCATCAAAGCACCCCGAACCTGACGGTCAGTTCCGGCCCAGGCCTGGGCCTGGCCCCGCTGCTGCTCGGACGGAGGGGGCGAACCAGCCAGCCGCCACGCACACAACTCCGCCAAGGGGCACTGCTCACATTTCGGGGGCCGGGCCGTGCAGACCAAGGCGCCCAACTCCATGACTGCAATATTCCACGCCGAGGCGAACTGGCCGTCGTCGAGCTCTGGATCCGGGAACACCCGGTGGGCCAAGCGTCGCTGTGCGGCGGTATAGGTCTTACCCGGAAGTGCATCACCGGCGAAAACCCGGGCATGCACCCGGCGGATATTGGTATCGACCACAACCTCCGGGGCGCCAAAGGCGAAACAGGCAACCGCCGCAGCGGTGTACTCACCGATTCCAGGCAGGGCACGCAGTTCCTCCCGGGTAGATGGGACTTCCCCGTTGTGCCGCTCGACAATCGCGGCCGCAGCTTGCTGAAGACGCAGTGCCCTGCGGGGGTAACCCAGCCGATCCCAGACTGTCAGAATCTCCGCCGATGGGGCTTCCGCTGTCGATTGGGGATCCGGCCACCGGCGCAGCCACTCCTCCCATCGGGGCAGTACACGGGCAACCGGGGTCTGCTGCAGCATCACCTCTGAGACCAGAACACCCCAGGGTGTGCAGTCCTCGGAGCGCCAGGGGAGATCCCGGGCATGATCCTGATACCAACTGATCACGCGGTGATGGACGGGTTCTGGCTGCATGGCGGTACCAGTCTCTCAAAAAGTTCACCGCATCCGCCGTGCATCCGGTCCAAGCTGTGGGGCCTAAACTATGGACCATGACTCAGGACTTCTACCACCCCGGGTTCGAGGAGATACCACCCCCGCCCGCCGGTTTCAAGAACAAGCTGTTCCTGATCGGGGTCTATGCAGTCCTGGGCATCATGATGCTGTGGACCGGTGCCGGTGTCTCCGTCATGATCGATGAGATCAATGTCCGGGACGGCTCCGGCGTGGTGGTCTCCATGTTCATGGTTGCTGGCAGCGTGATCATTGTCCTCGCCCTGATCGGCTGGATCCTACGCATCCACAACCGCCGTGGGGCCTATCAGCGCATTCTCGATGAGCACTACGCCAAGCGCTACGGCCACCACCCAGACCAGTACTGACCCCGGTAGGTCTTAGACGGGTTAGGTGCTCAGACCCGCTCGAACAGCGGCTGGAACTCCGGGGGCACGGGGTACTTCACCCGCTCGCTGCGTGCCGTGGGCAACTCCCCATCCCGATACATCCGCCCGGTCTCTGAGCCGAAGAAATTGATCCCGGCGGCAGCCACCAGAAACGCCGGACCGAAGGACAGCAGGGCACCGGCAATCCAGGGCCACAGAGTCGGGTTCTCCAAGGAATCAGCCAGTCCGGTCCAGCCACCGGCCAGCAGCAGGCAGACGAAGCCGCCGATGGTCAGCACGATCCCGAGGAACCAGCAGAGCCCGGCAGCCGGGGCAACATCAGGCTCCCGATTAGGAGCCACCGAATTCTCCCGCGGCACAGCCCGGTAGATCAGCCAGCCGCCGATCAACCCCCAGATTGCCACCACCAGATAGGCGGAGATCATATCGCTGGGCCGGTGCCAGGCCTCGATGAAGAGGTAAGCACCCCAACCGCCGCCCCAGACAGCGCCGAGGAAACCCAATACAGGCTTCGCCCGCGGGCTGGCCACCAGGAACAGCGCCACCACCACTGAGGCCGCAATCGTGGTGTGGCCACTGGGCAGCGAGTTATTGGTCCAATAGGTGGGATTGCCGACCAGATCGGGCCGGTCCAACATCCCGTACTTCAACACCTGGGTGGAGATATTGGAGGCCAGCACGGTTCCGATGGCGATCAGCCCGGCCAGGAACTTCTGCCCGGCCAGCACAATCGCAGTGAATATAGCTGCCGGCGGCAGAATGATGATCGCCGCGATCCAGCGGTTCTCCGGGTTCAGCGGCGGCAGCGGATGCTCAAAGTGATCCGCGGTCAACCGCATCACATTGTCCAAGAACTGCCCCGATTCGGTGCGCACAAAGTACTCGTAGACAACGATGAACAGCACTGAGCACAGCAGAATCCCCGCGATCCACAGACCGGTCCGGCGGGCGGGGGCACGCAGCGCACTAGCAGGGGCAGACATAGCAAGTATTCTCGCAGACTTAGACTGAGCCTGATGAATATCAGCGCTGAGATCCCCGTACCGGCTGTGGAAGAAATCCTCGACGACGCCGTCGTGGTCTCCCTGCCCATGAACACGCGGTTCCGCGGGCAGACCGCCCGGGAAGTGCTGCTCTTCCGTGGACCCCAAGGCTGGGCCGAGTTCGGACCTTTCCCCGAATACGGCCCTGAGGAATCTGCGAACTGGCTACGCTCGGGAGTCGAAGCCGCCTGGCAGGGACTGGGGGAGGCTCTGCGCACCGAAATACCCGTCAACGCCACCATCCCCGCAGTGGCCGCCGACGAGGTCGAGGGCGTAGTGAGCCGGTACCGGGATCCTCAGGCAGTTCCGGCGGTGAAGATCAAAGTCGCAGAACCCGGCCAAGACCTGGCCGATGACCTCGCACGGGTGGCCGAGGTACACCGCATACTCCCCAATGCCGGACTTCGGGTGGACGCCAATGGTGCCTGGAACCATCAAGAGGCAGTCACCGCACTGGGGCAGATCGCAGAGATCGCCGGTGAGCGGTTCGAATACGCAGAACAGCCGGTGGCCGGAATCGAACCCCTGGCCGAGCTCCGTGAGGCTCTGGACGCCCTCGGGATTCCTGTGAAGATTGCCGCCGATGAGGCGGTGCGCAAAAGTGCTGACCCCCTGCGAGTGGCGCAGCTGGGGGCCGCTGAGCTGATTGTGGTCAAAGCACCACCTCTGGGTGGGATCGCACGGGCCCTGGCCGTGGTCCAGGAGTCCGGACTGGATGCAGTAGTCTCCTCTGCGCTGGATACCTCCGTAGGACATAGCGCGGGGATAGCTTTGGCTTCCCGCCTGCCAAGACTGCCCTATGCCTGCGGACTGGGTACGGTCACCATGTTCAGCTCGGATGTGGTGACCACACCACTGGTGCCGCAGGCCGGAAAACTCCCGGCCCTGCCACAGGCGCCGGCACCCGACCCCGAGCTACTTGCCGCACACCGGGTCACCGGTGACCGGGAGCAGTGGTGGCACCAACGGGTAGAAGCCGCCTACCAGCACCTCAGCGGTACGGCTGCCTCGGTTTCTGTGCAATAAGCTGGGTCTATGGCATCGCAGAGGCGCCCCTTCCGGGAGTTTGACGACTCACAGGACGCCGAATCCCTCCGACTGGCCCGCCGGGTGATCCGTGGGCTGACCCTGCAGATGAGACATATCATCGTCTGCCCGGGGTCACGCTCCGCGCCCCTGGCCTATGCCTTGGCCGAGGCCGAACAGATGGGGGCAGTGACCCTCTATACCCGCACCGATGAACGCTCTGCGGCCTTCACCGCCCTGGGTCTGGCCCTGCAGACCGGGGATCCGGCAGCCGTGGTCACCACCTCCGGAACCGCAGCCGGGAACCTCCTGCCAGCGGTGATGGAAGCCGATATGTCAGCGGTACCCCTGGTGGCCATCACCGCAGACCGACCCGAATCCCTGCACGGCACAGGGGCCAACCAGACCGTCTGGCAGCAGGGCATGTTCGCCGGCCGCGTCCGGGACGAACTGCATATCGACCAGGCCCATATCGCTGAAGGCCAGGTACGGCTGGAACCGGAATCCCGCGACGATATGCTCGCCGCCGAAACTCAGGCCGCCCTGCTGCTGAGAGCAGCCACCACCTCCAGCCCGCGCTCGGCACCCGGCCCAGTCCACCTCAACATCGGGTTCTCCGACCCCCTGGTGCCCGCCCAGGCATTCACCTCGGCGGCCGAGGCCAACTACGGCCGCTGGGCCAGGCGCAGTGTCGCCCGCTCACAGCCGGGTCCCGCCGACCACCTCGCTGCCGAGAAACTCATCGGCCAACTCGAACCCAACGCCTTCACCCCCGAAGATGCCGGTGCCACCAGCACAACCCCGGCCAGAAATCTCCCGGTGGAAAGCCGCGGCCCCAGCCCCGAGACCTCGGCACCAGCCACCAGCCGAACACTGTTCGTCATGGGACACCGTGCCCCGGCAGAGGCCATCGAATTGGCCCGCCGCCTGGGGCACCCCATCCTGGCCGAACCCACATCCGGGGCCCGCTGGAGCGACCTCGCCCCGGTTCAGGGCTACCGCCTGCTGCTGCAGGCACCAGCCTCCAGCCCCACAGCAGAAACTGTGGCAGCAACTGAGCGCGTCGTCGTCGCCGGCCGTCCAACCCTCACCCGGCCGGTGCAGCGCCTGATCAACCGCCCCGACCTCGAGGTGGTCCAGTTCCAGCCCCGGGCGGAACCCTGGCATGACGAACGCTTCACCCGCAGAATCATCACTGACCCCGCAGAGCTGGCCACCTTCGCCGGCCTCGCCGACCGGCCATGGGCCCGCCACTGGGAGGAGGCCGGGCTCCAGGCCCAGGGTGCGATCGACGCGGTGCTCAAAGAGGAGGACGATGAGGCCGGCAGTCTCAGCTCCGTGCGTGCCGCGCAGTTCGTCGCTGAAACAGTGCGCACCCCCCTGCTGCTGGGCTCATCCTCGGTGATCCGGGATGTGGATCTCGCCGCGGTCATCACCAGGGACCGCAACCGCCCCACCCCGGGGATCTACGCCATGCGCGGGATCGCGGGAATCGATGGCAACCTCTCCGCTGCGGCAGGCATCGCCCTGGCCACCGGCAGCCGCGCAACGGCCCTGGTCGGTGATCTCACTTTCCTGCATGACACCAACGCCCTGCTGATCCCCTCCACAGAGGACACCCCCAATCTCGACATCGTGGTGATCAACGACGCCGGGGGTGCGATCTTCGATCAGCTCGAACACGGGGAGGTGGGCCGCCGCCCGGGCCTGGCCGAACGGGTCGAGCGGCTCTTCGGCACACCCCAGACCGTGGATCTTGAGGCGCTCGCCGATGCTTACCAGCACGAGTACCTCTACGCTGAAACCCTCGAGGATCTCAGCCGAGGTCTGGCCCATCCCGATGACCGGCTCGGACTGCGGATCATCGAACTGCGCACCGACCGCAGTCGACTGCGCGACCTGCACGCCAAAATCACCCAGGCCTTGGCGCATATGTGAGAAGACAGTGAACCCACCCCCGCTTAGTGATGATTCCCCAACCGGTGACGGTCAGCCCCGGCACCGGTCACAGCCTGCCGGGCGGATTGCCGCCGGAGTGCTGGGAGCTGCGGCGGGAGTGATCTGGGTTCTCTGCACCATCCAGGCCATCCGCGGAATGGTTGATCCCGCGGCGGATCTGCACGGCTACGGTCGCATCGCAGCGATCATCTTCGGACTCTTCGCCGGGGCCCTGGCCACGGTCATCCTGCCGCTGGCTTTCGCGGAACCGCACCGCAGCTTCACCAGAAGAGCTGCTGGGATCGCCCTGTTGGTCTCTTTGGGCGTCTACGGGGCGGTTCTGATCACCGGATAAGCGGGGATTCGGTCAGTCGTTGAGGCCGAGGGCGGTGAGCATCGGGGCCAGTTTGATCTCAGTCTCGGCCAGCTCAACCTCGGGCTCTGAGCCGGCCACAACCCCACCACCGGCAAAAAGCCTCAGCCGGTGCTGGTCCTCCAGCACGCCCCCACGCAGGGCGATGCCGAAATCGGCATTGCCAGCAGCATCCAACCACCCCACCGGTCCCGCATAGGGGCCCCGGTCGGCAGCCTCCAACTGGGCAATCAGCTGAGCGGCCGGCGTCGTCGGGGTTCCGCAGACCGCAGCGGTGGGATGAGCCGCTTCGGCGACCGCCAGGGCCCCGGGCAGCTTCCCCGATTCATCGGCGGCCAGCGTCCCGGTGACATCGCTGACCAGGTGATACACATTCGGCAGTTCCAGTACCCCCGGTTCAGCAGGTGACTGCAGGGACTCCGTCAATGGGGCAATCCCGTCCAGCAGCGAACGGACGGCCAGCTCATGTTCGCGGTGCTGTTTGTCATCGCGGACCAACCCGGAAGCATCATCACTGCGGCTGATAGTTCCGGCCAGCACCCGGGAGGAGACTTCCGCCCCCCGGACTCGCACCAGCATCTCCGGGGTGGCACCGAGTACTTCACCGACCAAATAGGTCCAGGTCTGCGGGTAGGCCTGGGCCAGCCGCTGCAGGACTGTGCCCACCGGCAGAGGGCCATCAGAGGCGACGACGACGTCGCGGGCCAGCACTAGCTTCTCCACGGTCCGGTCCTCGATGGCTGACAGCCCGGCAGCTACTGCACTGAGATGCTGACGCTTGGACTGCGCACCGGGCTCAACCCGGGTAACGGGAAGCTCCCGCCCATCACCTATGGCGACCAGCTGGGCGCAGCCACCCTCATTCTCGTCATTTCCGGACCCCCGGAGTCGAAGTCCATGCCTGCCCAGGACTTCCTGGGTGTCGGTGCCCTCGGAGCCTGCGGCAATCAGCACGGTGGCAGTGTCTGAGGAATTCTGCTCCTGTCGGATCAGGACCTCGGGAACCACCAGATGTGAGGCGTAGCGGGAATCGGCGGAGAAGGTGGCTGACACAAACGCGGCCAGCGGGCCAGTGTGCGCTTCTTCAGCGGAGTTCGCCAGCAGGGAGTCCCAGAACCGGGCCAACTGGGTGAACCGGTCGTTTCCCCCGGCAATGGCGGAGGCGGCGGTGCCCAGTCCGATCAGCCCGGTTCCTTCGCGGATCCAAGCGGTACTGGGGTTCAGCGCCGGCAGTAGGCCTTCGAGCCCCTCGGGAAGATCGACCTCCACTACGGAGATACGCAGAGCGGAGGAGGCTGAATTCATGGCTCACCCATCTTACGCTTCATGCGAGAATGCTGGGGTGACTCCTCGCGCTGAGCAAAACCCCGGGAAGAAGAGCGGCCCCCGGGCTGACCTCGATAAGAAGCCCGCCGATGTCGCCGGCATGTTCGACGAGGTCGCCGAACGCTACGACATCACCAATGACATCCTCTCCATGGGTCAGGACCGCCGGTGGCGGAAGAAGCTCGTTGAAGCCCTGGCGGTCAAACCTGGTGAATACGTTCTGGACCTTGCCGCCGGCACAGGGGTCTCCACCGTGCCCTTCCACCGGGCCGGGGCGACAGCTGTTGCCTGTGATTTCAGCCTCGGCATGCTGCAGGTCGGCAAACGCCGAAACCCTGAACTGAGCTTTGTGGCCGGTGACGGGATGAACCTGCCCTTTGCGGACAACAGCTTCGACGCGGTCACCATCAGCTTTGGCCTGCGTAATATCGTCGAACCCGAGACTGGGCTGGCTGAAATGCTGCGGGTCACGAAACCTGGTGGACGTCTGGCGGTCATGGAGTTCTCCGACCCCACGTTCAAGCCCTTCAACGTCATCTACAACGAGTACCTCATGCGTGCTCTGCCACCGGTGGCCCGGGCGGTCTCCTCCAATCCGGATGCTTATGTCTACCTCGCCGAGTCCATCCGCGCCTGGCCCAACCAGGACGGGCTGGCCGCCATGATCGGTGAGGTCGGCTGGCAGGATGTGAAGTACCGCAACCTCACCGGAGGAATTGTGGCCATCCACCACGCCTGGAAGGCTGGCCAAAGCGGCTAGGCTTGATCCTGATGACCGACTCCCCAGAATCACTCGACGTTAAGCTGCCGGCGGGCTTCGACATCCTCGCCGGGGACGCGCAGCTGGCCGGTGAGATTGCCGAGGCGCTCGACGATGTCGAGAACCAGCTGCTCGCCGCGCTCTCCAGCACTGATGAGCTGGCCAATACAGCTGCTCGTTATCTCGCAGAGGCCGGCGGCAAACGGGTCCGGCCCCTGCTGACTATCCTGGCCTCCCTGCTAGGCGAGGGCACTAATCAGAAGGTGCGCAAAGCCGCTGCCGTGATGGAGATGACCCATCTGGCCACGCTGTACCACGATGACGTCATGGATTCCGCCCCGCTGCGCCGCGGTGCCCCCAGCGCCCACGAGGTCTGGGGCAATTCGGTGGCCATCCTTATCGGTGACCTCATTCTGGCCCGGGCATCAGCCCTGATGACCGATCTCGGTCCCGAGGGCTCCCGCATCCAGGCCGAGACTTTTGAGCGTCTGGTCATGGGTCAGCTGCAGGAGACTGTTGGCCCCCGCGAGGATCAGGACCCCTACCAGCATTATCTGCAGGCCATCGCCGATAAGACCGGCTCACTGGTGGCCGCTGCGGCCTGGCTGGGCGCCACATTCAGCGGTTCTGCAGGTGAAGTCGCCGAACTCCTGCGCGAATATGGCGAAGCCGTCGGAATCGCCTTCCAGCTGGCTGATGATGTCATCGACCTCACCGCCACTAAGGATTCCTCAGGCAAGACCCCCGGAACAGACCTCCGCGAAGGGGTCCCGACCCTGCCGGTGCTGCTGCTTCGCCGTGCCGCAGAGAACGACGACGCGGCCGCCCGTGCCGCACTGGACCTCGTGGAAGCTGATCTCAGCACTGATGAGGCACTGGACCGGGCAGTTTCTGCCGTCGTGGCTCATCCGGTCACCGAGGAGTCTTGGAGCGTTGCCCGCTCTTGGGCTGTTAAGGCGCAGGAGGCTATTGCCCCGCTGCCGGAGTCCACGGTGAAACAGGCGCTGCTGAGTTTTGCCGAGGCTGTGGTCGACCGGGAGGGCTAAGCGCCTGCTTCTTCCAGGACCTCGTTCAGCGCTGTCTTGAGTTCCTGGGCCAGTTTCGCCCGGTAGTCCACATCCAGTGGGTGACGGATCTGCCGGTAGAGCAGGTCATCGCTGTATCGGGGGAAGACATGCAGGTGGTAGTGCCAGACATGCTGATTGCCGGCAGGCTCGTTGTGCTGCCGCACTGAGGTGCCCTCGGGGTCCCAAGCGAGTTTGATCGCCAGGGCCACATGCCGGGAGAAGATGCTAATTTTTGCCAGCAGTTCGTCCTCTAGGTCGTAGAGAGCCTCACGGTGCGATGCTGGGGTGATCATTGCGTGGCCGGCATGGGGGCCGAATCCATCGCAGGCGATGAATACCAGGACATCATCATCCTCGTAGACCAGATCTGAGAGTTCGCAACGGTTCCCGGGGTCGCTGACGTCCCCGGCTGCCAGCGCGCAGAAGGGGCAGGAGTATTCCTCGGGGGCATGAGATTGCCAGAGGTTCGTCAACTCCATCTGCTCTAGTCCTCCCCGAAGGAGAACTCGAGCAGATCGAAGAGGAACTCGCTGACTGTGGCCCCTTCCGATGTCCACTCGTGTTTGTCGTTGTTCCGCCTGTGGATCAGTGGGTCGGGAACCCGCAGGTCCGAGGTGCCCACACCCCAGACCCAGCGTTCTTCCTCGTCCTCCAGGAAGAGGAGGTAACCCTCTTCGGTGACCAGCTCGTCGGGGTCGAAGATGAAGTGGTAGGCCTCCAGAATTTCCTCACACCGGCCCAGGGCTCGGTAGAGCTCCCAGAGCACGAGGGGGATTTTGGTCTGATCCGGCAGTTCGGAGTCGGCCAGGAGTTCTGCCAGCTCCTCGGATGTGTATCCCTCACGGGGAGTCCACTCGTCATCGAGATACGCCGGAACCAGCGCCTTGAACTTCTCCAGGAACATCTCCGCCACGTTCGCTCGCTTCCCGTTTTCGGCTGATCTTCTCTCACTCTATCCCGTACAGTGGGCCTTCCGGGGATGGTCTTTCGACCTCACCTTGGGAGAGCTCCCGGCCCCGGGAAGAATGGGCGGCTGCTACAGCGTTGACTTAAAGCGTCGGTTAATAAGGCATACTGATCTGTGGCAATTTTCGCCCCCGGGGAAGGTCCCGGGTGGTGTACTGGTGGAAAGGAATCCCCGCTCCGTGTCTGAAACGTTCTCCTCCCGGCCTGTCCGCGTCGCCGTAGTTGGTGCTGGCCCCGCCGGGGTCTACGCCTCGGACATCCTGGCCAAGGCACAGAAGAAGCATGACCTGCGCTTCAGCATTGACCTCTTCGACCGGTACCCCGCGCCCTTCGGCCTGATTCGTTATGGCGTGGCCCCCGACCACCCGCGTATCAAGGGCATCATCAAGGCCTTGCATAAGGTCATGGATCGTGGCGATATCCGCCTGCTGGGCAACGTGGATATCGGAACCGATCTGAGCATTGAGGATCTTCGGAGTCACTATGACGCAGTGATCTTTGCCACCGGTGCCATCAAGGATGCTGACCTCAACATTCCGGGTGTGGAGCTCGAGGGTTCCTACGGTGCCGCTGACTTTGTCTCTTGGTACGACGGTCATCCTGATTATCCCCGCGATTGGCCCTTGGAAGCTGAGCAGATCGCGGTAATCGGCAATGGCAATGTGGCCTTGGACGTTGCCCGAGTGCTGTCCAAGCATGCCGAGGATCTGCTGACCACTGAGATCCCTGACAATGTCTACCGCGAGTTGGAGAAGTCTCCGGTCAGTGATGTTCATGTCTTTGGCCGCCGCGGGCCGGCCCAGGTGAAGTTCACGCCCTTGGAGTTGCGCGAACTCAGCCACAGCCGGGATGTGGACATTGTTCTGGATGAAGAGGACTTCGACTTCGATGAAGCCTCTGATGAGGCCATCAAGTCCAATAACCAGATCAAGACCATGGTCAATACCTTGACTAACTGGCTGATTGAGCAGGAGGAGCGCACTGAGGAGGCATCGCGCCGCCTACACCTGCATTTCCTCCACCAGCCGGTTGAGATCCTCGAGGGTAAGAACGAGGACGGCTCCGGGACCGGCAAGGTTGCCGGTATCCGTTTCGAGCGGATGGAACTGGACGGCACCGGGAATGTGAAGGGCACCGGGGAGTACTTGGACTACGAGGTCCAGGCTGTTTACCGAGCCATCGGCTACTTCGGCTCCGAGGTCAGCGGTATTCCCTTCGATGATAAGCGCGGTGTGATCCTCAACGAGGCTGGCCGTGTCTTGGACGAAGAGGGCCGTCACATCCCGGGCACCTATGCCACGGGTTGGATCAAGCGCGGTCCTGTGGGGCTCATTGGCCACACTAAGGGTGATGCCATGGAGACCATCGACTGCCTCATCAGCGATATCGAGAATCTCCCCGAGGCTGAGTCCCCGGATGAGCAGGCCATTGTGGACCTCCTGGAGTCTCGTGGTGTCGAATACACCACCTGGGAGGGGTGGCTGAAGCTCGATGAGCACGAGCTCCAGCTGGGTCAGAAGGCCACTGCATCTGGCTCTGTGGAGCGCGAACGCGTCAAGGTCGTCCCCCGCGAAGACATGGTGCAGATCAGCCGCGCCTGAAACGCTCGTCCTACCGGGGTCACTATTTGGTTTTCAAACAACAGCGGCCAGTCCGTTTCCGGGGCCAGGTCTTGAGTTCTTTAGCTTTGAAGGCGGGGGCACGTTCCCTATCCTGAAAGGTTGTCAGTGACCTTTGAAGGGGGCTGGGATCCTCCTGAGTTGAGCGGGGGTTCTGGACCCTTCTCTCTGGGCTGTGGCGCACCTGCCCTGCCTGCCTTTCCTCCACCACGGGGTCCCACTGATGGGGTCCTGGGTGGTGGAGGGTGGGCAGGTTGGGGTTAGGCAGCATCGTCTACTGCCCAGTCTGGTGGTGGGCCAACATCCCAGCCTGAGGTTTCTTCGTCTGGTGGGTGGTGTTTATGGCTTTTGAT
>NZ_JABAHY010000022.1 GCF_012641515.1 Nesterenkonia sedimenti | reverse complement strand
CGACACCTCAACACCGAAGCACGAGCCCAACTTGCGACGGCTTGACAAACATAGGAGATTCAACGCATATCTCCACGCACATATCCCCCGTAGGCCCTGACCTGCGGGGGATATGTATACCGCCATCGTTTATTCTGATGTTCAGTGCACACATTATGGGGGAGGGACCATGATCTCCGGACAGACAATTGGTATTCGCAGTGCCGCAGGTATCACCGCACTGCTTCTGACACTTACCGCCTGCGGGGGCTTCGACGAGGTCATGGAAGAAACTGAGCAGGCGGAATTCGAACGATCCGAGCCTGAGGAATCCGAGGCCGGCACCCCCGGACCGGATGCCGAGGGCACCGAGGAAGAGGAACCCGCCGAGGAGACACCGCCCTCCGAATCCGAAGAAGAGGATGCGGAGAGTACATCCGAAGAGGAAGACGAGGACGGCGTCGACGAATCCGAGGTGGTGGCCGAGGGGCCCGGTGAACTGGTCACCTTCGAAGTCGAAGCCCTGGACTGGAACGAGGATGTCTTCGACGCCCTCGGTGAGATCACCGGCCACAGCGGCGCGGACTACCGGGCCGCGGCTGGGAACCCCAGCGACTACGGGCTGCCGGCCGATGCCCCGGACCTACAGGGCTACCTGACCCCAGGGGAGTACCGGTTCAATGAGGGAGCCGAACCCGAGGACCTCCTACAGGCCATGGTCAACCGCACCTATGACCGGCTGGCCGGGATAGGCGTCACTGACCGGGATGAACAGCATGAAGTGGTCACCATGGCCTCGCTGATCGAAGACGAGGCGATGCCCGAGCAGTACCCCACTGTTGCCGGTGTGATCGAGAACCGGGCCGGTGATGGTCTTCTGCAGATCGACACCACCGTTCGGTATGGGCTCGGTGATCTCGACCGGGTGCTGACCAATGATGACCGGGCAGATGCCTCCAATCCGTATAACACCTACCAGCATCCGGGACTGCCTCCGGGACCGATCACCACGCCCTCCGTTGAGGCACTGGAGGCTGCGGCTGACCCCGAGGCCCACGGCTACTACTACTGGACCAAGGTGAACCCCGATACCAATGAGGCGAAATTCGCCGCAGATGAGACAACCCACCTCCAGAACGCGCAGGAATTTGTCGAGTACTGCGAGCAAAACCCCAGCTCAGACGGCTGCTGATGGCCTGATGGCAAGAAAATAAAAAAATCGCAGAAACCCTGCAACTTTTCTGCTCCCCGGTGCGACTCATGGGCGTCACACACAACACACCAAGAAGGGGAAAGACCCATGAACCAGCACCAGAACCAGTACCCAGCACCCCAACAGCCCCAGCAGGGATACCCTGACCAGGGCGGCTACGGTCAGACTGCCTACGGGCAGCCGGGCTATGAGCAGTACGGGGTTCCCCAGCAGCCCGGAAACCCCCAGGACTGGTACCCGCAGCAGCCCAGCAACGGACTGCCGGCGGCCTACGGCACCCTGAAGACCCTGACCGTGGTCTCCATGGTGATCGTGGTGGTTCTGTGCATCCTGGCGCTGATCGTCAGCGCCGTCGCCGCCAGCGGCTGGAGCGGGTTCCTGATCGACGCCGTCGGAGGTGAAGGGACCTCGGCCGGCATGATCGCCGTGGTGCTGATCTTCACCCTGGTTACCCTCGCCTGCTACGTGGCAGTGATCATCGGCATCGGCAAACGGGCAGCCTGGGGCCGGCTGCTGGGCATGATTTCCTGCGGGCTGGGCCTGGCCGTCATCGGCATCCTCAGCCTGACCATGATCTTCAGTGCGATGAGCGCAGGTGGAGGGGCCTTCCTCGGCGCACTGATCGTGGTGCTGATCTTCTTCGGACCGTTCCTGGTGGTCAACGCCTTCTGGCTCAAGACCAGCCTTGCCAAGGAACTGAAGGGAGTCTTCCAGTAACCACAACCGTGGACAGCGGGCTGGACGCCCCGGTGGGAATCCCACCGGGGCGTCTTTGCATCTGTATCTCCGAAGGCGCAGAGGACGCCGAGATCGACTACGAGCTGGAAGCAGAGTGATCAGTGACCATGTTCAATGCAACTTCTCGGGCTCTTCGTCCGACTCACACATAAAAAGCACAGCGTGGAATACGTGGAGATAACGGGAGAATGCAATGGCAACCACAGATACGGACAAGCTGCATTGGCGCAAAAAACTAGGACTGGCACTGGTGGCCGGGCTCATGGTCACAGCATGTGCCCCCGAGGAGGAATTGGAGTCCGAGGCCAGCTCAGACAGCGGGCCGGTGGATGTGGAAGACGCCATCGACACCGTCACCTACTCCATGCCCCGAGAAGAGGGCACCATGACAGTCGGACTGCATGGGCTGGAGGTTGAGGACTCCATCACCCGCTATGACCTCGACGACGCCGTGGAGTACCTCGGTGGAGAATCCGAGGATGAGGACGTCATCGTCCTGGAGACCGATATCCTCTTCAGCCCCAATGAATGGGAACTGCCCGAGGTCGCTCCCACCCGGACCGAAGAACTGGTCGAGGAAGTACCTGAGGGCGCATCGGTCAATGTCCACGGACATACCGACTCCCTGCCGGTGGACGAGACTCAGTACGACTTCGACAACCAAGAACTCTCCGAAAACCGGGCCCAGGCAGTTGCCGATGTGCTCTCCGATGTCCGCCCGGACCTCGAACTGACCGTAGAGGGCTTCGGCGACAGCGAGCCCGCAGTCACCGAGGACGAGGACGATCCCGACACCTTCGCGGCAAACCGCAGGGTCGAGATCCGCTACGGCGACTGATCACATCACCTCCAGCTGGTCTCCCTCGGCGCGTATAAACAGCCCGGGGGAGACCCTAGTGACCATACTGGAAGGTGATGACTTCCCCGCTGAGACCGCAGACCATCCTCGCGGCCACCAGTGCCTTCGCGCTCACCCTGGCCCTGGCCGCCTGTGAGGAGCCCCCGCCTGAGGAGAATGACCCCCTCGGCGGTGGGTCCCTGGAGGACTCCGTCTCAGCGGCAGAGGCCACCGCCCCTGATCCCGAGGGCAACCAGATGGCCCATGAGGAGATGCGCGAAATCCTCGAAGATCAGCTCCCCGAGGCCACCGTCACCGATACCGATGACTGGTGGGCCAACCTCCGCGATATCAACCGGGAACTGCAGAAACTCGAAGTCGACCCCATCGACTGCAAACCCTTCGTCACCGCATCAGCACTGCCGGTACCCTCCGGGGCACTGGCCGCGCTCGCAGACACCGGGGACCGCCAGGCAGCCATCTACTCCTTCGAGGACTGGGAAGCCGCCCAAATGCACTTCCAACAGGAGGCCCAGGGACTGGACCGCTGCTCAGAGCACACCGTCCTACGAGACGTCGGCGAAGGCGAATTCACCGCCGAAACCGAACTCAATGAAGTCGAAGTCCTCTCCGGGGCAGCCGATGCCGTAGCGGTCCACCGCAGTGTCACCGCAGACGGGGATACCCAACACGATCTCGCCGTGGTGCTGCGGGAATCCGCCGTCGTCGTCGGTGTTGTGCAACCCCTGGAAGACCCCCTGGGGGAGGAGTCAGCTGAGGAGATGGCCACCGAACTCGAAGCCGAGGCAGCGCTCATCCTCTCCGAGGCAGTGGGTGAGGAGATCATCGCCCCCGAGCCGGAACCCGAGGACGACGAGGAGGAAGAGGACGCCGAAGGCGCCGAAGACAACGACGACGCCGACACCGAGGACGCAGGCGACGAAGAGACCGAGGACTGACGGATAGACTCGTCCCTATGATCACACGCCTGTCCCACCTGTTCCTGCGCACACTGCGCGATGACCCCGTTGATGCCGAGGTCGCCAGCCATAAACTGCTGGTCCGGGCCGGATACATCCGCCGGGCAGCACCAGGGATCTACACCTGGCTGCCGCTGGGGCTCTCCGTGCTGGGCAAACTGGAACAGATCGTGCGTGAAGAGATGAACGCCATCGGCGCCCAGGAAGTCCACTTCCCTGCACTGCTGCCCAAGGAACCCTACGAGGCATCCGGACGCTGGGAGACCTACGGCGACGGCATCTTCCGGGTCCCAGACCGGAAATCCCCCGAACACACGGTGGGCAAGAACGAGGACGGCACCGAGAAGACCATCCGGGAGCCCAACTACCTCCTGGCCCCCACCCACGAGGAGATGTTCACCCTCCTGGTCAAGGACCTCTACAGCTCCTATAAGGATCTGCCGCTGAACATCTACCAGATCCAGACTAAATACCGGGACGAGGCCCGCCCCCGGGCCGGGCTGCTGCGCGGCCGCGAATTCATCATGAAGGACTCCTACTCCTTCTGTGTGACCGACGTGGACCAGCAGGCCGCCTACGATGCTCACCGCGAGGCCTATATCAAGATCTTCGAACGGCTCGGCCTGCCCGCAGTACCGGTGGCCGCCGATAACGGTGCCATGGGCGGCTCGGCCTCCGAGGAGTTCCTCTACCCCTGCGATATCGGTGAGGACACCTTCGTAGAATCCGATGGCGGCTACCGCGCCAATGTCGAAGCAGTCACCAGTGTCCCGCCTGAGCCCATCGACTACAGCAGCGCCCCGGCCGCCGAGGTCCACCACACCCCGGGCACCGACACCATCGCCACCCTGGTGGACGCAGCCAATGCCGACCACCCCCGCGAGGACCGCGAATGGACCGCCGCCGACACACTGAAGAACGTAGTGGTCACCGTGGTCACCCCCACAGGGGACCGTAAGGTCGCCGTCATCGGTGTCCCCGGCGACCGGGATGTGGACCTCAAACGCGCCGAGGCCACTATCGGAGCAGCAGTCGGCGTGGAAGGCGAACTGCAGCTGGAGGCCGCCACCTCAGCAGACCTCGCCGCCAACCCCGGACTGGTCCGCGGCTACATCGGGCCCGGACTCAGCCTCGATGAGCCGGTTCTCGGCACCGAAGGCTCCACCGGGATCCCTTACCTGGTCGATCCCCGGATCGTCAGCGGAACCCGTTGGATCACCGGCGCCAACGAGCAGGACAAACACGTCTTCGGCCTCGTGGCCGGCCGCGACTTCACCTGGGACGGAACGATCGAATCCGTCGTCGTCCGCGACGGCGACCCCGCACCCGATGGATCCGGGCCCCTGCGCACCCGCCGAGGTATCGAACTGGGGCATATCTTCATGCTCGGCCGGTACTTCTCCGAGGTGCTGGACCTCAAAGTCCTCGACGAGAACGGCAAGCAGACCACTGTCGCCATGGGCTCCTACGGCTTCGGCGTCACCCGTGCTCTGGCCGCCCTGGTGGAGGCCAACCACGATGACAAGGGCATCATCTGGCCCGCAGCCGTGGCCCCGGCCGATATACACCTGGTGGCAACCGGTAAGGGCGAGGAGATCTACGAGGCCGCGGAGAAGCTCGCCGGTGACCTCGAAGCCGCCGGGCTCAACGTCATCTACGATGACCGGCCCAAAGTCTCACCCGGTGTGAAATTCGGCGATGCCGAACTGCTCGGTGTGCCCACCATCGTGGTGGTCGGCCGCGGCCTCAAAGACGGTAACGTGGAGGTCAAGGATCGCCGCAGCGGAGAGGCCACCGATGTGCCCCTGGCTGAGGCGGTCAACCACCTGACCACCCGCAGTCAGGAACTGCTCTAGGAAGGAGCGTCTCCGCCATGGCCTCACCCCCACGGGCCTCAGCACAGGACAGGTTCAAGGACCCCCGTGCCGCCGCCCTGGCCGAACTGATCGAACCCACAGTCTCCGCCCACGGGCTCTACCTGGAGGAACTGGCGCTAACCGCCAAGGGTGCCGCCACCATCCTGCAGGTCACCGTGGACTATGAGACCGGCACCGAGAATGTGGACCTCGACACACTCGCCGGGCTCTCTGAGGCGCTCAGTGTGGTCCTCGACCACGCCGAGGAGGAGCAGAAGGCCGGGGCCGCCGAGAACTCCGCGGCCAAACCCCTGGTGGACCTCGACTCCTATGAGCTTGAGGTCACCACCCCCGGGGCCACCCGTCCGCTGACCGAACCACGGCATTTCAGCCGTAATCTCGGCCGGCTGCTGGAGATCGAAGCCGAGGGCCAGGCTGCCATCAACGCCCGTTTACAAGACGTGGCCCAAGACGGCATCGTGGTCCAAGAGATCAAACCCCCACCCAAAAAAGGCATGAAACCCAAGACCGGACCCCAGAGACATATACCCTTTGGTTCCATCACACGAGCCAGGGTCCAGGTAGAGTTTTCCTAACCCTAGGCACCACCGGAGGCATAAGTGGATATCGATATGAGCGCCCTGCGCATGCTCGTCCAAGAGCGTGACATCCCCCTGGAGAAACTGATGCCTGCCATTGAGCAGGCCCTGGTGCTCGCCTACCACAAGAGCCCCGGCGCCCTGCAGCAGGCCCGCGCCGAGGTCGACGCCCAGACCGGACATGTCACCATCTGGGCCAAGGAGCTCGACGAAGACGGCTCAGTGATCGGCGAGTTCGACGACACCCCGAAGAACTTCGGGCGCGTGGCAGCATCCACTGCCCGCCAGGTGATCATGCAGCGCATCCGTGACGCTGAGGATGACGCAGTCATCGGCGAGTTCAAGTCCAAAGAGGGCGAACTGGTCTCCGGCATCGTCCAGCAGGGCCGCAGCCCGCATACGGTCAAAGTCGACATCGGCGGTACTGAGGCCGATCTGCCCGTGCAGGAACACGTCCCGGGGGAGAACTACGCCCACGGTTCCCGCCTGCGGGCCTTCGTCGTCGATGTTCACCGCGGCTTCAAAGGGCCCCAGATCACCCTCTCCCGCTCACACCCCGGGCTGGTGAAGAAACTCTTCGCCCATGAGGTCCCCGAGATCGCCGAAGGTTCGGTGGAGATCACCTCCATCGCCCGCGAGGCCGGACACCGAACCAAGATCGCTGTGCGCGGCCACCAGCCGGGCATCAACGCCAAGGGCTCCTGCATCGGCGCGATGGGCTCCCGTGTTCGGGCAGTGATGACCGAGCTCAACGGGGAGAAGATCGACATCATCGACCACGATGACGACCCCGCCACCTTCATCTCCAACGCCCTCTCACCGGCAAAGGTGAGTTCTGTCACGGTGCTGGATGAGGCAACCCGGTCCGCGCGCGCCGTCGTCCCCGAGTACCAGCTCTCCCTGGCCATCGGCAAAGAAGGGCAGAATGCCCGCCTGGCAGCCAAGCTCACCGGCTGGCGGGTGGACATCATCTCCGATGCCAATGGTGCTACTGCGGCCACCGCTGCAGGAAACCCCTGAGTAACGCTGGTAGAGTTGTATGGTTCCTGTCCGGACCTGTATTGGCTGTCGCCAGCAGGTTGAACAGAACACTGTCGTCAGATTCGCGCTCGAGGGCGACCAGGTTGTCCTGGATGCCCAGCGGCGGAAGCCCGGCCGAGGCGCCTGGCTCCACCCGAGCCGCGGATGTATTGACACCGCGCTGCAGCGCAAGGCCTTCCACAGGGCTTTCCGGCAGCCGGTGCAGACGGCACAGATCAGCTTCGGCGCCGTCGAAGCATTGACCGTAAACGAGGAAAGCGGGTTGGAAAGAGATGAACACCCGATGAGCACCGACGGATGAGCGCCCAGTGATGAGCACCATTCATTCCGTCACGGAAGCAAGCACGCAAAACGGCCTGTTCCGATGAGCCGCTGACGTACGCCCCGCGTGGTCAGCGGGGCATCGCGCGGGCCAGACAAGGAGAACAGTGGCCAAGGCCCGCGTACATGAGATCGCCAAAGAGATCGGGATCTCATCCAAAGAAGCACTCGCGAAGCTCCAGGAGATGGGCGAATTCGTCAAATCGCCCTCCTCAACTGTTGAGCCCCCAGTAGCGAAGAGGCTGCGAGCAGCTTTCCCCCAGCAGGAGACTGCTCAGGAGAAGCCCGCAGAGAAGAAACCTGCCCCCAAGCCGGCACCTAAGCCCTCTGCTGCGCAGGAGAAGAAGAACGACGACGCCCCGGCCAAGCCCGCCGAGGCCGAGCAGCCGGCCGCAGAGGCCAAGACCGAGCAGCAGCCGACGGAGGAGAAGAAGTCCCAGGCTCCTAAGCCCGGTACTGCCGCACCGAAACCCGGTGCGCCCAAGCCCGGAGCTGAAAAGCCCAGCGCCAAGAAGCCCGGCCCCAAGCCGCCGACTCCCGGCCCGAAGCCTGCACCGAAGCCCGGTGCGCCCAAGCCCCGGGCAGCCGGCAACAACCCCTTCGGTATGTCCGCCGACCGGCCGGCACCCCGGCCCGGTGGGCCGCGTCCCGGCGGTCCCCGCCCCGGTGCACCGCGCCCGGGCAACAACCCCTTTGCCTCTAAACAGGGCATGCAGCGCGGTGACCAGCGTGGTGGACCCCGCCCCGGTCAGCGTCCCGGTGGGGGAGAGGGCCGTCCCGGTCCTCGCCCCGGCGCACCGAAGCCAGGTGCACCCAAGCCCTCGATGATGCCCGGTCAGACCCCCGGCGGACCCGCCGGAGGCCCTCCAGGGCGTGGCGGCCCAGGTGGCGGTCCCGGTGGACCCCCACGCGGTGGCCGCGGTGGCGGACGTGGCCGTGGTGGCGCAGCAGGCGCCTTCGGCCGCGGCGGCTCGAAGTCCAAGGCACGTAAGTCCAAGCGCGCAAAGCGCCAGGAGCTGGAGCAGAAGCATACCCGCGAAATCGGCGGTGTCCGCGTCCCCAAGGGTGACGGCAACACTGTCGTGCGGCTGCGCCGCGGCTCCTCCCTGGGTGACTTCGCCGAGAAGATCAACGCCGAGCCGGCAGCTCTGATCGCCGTGCTGATGAAGCTGGGCGAGATGGCAACTGCCAACCAGTCCCTGGATGAGGAGACCTTCCAGCTGCTCGGTGAGGAGCTCGGTTATAAAATCGAGATCGTCTCCCCGGAGGACGAGGACCGCGAACTGCTGGAATCCTTCGACATCAACCTGGAGGAGGAAGAGGCCGGCGAATCTGCCGAGGACCTCGAGGACCGCGCACCCGTTGTCACCGTCATGGGTCACGTCGACCACGGTAAGACCCGACTGCTGGACGCCATCCGCTCCTCCAATGTCACCGAAGGTGAGGCCGGCGGCATCACCCAGCACATCGGTGCCTACCAGGTGCAGGTGCCCCATGAGGGCGAAGACCGTGCACTGACCTTCATTGACACCCCCGGTCACGAGGCGTTCACCGCCATGCGTGCCCGTGGTGCCAAGGTCACCGATATCGCCGTGCTGGTCGTCGCCGCAGATGACGGCGTGATGCCTCAGACCGTTGAGGCGCTCAACCACGCCAAGGCGGCCAATGTGCCCGTCGTCGTCGCGGTCAACAAGATCGATAAGGAAGGCGCAGCCCCGGATAAGATCCGTGGTCAGCTCACCGAGTACGAGCTCATCCCCGAGGAATACGGCGGTGAGGTCATGTTCGTGGACGTCTCGGCACGTCAGAACAAGAACATTGACGAACTGCTTGAGGCTGTGCTGCTGACTGCCGATGCCGCACTGGAGCTGAAGGCTAACCCGGATAAGGAAGCCCGCGGTGTGGCCATTGAGGCCAACCTGGATAAGGGTCGCGGTGCCGTGGCCACTGTCCTGGTCCAGTCCGGAACCCTGCGGGTCGGCGACAATATGGTCGCTGGAACCGCCTTCGGCCGTGTGCGTGCGATGTTCGACGAGAACGGCGAACAGGTCAAGGAGGCCACTCCCTCCCGCCCGGTGCAGGTGCTGGGTCTGTCCACCGTCCCCCGGGCCGGCGACAGCTTCCTGGTCACCACCGATGACCGCACCGCCCGCCAGATCGCTGAGAAGCGTGAGGCAGCCGAGCGCAACGCCCTGCTGGCTAAGCGCCGTAAGCGCATCACCCTGGAGGACTTCGACCAGGCTGTTGCCGAGGGCAAGATCGACACCCTGAACCTGATCCTCAAGGGCGATGTCTCCGGTGCCGTGGAGGCCCTGGAAGACGCGCTGCTGAAGATCGACGTCGGCGACGAGGTCCAGCTGCGGGTCATCCACCGCGGTGTCGGTGCGATTACCCAGAACGACGTCAACCTGGCCACTGTCGATAACGCAGTGATCATCGGGTTCAACGTCCGGCCTGCTGAGCGGGTGGCCGAACTGGCCGACCGCGAGGGCGTGGATATGCGCTTCTACTCGGTGATCTACGCCGCCATCGACGATATCGAGGCAGCCCTGAAGGGCATGCTCAAGCCGGAGTACGAGGAGGTCGAACTCGGTTCGGCAGAGATCCGCGAGGTCTTCCGCTCCTCCAAGTTCGGCAATATCGCCGGTTCGATCGTCCGCTCGGGCATCATTCGCCGCAACGCCAAGGCCCGCCTGGTCCGCGACGGCAATGTGGTCACCGACAGCCTCACCATTGAGTCGCTGCGCCGGTTCAAGGACGATGCCACCGAGGTCCGCGACGGCTTCGAATGTGGTATCGGCCTGGGCAGCTTCAACGACATCAAGGAAGGCGACATCATCGAGACCTGGGAGATGCGCGAGATTCCGCGCACCTAACCCCTAGGTCTGTCACCCGACCCCTCGTTCGGTGGCGCAGTCTGACGGTACTTCGGCTCGAATATAGCCCTAGTTACAGTCAGACTGCGCCACCGAATGCATCTTCAGACTCCGTTAGTCTGGAGCTGAAACTTCTGAAAGGAGCGCATGATGGCTGATCCCGCACGCGCATCACGACTTGCTTCTCGCATCAAGGTGATCATCGCCGAGGCGCTGCGCACCCGCGTGAAGGACGACCGGGCCGAAATGGTCACCGTCACCGACGCCCGAGTCACCAATGACCTCCAGCACGCCTCTGTCTACTACACCGTGCTGGCACCGGACCCGGAGACCAAGGCCGGGGTCGAAGAGGTGCTGGCGGCGAACCAGGGCCTGCTGCGCCGGGAGATGGGCCGGCAGCTGAGCATCCGGCTGACCCCCACCCTGGAATTCGTGGCCGATGAGATCCCTGAATCCGCCGCCCACCTCGAGGACTTGCTGGCCAAGGCCCGGGAACAGGACGAGAAGGTCCGCGCCCTGCGCGAGCAGGCCGAGCCCACCTCGGAGTCGCCATACCGGACTGATGCGGACGCCGGTGAGGCGAACGCCCCCGGGGATCGTCCCGCACCCGAAGACCGGTAGGTCCGGTGGGCAAGAAGCAGAAGCCCGAGGAGCTGGAGGTCGGTTCCGGTCTTGTCCTGGTGGACAAGCCGGCCGGCTGGACCAGCCATGACGTCGTCGGTCGTATCCGGAAACTGGCCGGGACCCGCAAGGTCGGTCATTCCGGAACCCTGGACCCCATGGCAACCGGTGTGTTGGTGGTCGGCATCAACCGTGCCACCCGCCTGCTGACCCATATCGTGGGGGTGGATAAGACTTACACCGCCACCGTGCGGCTGGGGGAGTCCACAACCACCGACGACGCCGAGGGCGAGATCACCGCCCGGCATTTCGCCAATGCGGTCACCGAAGAGCGGGTCGAGGAAGCGGTGGCCCGACTGACCGGGCAGATCATGCAGGTTCCCTCCACAGTCTCGGCAATCAAGGTCGACGGCAAACGCGCCTATGACCGTGCCCGCTCCGGGGAAGAGGTTGAACTCGACGCCCGCCCGGTGACCGTCCACCGGTTTGAGGTCCACCAGCTGCGCAGACTCGACGGCGGCAAACTCGTCGAACTCGATATCGAGGTCCGGGTCTCCTCAGGAACCTATGTCCGCGCCCTTGCCCGGGACCTCGGCGAGATCCTGGAGACCGGTGGCCACCTCACCGCCCTGCGCCGTACCGCAGTGGGTCCCTACAGCGAAGACCAGTGCCTGAGCCTGGATCAGCTGGCCGAGGACTTCGGCTATATCGGACTGGCCGAGGCCGCCGGACAGCTCTTCCCCGCCCGCAATGTCAGCGCAGAGGAGGCCGAACACCTCCGGCACGGCCGCCGCATCACCGCCAGCGGGGATGCCGAGAGTGAGGAGCTCACCGCCGCCTTCGGCCCCGAAGGAGAGCTGATCGCCCTGCTGAAGGACATCCCCGCCACACCGGGGGCGTCGTCGTCGCCCGATGCTGCCAAAGCCGCAGTGGCCGGACCCGGGACGCTGCATGCCAAACCAGAGTTAGTTTTTGCGGTCTGAGGACCCTGCCCGCGGCGCTAGAATTAGTGTGAAATGACAACCATGTTTGTAATCGGCACGGTGATCTGTGCCCTGTCCACGCTGATCTGCTGGGCGATGACCGCAATCCGCAACCACCCAGCGGACTCCTCAATCGTCAGCCTCGCGGCCATCGAGTTGTACCTGGTGGTCTACGGGGTCTACGCCGGAATCCGGCAGGCCATGGGAGCCTCCATCGACGGTGAGGCGTGGGAGTTCTGGGGCTACATCATCTTCGCCCTGATGCTGCCGGTGGGTGTGTTCATCTGGGCCATGGTGGATAAGTCCCGCTGGTCGAATCTGGTGATGAGTTTCGTGGGCCTAGTGGTATTCGTGATGATCTATCGGATGGAGGAGATCTGGTGGGGAACAGTGATGTGAAAACTCCCCGCAACCGCGGGATCGGCATGCTGATCATCACCGCCTATGGGGTGTTCGCGGTCAGCTCCTTCGCCCGGGCCGGCTACCAGATTGTGCCGCTGCCCCAGGAGGATAAGGTCCAGTTCGCCGATGCGCCCCTGGCCCTGACGCTCAGCGCCTTCGCCGCGGCGGTCTACATCATCGCGACCCTGGCTTTGGCCCGGACCACCACCACCGCCTGGAAGGTGGCAATGGTCGCGGTGCTGATCGAGATGATCGGTGTGATCGGCGTCGGCGCCTGGACCCTGGTGCAGCCCGAACTCTTCGAGGTGGCCACCGTATGGGGAGGCTTCGGGCGCGACTACGGCTTCATCCCCCTGATCCTGCCATTTGTCGGGCTGTTCTGGCTGCTGAAGCACCGGCCGGCACACAGCCCGTAGGATGGGGCCGTGCAGATTTTCAACGGGCTGGAGGAGATCCCCAAAGACTTCGGGGCCACAGCACTGACCATCGGCAATTTCGACGGCGTGCACCTGGGCCACCAGCATGTGCTCACCCGACTGCTGGAGGCCGCCCGGCAGCGCGAAGTCGCCGCGGTAGCCATCACCTTCGACCCCCACCCGGCCTTCATCCACCGGCCGGAGGCAGTGCCCGATCTGCTCACCGGAACCGGGGAGAAACTCGCCCGTCTGGAGGCCGCAGGGCTCGATGCGGTGCTGGTGCTGAACTACACCGAGGAACTGGCTGGGTTGACCGCCGAAGAATTCGTGGCAACCTACTTTGTGGAGGCGCTGAAACCTGCGGCCGTAGTGGTCGGCCACGATGTGCGGCTGGGCCGGAACAACCACGGGGACTTCACAACCCTGGAGGAGCTGGGTGCAAAGCATGGTTTCGAGGTCATCGGAGTCGATGATTACGAGATCCCCGCCCCGGACCTGCCCGAGGTCGGCGGACAGTCACTGAGCCCCCGGTGTTCCTCCACTGCCATCCGCACCGCGCTGACCCATGGCGATGTCGCCGCCGCCGCTCATATGCTGGGTCAGCCCCATACTGTCACTGGGGAGGTCGTGCACGGTGAGGCCCGCGGCCGCGAACTGGGATTCCCCACCGCCAACCTTAGCCAGGATGCCGAGGGCATGGTGCCCGCCGATGGCGTCTACGCTGGCTGGGTGACCGTCCCCGAGGGCAAGGGCGGGGTAGTGCACCGCTGGCCGGCAGCGATCTCCGTGGGGTCGAATCCGACCTTCGACGGTGTGGCCCGCGTGGTGGAGGCCCATGTGATTGACCGCAGCGATGAGCGCATCGAGGACTTTGATCTCTACGGCCGGCATATCCGGGTGGAGTTTGTGGAGCGACTGCGCGGCATGGTCGCCTATGAGGGCGTGGAGAAGCTCATCGCCCAGATGAACCAGGACGTTGAGCAGACTCGCCATATTTTGGCTGAAGCCCCGGCCGGCCTGGAGCGGCCCCTGCCATGAGCGGGCCAGCGGTCACCGGCGGCACTGGGGGCACAGTCTCACCGCGGCGGCCCAAAGCCCGTACCGACGCTGAACCGCCGATCACTGATCCGGCCCAGCGTAAACGTCTGGGGCGCTCCTTCGCTGAGGACCAGTCGGCAGCTGAGGCTGAACTCTATGACCGGCTCCGTCCGCGCTATCCCGAGGCCGCGGTACGGGATCTGCTGGCTGCCGCCGGGCCGAGCGGGGCACCGAAGGCTGTGGACCTCGGGGCCGGTACCGGGATTCTGACCCGCCAGATGCTGGCCGCCGGGGCTGATGTGGTCGCCGTCGAACCCAGTGAACCCATGCTGGAGATCCTGCTGCGCACCTCAGCGGAACTGGTGGGGGAGCGGGGAGTCGGGGCTGACCGACCACGGGTTGAGGGCGTGCAGGCGGTGGCTGAGCAAACAGGCCTACCGGATAACAGTGCTGATGTGGTGACAGTGGCCCAGGCCTGGCATTGGTTCGACCACCAGAAGGTGCTGCCGGAGATCGCCCGGATCCTGAAGCCATCGGGTGTGCTGGCGATCATCAACAACAACATCGACACCACCGAGGAGTGGGTCCACCGGCTGACCCGGATCATGCGGTCTGGGGATGTGCGCCGTCCCGGTGAGGAGCCGAAGCTGGACCCTGGACTTTTCGGGCAGGTCGAGACGACGGAGTATCCGCTGGTGCAGACGCTCTCCGCGGAGGATCTGCATGGGCTGACCGCTACCCGCAGCTCCTGGCTGGCGGCCAATGAGAAGGAACGGGCCCGACGACGCGGCAATCTGGAGTGGTATCTGCATGAGCATCTGGGCTACGCCGAGGATGCCGTCATCGAACTTCCCTATATCACCGCCCTGCACCTGAGCACCGTCAAGGAGACCCAGTGATGACCGGCCCTCTGCTGAGATCAGCCAAACCCCTGGTTGCCGCACCGATGGCCGGTGGGCCCAGCGGGGTGCCGCTGGCCGAGGCAGTCGCCGGAGCCGGGGCATTTCCTTTTCTTGCCGGTGGGTATAAGACCCC
The DNA here is from genome assembly GCF_012641515.1 of Nesterenkonia sedimenti. GTDB lineage: Bacteria > Actinomycetota > Actinomycetes > Actinomycetales > Micrococcaceae > Nesterenkonia > Nesterenkonia sedimenti. Next base: position 14,382 of record NZ_JABAHY010000022.1, on the reverse strand, counting down.
GGAGGCGCTGATCGAGCAGATCGCCCAGGTGCGGAAGCTCGGAGTGGACTTCGGGGTGAATCTCTTTGTGCCTGACCGGATGAGCGTGGACCCAGAGGTACTCGCGAACTACGCGGCAGAACTGCAGCCGGAGGCTGATGTCTACGGGCTCTCCCTGGATCCTGAACCGGTTGAGGATGAGGACTATTGGCAGCAGAAACTGGATCTGCTCACCGAGAACCCGGTGCCGGTGGTTTCCCTGACCTTCGGTGTGCCCGCCGCGGCTGAAGTGCAGCGCCTGCAGGCAGTGGGAAGCACGGTCCTGGTCAGTGTCACCACCGCTGAGGAGGCCGCAACTGCCCAGGGACTGGGTGCTGATGGTCTGGTGGTTCAGGGGCCGCTGGCCGGTGGGCACAGCGCCACCCATGATCCCAGCCGGATCCCAGAGACTGTGGAGACTGCCCAGTTGGTGGCCAGCATTGCTGAGGCGGTGCCGCTCCCGGTCGTCGGAGCCGGGGGAGTGGATGGACCGGCCACAGTCCGTCGAATCCTGTCGGCCGGGGCTGAGGCCGTTGCCGTGGGCACGCTGCTGTTGCGCACTGATGAGGCTGGGACCTCACCGACCCATCGTCAGGCGCTTGCTGATCCCAGGTTTGAAAGAACAGCGCTTACCCGTGCGTTTACTGGGCGTCCGGCCAGGGGATTGCGCAATGGGTTCATCGACCGGCATCCGGAGGCTCCAGTGGCCTATCCCGCGGTACACCATCTCACCAAGGGGCTGCGCCAGCAGGCAGGTCAGGCTGGCGATGCCGATCGACTGCACCTCTGGGCCGGAGCCGGGTTCCGCAATGCCCCGGCAGGGCCGGCGGCAGCGGTGATCGACTGGCTGACCGACGGTCTCTGAGCTGGAAGCAGCTCACATGCGCCGGGGACAGGTAGCGGTGTAGACTAGATGATTGCTGTGCTGCAGTCCGCGGTGGCCCAGCACCAGGCTCGCCTGGAACGCATTGAACGCGGTACGAGATTCTAGGAGCATATCCATGGCTTTGGATCCCGCTGTCAAGCAGCAGATCATCGAGGAATACGCCACTCATGAGGGCGACACCGGTTCTCCCGAGGTCCAGATCGCAGTGCTGACCCGCCGCATCTCCGACCTCACCGAGCACCTCAAGGAGCACAAGCAGGATCACCACACCCGCCGTGGTCTGATGGTTCTGGTTGGTCGCCGTCGCCGTCTGCTCAAGTACCTCGAGCGCAAGGACATCGAGCGCTTCCGTAACCTGAAGAAGCGCCTCGGCATCCGCTGACCAGCTTCTTTAGCGCGTAAGCGCAGCCAAACGGGCGATCCCATCAAGGGGTCGCCCGTTTTTGTATTCTCCCTGGGTTCCTCGACGACTGAAGCAGTGGCAGACTCACTGGGAGACCGCGTGAACTCGGGTACACCACAGGAGAGGAACGAGGAACACAGTGACTGACACGATTGCCACCGCTCTGGTCGCCGAACTGGAACGCCACGGAATCACCCGGGGCTACGGTGTGCCAGGGGAGAGCTACCTAGCTGTCCTGGACGCCCTCTATGAATCACCTATCGAGGTCATCACCTGCCGGCAGGAGGGTGGGGCCTCTTATATGGCCATGGCCGAGGGGCGGCTGACCAATACCCCTGGCCTCCTACTGGTCACCCGCGGTCCCGGAGCATCCAACGGCATGATCGGTATTCACTGTGCCTATGAAGAGGGTGTGCCCATGGTCGCCGTCGTCGGTCTTCCCGCACATGCCGCCCGTGGCGTGCGGTCCTTCCAGGAGTTCGACTTCGAGCAGTGGTTCAACGCCACAGCCAAACATGTGGTGGTCCTAGACGAACCCGAACAGGCCCGGTATGCGGTGGACAACGCCCTGCGAATCGCCTCAAGCGGCCGGCCCGGCCCCGTGATCATCGGGGTGCCAGAGGACATCCTCCTTCAGGAGGTGCCCCCTGCCCCGGAACGAAAAACACCGACGACGGTCACACCAGGGGAGCCAGCCGGAGCTCGGGGAGCCATCTCCGCCCTTGAAACCACAGTGGACACCGCCGAGCGTCCAGTGATCGTTGTTGGAGACGATGCACTCAGTGAAACCGGAGCCCGTCGGCTGGAAGCCTGGTGCAGGCAGCGTCAGATCCCCACTGTCGCCGATTTTCGCTGCTATGCCCTGGTCAACACCGAGGCAGAGACATATGTCGGTGCCCTCGGCATGGGGCAACCCTGGCCACTGACCGAATGGATCAGCGAGGCCGACCACATCATCTACCTAGGCTGCGTACGGTCCGAGGCCAATAGCGGTCACTACGCCCCCGCCTATGACAAACCCACCACCATCATCGGATCCCCGGAACTGTTGCCCTTCCACGGGGGGCGGGTCGACGAGCTGATCGATATCCGCAGCGACCTCCTCTGCCGGGGCCTGAGCGAGACTGAGGCGGAGGCCGCTGTGCCGCAGGAGCGTAGTCAGTGGCTGGCCAGGGCAAGGCAGGCCTATCTGCCCACCCGCGATGTTGAGGCGGCCACAGCCCCCGGCGGCAGGCTCGAGCCATACCGGACAGCTGGCCGAATGACCGGCGCCATCCGCGACCTCCTGCCCGAGGGCACCATCGTCACCTTCGGTGCCGGCACCTTTACCGGGGTGCCCCAGACCCTCATACCACCGAAGACCCATAAAGGTGTGCTCGGCAATAAGAACGGCTCCATGGGCTTCGGGGTACCTGCCGGGATCGCGGCGAAACTCGCCCGGCCGGAGGCCCCGGTGCTGATCTATTCCGGCGACGGCGATTTCCTGATGAATGGCCAGGAGCTGGCCACTGCGGCCATGTTCGGCGCAGCCGTTGTGGTTGTAGTTGTCGACAACAGCCGCTACGGCACCATCCGGAACCACCAGGAGCGTGACTTCCCCGGACGGGTCAGCGGAACCGACCTCCAGAACCCGGACTTCCGGCTCTACGCGGAAGCCTTCGGAGGGCGGTACCTCGACGCCGAGGAAGTCACCGAAAACCCGGCACTGTTTACCGAGGCCCTAGAGGATTCCAGCCGCTTCACGCTCATCCACGCCCGCGAGCACTAGGCGGCCGGAACTGAGGTCAGCCCTCGGGATTGGTATACGAGGTCTTATGCCGGGTGTAGAACTCCCGGGCCGCCCGGCCCTGCTCCCGGGGGCCGTAGCTGGAGGCCTTCCAACCACCGAAGGAAACATGCGGGTCAACACCTGCAGTGGGTGCATTGACCATAACCATGCCCGCCTGCGCCCGCTGCTTGAAGTCTGTAGCCCGGGCCAAGCTGGATGTGCAGATCCCGGATGAGAGCCCGTAGTCGACGTCGTTGGCCACTGCGAGCGCTTCCTCGTAGTCGGCGACCTTGATCACCGAGGCCACCGGGCCGAAGACCTCCTCCTGGTTGATTCGCATGTCATTGGAGGTTCCGGTGATCAGTGCGGGCTCCATGTAGTAGCCGGGAGTCTCCAGCTCGAGCCGGTTGCCGCCGTAGACCTCGCCACCCTCCTTGCGGGCGATCTCCACGTATTCGAGGTTGCCCTCCAGCTGGGATTCGTTGGAGACCGGGCCGATCACAGTGCCCTCGGCAGTGGCGGAACCGACGGTGAGCCCTGTCATCTTCTCCTTGAGGCGGGAGACGAACTCATCGTGGATACCGGCGGTGACAATCAGACGGGAGGAGGCCGTGCACCGCTGGCCGGTGGAGAAGAAGGCACCGTTGATGGCGATATCGGCTGCCTTGTCGAGATCGGCATCCTCGAGCACCACTAGCGGGTTCTTTCCGCCCATCTCGCATTGGACTTTGACGCCGTTGGCCGCACAGGAGGCTGCCACCCCGCTGCCGACCGCTTGGGAGCCGGTGAAGGTCACGGCATCAATCTCGGGGGATTCGGCGATGGCCGAACCGACTTTGGAACCCGGACCCATCACCAGGTTCAGTACGCCGGCGGGGACGCCGGCCTCGTGGAGGATATTCGTCAGCTCCCAGGCGCACCCCGGGGTGAGATCAGCCGGCTTGAACACCACAGCGTTGCCGAAGGCCAGGGCTGGGGCAATCTTCCAGGCGGGAATGGCGATCGGGAAGTTCCAGGGGGAGATGACGCCGACGACGCCGAGGGGCTCGCGGGTCAGTTCCACCTGCAGGCCCGGACGGATGGAATCGACGATCTCACCGACATTGCGCACGGCTTCACCGGCGAAGAAGTGGAAGAGCTGCGCGGCTCGGCCCACCTCGGCCTTGGCCTCACCCAGAGGTTTGCCCTCCTCACGCGCCAGCAGTTCGCCGAGCTCATCAGCACGCTCCTCGATGGCCCGGGCTGCTTTGTCCAGCACGGTGAATCTCAGCTGGGGGCTTGCGGCGGCCCATTCCGGCTGTGCTGCTCGAGCTGCAGAGATGGCACGGGCGACGTCTTCTGCGCCGCCGACTGCGTATTCACCGATGACCTCCTCGGTATTCGAGGGGTTGATATTGGGGCGGTACTCGGAGGCGCTGACCCATTCGCCGTTGATCAGGTTGTCGAACTTCTTGCTGCTCATGATCTCTCTCCTCGTATTCGGCGAGCGCCTCGGGGGCTCGCGGGATCGGTGTTACGCAGCGGGCTGCCGCGCCATCGGTGATCGCACAGTCGCTAGCGTAGACAGATGGCCGTGTGCAGCCAATAGGTATCCGCGATTCGACTACAACATATTTATCAGGAAGGTCGCCGCCTGACGTTGGCGATCTCCTTATTGCTCATACCCCGGGCTACTCGCTCGGTAACCTGCTGTTCCCGCAGTGAGAGCAGGGCCAGGGCCGGGGGTTGCGCTGAGGGCCGGCTCTTCGTTGCAGAAAGCTTCGGTGCTGCAGAACTCGGAGCGGGGTGCCGCGTCTGGGCCTGGCCAAAGGATTCCGGTCGGGCCTGCTTCATGAGATCGCGGGCCTGAGCCTCCAGAGACTTGGCCCCGCCGTCGCCATCTGGTTGAGTCGGCCGCAGCGGAGGCAGCGAATCCATGTACTGTGCCAACTGGCAGAAAGCCGCCATCGCCTCTTTGGGCTGATTCTCCGCCCAGGCCTGGAAAGCCTTCAGATACGCAGTAACGGGGTTCTGCGCGCCCTCCAGCAGGGGAGTGCCTCCAGTGGACCGTGCAACGGAGGGCAGCATCTCCGGCATCCCTGAGTAGAACAGCTCCCGGGTGAGCACCATGGTCGGTTTCACCCCAATCGACCACCAACCGGCGCCGGAGGCGCGCATCGCCAGCAGATGCTCCACCGCCTTGGCATGATCATTGGCGGCGATGGCGCCCCAGGTCCGCACCCACGGGATCAAAGCGGTGACCACCGTCCCGGGATGTTCAACCTCTTCCAGCTGGCGGAGAATCCCCTCTGCGGTGGTCTAATCCCCGCGTGCAGCCGGGACCAGGGCAGAGAGCGCATAGGCGACAAGCGAACCGGAGGTCTCATGATCGACAAGCGCCAGCCGGTGGCGGGTTTGCTGATCGTGGGCCTGGAGAGATGGGGCCATAGTGGCCAGGAGTGTCCCGAACCCCGGTTCGGTGCGGGCCCGCCTGATGGCCGGCAGTAGGGCTCGTTTGCCCAGCGGGGTTTTGCGCAGCTGGTCAGCCACCCGATCCAGCAGGGTCGGGAAGCCATCGGTATGGCGTTTCAGCAACTGGGCGGCCTCTGCGCCAGCGGGGAAGCCGAGGGAGGTTCCGAGATAGCTACGGACTTCAGAGGTGGTCAAGGGTTCCAGGGGGATATAGGTGCCCCGGGCGCTGGCCTCGACCAGCTGGACCAGACGGCGGACCTCCGGGTCGCATCGTTGGGCGCATGGTCGCGATCAGTAGCAGCGGTCCGCGGTCTAAGGTGCTCAGCCCCTGCCAGAGCACATCGGCTGAGACCTCATCAATGTGGTGCAGCTGCCCCAGAGTGATCAACGTGGGCTGACCCAAGCCTCAGATGGCGCTCTGCCAACCGCGCAGGACGTCGTCGGGCGCTTGGTCGGCGCCGCGGCTGCTCAAGGCATTCAGCGCTCCTGCCGGAGTTTCCTCAATCTCCCGGCCCAAGAACGCGGTGAACCGGGGTCAATCGGCGCAGTGTTTCAACGCCTCGTCAAGGAGGGAGGTCTTGCCCACCCCAGGCAGACCTTCAACCAACACGAACTGAGCTTGGCCCCCAGCCGCAGATCCCGCAGCGGCGTGGATCTGGGCGAGCTCATGGGCACGCCCGACGAAGGTCGGCTGCGAACCCCTCATGTGGTCCCCTTGGTTATGTACTCGGCAACTGAAGTGCAACAATCCGTTGCCGCATCCCTCTGTTTTCGAGGTTAGCAATGCGGCCAGGTCCAATAGTACGAAAATTCGTGGTTACAGCCAGCGAAATCCCCGTAGTGTCAGCATAAAACTACTGGTCAGAGCCAACACGTGAGCAGAAACTACTAGTTTGGAAGACTAGTAGTGCCGATACCGGCCGCGGCACTGTCGTTGGAGTTCGCCCGGTTATTGGCCGGCGGTTCGATTCAACGTGGTCAGCAGGCTGCGGAATCGTCGTCGTCCGTTGTCACTGAGCCTTACGAGCGTGTACCCATAACGGTCTTTGCGTTCCTTGCGGACTTGGACGAGCTCGCGCTCTTCGAGGTCGCGAATGATCTTGGACAGGTCTGGGGTAGACATGCCCGTGGCTTCCTGCAGTGCGGGGTAATCAGCCTGTTCGACTTGGTTCAGATAGGCCAGGGTGACGAATCGTTTAGGCGCCAGTAGGTGGGGGTCGAGTTCTTGATATCCCATGGAGTCAGCGGCGGATGAGAAGAACCAGGTAGATCACCAGAGCGACGGCGCTCGCCAAGCCACCCAGCAGAAACGCCTCAGGGAACTCGGCGGTGTGATCATGTCGGATTCCCCACCAGATGGGGATGATCAGGAAAGTGGGGAAGCTAGCAGAAAAAAGTAGCGTCAATGCGGGGAAGCGGGGCTCGTTGGCTCGTTCCCGCCGGTGGGAGATCCGCCAGCTTCCCAGGCTCAGTGCTGCGATTCCGGGGATGATAGCCCACCACGGACTGCCCGTGGTAGCCAGCAGGCCTGAGACTAGGGCCAGCAGAATGACCGAGACTGCCACAGTGTGGTCGGCGACGGTGAAGGCGCGGCGTGGAGGCTGGGGCACGCTGGCCAGGAGGTCGCGGGCTTGGTCAGGCGTTATTTCGTCCGTGGCGCCATGGGCTGGGTGGTGCTCCTTATTGCTCATAGGTGCCAGACTGGCATCTAGTTTCAAATATTGCAACTAGATGCACCTAAGAGTTTCTGAGGGTGGGTGTGCGTGGAGGGGGAGCTCGCCAACCCCCTGTACCTGCACTAAGTGTGCGACACTAGAGGGAGCAGCTGACACAGCCAATGACCGTACGATCAGCTAGGTCTGGTCCTCGGTAGTGGCTTACGGGAGTGCGTGAAGACACCGCGCCCGTGGGCTTCGATCGAAGACCGCCTCGCATTCGTTTCCGGGCTAGTGGGCTGTGTTGCGCTGTGCAACGCAATTCACAATGAAAGGAAACCCTTTTTCCATGCAGGGACCTGAGGTTCACTCTGCCGAAGCCGTGATCGACAACGGCAAATACGGCAAATCCACTATCCGTTTCGAGACCGGCCGCCTCGCCAAGCAGGCCGCCGGCTCCGCGCTGGTCACCTTTGACGAGGAGACCACCATCCTCTCGGCCACCACTGTGGGCAAGTCCCCCCGTGAGGGCTTCGACTTCTTCCCGCTGACCGTGGACGTCGAGGAGCGGATGTACGCCGCCGGTCGTATCCCCGGCAGCTTCTTCCGCCGTGAAGGTCGCCCCACCACTGACGCGATCCTGGCCTGCCGCCTGATCGACCGTCCGCTGCGGCCGGCGTTCAAGAAGGGCATCCGCAACGAGGTCCAGGTTGTTGAGACTGTGCTGTCCATCAACCCCGATGACCTCTACGACGTGATCGCCATCAATGGCGCATCCATGTCCACCCAGCTCTCCGGTCTGCCGTTCTCCGGTCCGATCGGCGGTGTGCGTGTGGCACTGATCGACGACGGCGACGGCGCCCAGTGGGTCGCCTTCCCGAAGCACTCTCAGCTGCAGACCGCCGTGTTCGACATGGTGGTTGCCGGCCGCATCGTCGGTGACGACATCGCAGTCATGATGGTTGAGGCCGAGGCCACCGATGACTCCTGGAAGCTGATCAAGGACCAGGGCAAGACCGCTCCGACCGAGGAGATCGTTGCTGAGGGTCTGGAGGCTGCTAAGCCCTTCATCAAGGTCCTCTGCGAGGCTCAGGCTGATCTGGCAGCCCGCGCCGGCAAGGAGCCGGTCGAGGTCCCGATCTTCAAGGACTACGAGGACGACGTTCTCGAGGCCGTGAAGGCAAAGGCCGAGGAGAAGCTGTCCAACATTTACCAAATCGCCGATAAGCAGGACCGCGAGACGGCCGACGCCGAGCTGAAGGCTGAGCTGGTCGAGGAACTGGCCGGCGAGGGCAAGGAGTTCGAGGGCCGCGAGGCCGAGATTGGCAAGGCCCTGGGCAGTGTGACCAAGCAGGTCATCCGCCAGCGCATCCTGCGCGACCAGGTCCGCATCGACGGCCGTGGCCTGGCGGATATCCGCCAGCTGACCGCTGAGGTCGAGGTCCTGCCGCGCGTGCACGGCTCGGCCATCTTCGAGCGCGGCGAAACCCAGATCATGGGTGTTACCACGCTGAACATGCTGAAGATGGAGCAGACCATCGACAGCCTGTCACCGGAGACCACCAAGCGGTACATGCACAACTACAACTTCCCGCCCTACTCCACCGGTGAGACCGGCCGGGTGGGCTCCCCGAAGCGCCGCGAGATCGGCCACGGTGCTCTGGCAGAGCGTGCCCTGGTGCCCGTGCTGCCCTCCCGCGAGGAGTTCCCCTACGCGATCCGCCAGGTCTCCGAGGCGCTGGGCTCCAACGGCTCCACCTCCATGGGCTCGGTCTGCGCCTCCACCCTGTCGCTGCTGAACGCCGGTGTGCCGCTGCGCGCCCCGGTTGCCGGTATCGCCATGGGTCTGGTCTCCGATGAGGTCGACGGCGAGACCCGCTACGCCGCCCTGACCGATATCCTGGGTGCTGAGGATGCCTTCGGTGATATGGACTTCAAGGTCGCAGGTACCCAGGAGTTCGTCACCGCCATCCAGCTCGACACCAAGCTCGACGGCATCCCCGCCAGCGTGCTGACTGCCGCCCTGAAGCAGGCCCGCGAGGCTCGCCTGCACATCCTGGGTGTTATCACCGCCGCGATCGACGCCCCCGATGAGATGAGCACGTTCGCTCCGCGGATCATCAGCGTCTCCGTCCCGGTGGACAAGATCGGTGAGGTCATCGGCCCCAAGGGCAAGATGATCAACCAGATCCAGGAGGACACCGGCACTGATATCTCCATCGAGGACGACGGCACTGTGCTGATCGGCGCCACCGATGGTGAGTCCGCTGAGGCTGCACGTTCGGCCATCAACGCCATTGCCAACCCGCAGGTCCCCGAGGTCGGCGAACGCTACCTCGGCACTGTGGTGAAGCTGACCAGCTTCGGAGCATTCATCAGCCTGACCCCCGGCAAGGACGGTCTGCTGCACATCTCCGAGCTGCGTAAGCTCAACGACGGCAAGCGCGTCAACGATGTCGAGGACGTGCTGGGCGTGGGCCAGAAGCTGCAGATTGAGATCTCCAAGATCGACGACCGCGGCAAGCTCTCCCTGATCCCGGTCACCGACGAAGAGGACGAGGGCTCCTCCGAAGAGAAGAGCTCCGTCAACCAGGTGGTCACCGAGGACGACGCCGAGTAAGGCTCATCACCTCGCTTCAAAGGGCCGGGCCGGTTCCCTCTTCAGGGAGCCGGCCCGGCCCTTTGCTTTAGGTCAGAGTGTTTCCCTTGGCGAAGGCTTTGGCTTTTGAACTAATCTCGTCTGAGTCAATCCCCAACTCGCGTGCTTGTGGGGCCCACTCCTCAACGCAGGAGGCAATACGGGCCAACTCCGAACGTGCTTGATGCGCGGTCATGCGGAAACTGTCTGCATGGTCTACCAGTAGGCGCAGATCGGAGTCGCCTGGGTCATCTTCAGGTGTTAGTGGAGTTTCGGACTCTCCGCGTGCTGAGGGGTTGACGTCAAATGAGGGAGCAATGCGCCAACCGTTGCCCTTCCAGAGCAGGCCGTGGTTGCGCATATGGTCATCGATGTTGTTGACCATTACTCCGAACGCGGCGCGAGTAAACAGTTCATGAGCGTCCTTGGATGGGCTTGCTGAAATGCTGGCTACACGCTGGGCCAGCGTAGCGTAGTCTTCTCGCTCGCCTTCCTCAAGCATGAACATCGTCTTGAAGCTCTGGTACGGAATTCGGCGGTTATCTACCCGGTCGAAACGTTTGGTGAGGAAGACCGATTCGTGGGGCCCCAGTCGAACTATATGACTGGGCATCGTGTTGATACCGGCCTGGGCCTGCAGGCGCAGCGCGACCAGTTCCCATGCGGAAACGTCTCCGGAGTCTGAGTTGCGAGGGAACTTGGCTAGCCACATCTCACCATCGTCGTCTCTGACCCAGGCTTTCGGGGCGGCTCCGCCTGGGGAGGAGCCAACCCCAATGAGGTGTCTTACCGAGTCGTCGATCTCTCCAGAGGCTTCGAACCGGGCAGCGGCTTCACGGAGCTCCTTGACCTCATGAACCCACGCTGTCTCGCCGCCTGTGTGTAGGAAAGTTCCGTTAACTTTGAAACGGAGGGCTCCCTGTCGAGTCTCATCACTGACAGCCAAAAGGAGGCCCAGGTCGTCGAGTGGTTGCAGGCGTTCCCCGTGGCGGCGGGCGGCATCCCGGCGTTCGGCAGTGATGAGGTCCCTACCCCATTTATCTGGAGCTGCGTCATCAAAAGAAAACGGGGTGTGCCGCCAGGTAAAGGGCTCCTGGGGTCCGCTGTGGAGTGGTAGCTCAGGGGAGATGGGGAAGGAGTCTGGATCAGCGAGCCACTGGTGACTGTAGGTGAAGATCAGACGGCGTTTGCCTGTGGGCAAGGTGACTGACTCAGCCGTACCAGCCAAGTTCTGGTCCATGAAAACTTCAATCATGAGGATTTCCTGGCCCGCTTCCGTTTCAGGAGCTCGGCTCGTGCTCGACCCACATCGTGGTTAAGGGGGTCAATTGACGAAACCATATGCTGGTCAATGCGGAGAACCTCCGCAATCCTCAGGACTGTTTCCAAGGCGACCTTCGGTTCTCCTCTTTCTGCCCGGCGCACTGCAGGCACGGATAGGCCGGCCCGCTCTGCCACTAGTTCTTGTGAAAGCCCCATGATGACTCTCCAAGATCTGAGGTGAGCGCCCAGTTTGGCGAGGTTCTCGTCTTCCTTCACAGTGAAAGAATAACCGATCGCCAGCGTTAGGTTAAGCCCCCTAAAGCAATGTCTAGATTGTGTTATGCCGTGGCGGCTTGGCCCAGGGCTGAGATGGCGATGTCGGGGAAATCGGTGGTGATGAAGTCGACGTCGTAGTCCAGGGATTCTTGGACACCGGACTCATCGTTGAGAGTCCAGATATTCAGCTGCAGCCCACGGGTCTTCCATTCCCGGACCTTGGCGGCGTTCTCCTCGGATTCGTGGACCCAGTCCCATTTGGGCGCGGCGACACCGACTAACCCGGCGTCGATGAGCTTGGCGTTATCCGCCCGACGTGGGCTGACCACTGCCATCAGCAGCTCCTTGGGCACACCGGCATCGACCAAATACTGAATAGACTCCGGGTCGAAACTGATGAATGAGATGCCTATCGTCGCGCCATCGGCCCCGGGAACATGCGAGTCCTCAGCTGACCACCCCACGGCGGTGAGATCCTCCAGGACACGCTGCTCCAGCAGTCGGCCGAAGGGATAGGGTTCCTTCATTTCAAGCAGCAGCCCGATGTCCTGACCTAGCCCCGCAACAGCAGCCAGCAGCTCCGGAAGGGTCATGAACTGATCAGCTGAGGTGCCGTATTCGGCCGGGATCTCCGCGCCCATCCAGGTGTGGAAGTCCAGGCTGCGCAGCTGCTCCAGGGTCAGCTGGTGAATCGGCACCGGTGGGCCGTCGCCGGGCTGTTCGAGCATATGAGCATGCGTGCAGACCACGTGGTGGTCGGCAGTGAGGTGAAGGTCGGTCTCGATGAGATCTGAACCGAGAGCGGCGGCATGAAGGAAGGCCGCCCGGGTGTTCTCTGCGAAGGCCCCGGAGGCCCCGCGGTGCGCTACGATCAGCGGTCTACTGCCACCGTCCATAGTCGGCACTCTACCGGAGAGCCCCGCGGCCTGGGGTTAGACTGAACGGCGATGTCACACAACAGCACAGCAGAAGCCCGCACCGCGCTGGAAGGCGCCTATGACCTCATCATTGAGCTGCAGCCCCGGCTGGATGAGCTGCGCACTGAGGTGACCCTCAAAGGTGATGACACCCCGGTGACTGCTGCCGATAAGTTGGTGCAGAACCAGGTGGAAGAATATCTGCGCGGCCGGCTCGATGACCTCACCTTCGTGGGGGAGGAGGACGAGGCTGGCTGGCACGAGGAACCCACCGGCTGGGTCGCTGTTGTGGATCCCATTGACGGAACCGAGAACTTCGCCTCCTCACTGCCGGAGTGGGGTACCGCCGTCGCAATCTTCAAAGACGGTGAGCACGCCGCGAGCATGATCGCCCTGCCTGAGCTGGGCAAACGCCTGATCACCGGGGATGAGGTGAGCTACCGCCAGTCGCGGATCACTGCCTTCTCCTCCGGGATCAGCGAGGAGCTGGTGCGTCAGATTTCGGAGACCCCGCAGTCCCGACTCTTCGGCGCAGCCGTCTACAACCTCTATAACGTGGTCACCGGCCGCCTGGCCCAGTTCGTCAACCCGGTCGGCGCGTTTTCCTGGGATCTGCTGGCGGGTCTGCAGCTGGCCCTGGAGCACGGCTGCAAGGTCACCGTGGACGGCAAGGACTACACCGGCTGGTACCTAGACCCCGGTGTGAAATACGCGGTGGATATCCGCCGGCCCTGACTACGGCTCGATCCATTCATCCCATGCGTTCTGAACGAAGGGGGTGGGCCAGGGGTCTTCCGGTATGTGGTTTTCGGTGACCTGGAGCTGCCAGGTGAAGTTCTGGTTTTCCAAGCGGCTCTCGAGGGCGTCTCGGATATTGTCCTTGGTGCTGAGGATGACCAGGGGCAGCTGATGTTCGGCCATGCCGAGGGCGTGGGCGAGGTTGCGGGGTGTGTAGTGCACGAAGAAAGCGCCATCGAGCAGCATGGCGTCGGTGACGAGCAGTTTGCCGGAGATGATCAGCGAGGTGCGGATCTGGGCCAGGGTTTCGTCTTCGAACTGAGCCCGAGTTGTGAGCTGGTTGAGCCGATCGCGCTGTGCCACTGAATCGAGGTCAGCGATCATGATCCGTCTCAGGTTGCTCTCGCTGAGCGTTTCTTCACTAGGACTGCCCATGGGGTCACCATAGACGGCATTTGCTACCGCCAGGTTTAACCAGCTCGGGGCGGTGTCGGCAGAGGACCGGTTTAGAACTCGGGTTTCATGCGCCACCAGAGACGCTTCCACCATGGAGCGTTCATCCGCTCCCAGAGTTCTAGCCGGTATTGGTCGGCCTTGACCGCAACGTCGCGGTCCAGGCGTGTGTCGTAATACCAGATGACGCCGCCCTTGGTATGCAGACGTGCTGGGTAGCCCTTGTCCCCCTTTGGGAGCTGGTTGACGGGGTCAGTGAAGGGCACGAACTCTTCGTAGTCCGTATCCATCGGAGATGTGGTCATGGGTGTTCAAGCCTCCCTCCCCTTCATTATTCGAGTATCCCGTAGATTGAGCGACTCGTCATCTCTCAGGGGTGCTGTTGGAATTCTTGTGGCGGACCATGGCTTGTTCATACACGACGTTGAATAGCTCTTCATCTATATGGTGGGTCATCTTGCTGCTAGCAATGGACTTGAGCGCGTCACAGCCAGCATCTCGGTCTTCTCCCCATTCAGATCGGGCTAGGTCAAAGGTCCATCGGGTCCGGTCCCACCACGAGTTGCGCTGATTGATGTAGCGACCTTGCCACCAGGAGAGAACAGCGGCGATGCCTCCAATAACACCGAGGATCGGCAGGAGTTCTACAAACAGCCCTAGGCCAGACATCGCTTTCCTCCCGGTTCTCGTCCTGTTGATGCCTTGACGCTAAGGGAACGAAGGCGGGGCAATCGGAATGCCTCACGCTGCTGTGGATGAGCCGGGGTGTTGTTCTCGGGAAGGCGTTCTCTGGGGAAACTTCCCCCCGGGAGAGCGGGAGTAGGTGAGACTCGGTCGATTCGAGGCCTAGTTGTAGTTCCTCGACACGTTGTGAACGGTCCGTGAGTTAAACAGAGACCTCCGGTATCGGTGTGTG
>NZ_JABAHY010000021.1 GCF_012641515.1 Nesterenkonia sedimenti | reverse complement strand
AGCGGCAGAGGTCTCTCACCCCCACTCGATCCAACAGCGCCTCGTGGCGCACGACAGGCCTTGCAGAGAGTCTGGAGATTCTCACCGGTGGTAGCCCCACCGGTTTCGAAGGACTGTTTATGGTCAATCTCCGCTAACCACCCAGGCTGAGTGCACCCAGAAGTCTGGCACTGACCATCCCGAATCAGCACCGCATTCCGCTGATGATCCCGAGCAGTACGAGATTCGTACGTCATAGTGAGCAGATTCTGAGCCTCGGGGTCTGTCTTGCTGACCCACTGGTCAATGTCCTCCGTACGGGTGGAGGCAGGTGTGGTCCGCGCCTTGGTGACGGTGAGGACTTCACCGACCCCGGTAGAGGTCCCCTCTTCAGCATCAGCCCCTGTACTGACGCCCTTGGCCACACCGACTGCGTACCAGTCATGCTTCGCACTGCTATCCGCGGCGATAGCACGAGCCTCACTAGCGGGCAGCATCCAGGTCCGATCCCAACTAATGACGGGATCATCAGACTCACCAGTCAGTGTCTTAACAGGAACAAGGATCCCAATCTTCGCCGCACCGGCTCCTGTGGGCTCGGGGATGGAGTTCGAGGGCGGTGAAGTTGGTGAGTCTGCTGCGGCGGTGGGCGTGGGGTCATTGGGAGTTTCGCCCGTGGAGGTGAGTCCAGTGGTATCAGCCCAGGGCAGGGGCTGGTGACCCTGCGAGTCGGCCCCTTCGGGCGAGGCGGCTTCAGCAGGAGATGTCACGAACTCACCCTGTAGCCCTCGGGTCAGGGCGTTGGTGAAGATGTCTGCCATCCGCTGAGTGTGAGTCCTTTCCTCAGTGGAGCCAGCATCATCCACCTGGTTCGTACTCTTGCGTGGCTTATTCCGGGCCATCGAATACAGCATCTGCTCAATCCGCGCCGCAGCAACGGTAGAGATAAGCCCATGGAACTTCGTGGAGCCATCACCCTGAGGCTCGAAAGCCACATAATGCTTATGTTTCGACCGTTCGTAGCGTTCCTCATAAGCCTTCACATCCAGCTCAGGAACCCGCTGTTTCAGCCAGTTATCCAGCTCCGCGGAGTTCAGATCACGAGCCTTCGTAATCAGCTCCCCATCCAACGTCTCCAGCAATTCGTGCCGGTGTGAGATCCCCTCAATAGCCCGGTTGACCTTATGAACAGAAGCAAGATCAGCCTCACCCTCCAAATAGAGGGCGTGCGTTGCAGGGAGCTTCTCAGCCACTGCTTCCACAGCGCCAATTAGTCGACGCACTTCAGGCAACGGAACCCCCAGCGCTTCGGCGCATTCACGGTAAACACTCTTCTCAAACGCGTGAGTGGAGAAGGAGTGATCCCCCTTCATCTCGTCCATGCGCAGACTCTTATAGACCAGCAGCTGAGAAACCTTCTCAGCCTGCTCCCTCAGTTCACGCTTGTGGTGGTCACGGGCAGCTTCGAGCACCGAGTGCTCCTCAGGTGTCGAAGTTTTCTTGCCCATGTTCCAAGTCTAGTAGAACACAGATTCGAATTCAATAGCTTGAAGAAGAAAAGTTCGCAATTCTGCGGACATCAATCTGACCAGCAAAAACTTGCCAACACGCCCTCCACAAACTCCTCAAAGCACCAATCCGATGCAGCAGAAGCACCCCACTACCCCCTGACGATTCATATAAGAGCTCCAGACCCTTTATGGACAGCATCATGGCCCCGGTGACAGGAATCCTCCTGCTGAGCCTCGGCATTGCCAGCGGCTTCGCCTCAGACTGGCCGCCTGCGGTTGGCGAGATTATGCTCGCCGTCGGCGGCGTCGTTACCCTGCCCGCCGTTCTCGGAAAGAGATGGGCCGATGAGGACCACCCCCGAGGCGACTCAAGATCGAACACCACCCAGGTGCAGGCAACCTTCTGGCACCAGCATCGCGAACTCATCACCTATCTCACGGCAGCTCTTGCCGTGTTTGGCGCGGGCCTCATGCTCTCCGAGAGCATCGCCGAGACTTGGCTCTGATCAACCCCTTCATGAATCCTGACCCGGGGCGCGGCAGAATTCGCCGATGTCGAGGACGGGCATATCGTGGAGCTCGCCATGTCCAACTCAGATGGGGACCCAGGCGAGGGCCGCTGGTGGGTTATGGCAGATTCCGATGAGGGCGTCGTCGCCGTCGTCGAGCTCATGGGCGTTGGGCTGGAGGACGAGGACTTCCAACAACTGGAGGACTCCCTGGAATTCGACCCCAGTGTTGAGCTCGACGTCAGCCAGCTGGACTAATCCCCCACCGACGCTCCAACTGGCACCGCACCCTTACCCCGCGGAGCCTGCGCTGCCGTGGAGGGATAGAAGGCATCTAGGATTGCCGCTGCTGCCGGCCGCGGCTTCCCCTCCCGGGGAAAGTGGTGCATGGAGATCATCGGCCGCGGATTGACCTCCAGAACGGTGGGCTCCACCCCATTGCCTGCGCGCGGTAACAGAATGTCCAAACCGGCTAACCGCAGCCCGGGGAACGGCGTGATGATAACCGAGCTTGGTGTCTGGAAAGTTCAGCTGCTCTTTGCGAGGTCGTAACCCTGACGCTTGCCGTAACGTACGACTTCCCGGATCAACGGTGAGGCGTCCGATTTCTCCACGGCGTTGCGCCAGGCACGCTTGCGCAGCCGCTTCCACACCTCGAGGTCAAACATCTTGTGGTACCGGTCCAGTACCCCGGCGATGTCGAGGGTGAGCATGGTGCGCCGGCATTTCCAGCACTTGGAGCAGTTCGTGGAGTTCTCGCCCGGGGAGATGCAGACATCGAGACCTTCGAAGGTGGCGGGGATGTCCACCAGAGCAACAGTCTTCTGCACGCGGGTGAAGGGCGAACCGACTGAGCGCAGCATGAGGTTCGACGTCGACAACAGAGGCAGGGAGGCGATATCCGACTCCCCCATGGAGCGAGTCGCCCGGATGCGGACGGAGGAGTATTCGTAGGCGGAGGCGTAGTAGAAGCCCCGCACACCGTCCTGCAGGAGCCAGGGCACCGAGGCGTTCCGCACCGTGTGGGTGCTCATGTACTGCTCGTTGCGGTAGAGGTACTCCATATTGCTCATCACGGGGATGACGGGGAGTCCCACATGCTTGGCCAGGCTTCGGATGTTCTTCAGCCGGCGTTCGAACCGGTCGGTGCCGCCCTTTCCGTGGGAGCCGAGGTCGTTGTACAGCAGGTGGTTGACCTTCAGGGATTCAGGCACGTTATCTGCGTAGTAGTACTGGGCCAGCACCTGCCAAGAGTCCACACCGGCGGAGAAGCCGGTGATGACGCCTTCGCGCTGTCCAGGCTCCGCGGGGGCCGGGTTCTCCGCGGTGATGCTGATGCGGTGCAGCTTCCGTTTCTGCTTGCGCAGCAGGGCCTGGTAGTCACCCTGGAGCTGGAAGAGCAGCTCATCGGTGACAGTTCCCTCCACCTCGATGTCCTCACCGCGGCGCATCGCCGGCAGGAGAGCGACCACCAGGGCCGCATCGGACCGCGTGGAGACCCAGGATTCGTATTCGCTGGGGACCTGGAAGGTGAGAGTGAACTGCTCGCCGTCGCTTCGGGTGAGATCAGCGGAGTAGATGAGCTGGTCGCCTTGGTGCTCCAACTGTGGGAGGTCGATCTTCACGGATTTTCTCCTCGAAGGTTAGGCGACGGGGCGGCCAACCCGGCATTTTTGGGAACGACACGGGCGTCTTGAACATTAGAGGAGGCTCAAACGCGGGCGCAACTTGATGAAGCCGCTTTCAGCGCAGCACGCCGGCCTTCTCCACGGCCGCAAGATAGGTCTCAGTATCGTGTTTCAGCACGTCGGCGGCGCGGCCCTGGGCGGTGAGAACTCCTGCGGACTGCAGCGCCTGTGTGAACTGCAAGTCGAATCGGATGTCGTGGGCGGCGACGATGTCGTTGATATGCGAGCCGGGTCCGAAGCTGTCCTGGGGGCGCCAGCCGGTAGTGAACATCTGGTTGCCGGTGTAGAAGTCGGAGTTGAAGATGCAGATCTCAGCGGGCTGGAACTGCAGCAGGTCATAGGCCATGCGCTGAATGCCCAGCTGTCCGCCGGCCGGGCACAGGGCGTAGTCGTGCCGGTAGAACCGCAGCCACTGGTGGTTCCGCTCGGCGTAGGCGGCGTAGGTGAAGGGCCGGGCGTTGACCATCTGCAGGTCCCCGCGTGTGACCGCCGCTTCGGCCTCGGCCAGCAGCTGTTCCATATCGAACCCGGAGTAGTAGGTGATATCAGTGCGGCTGCCCATAGTTGCGGTATGGGCAGCAACGAACTCCGGTTGGTAGCGAGGACGGACGACGACGTCGTAGGAGTCGATGATCTCCCCCAGCCTGTCTCCGGTGTCAGCAGGTCCGACGACGGCGACGCGCTTCCCGCCGATCAGTTCGGCCATGCGTTCCTCACCGGGGAGGGGGTTCTGCTGGCGCAGTTCGGCGGAGTAGTTGTAGTAGGCCTGCAGCTGCCCGCTGAGGATGAGCGCATCGGCGCGCATTTTCTGCAGTCGTTGGGTGGACCGGGGGTCGTCTTTGGCCCAGCGCTGCATTTCGATCAGTTGGACAGCGACCTCGGGCGCTCCGGTGTAGACCAGGGCTTTGATGAGGTTGCGCAGTTTGGTCAGTTCCTCACCGACCGGTTTGACCAGGTGTTCGGCGATCCGGCGTTGCATGCCCAGTTGGCGTAGCCGGAAGCCCAGCCGGAAGTGCCCGGCGAATTGGATCCGCATCAGCACGAGGGTCAGCACGGTGGGTTTCAGGTGCCGGCCGTTGTTGGCCATCTCCTCCAGGGTAGTCACGATCTCCTCGGCCTGCTCGGCGGTGATAGTTGCGGCTTCGGTGTGATCAGCGGCGAAGAGCGCATCGAGCCGTTTGCGCAGGGCGGGGTTTCGGTAGGGGGATCCGCCTTTCTTCAGCGGTTCCAGCTGGCGGACGGCTGCCCAGATACGTGGCCATTGCATACTTCCCCGGGCGCCTACGGAGACTAACCGGGCCAGCCCCCGGCGGTAGGTGGGGTTGATGGTGAGGACTTTCTCCCAAGTGACCAGGGCGGCGTCGAACTCTCCATCCACCCGCTGGAGTTCGGCGAGTTTCTTGGCAGCATCCACGGAGAAGTCCTCGGCCTGCACGGCTGCCTGGAAGTGTGCTCGGGCATTATCCCGGTTGCCGGCCTGCTGCCAAGCGCTGCCGATCTCGTGGTGGGCCTCAGCAGCATCAGCGCCTTCCAGTCCCTCGGCCTTCAGCCGGCTGAGTGTCTCCTCGGCCTCCTGCAGGTGGCGGATGGTCTCCGCGGTGGCCTCAGGCGTCTCAGCGGGGGTGAGCCCCACAATCCAGTCCTGGGTCATCCCGCTGCGGGCACCCAGAGCGGCAGCGGCGGCCTCGATGTGCTGGCGGATCTCCGATATGCCCATATGTGCGGGGCCTCAGGGGTGGGCGATCCGGTAGGCGGCGCGCACATCGGCCATGAAGCGTTCCTCGGCAGAGATTTTGTTCCATCGGAACCGGGGCTGGAGGGGCGCCACGGGGTTTTTGGCCGATTGGAGGGGGAAGGCGTTCTGCAGGGCGTCGAGGTCGATGCCGAGGGCGGGCAGGGCGGCCTGCTCGGCCAGCTGCGCGAAGGGCAGGGTGAGGAATTCGTCCACGGAGGCGGAGTGGCTGGCCACCGTTTCGGGGTCGGCGAGAGTGGAGAAGAAGTCGTCGAATTTGAACCGCGCTCCGCCGATATTCCGGTCGGGGGCGTAGAGCCAGACCCAGGGCACTCCGTAGGCCTGGGCGATGATGATTCCGTGCAGGGATGAGGAGATGCAGACTTTGGATGCGGCGATCTGGCTGATCACATCCCGGAGATCCCCATGAACGTCGACGACGTGCACGGCCTCCTCGGTTTTGGTATCCACTGCGTTTTGGAAGGCCGCGGCGTCGCCGGCGTGGTGTTCGATGTGTTTGAAGTGCGGGACAAAGCTGATCTTGCCCTCGGCCTGAGGCCGGGGTTCGGGGGTGTAGAACCGGGGGCAGAGCAGGGCGGGGTCGCCATAGATTTCGGGGACATCCCAGCCGAGCTGTTCGATGAGCAGTTCTCGGGTGAGTTTGCCGCGGACCGCGTGGACGGTGACTGAGGAGATCTTCTCGAGGCCTTCGCGTTCCTCTTGGCCGAGTTTGCGCATCAGCCCCGCACCCCAGATCTCGGCTTCGCTGGTGGCTGAGGTGGGCAGCATATGGATGATGGAGCCGACAGTGGCGGTCATCCGGCCGTGGTCGATTTTGGAGTAGCGGCTGTTGATCATCCGCCGGCCAGTGAGTTCTTGGACCAGCCAGGGGCCGATCTGGTCGCCGAAGTTGGAGCGGACATCGGCCCAGAACCCGTAGACGTCGTTCTCTCCGGGAGTCTTCTCCCCTGCGCCCAGCTGCTGGCGCAGTTCGGCTTCTTCGGTGACGGTCTGGATCCATGCGGCCACGGACTTCATGATCCGTTTGGGGGCGGTGTCCTGATCAAAGGTGGCCAGCACATGGTGTTCATTGGGTAGGGGCACCAGGCGGGCGGCCCCGAGCAGCACTCGGCGCAGGGCTTGTTTGCTGGCTTTGTTGAAGGCCCGCATCTTCAGCACCAGGGTCTCGTCTTCGATCCGGAGATAGGCCACCGCATCCCCGGTGGTCAGGCTGAAGGGGAAGCGGATGAGCTTCCGGCTGCTGATGATCTCTGGTTCCACTCCCTGGGCGATCAGGCTAGGGGTGGTGCGTGCCGCGGATTTCAGCTGACTGAGCAGGGTACGTTCGGGGGATCCTGCGGATTTGCTGCGCTTATTCGCCATTGGTCCCCTCCGCGGCACCGGCTTCTGCGAGTTTTTCGACCTTCTTGAGGAGTTTAAGCAGTTCCAGGGGAGCCATGGGCCGCTGGTCGGTGTACTCGGCGAATCCGTGGATGTGCTGGGCCTGCTGCAGCCACATCTCGCGCAGAAGCAGCGGGGAGATTTCACCGCGCCGTTCGGCCATCCGAAAGTGGCGGGCCTCAAGGGGTTTCCAGGGTTTGAGGTTGCCGTTGTAGTGGATGATGCGGATATCGGCCTCGGGCTCGAATTTGGATTTGAAGGGCCTGGCGAACCGGTTCATGGAGGCCGGCAGTCCGCGGAATCCATCGCCGTAGTCCTGGGAGACTGCAGCGAGAGCGATCTGTTCGGTGGCGTGCATCTTGGGGGCTACTTCCATCAGTGCCCCATAGGCCTTGAGAAATTCGTCGAAATAGTTGCCCCGCTGCAGCGCCTGGTTGTCGAAGAATGCCACACCCACGTTGATCTTCTGGACGGTGGGGAATTCCCGGCAGGTAAGTTCTGTGAACTTCTGGGCGACCTCATCGCTGGGGGCCTTATAGGTGGGTTTCAGCCGCCGGTAGCTGACCTTATGTCCGCCTGCCAGGGCGCGGTCGACGATGTTCTGGAATCCGGCCACGCAGACGACGTCGTAGTCGATCTTCAGGGAGTATTGATGCCCCAGGGTGGCCAGGTGTTCGGGCATGGCCCAGTTGAGGAAGACTTCGGCGGGCCAGCGGCCCTCTTTCATCAGGGGCATGGACTTCACCCGGTTGAAGTCGGGAACGTCGCGGGCGTCGATAAATTCGATGCCTAAGCGGTCCATGAGTTCGGCGTGCTCATCGGTGAGGTCGGCGCCGTCGAAGGTGATCACGCGGTGGAAGGCACCGGGGTTGTGGTCTTCGATGGATTTGAGAGCGACGACGGCGGGGAACACAATCCTGTGGTCTCCTGCCGCGTATGCCACGACACGCTCGGCCAATGCGCCTCCCCTATATCTGTAACTAGTGACCGCAGATCATGCTACCGGAGGCTGAGTGGAGGGGGTCGAACGCCCTGATCGGCGGGCCGCACTCTCATTGAAACCTCATGTGTCTCTCATTTTTGTCTCATGAACGCAGGACAGGATAGATCCTCATGACCGTGATCGGATTGAGCAGCGAGGACCGGCAGCTGCTGCAGAACATTGATTTCAGCCGGGATGTGTCCCTGGATTTTTAGTTGTACCTGGAGAAGTATCCGGTGCGTTGGCATGACCTGTTTGCTGTGCGGGTCTCGGAGACTGAGAACGCTGTGACCCTGTGGCTGCCTAAGCGCCGACTGCAGGTTTCGCATGGGGCCGGTGGTGAGCATGTGGTGCTCTTCGAGCAGGATCTGCATCCGAGGTATCTGCCGTTGAACACCTGGCTGAAGGTCTCCGTGCATCGGACGGTGACCAAGGAGGCCACTCATTTGGAGATGAGTATCGCTGGTGGTCGGGCGAGGTTTGAGACCAGTGAGGATGTTGCTCATCCCGCTGGGGAGCTGCCACATACCTTTGCTGAGGGCCAGCGTCCTGCGGCTGCTCTGATCTCGGATAAGGAGCATATTGGGTTGATCTCGGGGTTCCGGTTCGAGGGGTTCCATGAGCATTTCTTGGCCTGGGAGCAGGGTCGGGTGGTCTCTGATGCTGCCGCCGCGGTGCCCCTGCGCCATGAGATGACCCGGGTGAATCGTGGCATGAGAATGAGGGTGTTTTCCTGCATTCGCTGCGGACTTTCGGGGAGAACCAGTTCCAGGTGGTGGAGAAGAAGACCCGTAAGCCTTTGGAGATTGAGCTGGTGCGGTTCCTGCAGGATTATCAGCCCCATGATGCGGCTCTGCGTCAGGTGTTCCCGATGGTGCATTGGGCTGATGAGCAGGATGGCTTCATGACCTATGTCATGGAGTATGTGCCGGGGTCCTGGGATCGGCGGCGCAGCAATATTCTGGAGGTCTTTGATCTCGTCTTGGAGAACCTCATGGATCTGGAGGCGATCGGGAAGTCCTATGATCTCTCCACTGTGTTGCCGGATACCCGCGGGGATTTCGACCGGTTGTTGGCCGAGTTGGTGGAGGATCCGGATTTCCGGCCGGTGAAGCGCCGACTGAGGGCTTACCGGGGACTGTGTCAGGAGCTGGCTGCGCACCGGACTGTGCTGGCCCATAACGATATTTGGGGTGCCAATATTGCGGTGCCAACGGGGTCGACGACGTCACGGCTGATCGATATCGGTCGGGTGGCCAAGAACTATGTGGGCGCTGATCTCATTCACTTCCGTAGGCATTACGGGGAGGACAAGAAGCTGTGGGCTGAGCTGGTCTCGAAGTATGCCCGAGCTTTTGGGGAGTCCCCGGAGCAGGTGGAGACCGGCGCGATTGCCTATGCCGCCCAGCGGGAGATCGAGAGTCAGCTGCGGCTGCGGGATCGCGGCATCAAGCTGAAGACTGGCCGGTTGTCCTCGCTGCTTTCGGCCCTACCCCTGAATCTGAGTGAGGGATCGGACCACTCCCCTGATTCAGGACCATGTCTGGCCGTGTGAGCTTCATCCGGGGAGGCGGCTGAACACCAGAAGGATAAGCAGCAGCACAACGACGACGACCGCGAGCACTGACTTCCAATTCATGTGGCCAGTGTAGGCGGGTTCAAAATGTGTCGCATGAACAATTTCTATATCCCTCTAATCCCAGCCCACTCAGACGTAGATCAAATCCTTGAAAATGTGAGGGAATTGCCTGCATAATCTCGACTAGCTCACGCCAACTTACTGTGCCCGAATGACTAATTGCTCAGAATCGTATTGTGCTGCGTCGCCTTACAGGTGGTCACAGACGGACAACGCCCCGCGTTACCGGGGTATTCGCCGCAACGTCCTCCAATATTGTTCCGCCAATCACCTGGTCCAGCATCTTAGGTGGCAAACCGAATCCCGGGCGCACGCTCCGCACATCCTCCGGTTTCACCACATCACCTGCCTTCAGGTCTGACACAAAGTAGAGTGACCGGCGGAACTGTGCGTTCCCGGTCTCACTAGACTTGCGCCCATAGTCGACATTGCCTAGTGCACTCCATGCAATCTTGGTATCACGACACAGTGCCTGAAGTTCGCGCGGTTCAAGTGAGAAGCTATCGTCAGGCCCTCCACCGGACCGGTCAAGGGTCACATGCTTTTCAATAAGAGACGCGCCCATAGCCACGCTTGTGAGGGCTGTGGTGTTGTCGATTGTGTGGTCAGACAGTCCAACCAAGACACCGTATTTCTCACGCATATCCGCGATAGTTCGAAGGTTGTAGTCCTCTGCGGGCGCAGGATACCCACTAACGCAGTGAAGTATCGCCAAGGAAGCGCAACCGGCACCTTGGGCCGCCTCGATCGCCTCCGCAATTTCCTCAGCATCCGCCATTCCCGTAGAGATAATCATCGGCTTGCCGGTCTGAGCGACATATTTGATCAGAGGCAGGTCAACGGCCTCGAAGGACGCGATCTTGTACGCCGGGGCTCCAAGCTCCTCAAGAAGATCCACCGCGGAGTGATCGAATGGAGAGCTGAAGATTGTTATTCCGCATTGTGCGGCATAATCAAACAGAGGTTTATGCCAGTCCCACGGCATGTGCGCCTCTTGATAAAGATCGTACAAAGTGCGCCCGTCCCATAGCCCGCCGGAAATCCGGAAGTCCGGACCATCACTCTTCAACGTAATAGTGTCGGGGCGGTACGTCTGCAACTTGACCGCATCTGCGCCCGCATTCTTGGCCTCATCGATGATCCGAAACGCGTTCTCGATTTTTCCATTGTGGTTCGCAGACAGCTCGGCAATGATGTAGGGCGGTTGATTCGCCGAAATTTCCCTACCGTCGATCACGATGGAACTAGCGTGCTCCGTCAACTATGCTCCCCTTCCTTGATCCCATTCAGACGCCAGGAGGCCGAAACCGATCGCATCCCAATATCGCTGGCCATCATGGTAATGGTCACGCAAATGGGCTTCTTTCGTGAAACCAAGTTTGCTGTGCAGTCGCTGCGATGGAACGTTCACTTCGAGCACCTCTCCGTAAATTTTGTGCAGCTCGAGGTCTTCGAAAGCATACGCTAAAGATCGCTCACACAGCACTGTCCCCGTACCTCTGGGAGCAGCAGGGGCACGAAAGAATCCCCATTGTGCGCGTCCAGATTCCTCTGACTCGATATGGAGCCTCAGAAACCCTTGCGGTGCGCCATCTAGCTCTAAGATCAGCAGATGGTCGCTTGCGCTCTCTGTCATACGCTCGAACCACTGTCGGTGCTCATCGAGTGATATCTCATGGCGGGTATACATAAACTGCCTTGTAGTTGGAGCATTTCGCCATTCCAGAACCGGCTCCAAGTCTGACTCTTCCATCACCCTCAGTTGGGCTGTCTCACTCATTCAACAACTCACTTCCAAGCAGCACTTCCGATACTCGTTCAACACCTCGCCCGTCGACGAGCTGGGCTGCACGTTGGCTCATCTCCCGACGGCGAGCGTCATCGGCAATTACCCTCCAAGCATGTGTGAGCGAAGCTGGCAGGTCATCCATGTCCAGCCGGCGCGCCACCCCTGCCTCCTCAAGCTTATCGGCAAGTCTCCGTTGGTTTTCTGCAAGAACAGCAACGATGGTCGGCAACCCCATGCAACAGCGTTCCCAACTGGTCCCCCCGCCTGCTCCTATCGCCACATCAGCTTCTGACATGATCTTGGCCATCTTCGATGTCCCTGCGTGGACAGTTATACGCCAGGGAGACTTAGACGCCGTTTGCTGCACGGCCTCTAAGTGGGGCGCAGTGGGGCCCATAACGACGTCCACGGTGAAACTCTCGTTTACATCAGTGAGGGTCTCTAAAGCCACCAACAGCTGCTCGGTGAAGTTGTCCTTATCGACACCCCCTAGATTGATAAGAAGGCGGGACACCCCATTTTCAGTCTGCTGTTTACGAGACAAGCTCGTTTTGCGATGCTGAGCGAACTCAGGGCGCAGGAGGCTATAGGTAAGCCCAGCCAGAACACTGGAGTTCGTTGGAATGAGTCCTTCGTAGTCTTCTTCCCTTCGCCCAAGGTTCTGATCAAGTACGACGTCGGCAGCATGATGACGGTCGGCCAGGTCATCAATAACCATCAACCCGGAATGAGGGTGCGCCCGCCTTAGCTGTTCTTCCCAACGACGATCAATGCCGTAGTGATCAACGACGATCCAATCGATCGCCAGTCCCCTGGTCGCCTCAATCGTTTCGGAGGCATCTCGTTCCCAACCGCCTGCTAACCAAGCCTCGTACAAGAAGCTCGCCGCTGGCAGGTCACAGTTAGCACCCTCAACCAAGGGACGGAGATCAAAGACTTCGTATCCTCGCAGTCGCGTTTGATTAATCAAGTCCCCAGGAAGGTTGCGGGATACGAAAATGCACCGGTGACCCCGTGCACTCAACTCATCCGCCAAAGTCAGACACCGCATTACGTGGCCGCTTCCGATTTGGACCGATGCGTCAGCTCGAATTAGGAAAGTTCTAGCCCCGTCCGGCGCTGCCGCCCCAGTGGTCCCTACCCCCTCCACCTTCACGAACCGTTCTCCCCCAACTGGGTGAACAGCAGTTCGGCCCGCAACCAATCCTCCGGCGTATCAATATCCTGCACACGATGGCGCGGCAGGGCGATCGGCAGTGGATTCGAACTGAAAATTGGCCGCTGCTCTAGCCAGGTCTTTGCCTGCCCAAAGTAAAACTGTCCGGCATCATGCCATGCCTCTTCAAGATCTTGTGAGCGCGCCAACTCGTGCTCAGGAAAGATCGGCTCCATCCTGCCATCTGGCCGTACACGGAGAGCTCGTTGGATAGGGAAAGCGAACGTCGTCACTGAGAAGGCATAGTCACACTCCGGCGCACTTAGGAACTCACCATGTCCCCGTCTCAAGTCCTCTGGTTTCACAAAAGGCGCTGTGGCATAAAGGCAGCAAACCGTCTCGTCCGACGAAAGGACCAGTTCTTCCACTGCATGAGCTATGACAGGCACAGTACCGGCGAAGTCTCCTGCTAAATCTGCCGGACGCTTAAATGGAACTTCAGCCCCATACTCGACAGCAATGCCAGAAATCTCAGGATCGTCCGTGGAAACCACCACTCGACTGAAGACTTCAGATTCGAGTGCCGCTCGAATTGACCACGCGATCATGGGCAGCCCGTGAAAGTCGAGAACATTCTTGCGAGGAATTCGCTTGCTCCCTCCACGGGCCGGCAGTACACAGACACTCATTACGCATCCTCCGACAATCGAGCAATGACTTTTTCTACCCTTGCTTCCGCAGCTTGGCTATATTGGGTGAGCTCTTCACCCAGACCCTCGAACCTCTCGAATCCTGACTCGATGTCCCGGCGAACCAGAGCAAGGAGTTCCTGCGGCGCCACCACAGATGCCTGAGAGGCCACTCTCTCCGCATCTTTGTCCACTGGCGTCGGCAGTGGATAGTTGGGAACAGTAAGCCGCCTAGACATAGTCAGCCCATAGTCAGTGCCGCGACCATCCTGCTCCAGCAGATAGGAGGGTTTTCGCTTCTTGAGGGCAGTCACGTGACCATGCACACGGTAACCAACATGAATGTCACCCCTCTCATAGGCCGCTAATCCCTCTTCTGGATCTTCGAAGATAGGCTCGCATTCGATCCATTTGGACGCACAGTAGTCTGCGATTTCGGGATTCAACCCGTGAAGGACCACTTTGATCGACGCCTTTGGGAACATACGCATGAGTCCGCTGATCAATGCATCGAAGGATTCCATGTACTGGGGAGCCCTGTGGGGATCTGACACAAGAATCGTATTAATCTGGCTTGGTCTCGTAACAGGTAAACCATGGCGCCCTGGTTCGTAAAAGGCTAAGTCCCCTTCGAACCGTGACTTACTGAGACCAAGCTGTCGGCAGAACTCCTGCGTTAACACCCCTCGAGTCGTGAACTCCGTTGCAGACGTCGCCACCTCCCGCAATAGATGTACGGTGTCTTCATCGAGCCCCCCGTACAGGTTCTCCGTTCCAGACACTCTCAAGTCTGTTCCGGCCGCATGGACTGAAAACCGCACATCGTGCTCTACCAACTTGGATGCAAACGGATAGATGGAATCCCCCATCTGCGGCCGAATCGCCAAGCACGCGAAAAACACGTGGTCAGCGGCCATAATTGTATCTTTGACAGCTTCCCAAGAGTCACCTCGCCAAACGGTAAGGATTGAAGGTTCGACTTTGGACAGCCTTCTGATCATCGCAATCAGGGACTGCGTAATCAGAAAGTCTCCGATGTTCTTCGACCCGTGCTCCGGATAGGTGGACACGACAACGAAATGTCTCATTTCAAGGCCAAAGCCTCTTCCAACGCTGCGACAACTTGCTCCACCTGCTGGTCAGACATGCTCGGATACATCGGCAAGGAAATGGCTTCGCGATAGTATTCTTCCGCCGCTGGGAAGTCGCCCCATCCGAAACCTCTCGCGCGGTACCAGGGCTGGGTGTGAACGGGGATGTAATGTACGTTCACACCTATTTCACGTTCACGAAGCCCCTCAAAGACCTTGCGCCGATCATGGGAGGGGTCAATCCGAATAGGGTACAAGTGAAGACCCGAATACCTTTGAGATGCTCGGTAGGGTCTAGTCACGGGAAACCCCTCTAGCAGACTGTCATACAAATCGGCCAGCTCGTGACGTCTCGACACATACTCATCCAAACGCTCAAGTTGCGAAAGTCCCAGCGCCGCCTGCAAGTCAGTCATTCGGTAGTTAAAACCAAGTTCAACTTGTTCGTAGTACCAGGGACCTGGAGGTTCCTGCTGCAACTGCTCCGGCGCCCGGGTGACCCCATGACTCCGAAACAACCGCATGCTTTGAGCGAGCGATTCGTCGTTGGTCAGTGCGAGACCACCCTCTGCTGTCGTGACTATCTTGACAGGGTGAAAGCTGAAGATGGTGACGTCGCTGAAGTTTCCGGACCCCACATATTCATCCTGGTATTTACCACCGACAGCATGTGATGCGTCCTCAATAATGCGGAACCCATATTGGTTACTGAGGTCCCTAATCTGCTCCATATCACACGGTTGACCGGCGAAATGCACAGCCACAAGCACCTTAGGCAGTCGGCCATTGTCTGCTGACTCCCGCAGCTTTGCCCGCAGCGCTTCTACGCTGAGGTTGTATGTCCGGGCATCGATATCAACAAAGTCGACATCAGCGCCACAATACAACGCGCAGTTTGCGGAAGCGACAAAGGTGTTAGGGGTGGTCCAAAGGATGTCGCCCGACGCTACCCCCAGCGCTTTACAAGCAATATGGAGCGCAGAGGTTGCGCTGTTAACTGCAATACCGTGGGTGGCCCCAACCTTTTCCGCGACGGCCCGCTCGAATGCTGGCACTTTAGGCCCCTGCGTCAAGAAGTCCGACCGAAGAACTTCAATTACGGACTCAATGTCCTCCTGGCGAACATCCTGGCGACCATAGGGAATCATCAAATACTCCCAATCTTGCTCCAGTTGGAGTCGATCCAATTCTTGAGCTCAGAGGGTTCCATCCAATCAGGGTTGTTATCACTGGCATAGATGAAATCGCGGGAAACCGGCTCACCGTCCTTGATCCGGTTCGCATCCTTATCCCAGCTGTTAATGGCTGGGAGAATCTTAAAGTGCTCGTCGTACTCATAGGTGTACGGAGCATCTTCTGAACCGATCATCTGCTCGTGCAGCTTCTCTCCTGGCCTGATTCCCACAACTTCCTGCTCTGCATCAGGCGCAATTGTCTTCGCGAGCTCGGTCACCTTCATCGAGGGGATCTTCTTGACGTAGATCTCGCCGCCCTCCATATCTTGGAACGCATGCCAAACTAATTCCACGCCCTGCTCGAGGGAGATCATGAATCGTGTCATGTCTGGGTGGGTGATTGGCAAGCTTCCCTTCTCCCGCTGTGATAGGAAGAACGGGATTACAGAACCTCTGGAGCCCATCACGTTGCCATAGCGAACAACGGAGAAGCGCGTATCGTGCCCACCGGCATAGGAGTTTCCAGCCACAAAAAGCTTATCGGAAGTGAGCTTAGTAGCACCGTAAAGATTCACGGGGCTACTCGCTTTGTCTGTCGACAGCGCAACCACTCGCTTAACACCCTTATCAATGCAGGCATCAATGAGGTTCATCGCACCCATGACGTTCGTCTTGACGCACTCGAAAGGATTGTATTCAGCAGTTGGAACAATTTTGGTCGCTGCCGCATGGACTACATAGTCCACCCCATCTAATGCTCGATAAATTCGCTCCCGGTCACGAACATCGCCAAGGAAGAACCTAACCCGAGGATCATCCTTGAAGAGCTTCGCCATCTCCCACTGCTTCATCTCGTCGCGGGACAGAATGATGATCTTCTTCGGGTTGTACTTCTCGAGGGTCATCGGAACGAATTTATGCCCGAAAGATCCAGTCGCCCCAGTAACGAGAATCGTTGAGTTCTCCAGCACTGTCAGGTGTCTCCTATCTCAAAAAAGCGAGTGAATTCCAGCGTCCAAGAGCTGATCCATAGCACTGCCTATGTCTAGCCCAACCGCGCCCGCGTGTCTTGCCGTTCTTACGAATGTCTTTCCTGCGACGCCTGCACCGACCAGTACCAAGTCACCTGGGCGAACCACATCCTGCAGCTGCTCGTTCACTTCACGATAGACGTATGGAAGTGGCCTGCCAGCGGAGACGTACTTCATGTTGTGCTGAGTTTTGTTATGTGTGGGGACCGGAATGTGGACTACACCACCATAGCGTCCATATAGCCTAGATGCTGCCTCTGGCGCGGCACTGCTAACAAGGATCAGCTTCCTAGCCGCTGTCATGAGCTCGTCCACGGTGTCTGTGGAACAGAACAAGGCTAGGTTCGCCTTGTCATCTGTATAGCGTTTAGCCGGTGCGTCGAAATGCGGCACTCCTTGGAGGACAGATAGCAGCCCTCTTCCTTGCAAAGTGTCGTAGAGAGACTTGGTCCGGTCCGAGTGGTCTCTAAGAAACCTATAAACGCTGGGTATCCCCAGGAGGTCAGCGTCAGCAACCGCCACCTCGAGGTCTGTGAGCAATTCAGCCAATAAGTTCTGCGGAATCTCCTCGCCCCACCAGTGCCGCTGCCGGTTACGCGAGTCTTCCTCAGTCAAGAAGGAACTGTACTTCTGAAAGAGGATGCCCTCACCATCACTCAGCCGGACAAACCCATAGCCTTCCTTGTCTTGCAATCTGGTCTTGAAAGTATCCAAGAGGTCGCGCTTCTGGGCAGAGTTTCGCAGCACATCAATATACGCAGCACGACTTCCCAACTGGTCGTAAACCGGTTCAACATAATCTGAATAGTCGGCACCAACTATGGGATGGCGCCTCTTGAACTCGTGCTCCACTTGCCGAAAGTCGTCGTACTCGAGCTCTCCGTCAACCTTGCGCATGCACTGCACCGACAGTTTCAGCTCCTCGAGGGACGTCACCTGCGAAGAGTTAGGATTGAAGAGCTTACGCAGTCGATCTGCCCATGCAGGGTTCGCTTCAGTGAAGCGCACAAACGCAACTTTCTTATTCGCCCCAAGCCCATCCGACGCCAGATGCTCAGCCGAGGCGAAAAGCTGAAGCAACTCATCGGGACTGCCAAAACGAACGAGGATGTCAAACATCTTGTTCTCTAGCCAACGCTTAGCTCGTGGGTTCGCGGAGTATAAGCGCACGAACCTCATCAGATTGTCACGCCCAGCTCTAGTGGGTGCTCGCCCATTCCACTCAATGGCCTTAGCTGCCAGCCAGAACTCGACAACCGATCGCGCCTGGTTGGGCCCCACACGTTGATATGCAGGACCGAGCTCCACATCTCGACGCGCAAATGCAGCATCAAGTGTACGAATTACCCGGAAATCGTCTCCGTAAAGATTGTCTACCTCACTCGCATACGAAACCAATGAGTGGGTTAGGCAGTACACATCTCGGAGCAGGTTCTCACGGTCTCTAAGCCTTAAGATTTCGGATTGCTTTAGGCGTTTTCCGCTGAATATCTCAGAAAGGAGTCGGCGCTTTCGGATCGAGTCCGCGACGTTCTCACGGGTACTGACATTGGGAAGGAAATCTGCAAGCGTCAGGAGGTCATCTTCGGACCTAGAACGCCAGAAGGCCTTGTCTGCGTCCTCTAGTCGAACCTCACTCGTTAGGCCTTGACGGACGAATCCATAGTAATCCCTGGTGATTTCGTCAAGGTCAAAACACTGAAAGACGAGGTTACCCGCGGCAATCAACTCTATGGCGACAGAAGAGTTGCCGCAGACGGCTACATGCCCTTTATGGGGGATCGTTCGCCGCACCGACATATTACGCGTATGAAATTGTTCCAAGTTCTTAGCAGCTGGGTGCACTTTCACTGCTACTACTGAAACATCGGGGTTCTCCTCGAGGGCTCTGTAAAGATTCTCGAGACTTTCGATGTTGCTGACTCCGCTTGGGTAGATGAGCGCAGGTAGTTTCCCACCCGTGCGCAGCTGCTGGCGGGTACTTCGCAACTCCGTGAGGTCGAGAGCCTTAGGATCTCTTGAAGCCACCATCACTTGGCCTGTAACTGGACCGACCCTCTCGTAAATATTCTTAGAGACTCGGTTGCGCAAAATCGACAAGTCGAAGTCCAACGGCGGGAAGTTCGTTGTGACCTCGGCATGTTGGAGGTATACCGTCTTCATGCCAAAGTGCCTTGCCAGCTTGGCGTATGCCACTGGACCCGGAGAATGGTCGTTCGCAACAACAAAGGTTTTGGCTTCTACGGTATGAAGCACTTTCCACGCCGCCAACGAAAACGATGCGAAACTGATCAGTTGGTGAAGGAGTCCTCGCTTGATGGTCGATCGTGACTCGAGGAATTGCTTGAATGCCGACTCGAGTGCGCTCTTCACCGCTGGTTGGTCTACTCGCTGTCTGGCCGCATCAAGATCGCAAAGATTCACAACTCCACTGGGCAGATCCTGGCCCTCTAGTAGCCTCTGGAGGAAGTCGATTTCTCGCCGGTTGTTGGCCGTAGTCGCGAATGCCAGGACCGGCGCAGTGCGAACGGCCGAGTCGATTCCAAATACCCTTGGTTTGGTCTCTGAAACTTTCCAATCCCATAAATCTAGGAGCTCTCGCTGGTCCGTAAGATTCCCTTCGCTGTCCACAGCTAGGCGCTCATACTCCTCCTTTAAAAGCCGATCACCCAGGATGTAGTCATAGGAAGGGTTGCTCTCTATAACGGAAGCGACCTTGTTTAACCCTTCGACTAGGAGAGATTCGAGCTGGTTCAACGACTTCCTCTTTCGACCAAAGCATTGTCACGGCCATACGTGAAACGAGTGCACGCGGGTGATGGATCAACTCGCTCAAGAACGAATCCCTGGTCCATCCACCAGGTTGCAAGTTCGCCGACAGGTGCAAACGGAGGGACCTTTAAGAGCGGGGTGGGAATCTCCAGTATTGTCTGAACAATGGTGGAAGGTAAGTCTTCTTGGCGAATGGCTTCCCAAATGGCCAATCCATCGCCAGCAACACTCCAGCTAAGACTCACTCGATCCGAGGCATGGACTGCTGTATGGGTAAACAGCTCTTTGAAAGTTAATGCCTGGACTTCCCGACGCTCTGGGACTGCCAAACCTGGAAATAACTCCTGCCAACTGTCTGTTGGTTCCAATCCATCTAAGGGCCACCCGCCGTACACGGGAAACGACTGGGTCTCCGATCCGCTGACCCGCAGTGCCCTCGGCACGATGTGTGCAGTACTAGCCCCCCGGCCAATGAGCAGTTCTTTCGCATCCCCGGTATCTACGGTACTTGGGTCGACGATCAACGCAGGCCCGTCGAAAGGTCCTTCCAACCACATGTCTACGGCCCGATCCCACGGGCCGATGTGGCACCACGCCTCCATGCTTTTCAACGTCATTCAGATCACCGAAGGGGTCCTCGGAGCGCGTTCATGATCTTCCATCTCCGCGATCGTTTAATGGCACGCAACTCCGATTGAAGGCGGTCAGCACGCCCTTTGGCGTCCTTTTCCCTCGCTCGAACTTGCTGGATACGCCGGCCTCGATCTTCATACTTATCTCGGAGGGCTTTAACCCGGGCCTGTTCCTCCCTCAATGAGCGCCGAAGTTCAGACACTCGTTCTCGGGATGCTTTGAGTTTCCTTGAGAGATCGACGAGTTTGGCTTTTTTGTCCCTTACGGCTTTGTCGCTTGCCTCTTTCTTTGCCACGTACTCTAGGAGAGTAGCTTGGGCTTCATGCATTTGTTCCATGAGAAGTACATTCTCGGACCGGAGTTCTTCACAGTCACACGAAGAGGTCGGCAACTGCTCGTTAGTGTCAGACACGATGGTCTCCACTGCGCCAACAATGTCTACAGTCGTTGTGGGAAGCAGCGTAGAAGCCTGCAAAATCCTGTGGAGAGACTGAGCTTCGCTCTCGCGCAGCATCTCCAGGGCCTTTAACTCATAGAGGTCCGAAACCTCGACAAACAGAGGGTTATCTGCCACCGTGCTGGTTCGGCTCGGGTCTACTGTGAGTTCCTCCAGTTCCTTCTCGAGGACAGCTGAACTCTGACACAACCGCGCTTCATCCACCAGGGAAACCCGCCCTGCGTACTTCGAGTAGAACTGAAGCAGCATCGATACCGTTCTTTTCCAAGCGTGAAGAACTGTATCTGAACGCTCCCCCAGCCGGAATTCGGCACCGATGCGCTTATGAGGAGTTGGATAGCTAACGACGACGTGAACTGTCTCGGATTCCAGAAGTCGTGCTGCATCAGCTAACCGATAGCCCACGCTTCTCCGCCACGCCGGACTGGAACTTGTGATCGTTTGAGGCCACGTGTCATCCGAATGCGCCTCAAGCGCGATCAACGCGAATCGCGGATCTTGACGGTCAGTCACATTCTTCCCCTTTGTTTCAACACACAGCCGGTGCAACTCGCTCCTCCGGCGCAGATCCCGACTAGTCCCCCAGGCTACCTACTGCAGGCTAATTCAAAGTGGAGGCTCGACGAGGCTAAGGCTTCGACCTCCCCTCGAACCTCTGACCTGGGGTTTCTGTGAGCCATACAGCCTTTCATCCACTATGAAGCCAGCCGAACCCTAAACGGGGGCTGCCTCGGCGAGCGCCTTGAGATCAATAGGCGCCTCGGGATTATCAGTGCAGACAGCAGCCAGGTCTGAACCCACGCGGTCCAAGGAATTGAGATTCAGGGGCTCGGGGGCAGAGCGACCCACAGACTGGAAATAGTCTTCGAACTTCATGCCGTCGCCAGAGATCCGTTTCTTCGCCTTCGGCGCCACGCACCAGCGGACCGGGATGCCATAAGCATGAGCAACGATCACCCCGTGCAGTGACGTAGAGAGAACTGCTTCGCAGGAGAGCAGTTCGCGGATAAACGCCTCGATCTCGTCGGGCCCCACCCGCCGGATATCGATCAGCTTCACATCGGGGTCAATATTCTTCACAGCGCCGCGATGCGCCACATGCAGAATCATCCCCAGTTTGTGCTTCTTCTCGACCTGCGGATTGTAGATCTTAGGCAGGAACCAGGCAGGGTCCCCATAGACCTCCGGCATACTCCCGCCCTTGCGCAACACGAGGTCACGGGTAAGGGGTCCACGCACCGCTCGGTAGTCGGCGTCGGGCGCTAGCTTGTCCTCCCGGCGCGGGCTGCCGGCGCCCCAAACCGGAGTCCCCTTCTTCGCAAACTTGATGATCGATCCGACTGCCAGAAGGCGGTCACTCTTATTGCTGAACCGCGGTGGGATACCGGTGAGCCCCTCAATGAGGTATGGGTTGATGATGTCACCGAAGTTTCCCGGATATGGGGTCTCCATCCACCAAAGCTTGACCCGGTCACTGTTCTTGACGCCCATCTCTTCAGCACGCTTATTCAGCTCAGCCCGGGCCTTGCGGCTCTTCATCATCGCCACGTTCGGACTCTTGGACTGTTGGGCTTCGGCAAACAGCCGGTCAGCCTCATTCCAGTGATGCCTGTTGAGCGCCGCCTGAAACTCAGCACGTTCGGCCACTCCCCCGAAATAAGGGTCCTGCTTACGTTCCTGCACCTGCTCAGCCAGTTTGTCCCATTGCTTGGTCTTCAGCAGGAAGCTGGTGTACTGGTGGAAAGGCCGAGCATCCTCAGGCCCGGCCTCGAAGACCTTCTTGAAAAAGACATCCGCCTCGACCTCGTTCTTACCGCGCACCGCCTGCCGAGCCGCATGCTAGAAGACGCTCTTCTGCCGTTTCTGGGAGAGAACGCCCAATGAGTGTTGTTCCACCTGGTCCATGGAGTCCCGCACGTTCCCAGAGTCCCCGTGGAGGAAGTAGGCGGTGCCGTCGTCCTGTTTACGGGACTTCACCACAGTGTTCGGGCGCAGAAGGTGGAAACTGAGCTTACCCTCCCACTGGGTGAGAGCCTCCTGGAGGAAGTAGTCATCGGTGGCACGAAGGTCCTCACCCTTCTTCTCCATCAGGGATACCGCGAAGTTCAGAAACTCGATAGTTCGCTCGTTGTACCCGAAGGCGAGGTAGGAGGGTACGAAGAGCCGTGGGAGCTGTTCGGGGTCAAAGGTCACCAGGTAGCGGAAGGCCCTCAGATAACAGGTGGAGTCAGCCGCTGACTTCAGGAGGTCCTCGGGCCGCTGCAGCACTTGGGTATCCACATCTATCCAGGCGATGGGTCGCTTGTGCTTGAGCAGCATGTCCCGGAAGAACTGGATCTTGTACTTGCAGATATCGGCCCAGTCCCAGCCTTCAGGGATCTCTATCCGAGAGATATCGTGATCGATACCGAAGCGATCTAACTGCTTCTCCAGTTTCTCTGCTGCTTTGAAGTAGTACTGCTTACCGCCGGCAAAACTGGTGATGATGGCTTCGGTCATGCCCGGGAGATTACCCAGGTGCTGTTACCGCTAGATTTCTGTTATACGAATTTGGCGCAAACGAGTGGGGTTCTTTCCCCTGGTCAACACGGTAAGCCCAGTAATCCGGGTCTGAGGGTGAACATCGACCACTGCGTGGCGAGTCACTCCGAACTGCTTCCGGGTCGGCACCCAGGTGGTGTAACCATATTTGCGGTGATACCGCACATCCGAGCGGGTGTACTGCTGAGTACACTCCGTGCAGTGCAGGTCGAATCCGTCCTCGGCCTCCACCTGCCACTTCACCGCAATATCCTGACTGATCGCCTCCTGCTCAGAGGTGAAGTCCACCTCCAAAACAAAGGGGCGGTTCAGCTGAATCTCAAAGGGCACCCGCTCCTCACAGAGATCCAGCTCCTCATCCAGCAGCTCGATGGTCTCGCCCTCAGTGCCGTGGGCGACAGTCACAGCCTGCGCTAGGACCGGGAACTTCTCAGCGACGACGTCCGGATCCGCCGGGGGTGCATGCTGGATCCGGCTCAGGGCATCGGCATACCAATGCCGGGAAAGCTGGCGAGTCCTATGCAGTACCCCTGATTGAGTCTCGTGCAGGATCCGGAAGAAGGCCGGTTTACGGGAATCAGTGATCACCGGGGCCCCACGGTCGGCGAGGTCATGATTGTCCTGGCTAGCATCGACGTACCGCTCCGGAACATGAAGCCATCTATCGGTATCCCTGCTGCAGATGGAGGCCATACCCATAGAAATCATGGGGTAATAGGTCTCGCGAGCTGCACATAGCCGGCCATCGCGCCACACACCGGAGAACCCGAGCCCCAGGGACACCCGGAAGCCCACATTCTCAGCGCCGACATAAGGTTCCAGCAGGGTGAAGTAGTCAGTGGAGAGGATGTCGTCGTCATCTAGGCGGTATGCGGCGAAGACCTCCGCCTCTCCCCCACCGGCGGAGTCCCGGGCGTCCAGCAGTTCGTGGACGACCTCCTCCGGGGGCAGGAACCCATCGACCACACCACTGGTCTGATGCAGATGCAGCAGCGGGAACTGCTCAGCTGCCTCCCTCAGGCGCGTCTGAAAGGCCTCTGGGAGGTTGGCGGAATAGGAGACCACATGCCGGACCTCGTGGCCGTGTGCTGCAATCTGCTCGGCTGCCAGCTGCAGCTGAGGCAGCGACCACTCCAAGAGGATCTTGGCCCGGCGTTCCAACCGGTCATGGTCGTAGAGCCAGTCGAGGTATTCCTGGCGGGACTCGAACATCGAGACCCCGCTGGGCCGTGTCCGGGTGGCGTTGAACCATGCGGAGCCGTAGGCATCAATGCTGAACCGCGTATGCCCCAGAAACAGCGTCATCGGCCCGACTCAGAGAAGCTCAAGCCCGCGCTGCCGTTTGGCGGTGACGATGTCCTCCAAAAGGTGGAACTGGTGCTCCCAGTCGATGTCCATCGCCACATCCTGATCCATCTCGAAGATCCGGGGGTTGGTGCCGACCCGGTCGCCGACCTCCCGCATCCGCACAAACGGCATGAGGTAGGCGGCGTGGTTGATCTCAAAGAGAGGGTCGATATCCTGGCTGCGCGGCCACTTCTCCTTGGAGTCGTCATAGTTGAACGGCTTGGCCGCAGCATCCCAGAGGAAAGCATGCAGACGGGTGGCGGTGACCAGGCTGTCGTAGCCCTGCTCCTCAGCCTCCCGCCAGGCAGCGATGAGGTCGGAGAACGTGGTGGCGGTGACCAGCGGGTGAGTCACATGGGTCATCATCATGATGCCCTCATCCTGCAGCTCAGCGGCGTACTGGATGAATTTGCTCATCGGGGTGGATGAGTCGGCCAGATCATCGGGCCGCTCGTTGATGGTGATGGGCTTATCCGTGGTTTCGGCGAACTTGCGGGTGAAGTCCATAACCACTGGGTCATTGGTGGAGACGATGATGTTGTCGATCTCCGGCACATTCACCAGCTGCTTGAGCTTCAGCTCCAGCAGACCGCCCTCGAAGCCTGCGAACGGCCGTGTGTTCTTGTCCTTGACCCGCTCGCTGCCCGCACGGCAGGGCACCACCGCGGTGATCGGGGTGCTGGTCCAGCGGTGCTCGGCGACGGCGTCGCGCGGCTGCTCCGGCGCGGAGGCCTCATGGCGGTACTGCTCGAAGAGGGCATCCCCCTTCATCTGCTCCACCATCTCGATCAGGTTCTCCGGGGTGTCCACGGAGAAGGAGTCATGCTCGACCACACCGATCTGGACCTTGTACCCGTTCTCCAGGAACCGCAGGTGGTCGTGACCTTCCAGGGCCTCCAGCGGGGTCTTCTCCAGGGCCATGTAGTCGTCCAGGGCGCCCTTGCGGAAGGAGATGAGGTGGTAGGCCTTCAAGAATTGGGTCACCCCAGAGCGGGAGGGTGAGGGGATGTCCTCCCGGGAGAAGTACATGGCCTCTCCGGCGAGGTTGGTGACCACTTTGAAGTCCGAGGGCGAGTTGACCTTAGTGGACTCGCTGGCCAGCAGCGAGGTCGGCCCCTCGGAGTCCAGCAGCGCCTCAACCGAGGACTGGATGTGATCGGGGTTCAGTGCGGGCTCGTCCCCGTTGATCAGGCAGATGACGTCATAGTCCATATCTGCCGAAGCCTCCGAGATCCGTTCGATCCCGGTGGTGTGCTCGGAGGAGGTCATGATGGCGTTGCCGCCGTAGGACTCCACCAGAGACTTAATCTCCTCGGAGTCGGTGGCGATGTAGACCTCGTCCACAATCGGGGACATCTGTACTCGACGCAGCACATGGATGACCATGGGCAGGCCACAGATATCGGCCAGAGCTTTGCGGGGCAACCGGGTGGATTCCAGACGGCTGGGCACCATCGCAATGACCTTATGGCCTCGGAACGCCATGAACTTTTCTCCTCCTCGAGTGCGGGTGCTGCTGTGGTGCCGTCTTGGACCACCAACCCGTAAGCCTAGCGCAGCACCCCTGCCTCTTCGACAGCCCGCACGTATTCGTCAGGAGTTTGGGCCAGCACCTCGGCGGCACGGCCCTGTGCGGTGACTCGTCCAGTGCTCATCAGAGCCTTCATGAACTTGAACTCCGACTTCACATCATGGGAGACCACGATGTCGTTGATATGGGAGTAGGGCCCGAAGGTATCCCCATGCCGCCAGCCGGTGGTGAACATGGAGTTGCCGGTGTAGAGGTCTGAGTTGAATACGCAGATCTCCTCGGGCTCGAACTGCAGCAGGTCATAGGCCATCCGTTGGATGCCCAGGGACCCACCGTGGAAACACAGGGAGAAGTCCTGCCGGTAGAACCGCAGCCAGGGCAGCTGCCGGTGAGCATGCGCGGCGTAGCTGAAGGGCCGGGCGTTGACGACTTTGACATCGCCGTTCTCCGCGGCCGCAGCAATCCCTTCAAACAGAGAGGTCAGATCCTGACCGGAGTAGTAGGTGATGTCTGTGCGGCTGCCCTGGGCGTCCTTATTCTCCTCAATGAACTCCGGCTGATAGCGAGGACGCACGACGACGTCGTACTCGTCGATGATGTGCCCGAGACGGTCACCGGTCTCCGCCGGCCCCACCAGGGCGACGCGTTTGCCCTTGATGAGCTTTTCCATCCGATCATCAGCGGTCAGTGGGGTCCGCTTCCGGGCCTTCTTGGAGTACTTGATATAGGGGACGGCGTCACCGGCCCAGAGCTTGGCATCAGCGTGCAGCTTCTCGATCTGCAGGCTTTCAAACTTGTCCCCCGAGGGCCAGAACTTCACATCCGCCAGTCCTGCAGCGGTATCGGCGTCGTCGAGGTAGACATAGGCCTTCATGAGGTTGCGCAGGGCATTGGGGGTATCAATAGGTTTCTTGCGCAGTGCCCGGACCCGTTCCTGGGCGTCTCCGGCACGCAGGGCGAAACCTGCAGCGAAGTGCCGGGCGAACTGCAGCCGGGTGATCACCAGGCCCAGTGCTGTCCGGTGCAGACTCCTACCCCGGTTGAACTCCTCGGTCAGCGTCTTGCCCAGAGAGTCCACCTGCTCCTGGGTGGGGTGTTCCTCCCGCCAGAACAGCTGATCCAGCTGCTCCTGGATCGCCGGGTCATCATAGGGAGTGCCCGATTTCTTCCGGGTCTCCAGGCGGCGGACGCTGCGCCAGATCCGTGCCCAGTCCATGGGGCCCCGGGTGCCGGCGTTGATCAGGCCGCTCAGTGCCTTCATGTTCTTGGGGTTGTCTCCGAAGACCCGCTCGTAGTAGGTCATCGCCTTTTCAAACTTGGCGATGTCTGGGCGGCGGTAGATCTCAGCCAGTTGGAGGTACCAGTCCTCCTGGGGGCGTTTGAGCACGGCCATCTCCAGCAGTGGCAGGGCCTTGTCCACGTCACCTGCGGCGACCAGAGCTGTGCCGTACTCATAGAGGACAACCGGATTGCCCGGTGCCAGCTCATAGGCCTTCTTCAGCGCCTGGAGAGCTTCCTCGCTGTTCGGAACGGCAGAGCCTTTGGCCAGGCCCAGAATCCAGTCGTGGACCACGCCTTCTTCTGGCTCCTTAAGCAGACACTGGGCCAGGGCGAGATGGCGGTGGGCGGTCTCGGGGTCCAGTTCCACTGCGCGGCGCCGCAGCCGCAGGGCGGTGGCGTTATCCCCTTCCAGTGCCGCACGGGCGGCGACTCGCTCCAGGAAATTGGGGTGCGCAGTGTTGTTCTCCAGGGCGAGGTCTGCCAGTTTGGCCTCCGGTCCCGGATAGTTCTCCAGGATGATGACAGGCAGCCGGCGCGTCCGAGGGCGGGGTTTGCCGGTCATCTGCACTTCAGCCCGAGGCATGAAGTCTGCGCTGGAGTCAGAGACCCATTCGGCGAGTTTGACCTCACCGCCGGGGACCCGACCAAGGATATTGGCCCAGGCCGCGACTCCCTGCTGCTTGGCCTTCTGCACCACCAGTTGCGGGGAGAGGCCCTGCGGTGCCTTTTTCTTTCTGTTGCCCCGTGCCATATGCCAACCAGTCCTTAGTACTTATGATGCTCGGAAGCGGTGATCTTCTTCTCTGTGGAGCCCACGTGGATCTGCGCCTTGCGCACTGCGTCCACGTACTCCTTGAAGGCATCAGTGGTCAGATCCACTGCTACCGCGTCGAAGTGTGCCCACTCGGTGTTGCCGAGCTTCACATGCTTCTCCACCATCCCGGCGCCGGCGGCCACGGCCAGCGCGGAGGCCATCCACCCGAAGTCGTGGGAGGAGTAGCCGGGAACGACTCGCGGACCAGGCTTAGATGCCTGCTGCTCAGCCAGCTGGGCGTAGTGGCGGACCACTCCAATATTGGTGTGCTCATCGGGGGTGGGGTATGCCGAGTTGCAGTGCAACAGGTAGAGAGTGTCCTGCTTGGTGAAGGTCTCCAGGAGCCAGTCTTCGTACTCCTTGTCGGTCATACCGGTGGAGATCACCAGGGAGCCGGTGTAGTTATTGGCCACATACTCCAGGTAGTCGGTCTTCCGGGAGATGGTCGAGGGCAGCTTCACCAGCGGGATGTCCAGCTCTTCCATCATCCACTCGAAGGAGGGCTTATCCAGCACCGAGGCGAACCACTTGATACCGAGGTCCTTGGTGAGCTCGTCGAGGAACTTGAAGCCTTCCTTGTCCAGTTCCAGCTGGTGGCGGTAGTCGCCGAAGGTGCTGCCGAAAGGTGACTTATAGGGAGCGGCGAGCTGTTCGGGAGTGTAGAAGTGCTCGACGTCGCGCTTCTGCACCTTCACCCAGTCCGCACCGGCGGAGTGGGCGGCCCGGACCAGCTTCTCCAACCGGTCGAGGTCACCGAAGTGGTTTGTGGTGATCTCCGCGGTGACCTCAACGGTGGGGATCTCCAGATCCTCGTCCTCCGGGGAGAGCTTCTCCTGCTCCTTGACGGTGACGTGGAACTTCTCGTTCAGCGCCTCAGTGGTGAGATCAGAGAACTCATGGGTCCCAACGTGGTGGACATCCAGGTTGGAGTCCTCCAGAACGTAGAGCGCATTGCGCAGGATGTACTGCTGCAGCTCCACGCCAGCCTTGCGGTGGGAGGTCAGCTGCGGGGTGAACTGAGTATTGGCTGCCCGGGCGTTCCCCTCTGAGGGGGTGAAGTCGAAGCCGACCATGTAGACGGTCTGGGTTTTGCCCTTGTGGTCTGCCACAGTGCGGGCGACCTCCAGAGCGGTGAGGAACATCGCCTCTTCGATGGCGATCTCATCCCGATTCTGGAAACGGCTGAGCATGATGTCTTCCTGGTCATTGCTCAGCGACTTATAGGGCAGGTTCACGACCTGGTGGCCAGGGGCCTGGAAGTTCTCGATGGAGGTGATGTAGGCCTTGGAACGCAGCCCGTCGTCCTTGAGGGAGTCGGCGACCCACTCCTCGTGGAAGATGGTCACATCCACGGGCTGGATGCGTTCGGCGTCGTTGATTCCGATGACCAGGTTTCCTTGGAAGGCCCTGGATGAGACGGAGTCCGCCGAGGGACCCTTGCCCAATATGACGATTGTGTCCGAGTCATAGTCATCCGCGATGGATGCTGCCAGTTCCACAATCGGTGCTGTCGCCGTACTTGTCATGAACGAAAAACCTCACAGTGGTGTAACGCGCCCGGGGTGACGCCGTAATGGATTGTACACAGGCGGTTGTAACCTAATAGTTATGACTCATGCAGCGCCGAGTAGCACCAGATCAGCCGGGATCGCAGGGATCTACACGGCGGAAACACTCTTTATTGAGGAACAAATAGAACCTCAGCGTGAGCAGCGCAACACTTGGAAGTCACAAGAAGTTCACTCTGCAACCAAATTATTGGGCCGATCTGCGCGGTTGTTAAAGGTTTCCCCCAAACGCATTGGTCAGGGAAACCTTGTGTTTAATCAGAACGGCCGACCAGTGGGCAGTGTGGACGGGGCGATGACCTCCCTGGTCAGCCATCAGGCCCGACGTGCCTGCGCCTCGCGTTACATGCTGCGGGCCTATTTGAAGGCCTCGGATCTGACCGTGCCGGAGGGCAAGGTTTTCCCTGTTGCTCAGGTGGAGAACGCCTTGGAGTATTTGCAGCAGTTGGGCCGCCCGGTGAATATCCGCCCGGTGGCCGGACAGCTGCGCAGCCAGTTCAGCACCGGGATCTCTACCGAGGGTCAGTTGGCCTATGCCTGGGAGAGTGCCGCCGAGGCTTGTGCTGCCCTTCCCGCGGTGCAGCGGCAGATCCTGGTGGAGCGCTATCAGCTCGGCATCGATCTGCGTATTCACGTCGTCGGGGAGGAAGTGACCGCTGCGGTGGTGCGGCTCCCCTTCTATGTAGTGGGTGATGGCGAATCGGATGTGGGCAAGCTACATGAACAGCTGGTGGCCGAATTGGACGGTGACCCCTATCTTCAGCCACCCGCGGCTGAGGGTGTTGAGTCGTTCCTGA
The DNA here is from genome assembly GCF_012641515.1 of Nesterenkonia sedimenti. GTDB lineage: Bacteria > Actinomycetota > Actinomycetes > Actinomycetales > Micrococcaceae > Nesterenkonia > Nesterenkonia sedimenti. The sequence goes on along the minus strand of NZ_JABAHY010000021.1, from coordinate 875 downwards.
CCTGTTGGGGCAAGAAGGTCTCCTATGTTCCGAAGGCTGGCGAAATTCTTCCTCTGGGTGAGACGTCCCAGGCTGGAGCCCGGGAGGCCATCACTGTTGATGTGCTGAATAGGGTGTCCTCGGGTCTGCGGGACCTCGCGGTGGATGCTGTCTGGGCTTTCCCCGGCCTGGGTGCCGCCAGTGTTGATCTGCGGGTCCGTTCGGTGGAGGAGCCCGACGGCGCGGTCATCCTGGGTGTGGACCCCGCTCCGGATATCTCCGAGTTTCGCTACCCCACCTACGGACAGTACCGGCGGGTCGGCACCCATATGATCAACCACATGGTCCGCCAGGCCGGCCTCTAGCCTCCCCACCGCCCTTCGGCGAGCAGTACCACCGCACTCTGAGCGCTCGAGCGTGTAATACTGCGAGAGGGATTGGGGGATCTCGGCAAGGTCCACACTAGTGTTGCGACACAAGACTGATCTCCCAAGTCCGGGAAGGCCTTAACGGCAAGAGCGGCCAAGGCCCGGACCAGAGGAGCATTCACCGGCACGAAGATCCGAGCGGAAGTCATACCCTCGCTAAGCCGCAGCGAAAACCCGACCTACACGAGATCGAGTTCACCGAGGATGGCAGAATGATCCGGGGTTAGGGCTTTGCCATTCGGCTGGCTCATCGGAATGACGGTGATCGGTATGTGGGGCTGGCTTCTGTTGATTTCGGCAGTCTGTGGGTTCTCTGCCTGCATGATCCTCTGCTACTACCCAGCGTGCCGTCAGTGGTTCGCCGAGAATCGTCAGCCCGCCGGATGGGCTCAACAGAACTAGGTGTATTTCCCCGTGAGGTTGTGAACGCGGGCTGAGGGAACAGCGCCTCCGAGCGCGGTGTGGGTT
>NZ_JABAHY010000020.1 GCF_012641515.1 Nesterenkonia sedimenti | reverse complement strand
CGTTCGACTTGCATGTGTTAAGCACGCCGCCAGCGTTCATCCTGAGCCAGGATCAAACTCTCCATCAAAAACTTGTTCAATAGAGAAGCAACAACTCATTCTCAATTCCTCCCACCCTGCCGGAAAAACAGGGCCTCACGGGAGGAAAAATCGTAAGTTGCTGATCAATCCATGGCATTTTCGCAAGGTCCCATACGGGGGTATGAGCCTCGCGAATACCAATTAATAATTTGGTATCAACAAACTTGGCACACTATTGAGTTCTCAAGCTACGACTGCATCCGACACCATCAGAAGTTTCCTTCTGAATCGCTCCGGAGCAACTTTTCTATCTTACCGCTCCCCCTGGTGGCTGTCAACTCGACTCGCTGGCCTCGTTTTCGAGCGCACCAGACCAGGACCGGAATCCTAGAAAAGTGGTTCGGGGTGAATCACCCCTGATCGTTTCCGGGGCGATTGCCCCGGGCACGGATAGATACTTTACACACACATTCAGCGGCTTCGCAAACTCGAGCGCGTGTGACCTCGAGCACGCCGCCTTCAGCCCCGAAATGACGCTGAAGTGGGCTTTTAGGCCCGGTTCACCAGAGCCAGATTCTTCTTACCGCGACGGACCAAGAGGTACTTCCCGTGCAGCCAGTCCTCAGCTGCCGGCAGTGCTTCGGGATCCTGAACCTTGGTGTTGTTCACCGATGCACCACCCTGAGAAATTGCTCGGCGAGCCTCCCCCTTGGAGCTGCAGAGACCAGTGGCCTCCAGGAGATTGATCGGATTCGCCTCTTCCGCGGCAATCTCTGCGGTGGGCACCTCCTGGGCCACAGCCTGAAGGGTCGGCTCGTCGATCTCGGTAACCTCGCCTTTGCCGAAGAGTGCCTCGGCAGCAGCGATCACCTTCCGGGTGGCTTCCTCACCATGGACCAGACGGGTCACATCCCAGGCCAGGGTTCGCTGGGCTTCACGTTTGAAGGGTGCATCCTTGACCGACTGCTCCAAGGCCTCGATCTCATCCCGGGTACGGAAGGTGAAGACCTTGAGTCGGTTGATCACATCCTCATCGGCCTGGTTGAGCCAGAACTGGTAGAAGGCGTAGGGGGATGTCAGTTCAGCATCGATCCAGATGGCATTGCCCTCGGACTTGCCGAATTTGGTGCCGTCGGAGTTGGTGATCAGCGGAGTGCCCAGTGCATGGACATGGGCATTCTCCACCCGTCGCACCAGTTCGGTCCCGGAGGTGATGTTGCCCCACTGATCGGAACCGCCGAACTGCAGGGTGCAGCCGTAGTCGCGGTGCAGCTGCAGGTAGTCGTAGCCCTGCAGGATCTGGTAGCTGAACTCGGTGTAGGAGATCCCCTCCTCAGAGTTCAGCCGCTTGGCCACGATCTCCTTCTTGGTCATCGTGCCGACTCGGAAGTATTTGCCGATATCGCGCAGCATCTCCAGGGCACCCACGCCCTGCCACCAGTCGAGGTTATTGACCATCTGGGCGGCGTTTTCGCCGTCGAAGGAGATGTAGTGCTTGACCTGGTTCTGCAGGCTCTGGACCCAGCCGGAGATGATCTCCGGTGAGTTCAGCACACGCTCACCGGTCTGCCGGGGGTCACCGATCAGACCGGTGGCACCACCGACCAATCCCAGCGGCCGGTGTCCGGCCAGCTGGATCCGCCGCATGGTCAGCAATTGGACCAGGTGTCCCAGATGCAGTGAAGCCGCAGTGGGGTCAAAGCCGCAGTAATAGGTCAGCCGCTCACCGCAGAGGGCTTCCTCAAGGGCGGCTTCATCCGTGGAGACATGGATGAGCCCCCGCCATTTCAGCTCCTGGAAGACATTCTCGAAGCTGGGGTCGTTCTGCTGCTCTGCGAGCACTGGGTTCTTGCTGATCTCGGTCACGAAAATACGGTACCGCAGATTCTGCCTCCGGCCCGGAAACGGCCGGCGACACAACCGGTCTCAGAACCCGGGCGGAAGATCCCTTGCAGCCAGAATGCGCAGTGATTGGGTGGAGCGGGTCATTGCCACATAGAGACTGCCGACTTTGCCATCGGCCTCCTCCAGCAGTTCGGCCGGTTCCAGCAGGACCACACCGTCGAATTCGAGCCCCTTGGCCTCAGCGGCAGTCAGGGCCACCACATCCTGGGTCATGGAGCCTGCCCCCTTACCGACACGTTTGCCGTAGCGGGCCACCAAGGCGTCCCGAACCTCCGAGATCATCGTCTCCGGGGTGATCACCGCGATCAGGCCCTCCTCCAGTCGCTGCTGTTCGGCGGCCACACCCGCCACGGCGGCGGCCACCAACTCCTCAGCTTCGGTGAAGGTTTCGATGACCGGTTCGTAGTCGCCGTCGCGGACTGTGCGCAGAGAGGTTGTGGCCAGTCCATTGGCCTCAGCCACCCGTTCAGCCAGCTCCACAATGATTCGCGGGGTCCGGTAGTTGACGGTCAGCTCCTCGACCCGCAGCCGGTCATCGATGAAGGGCGCGAATGCCTTCTGCCAGTCGGAGGCGGCCGAGGGCGAGGAGCCCTGTGCGGTATCACCGACGGCAGTGAAGGATTTCACCGGGCAGCGGCGCATCAGGATCTGCCACTGCATTGGGGAGAGTTCCTGCGCCTCGTCGACCACAATATGTCCGTAGGTCCAGCTGCGATCCACCAGTGCCCGGTCGGCAGCGCTGAGCCGCGGGCCAGTTTCGGCGTTGAGGGCGGCCACGCTTTCGGCGTCGAGGAATCCCTCGATCCCCATCTCCTCCAGCTGCGGGGCGGCGTTCTCCACGGCCTTCTGCGCGTTTTCGAGATCCTTCTCCCGAGCAGCCTGCTGACGGGCCTCCTCCCGTCCGGCGGATTCATCCAGCTCACCGAGAAGCTCAGCGGCCTCATCCAGAAGAGGCACATCGGCTGTGGTGAAGGGGGATCCGGGTTCCCGAGTCAGCAGTTCGCGTTCCTGGTCGGTGAACTCCTCAGCCACCGCGGCGAGATAGCTGGGCCGGCTGAAGAGATCCTCCAAGAGGGCCTGCGGGGTCCGGGGCATCCAGCACAGGTTCAGCAGAATCCTGACCTCCCGGGAGAGCCGGACGTCCTCAACCAGATAACTGCGGTCGGTGTCATTGCCCTCCGAGCGCTTCTGCAGGATCCGCTCGAGCTTATCGGCGATCTCCTTGACCATGACCTTCACGAAGGTCGCCCGCGCCTCGTTATACGGCTTACCGGTGGCCTTGGCGCGTTCGATCCCGCGTTTGATCATCTTCGGGGTCACCTGAACTTTGACCCCCTCCACGGAGACCTCACGTGGTTCAGGGATATTGCGCCGGCGGTGGTCCACAGCGCGCTCGATGATCTTCACCCAGTCCAGGCGGCCCTTGAGCTCGGCGACCCGAGAGTCAGTCTCCTCCACACCGCGGATGCCGGGATAGAGATCGGCCAGGGAGGACATCACCACCCCGGTCTCCCCCAGCGAGGGCAGCACGCGGTCGATATAAGACATAAACGTCGAGTTGGGTCCCACGATCAGCACGCCGGCGGATTTCAGCTGCTCCCGGTAGGCGTAGAGGAGGTAGGCCGCCCGGTGCAGGGCCACAGCAGTCTTACCGGTGCCCGGCCCGCCTTGGACCACGAGGATCCCGGAGCGGTCGGCGCGGATGATCCGGTCCTGTTCAGCCTGAATGGTGGCGACAATATCGCCCATCTGCCCGGTGCGCCGGGCAGTCAGCGCCGCCAGCAGGGCGCCATCGCCGTGATTCTCGGTGCCTTCTTCCAGCACCGAGGCATCGAGGACCTCATCCTCCAAACCTTGGACTGCACGGCGTTTGAGCAGCAGATGACGACGACGACGCACCCCATGACGTTCGAATGCTGTTGCCTGATAGAAGACTCCGGCCTCGGGGGCACGCCAGTCGAGCATCAGCCGCTGCCGGGCCGCCGAGCTCAGACCGATTCGGCCGATATAGCGGGACTCGCCGTTGTCCAGATCCAGCCGGCCGAAGACCAGTCGGTCATCGACGGCATTGAGCTGGGCCAGCCGGTCCTCGTACATCGTGGCGAAGGCGTCACGTTCGGAGATGTTCTGCATGGTCCCCACCGCCCCGGTGGCTCGGACCTTGGAGAGCTGGCTCTGGTTCTCCTCCCGCAGCTCGTCGAGGCGCTGGTAGAGGGCAGCGACATATTCGCGCTCCTCCTCGATCCCAGCCTCCAGCGGAGGTAAGGGCACGGAGGTGCCTGCGCCGTCGTTCTCGGCGCTATGGCCATTGAGGCTCGCCCCGGGCGATGCCGTGGTATTCGTATCACTCATCAAGCAGCAGAGCTTTCAGTCGCGAAAATGATCAGTCAATACTACTCGCCTTGAGGTAAACGGAAGGTTGCCAAGCCGATAGGGTACGAACGCAGGGCTGGCGAGCCGCTTGATGAATATTAGCCAGGACCTTATAAACCAGAAATATAAGTGTTAGGCTTATTCCATGTCTTCGGAGAATATCGCCGTGATCGCCGATGTGGTCCGGTCCCGGTCCTTTGAGGACCGATCCAGCGTCCAGCAGCAGGTCGAGGACCTCCTGCGGGCAGTTGAGACTGCCTTTCCCGCTGCCCAGAGCTTCTCCCCCACTGTGGGTGATGAACTCCAAGCTGTCTACCCCTCGCGGAATCAGGCCTTGGCGGCCACGCTCTATGCGGGGCTTCTGCAGGGCGAAGGCCCCCATCTGCGATTCGGCCTGGGTCAGGGCGAGACCTATCCGGTGACCAGCAGCGCCTCTGACCGAGTCGAGGACGGCCCCGGGTGGTGGCGGGCCCGGCAGGCCATTGAGGAACTCGGCGAGCTGCAGAGGAGGAACCCTCAGCTCAACACGCGATACCTGGGCGACGAGCCTGAAGAGAACGCTCTGGTCAACGCTTATCTGCTGGCCCGCGACCAGGTGCTGGGCGGGCTGAATGAACGCAGCCGGGCCTATGCCCGGGGTGTGTTGGAGGAACGCAGCCAGAAGGAGATCGCCGCCGAGCTCGGTGTTTCCCAGTCCGCGGTCTCCCAGTCGCTGCGCAGCTCTGGGGCGGCCAGCCTCCTCAATGGACTCAAGGAACTCACCGCAGAGGGAGAGCGCCGGCCATGACATTCCTATCCGTGCTGCTGATCGCCATCGGTGCCGCTGACATTATGCGGGTGCTGCTGCCCCATCGCTGGGGCGCCTCCGCCCGGCTGCTGAGCCTCGCCGTGCTGTTCCTGACCGTGCTGACTGCCGCCGGACTGGTGTTCAGTGTCCCGTGGTGGCTGCTGCCCTGGGGACTGCTGCCGGTGCTGTGCTGGCTGGCAGCCCTGCGGATCGGCGCTCCCCTGCCGGTCAACTCTCTGGCGGCAAGTTCTGCCCGCCAGTCGCTGCTGATCATCGGTTTCCTGCTGAGCACCGCAGCGCTGACTGCTGCCGACTACCGGCTCGGCGCAGGCGTGGACCATCACACTCTGCCCCTGCTTGCCGCCGGGCTGCTGCTGTTCCTGACCGTCAGCGCCAATGGCCTGGTCCGGGCCGCACTGCGTCAGGACGGCCCCGGGGAGCAGCCTGCTCCCGCCGAGGGCTCTCAGCTCAAAGGCGGCCGGTGGATCGGGCCCCTGGAGCGCATCACCCTGACTGGGCTGCTGGTCACTGGGGCCTATCCGGTGGCTGCCGGTCTGATCGCGGCCAAGGGTATTGTCCGGTTCCCTGAGATCCAGGCAGATCAGAACAACGGCAATAAGGCCGAGTACTTCCTGGTGGGAAGTTTCGTCAGTTGGACGGTGGCCATGGCTGCCGCCGGGCTGCTGTACCTGACCTCGCTGACCGCCGGGGTCTCACTGCCCTGAGGAACCGGCAGAGATCACACCTTTGCCCGGGCGGTATTGGGAGACCGTGGGGTCGCCGGTGATCCAGAATCGCCAGGGGTAGTCACTGCTGCCGCCCACTCCGTAGACCCCAACCCTAGGACCGGAGGAGATCGACGACGACGCCGCATCCCCGCTCATCAGGGACTCCTCAGGCGGTCGCAGACAGAAACTGGCCAGGGCCTCATCGGAGCCTGCACTGTCCTGGTCACCGATCTGCAATGGGGTGCCGTCCATCGGCAGCAGCACGCCCAGCCCCTGCCCGAGTCTTCCCGGCCCGGAGAGCAGTTTCTTCCCGGTGTCCTTACCACCGCGGCGCTCAACGGCGAGGTCTCGGCCGGCCAGGACCTCACCGGCCCTGAGCAGAACACCACCGCCCCCGGCGGCATGGGAGACCAGGTTCAGGCAGAAGTGAATTCCATAGGAACGGTAGATATAGACATGCCGGGGTGGGCCGAACATCGTGGCATTGCGCAGTGTCTTGCCCCGGTAGGCGTGGGATCCGGGGTCCTCGCCCTGGTCCCCATATGCCTCGACCTCGGTGAGCCTGACGGTGACCGCCCCGCGCGCCGTCGTCACGGTGAGCTCACATCCCAGCAGTGCGCGTGCCAGCACGGTGGCGTGTCCTTCGAAGAGCTCTTGGAGTCGATTCACAGCGGTCCTCACGGAACAAGACTAGATCATCCATCTATTGAACTGACCAGTCAGTCTAGTAAGCTGGACCCATGCTCGAACTAGAGGATGTCTCCTTCCAGGGCCACCACCTCCCCCTCCTGCAGGACAGAAACCTGATCCTGCCGCAGGGAGCAACAGACCAGACCGTCGCCGCAACCTCGGAGGCACGCACGGCCCTTGCCCTGATCTGCTCCGGACGGCTCTCCCCCGACGGCGGCCGGGTGCTCTTCCAGGGTGAGGATGATCCCCGGAGGCTGCGCCGCAGCACTGCATTGGTCGACTCCCCCGGCATCACCTCCCCGGAGCACCACATGAGCGTCCGTGACCTCGTCGCAGAGTCGCTCGGACTCATCCCCGGGGGCCCAGGGAAGCGCATCCCGCCGGCCGCGGCGTGGATCTCCGAACAGGATGCGGACGACATCGCCGACAGCCCTGCCGTCGCCCTGCCCGCCGCGCTGAGGCTGTGGCTCATGACCGAACTGGCCTTCGCAGACCCGCAGGTCGAGCTGGTGGTCCTGGACTCACCCGATCGCCATGACATCTCCGCCGAAGGACTCTCCGAGACGCTGGAGCTGATCGCAGAGCCCTCCGGGCGTACAGTGCTGGCCATCCTCGCCCAGGAGGTTCTCCGATGAGCCTGATGACGCTGCCCCGCGCGGAGTGGAGGCGCCTGACCAGCGGGTTCGACCCCGTCAAGACGCTCATCGGGCTCTCCCTGATCCCCCTGCTGTACGCGGCCGTCTATCTCTATGCCAACTGGGACCCCTACGGGAACATGGGCGAGGTCGACGCCGCCCTGGTCAACCTGGACACCGGCGCCGACTTCGACGGCGAGGCACGGGTCATCGGCGACGATGTGGCCGATGACCTCCTGGAGGACGGATCCTTCGGCTGGCACACGGTCTCCCGCCGTGAGCTGGCAGAGGAGGGGACAGCCCGCGGCGACTACCAGTTCGCCCTGATCATCCCGGAGGACTTCTCCTCCTCCCTGGCCTCGCCCGCGGACCTGGAGGACCCCGAACAGGCGCAGATCGAGATCGTGAGCAACGAGGCCAACAACTACCTGCTCTCCAGCATCCTGGACGTACTGGCCTCAGAGCTCCATGAGTCCGTCTCAGAGGAGGTCGGACGCGAGGCCGCCGACCAGATGCTCACCGGGTTCGGCCAGATCCACCAGCAGCTCACCGAGGCCGCCGACGGCGCAGACGAGCTGCACTCCGGTGCCGGAGAACTGGAGTCAGGGATCGGGGAGCTCCACGACGGCGCAGGCGAGCTGCATCAGGGGGCCTCCGACCTGGACGCCGGACTCGGTGAGCTGGACGAGGGCATGGTTCCGCTGCGTGAGGGGACCCAGGCCCTCGAAGAGGGCGCAGGGGACCTCAGCGACGGCTCCTGGACGCTCTTCGACGGGATCGTGGAGCTGGACGAGGGCGCGGGCAGCCTCCAGGAGGGAGCCGACGCCGCCCAAGAGGGCGCCTCCGCTCTGGACGAAGGGCTCGCAGAGCTCAGCTCCGGCGCGGAGGAGGTGGCCGAGGGCAACGAACAGCTTGCCGGAGCCTCCCAGGAGGCCCTGGACGTGCTGGAGGAGTATGAGGACGCCGCCGGGACCCGGACCGGGCAGAGCGTCCAACAGCTGGTCGACGCCGGGATCATCACCGAAGAGCAGGCGGAGGCCGCGGCGGCCGAGCTGGCCCCCATCCTGGAGGAGAGCGAGCTCGTGGGGCGGGCGCAGGAGGTCCGCGGCGAGCTCGAAGGGGCGCAGGAGGCCGTGGACGTCCTCGCCGAAGGGTCACGTTCGGTGGCCGACGGTGCCTCGGAGCTCAGTTCCGGCGCTTCTGAGCTCTCCGAGGGAACTGCCGAACTCGCAGGCGGGATCCCTGCCCTCACCGACGGGTTGAGTGAGGCCCGTTCGGGCGCATATTCCCTCGCAGAAGGTGCAGGAGACCTGGCCGAGGGCGCAGCCTCCGCCGACGACGGGGTCGCAGAGCTCCAAGAGGGGGCGGCGGAGCTGGCTGACGGCGCGGAGGCCCTGACTCAGGGGGCCGGGGACCTCGAGGACGGGCTCGCTGAGGCGGAGGACGGCGCCCGGGACCTCACCACGGGAAGCGGGGAGCTCGCCTCCGAGCTCGGCAGCGGGGCCGAGGAGGTGCCGGATCCGGATGAACGGCAGCGGCACGAGGTCAGCAGCGTCATCGGAAACCCGCTGAACGTCACCCAGACGGCGCAGGCGGAGGCCGGCTCATACGGCGCCGGGATGGCACCGTTCTTCATGGGGCTGGCTCTGTGGATCGGAGCACTGGTGATGCTCCAGGTCCTCCGCCCTGCCTCTCCCCGGGCCCTGGCCTCCAACGCTTCCACCCCTGCGGTGGCAGTGGGATCCTGGCTGCCCTTCCTGGCCCTCTCCGCCCTCCAGAGCCTCCTGCTCTATGGCGCGATCACCCTGGGCCTGGGCCTGGAGCCTGCCCACCCCTGGCTTGTCCTGCTGGTCCTTCTTGCCGCCTCCGCCGCCTTCTCCGCGCTGATCCATGGATTGGTGCTGCTGCTGGGGAATCCGGGGAAGTTCGTAGCGATCGTCCTGCTGGTGCTGCAGCTTGTGGGCGCCGGGGGCACCTTCCCCAGCCAGTCCCTCCCCGGACCCCTGGAGACTCTGCACCCCATCCTCCCGCTGACCTATGTGGTGTCAGGGCTGCGCCATGCGATCTACGGAGCAGAGACCGCGGCAGTGCTCACCAGCCTGGGGGCTCTGGGATCGTTCACCCTTCTGGGACTGGGAATCCTGCTGGTGGCTGTGCGGAAGAATAGGATGTGGACACTGAAACGTCTGCACCCGCCTATCCAGGAGGACGCGTGAGCACCGCCCCCACAGCCCCGCCCAGGACTTCCGCCCGGGTGAAGATCCTGCATGCCATGATGGCTCTGGACGACCACCGCAGCGTCCAGGACCATACGGTCGACGAGCTGGCCCGCTCTGCGGGGGTCGCGAAGGGCTCTGTCTACTACCACTTCGGCTCCAAAGAGAACCTGGTCCGAGAGATGCTGGTGCACGGGGCCGCCGAACTGCAGTCCCTGATGGACGAGCTCGCGCGGGATGATTCCGCCGCTCCCCGGGAGGCATTCCGCGCGCAGCTTCGGGCCGCCTGCCGCTTCCTGGAGGAGCACCCCTCCTTCACGGGGCTCGTGGCGTTCGCCCTGGCCCAGCGCCAGGGGGATGACAGTCATCAGCTGCGCGAGGAGAAGGAGGCCATCGTCAGGCTGCTCTCCCAGCGCATCGAGCACCTCGAACAAGCAGAGGGACGGGCGGCCACTCCCGGCGCGACGCTGGAGGTGGCCGCGACCGCCCTGCTTTCCGCCGCGGTGACCCTGACCATCGAAAGGATGACGGTGCACCCGCAGTGGGATGTGGAGACCTGCGTGGAGGCACTGCTGCGCCTGGTCACCAGCTGAGGAGGAGCTGCGGCTAGGAAGCCGCCTCCGCGTACTCCTCCGAGTGGCGGGCGACGTCGTTGGCGTATTCCACCGACTGGTTATAGGTGGTCACCGCGTCATTCCAGCCCCGGTCATCGGTGAGGTCATCTCCGCTGGCGCAGAGATAGACCGCGGCGGTCAGGGCGGCGTCGTCGTACTGGTGAATATCGGCCTCACCGCTGAGGTTGCCGTCCTGGGCGTATTGGTACCAGGTCTCGGGGATGAACTGCATGGGCCCCACCGCACGGTCCCATTCCTCATCGCCGTCGAGCTCCCCGCCGTCGGTATCGGGGATCTCCATAACTCCCTCGCTGCCATCCAGCGGAACTCCGATGATCTCCGGGCTGACCTCACCATCGGCTTCGATACTGGAACCGCCGTGGTGGCCGTGGACGGATTCCACCTGTCCGATCCCAGCCAGGGTGTTCCAGCCGATACCGCATTCGGAGTCAGTCTCCTCGATATAGGCGGCAGCCCCGGCGTAGGCGGCAACGGCCCGTTGGGGCACCCCGGTGCGCTGGGCAGTCTCACTGACCCATTCGGGCTCCACCAGTTCAGTAATCGGCACGTCCCCTGCCTCTTGACCAGTGGTTTCAGGCAGCTGCTGCTCAGGCGCCTCGGGATAGCCCAATTCGGTGGGGTGCGGGGTCTCCGGCTCCTGGTCACCGCCACAACCGCGGATCAGCAGAAAGAGTACGACGACGCCCAGCACCGCCAATGCCGGGTAGAGCCGGCGACGGCGTCGCAGAGCACGCTGGCCGGCGGCGCTGGGGCGCTTTGCTGAACTGGTGTTGGAGATGGTCTCCTCCCGACCTGCTGGGTTCAGCCTTCGGCTGGCAGGACCGGCTGCATCGCCTCCAGGCCGGCCCGGAATGCAGCGACCTCAGCACGTGCTGCTTCCAACTGCTCGGCGACCCGGTTGGGCGCAGTTCCGCCTACGGCATCCCGGGATGCCAGCGAGCCCGCCACGGTGAGCACCTCGCGCACCTGCGGGGTCAGAGCCGGATGGATATCGGAAAGCTCTTCATCGGTGAGCTCATGGAGCTCCTTGGCGGGGCTGTGCTGCTCACAGGCGCGGACGCATTCACCGGCCACCTCATGGGCCACCCGGAAGGGCACTCCCTGCCGGACGAGCCATTCGGCGATATCGGTGGCCAGGGAGAAGCCCTGCGGGGCCAGCTCCGCCAGCCGTTCGGGATGGAAGGTCAGGGTGGCGATCATCCCCGAGACTGCCGGTAGCAGCAGCCCGAGGGTGTCCACGGCGTCGAAAGCGGGTTCCTTATCCTCCTGCAGGTCCCGGTTATAGGCCAGGGGCAGTGCCTTCAGCGTGGCCAGCAGCCCGGTGAGATCGCCGATGAGCCGGCCGGTCTTACCTCGGGCGAGCTCAGCGATATCGGGGTTCTTCTTCTGCGGCATGATCGAGCTGCCGGTGGAGTAGCCGTCGTCGAGGGTGACGAAGCCGAATTCCTTGGTGGCCCAGATGATGACCTCCTCGCTGATGCGGGAGAGGTCGACACCGATCATCGCGGTGACCCAGCTGAACTCGGCGACCAGGTCGCGGGAGGCGGTTCCGTCGATGGAGTTCGCCACCGGACCGTCGAAACCCAGCTCAGCTGCCACCTGGGCGGGGTCCAGCCCCAGGGAGGATCCCGCCAGCGCCCCGGAGCCATAGGGTGAGTAGGCCAGGCGGGCGTCGAGGTCCTTGAGCCGCTGGACATCGCGCAGCAGCGGCCAGGCATGGGCTAAGAGGTGGTGGGCCAGCAGCACCGGCTGGGCATGCTGCAGATGAGTGCGCCCCGGCATCGGCGCCTCGGGGTATTTGGCTGCCTGTTCGGTGAGCGCATCGACGACGTCGAGGACACCTGAGGCGATCTCACGTGAGGCATCGCGCAGGAACATCCGCACCATGGTCGCGATCTGATCGTTCCGAGACCGGCCGGCGCGCAGTTTGCCGCCGAGATCCTCACCGGCGCGCTCGAGCAGACCGCGTTCCAGGGCGCCGTGGACATCCTCATCGGATTCGGCCGGTACGAAACTGCCCGAAAGCACATCGTCCTCCAGCCGGCCCAGGGCAGAGAGCATCCCGGCCAGCTCATCCTCGCTCAGCAGCCCGGCCCGGTGCAGAACCCGGGCGTGGGCCTTGGAGCCGGCGATATCGTAGCGGGCCAGTTTCCAGTCGAAATGTGTGGACTTGCTCAATGCGGCCATCACATCGGCGGGGCCGGAGGCGAAGCGGCCACCCCAGAGGGAACCTTCGTTGGTCCGATGTTTCTCAGTCATGAGATAGAGACTACTTCTCGACTCCGGCACCGGAGAGATCAGGCTTGCCGTACAGACGCTCCTCCCGCTGGGAGGCGGTCCGGGAGGACAGTCCGTAGATGTCGATGAAGCCCGGCGCCGAGGACTGGTCGAAGGAGTCGCCCTCGTCGTAGGTGGCCAGGTTGAAGTCGTACAGGCTGGTCTCGGAGCGACGCCCCTGCACCGTGGCACGGCCGCCGTGCAGCTCCAGGCGGATCTCACCGGAGACGTACTTCTGGGTCTCATCGATGAAGGTGTCCAGGTTCTTCTTCAGCGGGGAGAACCACTGGCCGTCATAGACCAGCTCGGTCCAGCGCTGGTCCACGGTCTTCTTGAACCGGGCCTGCTCGCGCTCCAGGGTGATGTTCTCCAGCTCCCGGTGGGCGGCCATCAGCGCCATGGCACCGGGGGCCTCGTAGATCTCGCGGGATTTGATGCCCACCAGCCGGTCCTCGACGATGTCGATCCGGCCCACACCCTGGGCACCGGCGCGGCGGTTGAGCTGCTCGATGACCTGCAGCGGGGTCAGGGTCTCCCCGTCGAGCGCCACGGGAACGCCCTGGTCGAAGGTGATGTTCACGACATCGGGGGCCGGCGGGAAGGCGGGGTCCTCGGAGTAGTCGTAGACGTCCTTAGTGGGCCCGTTCCAGATGTCCTCGAGGAAGCCGGTCTCCACGGCACGACCCCATACGTTCTGGTCAATGGAGAAGGGGTTCTTCTTGGTGGTCTCGATGGGCAGATCGTGCTTCTCTGCGTATTCGATGGCCTTCTCGCGGGTCAGGGCGAGGTCACGGACCGGTGCGATGCACTTCAGGTCCGGGCCCAGGGTCTGGATGGAGACCTCGAAGCGCACCTGGTCATTGCCCTTACCGGTGCAGCCGTGGGAGACGGTGGAGGCGCCGAACTGCTGTGCGGCGGCCACCAGATGCTTAGAGATCACCGGCCGGGAGATGGCCGAGACCAGGGGGTAGGCATCCATGTAGAGGCCGTTGGCCTTCAGTGTGGGCATGCAGTACTGCTCGGCGAACTCATCGCGGGCATCGGCCACATAGGCCTCCACTGCCCCGCAGTCCAGGGCGCGCTGGCGCACTGTTTCCAGGGATTCACCGCCCTGTCCGACGTCGACGGCGACGGCGATGACCTCGGCGCCGGTGGCCTCGGCGATCCAGCCGATGGCCACTGAGGTGTCGAGTCCGCCGGAATAGGCCAGAACAATACGATCGCTCACCAGATGCTCCTCTTGATATTGAAAGTCGAAGACGCTTGCCTCCCCACCAGTCTACATAAATATTCGTTGCACTGCATACTTATCATTGCGGCGCTCGGCGGTAAGCTATGGGCATGTCAGATACGTATGACCAAACCGGCTCCGCGGCGGAGCTGACCGAGGAGCAGCTGGAGTTCCTGGACTCCATGTTCGATCTCGCCCGGCAGGGTGAACAGCAGCAGCTGCTGGCTCTGATCGATCAGGGTTTTCCGGCTGACACCGCCAACGATAAGGGCGATTCCCTGTTGATCCTGGCGGCCTATAACGGTCATACCTCTCTGGTACGCTCCCTGCTGGCACGGGGCGCGGATCCCAACCGGGTCAATGACCGCGGTCAGACCGCGCTGAGCTGTTCAGTCTTTAAACAGGACGAAGAGATCACCGCAGCGCTGCTGGAGGCCGGGGCGAATCCCGCCCTGGGTGCTCAGAGCGCGGTGGCCGTTGCCGATATGTTCGGCCTGCAGCAGATGCGCAGGCTCCTTCAGCAACCCTGAGTAGTACTAAGAGGAGAAATCGTTGAGCAATTCTGCCGCTGTCGGCATCATCCTTCTCGGTGTCCTGGTGATCGCCGGATGGGCATTCGGTTCTGAGTTCGGCGTGGTCCCGGATGAAGGCGCTTGGCGCTGGATCTCCGTGGGTCTCGGAGGCGGACTCATCGGCCTCGGAATGGCCGTCCGCACCCAGAATAAGAAGAAGCAGAAGGAACTGGGCCCCGAGGCCTGATCACCATTCTGCAGGCGCAGACTTTATCAGCGGGGGTCTACATCTGTTGGCTGCGAAGCCACAGTGCGGCCCCCGCTGTCAGCGCCAGACTCACACCGGCCCCTGCCCAGGGCAGCAGGAAGTCTCCGCTGATATCACGCAGCAACCCGGAGATCAGTGGACCCACGGTGAAACCGGCGTACATTCCCATCGACGCCACCCCCGATGCCCTGCCGATGGTCCCCGGCGGAGCGACTTTCATCACTCCAGCGTTGACCACTACATTCCCACCCAGGGCGGTGAGCCCATGAATCACCGCCGCTGCCCAGATCAAGGCCCCTGGTCCGCCGAGCTGGACCCAGCTCAATAGGGCGACCCCGGCCACTGCCCCCGCGGACATCGCCAGCAGCAGAGTGGAGAGCCGGGCTCCGGCCCCCACGCGGCGGGCCCACCAGATCCGGGAGATCATCCCCAGGATTCCGCAAACAGTCAGGGTCAGCCCGCCCTGGGCGAGGCTGAAGCCTGCCTGCTCCACGGCAAAGAGCGGAAGATAGACATTGACGGTCTGCACGGTGAAGCCCATCAGGAATGCCACCAGGGTCAGAATGATCACAGCATGAGGCAGTTTCACCGGGGTGCTGAGCGCTGTCCCCTCCCCCGCAGGCTCCGAGTCCGTCACCTCTGAATCGGTGGGACTCTGCTCTGTCTGCTGCCCCTGGCTGCGCGGGGTGTTACCCGCATAGTGCTGGTGGAGGATCCAGGCCCCATAGACTGTCAGGGCGATGACGATCAGCACCGCGCTGAGTGTGGCGCCGACCCAGCCCAGCCAGATCGCCATGGCGGGGAAGAACATCCCCGCGAAGAACTGCGACAGAGGCACACCGGACTGTTTGATCCCCAACCAGGTGGCCTGCTTCTGCGGGGGCACGACCTCCATAATCACTCGGTTGGTGGTCGGATTGGAAATCGCTTGGCTGATACCGGAGAGCACCGCTGCTGCGACCAGAGCCCAGAAGCTGCTGGTGGTGGCGGCAATGGTCAGGGCGACCACAGTGCCGCTGAAGTTTAGGATCAGCTGCAGTTTCGGGGAGATGCGGTCGGCCATCCGGCCCAGGCCCTGGGCGGAAATGGCGGCGGAGCCGAAGACCACTGCGGCCAGCAGACCCAGCTGGCCGGCGCTGATTCCGATACGTTCGACGACCAGGGGCGAGAGTGAGGACAGCGAGTAGGTGAAAAGAGGGCCGACCCCCATCACTGCGATGAGGACCGCCAGCACTGACGCGCCTGGTTTTTTCACCTGTGGTCTAGCCCCTGCCTTCAGCGAATCCGTTGAACCGCTCTGCGACTGCTGCTCCCCCGTCGGGTTCGGCGGTGATCAGCATGATGGTGTCATCTCCTGCGATAGTACCCAGCACGCTCTGCAGTCCGGCATGATCCACTGCGCTGGCCAGGAATTGGGCTGCTCCTGGTGGGGTGCGCAGTACGACCAGATTCGCGCTGGCCTCGGCCGATATCAGCAGGTCCCGGCACAGTGAACTGAGCTTCGCTGTCGTGGTCTCTGAGATATCTGCCTGGAACTCCCGTTCATGCCCTTCGGCGGGGACTGCGTAGATGAGTCCGCCCTCTGCTGAGCGCACCCGGGCCGCCCCCAGCTCCACCAGATCACGCGAGAGGGTGCCCTGGGTGACCTTGACCCCTTCTTCGCTTAGTCTGGCGGCCAGTTCGGCCTGGGAGCGGATGGAGGATCGGGAGATCAGTTCCCGGATCTTGGCGTGGCGGGCAGTCTTGGTTGTCGGGGTCATCCTCGGCAGGCCTCCCGCACTGCTGTGGCAGCGCTCTGATCGGTCAGCCCGGATTCCACCAGCAACCAGGTCATCAGGGCTTTCTGTGCGTGCAGACGGTTCTCGGCCTCATCCCAGATCACCGATTGGGGGCCGTCGAGCACCTCTGCGCTGATCTCTGCGCCCCGGTAGGCCGGCAGGCAGTGCAGCACGATGGCGTCATCGGCTGCTGCCTGCAGGGAGGTCTGGTTGACCTGATAGTCGCCGAAGAGGGTCATCCGCTGCTCTTTCTCAGCCTCCTGTCCCATGGAGATCCAGGTATCGGTGGCGATGACATCGGCCCCGGCCAATGCCTTGGCCGGATCAGTGGTGACGGTGACCTTTCCGCCGGACTCAGCGGCACGGTCCTCAGCTGCGGTGATGACCCGGGTTGAAGGCAGGTGTCCCTGGGGTCCGGCGATCCGGACATCCATACCGGCGTTGACTCCGGCGCTGAGATAGGAATTGGCCATGTTATTGGCCGCATCCCCGAGATAGGCCAGTTTCAGTCCGGCCAGCTGGCCCTTATGCTCACGGATGGTCATGAGGTCGGCCAGAAGCTGGCAGGGGTGGAAGTCATCGGAGAGTGCGTTGATCACTGGGACTCTCGAGTACTGGGCCATCTCCTCAAGCCCGGACTGGGCATAGGTGCGCCAGATGATCAGGCTCACCTGGCGTTCCAGGACCCGGGCGGAATCGGCGATCGACTCCTTATGCCCCAGCTGAGACTCCCCCGGGTTGATGATCAGCGGCGCCCCGCCCAGGGCTGAGATTCCGGCGGCGAAGGAGACCCGGGTGCGGGTGGAGGTCTTATCGAATATCACCGCAGCAGTCTGGGGGCCGGCCAGTGGGGTGAGTCCATAGGGATCGGCTTTGAGGTTCTCGGCGAGGTTGAGCACCTCGTCCAGCTCAGCGGCACTGAGGTCGAGGTCGCTCAGGAAGTGCCGGGTGCGGGTGGATTCCGTCACGGGGTGTGCTCCTTCTCGGTGAGATCAGCCAGGGCTGCCGTGAGCCTCTGCACAGCCTCGGCGGCCTCTTCGGGGCTGATGTTCAGCGGTGGTGCCAGACGCAGCGTGTGCTCGCCGGTGGCGTTGATGATCAGCCCATGCTTCGACAGTGCCGTACCGGCCAGCTGCTTGGCCGGTTCGGTGCAGCCGGGCACCTGCAGGTCCACACCGAGATGCAGTCCGTACTGCCGAACTGCGGTGACCTCATCCAGCGCGTTGAGTGCCTCAGCCAGCTGGGATCCGACCTCTCGGGCATTCTGCAGCAGGGATTCGGATTCGATAACTGCCAGAGTGGTCAGGCCCGCCACTGTGGCCGGTGGGTTGCCGCCGAAGGTTGTCCCGTGCTGACCGGGGCTCAGCAGGGCACTTACCTGGGGCCCGTAGCTGATCAGGCCACCGATCGGGAATCCCGAGCCCAGCCCCTTGGCCAGGGTCATCAGATCAGGCTGCAGTCCGGGGACCCGGAGGTGGTTGAACCATTCCCCGGTCCGGCCGATGCCGGTCTGAACCTCATCGAAGACCAGCAGTGCCCCGTGGCTGCGGGTCAGTTCCCGGGCTTTGAGCAGGTATTGGTCATCCAGGGCGTGAACACCGGCCTCGCCCTGGACGGGTTCGAGGAAGAGACCGGCGACGTCGTCGTGCTCAAAGGATGCTTCCAGTGCCTGGAGGTCATTGGGGGCAAGGAACTCCACGGGGCCGATGAGCTCACCGAAGGGCTCCCGGTAGGCAGGCTTATGGGTGAGGCTCAGTGCGCCGATAGTTCGGCCGTGGAACCCGTTCTCCAGGGCGAGGATTCGCTGTTTGCCGGTGTCCTTCCGGTGGCGAAGCACCGCTTTGAGCCCGGCCTCATTGGCCTCGGAGCCGGAGTTGGCGAAGAAGACGGTGGATCCCTCAGGAGCGCCGGAGAGCTCTAGGAGTTTCTCCGCCAGGGCGATCTGTGGTTCTGAGGTGAAGAGGTTGGAGATATGACCCAGCCGGTTCTGCTGGGCATTCAGCGCAGCCGCGTGCTCGGGGTGGGCGTGGCCTAGGGCGTTGACCGCGATCCCGCCGAGCATATCGAGGTACTCATTGCCGTCGGCATCCCAGACCCGGGTCCCCTCCCCGCGCTGGAGCACGGTCTGTGGGGAACCGAAGACCCCGGTGAGCCTCTGCTGGTACCGCTGCAGGAGGTCGGTGACTGTTTCGGTGCTCATAGGGCCTCCTGATCGGGGACGACTTGGGTGCCGATACCCGCGCTGGTGACGATCTCCAGCAGCATCGAATGGGGACGGCGGCCATCGACGATGGCGGCTCGCGGGACTCCGGCATCGACTGCGGCCAGGGCTGCCTCCATTTTGGGGATCATGCCTGATTCCAGGCTCGGCAGCATTTGGCGAAGATCCGCGGCGGCCAGGGATGAGATCAGTGAGGATTTATCCGGCCAGTCGGCGTAGAGGCCTTCGACATCGGTGAGCATCACCAGTTTGGCCGCGCCCAGGGCGGAGGCGACTGCTCCGGCGGCGAGGTCGGCGTTGATATTGAGCACCTCGCCGGTGGGGCTTCCCTCCTCGGTGAATTCCGGGGAGATCGTGGAGATCACTGGGATCCGTCCGGCGGCGATGAGGTCCTGGACTGCCTCGGGGTTCACCCCGGTGACCTCGCCGACCAGGCCGAGGTCGATCTCCTCACCATCGGGGCCGGTGGCCTTCTTCCGCCGGGAGCGCAGCAGGGCGGCGTCTTCCCCGGAGAGGCCCACGGCATAGGGGCCGTGGGAGTTGATGAGGCCGATCAGCTCTCGGCCGACCTGGCCGGTGAGCACCATCCGGACTGCCTCCAGGGTCTCCGGGGTGGTGACCCGCAGTCCGGCGCGGAATTCGGACTGGATGCCCAGCCGTTCCAGCATGTGGTTGATCTGGGGTCCGCCGCCGTGGACGACCACTGGATTGACCCCGACGTGTTTGAGGAAAACCACATCCTCGGCGAAGGCTCGGCGCAGTTCATCATTGATCATGGCGTTGCCGCCGTATTTGATCACGATGGTCTCCCCGGCGAACTTCTGGATCCAGGGCAGGGCTTCGACCAGGACGGCGGCCTTCTGCCCGGCGGCGGCCAGGGTGGATTCATCGCGGGGTTTCAGGCTGGTGGCTGAGGATGATGTGCTCATTTTCGGGGTTCTCTGGGTCTGGTCTAGGAGGAGTACGCGCTGTTTTCGTGCACGTAGTCGTGGGTGAGGTCATTGGTCAGGATGGTGGCCTCGGCCTGGCCTGATTTGAGGTCGATGACGACCTCCACCTCCCGGCCGCTGAGGTCCACCAGGGAGCGGTCCTCGCCGATGCCGCCGGCACGGCAGACCCAGATGCCGTTGACCGCGACGTCGATGGTCATGGGGTCGAATTGGACATCGGTGGTGCCCACTGCCGAGAGGATCCGGCCCCAGTTGGGGTCCTGACCGAAGATCGCCGTTTTGAACAGATTGGAACGGGCCACCGCACGTCCGGCGGTTTCGGCCTCCTCCTCGGTGGCAGCATTGACCGTGCGGATGGCGATCTGGTGGTGGGCCCCTTCGGCATCGGCGATCAGCTGCCGTGCCAGGTCCTGGCAGAGTTCGGTCAGCGCGGTCTGGAACTCGGTGAGGTCCACTCCGGCGGGGTCGGCCTCCGGGTGCGCTCCGGAGGCCAGGGCGAAGACAGTGTCATTGGTCGACATGCAACCATCGGAATCGGCTCGGTTGAAGCTGACCCGGGTGGCCTCACGCAGGGCGGCGTCGAGGTCCTGGGGGTCAATGACGGCGTCGGTGGTGAGCACTGAGAGCATGGTGGCCATTCCCGGAGCCAGCATGCCCGCCCCTTTGGCCATCCCGCCGATGGTGAAGCCGCTGCCGTGGGCCACCGCTGTTTTGGTGACGGTATCGGTGGTCAGAATTGCTTCGGCTGCTGCGGCACCGGCGGCGTCGTCGTCGTTGAGTTCTTCAGCGCAGGTTGTGGTGCCGGAGAGCACTGCCTGCATATTGAGCCGTTCACCGATCAGTCCGGTGGAGGCCAGCAGCACGTCCACTGCGGAGATGCCGAGGGTCTGGGCGGCGTGTTCAGCGGTGGCATGGGCGTCCTGGAAGCCTTCGGTGCCGGTGCAGGCGTTGGCTCCGCCGGAGTTGATGACCACGGCATCGGCCCGGGCGTCGCTGATCGCCTGGCGGGACCAGAGCACCGGTGCGGCGGCGACTTTATTGGTGGTGAACACCGCGGCGGCATGTCGGGTGGGCCCGGTGTTGACCACCAGGGCGAGGTCCTTGCCTTCAGTTTTGAGTCCGGCTGCGGTGCCGGCGGCTTGGAAGCCGGCTGCTGCGGTGACGCTCATGGGGTGACTCCCAGCTGGTTCAGGCCCAGGGTTTCATCCAGTCCGAGGGCGAGGTTCATGGACTGCACGGCTCCCCGGCGGTCCCTTTGGTGAGGTTGTCACTGGCCGAGACGACGATCGCTCGCCCGGCGTGGGGATCCACGGCAAGCTGAACGGTCACATGGTTGGAGCCGATGACCTGTTTGGTGGCCGGCCACTGTCCGGTCGGCAGCAGATGCACGAAGGGCTCGTGCTGGTACTGGGCGGTGAATGCCTCGCGGAGTTTCTCCTCCGTAGTCCCTGGGGCCAGTTTCGCGGTGGAGGTGGCCAGGATGCCGCGGGCCATGGGGGCCAGTGTGGGAGTGAAGGAGACCTGGACATCGGTGCCTGCTACCCAGCTGAGGCCCTGTTCGATCTCGGGGGTGTGACGGTGGCCGCCGCCGACACCATAGGGGCTCATCCCGCCCATGACCTCGCTGCCCAGGAGATGGGGTTTCAGTGATTTGCCGGCACCTGAGGTGCCGGTAGCTGCGATGATCACCACATCCTCTGGTTCCACCAGTCCTGCCGCGAAGGCAGGTGCCAGACCGAGCAGGATAGTGGTGGGGTAGCAGCCGGGGACAGCGATGCGGCGTGCGGCCTGGAGCTTCTTGCGCTGATCGGGCAGTTCCGGCAGCCCATAGGGCCAGGTGCCCTGGTGCTCGGAGCGGTAGAACTTCTCCCAGGCCTGGGCGGATTCCAGTCGGTGGTCTGCTGCGGCGTCGATGACCACAGTGTCTTCACCCAGTTCGGCGGCGATTTCGCCGGAGGCTCCATGGGGCAGGGCCAGGAAGACCACATCGTGGCCGGCGAGGTTCTCGGCGGTGGTCTCGCTGAGGACTTTATCGGCAAGCGGCAGCAGGTGGGGCTGCAGTTCGCCGAGCCGTTGGCCGGCATTGGAATGCGCGGTGACGACTCCGATCTCCACCTGGGGGTGCTGGGACAGAAGGCGCAGGACCTCTCCCCCGGCGTATCCGGAGGCACCTGAAACAGCGACTGAATATGCCATTATTCGCGTCCTTCCCGACTCGTATGCGCGCGGGCCGGGTATCCGGCTCGCTCTACTGAGACCAGACTACGCGATTTTATGCAGAGGTATCAATATTTATGCATTGTGGTTGTCAGGCGGTGACTCCGGTAACCTGGCGGAAGCGATGCCCAAGTCTCCGCACCGAGAGGACGAACTACCGCGATGAGTGAACCGACCATGTTCGAAGAGGATCTTCCGGACACCGCAACTGTGACCCGTGCGGCCCAGGCCGGAGGGACCGAGGTCTTCGAAACCGTGGAGGTCCCCGCTCCGCAGCCGGAGGCCGGCCAACTGCTGGTCAAGACCGCAGCCGCCGGGGTCAATTTCATTGAGACCTACCAGCGCAGCGGCACCTATCCCGTGGAGTATCCCTTCATCCCCGGTTCCGAGGGCACCGGCGAGATCATCGCCCTGGGCGAGGGTGTGGAGAATTTCCATGTGGGACAGCGGATCACCACTGCAGAGGCCAAGGGCACCTACTCCACGTATTTTGTGGTCGATGCGGCCAAGGCCGTCGTCGTACCCGATGATGTCTCTGATGAGCTGGCCGCGGCCCTGCCGATCCAGGGTGTAACTGCCCATTATCTGATCAACTCCACCTATAAGGTCTCCCCCGGTGAGACTGTGCTGACCCATGCCGGCGCCGGTGGGGTCGGCCAAATCCTCACCCAGCTGCTGAAGGCTAAGGGCGCCCGGGTGATCACCACGACCTCCACTCCGGAGAAGGCGAAGATCGCCGAGGAGGCCGGAGCCGACTACGTGCTGAAGTACGAGGGCTTTGCCGAGAAGGTCCGCAAGATCACCAATGGTGAAGGCGTCTCGGTGGTCTACGACGGCGTGGGCAAGGACACCTTCACCGGCTCCCTGGACTCCCTGGCCATCCGCGGGACCATGGTGCTCTTCGGCGGCGCCTCCGGTCAGGTTCCGCCCTATAACCTCCAGGACCTCAATAAGCGCGGCGGCCTCTACGTCACTCGGCCTTCGACCCAGTGGTATCTGCGTAATGCTGAGGAGCGCACCTGGCGGTTCACCGAACTCTTCTCCGCCCTGACATCAGGAGACCTCAAGCTGAGCATCGGCGGCAAATACCCACTGAGCGAGGCCGGCCGCGCACAGGACGACCTCGAAGGACGCAAGACCACCGGAAAGCTGATCCTGGTTCCCTGATCCAGGCAGCGAGGTGCTGCATCTCGCCGCCTGAACTTCAGGAGGCTTCCTCGAGTTTGCTCAGTTGAGCCTCGAGGATCTCCTCGAAGTCTTCCTCCTCCATGTTCAGCCCCAGGGCGCGGATGGCGCGGGCCGCGTTGGCGAGGGGATGGGGCAAAACCAACGCGGCCCGCTGAGATGGCACCGGCGACTCCGCGGCTACGGAACGGGAGTGGAGCCGCCGGCACCGGCCGCTGGCCCCACGTCTAGTTTCCAGCGGCGGTCTTGGGAGCGTTCAGACGAGAACTACGGGCCAGAGCATCACACCGGCGACCATGCATACCCCGGCCATTGGTCTCAGGGCCGAACGCCAGGAGAAGATCCAGCCAGGTTCAGGCTCGGCCATCAGTCCTGGCGCATCTTCAGGATCTGCTCGCCAAGGATCATCGCGCTGTGCTCCATGGCCGCATCGAGTTCCATGGCCGAACGCAGGGCGTGGGTTCCGCGCACCAGGGCTGCCAAGTCCTGGGGGTCCATGGCGGCCAGAAGCTCCATTATGCTGTCCTTTCGGTCAGCAACCGCATCAAGCACGTCCATAGCCGTCTCTGTAGGCATCAGTTGGATACCTTCAGTACCAGTCCTTTCGAGGTACCCCTTGTGGTGCAGCTGCTCGAGGTCCTGGTCCAGCTCCTCCTCCGGCTGGCCCAGCAGAGCCAACAGCCGGGCCCGGGAGCTGGTGACGCCAGAGGCGATCAGCAGCACGATCCGCAGCTGCCCGACAGTGAGGTCGGCGTCGGGGAATCTCCCCATCCGCTGCAGGAAACCCAGACGTGCCAGAGCCAGGCGATCATCGAAATACTGCTGCAGCAGCTCTTCGGTCGGCATCGCCATGCTCATTCCTCGGTCCATCGCCATCATCTTTACCTCCTGGGGTAGGAACCCGTGG
The DNA here is from genome assembly GCF_012641515.1 of Nesterenkonia sedimenti. Taxonomy (GTDB): domain Bacteria; phylum Actinomycetota; class Actinomycetes; order Actinomycetales; family Micrococcaceae; genus Nesterenkonia; species Nesterenkonia sedimenti. Next base: position 18,701 of record NZ_JABAHY010000020.1, on the reverse strand, counting down.
TTTTCTCTGGTTCCTCCAATCTAGGCAGCCGCCTCCGGCTGCACATCGGCCCACAGGAGGAAGTTGATGTCGTACTGAGGCGACACCTGGTTGTCATCTCTGAGCGACTGCCCTCAGTCAGCACCGTTCCTTAGACTGATTTCATGGCTTTAACACTGCCGGACGGCCCCTTGACCCGTTCTGAGAGGCTTCGCCTGTGGTTCACCCGCCGGCCCCGAGTCGCCGATGTAGCACTGGGCCTTGGGCTGATCCTGGTGCTGAGCTGGTTGATTCAGGCCGAGCAGGGCGGGTTCCGGATGCCGGATACATTGGCCTATATCTGCGCGGTTGCACTGGGCGCGCTGATGCTTCTGCGCAGAACTTTCCCACTGCTGGTGCTGTGCCTGAGCCTGTTGATCCTGCTGGGCTATATCTTGCTGGGCTACCCCAATATCGGTTTGGGCATCCCCCTGGCCCCGGCCCTGTACTCAGCGGCGGAACGTCATCGTCTCCGGTGGCCGGTGACCATTGTGGGTGCTCTGCTGTTCATGATCTTCGCTGCTGCACTGGCGGCCTCATTCGTGCGGGAGACCGATACTCATCTGCTCTCACTCTTCGTCTACACCTTGGCCCCGGATATCGCGCTGATGGCCGCAGTGATCGCCCTGGGGGACACTATCCGTTCTCGGCGTGAGCTTGCGGAGCGTTCTGCCCGGGTCATCGAAGCCACCGCGCAGCAGGAGCGGGCATTGGCCCAGGCTGTGGCGGCCACCGAACGCGCTGATATCGCCCGCGAACTGCATGACACCCTGGGCCATCAGACCACGGTGATCTCCATGCATACTGATGTCGCCGCTGAGGCCATCCCGGAGGACCCACAGGCTGCCCAGCGTGCCCTGGGGGTTGTCGGCTCCACCAGCCGGGAGATGATGCGTCAGCTCCGGGATACAGTTCAGACCCTGCGCGAATACGAGGTCAGCCCGCCGCTGCTGTCTATCCGGGCCTTGGACTCCACTGTCTTCGTGACCTCGCCGCTGGAGGTCAATGCCCAGATCGAGGTGGCGGATCAGTACGAGCATAAAGTTGAGGCCACCGCCTACCGGATTGTGCAGGAGGCGATGACCAATACTGCCAAGCATTCGGCCACCGAGACTGTGGCGGTCAGCATTACCGAGCAGGAGGGCGCTTTGGAGATCTGTGTCCGCGATGAAGGCCCCCGCAAGGGCTCAGCACAGTCCATCAGCTCCGGGATGGGGATATTGGGCATGAAGGAACGGGTCTCGGCCCTGGGTGGGACCCTGGAGGCAGGGCCGTGGCATAAGGGGTTTCAGGTTCGGGCCCACATCCCGCTGTCCTCTGATCGGCATCAGGAAGAGGCGCTGGCATGATCCGGGTTCTGCTCACAGATGATCAGCATCTGGTGCGCGCTGGTCTGCGCGCCCTATTGGAGAATGACCCTGAGATTGAGGTGGTCGGTGAGGCCGAGGACGGTCAGGCTGCGCTGGAGGCTGCACGCAGTTCTGATCCAGATGTGGTCTTAATGGACATTCGCATGCCGGGTATGGACGGCGTGGAGGCGACTCGTCGAATCAACGAGTGGCATCATCCGCCTCAGGTGTTGATTCTGACCACATTCGACGACGACGATGAGGTCACCCGGGCCATTCATGCCGGTGCCGCCGGCTATCTCCTGAAAGATACTCCGGGGGCTCGACTTCGAGAGGCTGTGCATGCCGTGGCTGCCGGGGACACTCAGCTCTCCCCCAGAATCATGCGCAAACTGATGGACCGGGTTGCCGATGATGCTCCCCGCGAGCTGCCGCCAGACTTCTCAGAACTCACCGAACGCGAGCTCGAGGTGCTCACTGCTATCGGACAGGGCCGGACCAATGCGGAGATCGCTGTGGAGATGTATCTCAGCCCAGCCACTGCCCGGACCTATGTCAGCCGGATCCTGGCGAAATTGGGGGCCCGTGACCGCACCGAATTGGCGATCATGGCCCACCGCGCAGGGATTGCCTGAGCGGTGGGCTGATCAGCCGTTCTTCGTGAGTGGACCTGCCGGTCAGCTGCGCTGCAGTGCCCCGTGCCGTGATGCGGCAAGGGCTACGGCAGCCTCACGGGCCTCGGAGGCTTCCTCGGCAGTCAGGGTTCGGTCCTCAGCCCGGAACCGCAGGGCGAAGGCCAGGGATTTCTTTCCCGGTTCGATTCCGGTCCCGGAGTAGACGTCGAAGAGCTCAATATCCTCCAGCAGCTCACCGGCGCCCTCGGCGAGGGTCGATTTCAGCTCACCGGCAGTGGTCTTCTCATCCACCACCAGGGCGACATCCTGGGTGGTGGGCGGGAAGGTGCTGATCGGCTCGGCGGTGACCTGATCGGGGGCTGCAGCGAGCAGTGCGCTGAAGTTCAACTCCATGACACTGGTGCGCGCCGGGAGGTCCTGTTCCTCGACCAGTTTGGGGTGCAGCTCACCGGCGTAGCCGATGAGTTCGCCGGCCAGCCGCAGCTGGGCGGTGCGGCCGGGGTGGAAGGCCTGGTGCTGCCCCTGGGCGATTTCCAGTTCCACGTTCAGCAGTGCGGCCACGTCCTGGGCTGCGGCCACGGCATCGGCCCAGTCCCGTTGGCGGGCTTCACCGCCAAGTTCGGCGGCGGGCTCAGCCCCGGCCAGGGCGGCGGCGATATGCAGCGGCTGGTCGGGGATTCCGGCCTCAAGCCCTTGGATGACCGTGTCACCCGGGTAGGCGCCGAGTCCGGGGATCTCCTTGGAACCCAGCTGATCCCCGGGCAGGAAGACCGAGCCGGTCTCGAACAACGCGAGGTCCTTGAAGCCACGGGAGACGTTGCGGCGGACCGCATCGAGCAGACCCGGCAGCAGGGTGGTGCGCAGGGTCGGGTACTGGGAGGCGATGGGGTTCGCCAATCGCACCAGCGACAGCGGCTGGGAGGCATCCGCCCGGCCGAAGAGCCCATTGGCCTCCACCGAGTAGAACGGGTAGTTCAGCACCTCAGTGAATCCAGCCCCGGAGAGACCGGAGGCAACAGCACGACGACGACGCTGCTGTGCCGTCAGACCACGGCCTGCAGGTGCTACCGGCAGTCGGGAGGGGATCTTGTCGTAGCCGATGAGCCGGGCGATCTCCTCCACCAGCGCCTCGGGGATGGTGATATCGGGTCGCCAGCTCGGCGGGGTCACCAGCAGCGAACCGTTCTGCTCCTGAATCTCGGCACCGATATCAGTCAGTGTCTTGGTGATCTGATCGATGCTGTAGGGGACACCGGTGAGACGCTCCGGCAGCTGGGGGTCCAAGGCGATGGGCTCCACAGCGGTGGTCTCTCCGACCTCGGTGGCTGCCCCGGTGTCGGTGCCGCCGGCCAATTCGACCAGGAGGTCCACCGCACGTTGGGCGGCCACTGCCTGCAGCTGGGTGTCCACTCCGCGTTCGAACCGTTTGGAGGCCTCTGAGGGCAACTTATGGCGGCGCTTGGACCGCGCGACAGTGATGGGGTCGAAATTAGCGGCTTCGATCACGATGGTGCTGGTTTCGGAGCTGACCTCGGTGGTGGCTCCGCCCATAACACCGGCAATACCGATAGGCCCGGAATCATCGGTGATCAGGAGGTCCTCGGGGTGAAGCTCCCGCTCCTTCTCATCCAGGGTGACCAACTTCTCGGCCGGGGCGGCCCGGCGGACCCGGATAGTTCCGCTGAGCTTATCGGCGTCGTAGAAGTGCAGCGGCTGACCCAGTTCGAGCATTACGTAGTTGGAGATGTCGACTGCCAGGCTGATCGGGCGCATCCCGGCCAGACGGAGCCGGGAGGCCATCCATGCCGGTGTTGGGGCGGTGGCATCGACTCCGGTGACAGTACGGGTGACAAACCGGCTGCAGCCTGGCACCGAGTAGATGGGGGCGGCGTCGTCGATCTCTACCGGCTGTCCCTCGGTGGTGTTCTCCGGCAGGGTCACCTGTGCGACGGGGTCGGTGAAGCCTGTTCCGGTGGCGTGGCTGTATTCGCGGGCCACACCGCGGATGCTGAAGGCGTAACCGCGGTCAGGGGTGACGTTGATTTCGGCGGCTGTGTCGTAGAGACCCAGCAGTTCCATGGCGTCGGTGCCGGGCTCGGGGTCCAGGCCGATGGTGGAGAGCACCAGGATTCCGTCGTGGTCCTCGCCGATGCCCAGTTCTTTGACCGAGGCGATCATGCCGGCGGAGAGGTGGCCGTAGGTCTTACGGGCTGAGATGCGGAAGTCTCCGGGCAGCACAGAGCCGGGCAGGGTGACCACGACTTTGTCTCCGACCTCGAAGTTATGCGCCCCGCAGACGATTCCCTGCACTCCTTCAGGGTCAATGCCGTCACCGGTGAGAGTCTGCTGTTGGCCTTGGGGCACCACGCGGACCTGGCACCAGTTGATGGTCTTGCCGTTGGACTGGGGCTCCGGAGTCTTCTCCAGAACCTGGCCGACGACGATGGGCCCGGAGAGTTCCGGGGCGTGGACGTCTTCTTCCTCCAGGCCTACTTTGACCAGTTCGGCCATAAGGTCCTCGGCGGTGGCCTCTGCGGGGAACTGGGTGTACTCCCGGATCCATGACAATGGGATACGCATGCCTCAGACCTCCTGTCCGAATCGCTGGCTGAACCGGATATCGCCCTCGATCATGTCCCGCATATCCGGTACGGAGTTGCGGAACATCAGAGTGCGCTCGACCCCCATACCGAAGGCGAATCCGGTGTATTCGGGGTCTTTGATGCCGGCAGCGGCCAGCACATTGGGGTGGACCATGCCGCAGCCGCCCCATTCCACCCATCGGGGGCCACCTTTGGCCCCGGGGTCCCAGACGTCCATCTCTGCACTGGGTTCGGTGAAGGGGAAATAGCTGGGGCGCAGCCGGATGGCTGCTTCGGGCCCGAACATCGCCCGGGCGAAGTGCTCCAGGGTGCCTTTGAGATCGGCCATAGTGAGGCCTTTGTCCACGGCGAGGCCTTCGAACTGGTGGAAGACCGGGGTGTGGGTGGCATCCAGTTCGTCGGTGCGGAATGTCTTTCCGGGACAGAGCACGTAGACGGGCAGTTCGCGCTCCAGCAGGGAACGGACCTGTACCGGAGAGGTGTGGGTACGCAGCACGAGGTTCGATTCCCGTGGCTCCACATAGAAGGTGTCCTGCATCTCCCGGGCGGGGTGATCGGGATCGAAGTTCAGAGCATCGAAGTTGAACCATTCGGATTCCAGTTCAGGACCTTCGGCGATTTCCCAGCCCATGGCGGTGAAGACATCGGCCACACGTTCCTGCAGGAGATTCAGCGGGTGCCGGGAGCCGAGACGACGACGCCGCGGGCTCGCGGTGACATCGACTGTCTCCTCGACCAGGATCCGCTCGGCATGTTCGGCTTCCAGCACCTCAGTGCGGGCAGCCAGGGCCTTCTGGATGCGGCCGCGGGCAGCACCGAGCAGCTTACCGGCCTCTTTCTTCTGGTCCTTCTCGAGGTCCTTGATCTGCCGATTGGCCAGCACGATGGGGGCTTTCTCCCCGGTGTGGGACAGCCGCGCTGTTTTGATCTCTTCGAGATCGCTTGCGGCCTCGAAATCGGCTAAGGCTGTGGCAACACATTGCTCAATGGCAGCCTCGTCCAATGGATGGGGAACGGGGGAATCCGGCTCAGACATGATGCTCAGTTTATGCCGTTGCGGGCGTGGATGCCGACTCCATGACACAGCCCTTCGAACCTCCGTTCTGGGAGCCGATTCCCCTGCACAGAGACTCGAACACATCTTTGATTTTCGCTGGACGAACCCTTGCCACCCCCTAGAATACGTGTTCTAATGGAAAGTGCGCGATGGGAAGCGTGGCTCCTGCAGAAGCCCTCCTCACTGCTTCTGCGCGCGTCTTCCATGTCTGGGGTCAGACATCCCTTGATTTGAAGGGGATGTAAGGCTATGCAGGTTCAGAGGATGCGGCCTCTATCGAGGCTTCGCCCCACTCTATTCCCACTTTTCATCGGGAAACGTGACTGCTGAAGGCCTCTCCGCCGGACACTCTCAGACCAGCCCACTGGGCAAAGTTCGAGAGCTGCTAAGGAGAGAAAGAGTGAGGAGAAAGCAGTATGAGTCAGCCCCCAACAGGATCGCAGCAAGCAACTGACCACGATGCGCACCACGAGCACAGTGGGCACCACGGCCACCACAACGAACACAGCCGCCACGACGGGCACGACCATGAGGGCCACGGGCACGAAGGCGAGCATCACGCTGGTCATGAAGCACATGGTGGACACGCCGGACATGGCGGACACTCAGGACACGGTCACGGTGATCATGGCGATCATGTGGGTCAGTTCCGGCGGCTGTTCTGGATCATGCTGGCCCTTGGGGCCCCGGTGGTGGCGTTCAACCCCATGTTCGCCGACCTGCTGGGCTACCAGCTGCCCGATGCGGCGTGGGTGTGGTGGGTATCCCCGATCCTGGGCACGATCGTTTACATCTGGGGCGGCCAGCCGTTCCTGACCGGGGCGGTCAGCGAAATACGAGACCGCAACCCTGGCATGATGCTGCTGATCGGGTTGGCTATCACGGTGGCGTTCATCGCCTCCTGGGGCGCGACCCTCGGCATCTTGGACCATGAACTGAACTTCTGGTGGGAGATGGCGCTGCTGGTGGTCATCATGCTGCTGGGCCACTGGATTGAGATGAGATCCCTGGCTCAGACCACCTCCGCCCTGGACTCCCTGGCGGCCCTGCTGCCTGATGAGGCCGAGAAGGTCGACGGCGACGACGTCGTTAAGGTGGCTCCGGCCGATCTGGTCCTCGGCGACGTGGTGATCGTGCGCCCCGGCTCCTCGGTGCCGGCCGACGGCAGAATCGTCGACGGCAGCGCGTCGATGGATGAATCAATGGTCACCGGCGAGTCCAAGACGGTGCGCCGCGGAACCGGCGACCAGGTCGTGGCAGGCACTGTGGCCACCGACTCCGGGCTGCGGGTAGAAGTCACCGCCACCGGCGACGACACCGCCCTGGCAGGTATCCAGAAGCTCGTTGCCGATGCGCAGGCTTCCTCCTCCCGCGCCCAGCGCATCGCCGACACTGCTGCGGGCTGGCTGTTCTGGTTCGCCTTGGGCGCGGCCCTGATCACCGCGCTGGTCTGGGCTCTCCTCGGCATGCCCGATGCCGCAGTGGTGCGCACCATCACAGTGCTGGTCATCGCCTGCCCCCACGCCTTGGGCCTGGCGATCCCGCTGGTGGTCTCCATCGCCACCGAACGTGCCGCTCGCGGAGGGGTGCTGGTCAAGGACCGCCTGGCGCTGGAATCCATGCGCACCGTGGACTCGGTCCTCTTCGACAAGACCGGCACCCTGACCAAGGGGGAGCCCACCGTCACCGGTGTTCACCCGGTGGGAAGCCATCACGACGACGACGTGCTGGCCCTGGCCGCAGCCGCTGAGTCTGACAGTGAGCACCCCTTGGCCTGGGCCATCGTGGCAGCTGCCGGTACCCGCGGCCTGGACGTGCCCAAAGCCACCGACTTCTCCTCCTCCCCAGCGGTGGGCGTCAAAGCCACCGTTGATGGAACAGTGGTGGAGGTCGGCGGCCCCTACCTGCTGGAGACCCATGACCAGAAGGAGCTCTCGGTCGCCGAGCAGTGGCGCGAGCAGGGCGCGATCATTCTGCACGTCCTGGCTGATGGTGAGGTCATCGGCGCGCTGCGGCTGGCCGATGAGATCCGTCCCGAGTCCCGCGATGCGGTCGACGCCCTGCATGCCCGCGGGGTGCAGGTGGTGATGATCACCGGAGACGCCCAGGCGGTGGCAGAGACCGTGGCCAAGGACCTTGGCATCGACCGGGTCTTCGCCGGAGTCCGGCCGGAGGACAAGGCCGCCAAGGTTGCTGAACTGCAGGACGAGGGCAAGAAGGTGGCCATGGTCGGCGACGGCGTCAACGATGCCCCGGCTCTGGCGCAAGCTGACGTGGGTATCGCCATCGGTGCCGGCACCGATGTGGCCATCGGCTCAGCCGGGGTGATCCTGGCCAGTTCCGATCCGCGCTCGGTGCTCTCAATCTTCGAGCTCTCCCGGGCCAGCTACCGGAAGATGAAGCAGAACCTGTGGTGGGCTGCCGGCTACAACATCGCTGCGGTGCCGCTGGCCGCCGGCGTGTTGGCTCCGATCGGGTTCGTGCTGCCGATGAGCGTCGGCGCGATCCTGATGTCGGCCTCCACCGTCGTGGTGGCCCTGAATGCTCAGCTGCTGCGCCGCCTTGACCTCACTCCGCAGGCCAGCACCGACCGAATCCTCGACCGGGTCTAGCGCCGGAGAAAAAGCCCACACCAAAGCAGGAGAAAACCAGAATGACCACTACGACCGACTCGCCCACCGCAGGCCACGGTTACATCAGCGACAAGGACCGCTACCTCGCCCGCCTCAAGCGCATCGAAGGCCAAGTCCGCGGCATCCACCGGATGGTCGACGAGGACACCTACTGCATAGACATCCTCACCCAGATCAGTGCGATCAACTCCGCGCTGGAGAAGGTGGCCTTAGGCCTGCTCGATGACCACCTCAAACACTGTGTTGTCTCAGCGGTACAGGATGATGGCGATGAAGCCGAAGCCAAGATCAAAGAAGCCTCCGACGCCATCGCCCGCCTCGTACGATCCTAGAACGACTGTTGTGTCGCCCAACTTCAAAGCGTCCATCAAGCCCAACGAAATCTCGACCTTAGACTTCAGGCTTGCAGACAACCATGCTAGGAAAGTTCGGAGCCTGTCCTGCAAGTGCGCACCGATCCCTGGCGGTGTCACCTTAGGCCGCCCAGAAGCAAGCTAGACATGACTACAGGGCCCGCTACCTGACACTCGGTTCCGGGACACGACCGCCCTGCCCACTTTCTCGAAAGGAAATCGATTATGGAACACAAGATCAAAGTCGCTGTCAATGGTTACGGGGTTATCGGTAAGCGTGTAGCTGACGCGGTGGAAGCCCAGGAAGACATGGAGCTGGTCGGGGTCAGCGACGTCACCGCCGATTATCGGGTCGCCTCAGCGGTTGCGAAAGGCATCCCGGTCTATGCCTCAACCGACGAGGCCCGGCAGCAGATGCGGGCTGCGGGATACCCCCTCGTCGGCGGGCTGTCGGACCTGCTGGGCAAGGTCGACGTCGTCGTCGACTGCACTCCGGCTGGCATCGGAGCCGCAAACGTAGACCTCTATCGCAGCCTCGGCGTCAAGTCGGTCTTCCAGGGTGGGGAAAAGCACAGTCTCACCGGTCACTCTTTCGTCGCTCACGCCAATTACAAATCCACGTTGGGCCGGGATACGACTCGCGTGGTCTCGTGCAACACCACCGCTACCGTCCGCACGCTGACTGCGCTCCAGGACGCCGAATTGCTGTCCAAAGCCCGGGGCGTGCTGGTGCGGAGGGCCACGGACCCGTGGGAATCCGATCACTCGGGAATCATGAACACAGTTGTCCCCGAAGGCCGCATCCCCAGCCATCAGGGCCCGGACGCCCAGTCAGTGGTCCCCAATCTGGACGTGGTGACGATGGCGGCCAAGGGAGCGCACACACAGAATCATCTGCACTTCTGGACGGTGGAGCTTACCCGTGCGGCAGAGGCAGAAGAGGTCCTCGCGGCGTTAAAGGCGATGCCGCGGATCGCTTTCGTGAAACGTTCGGACGGGGTTGTTGCGGTCAACAGCACCGTGGAGCTGATGCAGGATCTGGGCAGGCCCCGCGGCGACATGTACGAGGTCGCCATCTGGGAAGACATCTTGACCGTGCAGGGCAATGAACTGTTCTGGACGTACACAATCGATAACCAGGCCATCGTGACCCCCGAGAACATCGACGCCATCCGCGCATTAGCTGGGACCGTGGAGGACGGCGCAGAATCCATCCGGCGCACCGATCGTGCTCTAGGGGTGCGCGCCGACTTTACGGCCACCGATTAGCTCAAACAACAAACCTCACCACACGGGCAGGACGAGATTGATCCCAGACTTCGAGGTCAGGTGCGCGAGGCGTCCGTAATTGTTTCAGCTGCTTCACCCAGGGCAACGTCGAAGTCGTCGTCGCTCTGGGTGACGGTGAGTCCCTCGGTCAGAGCGCGTGAGAAACTGGCAATGACTCCCTGGTGGCGTGCCAAGCGAGCAGTGGCTTCGGCTCGGGAGTAGCCGCCGGATAATGCCAGCACCCGGAGCACCCGTGGGTGCTCTACGAGCTCGTGGTAGAGGTTCTCGACTTCGGGAAGCGTCAGTTTGAGGATGACTGACTGGTCCTCGCCGAGATGGTCCAATTCGCTTTGGAGTGCCGCTTTGAGCTGCTTCTCCGTCTCAGCCTTTCGGGGGCTATGGATATCGACCTCCGGCTCAACAATAGGAACCAAACCGAACTGGAGGATCTGTTGAGCGATCGCGAATTGCTGCGCGACCACAGCGTGGAGCCCCTCCCCTGGCTCTTTGATGAGCGAACGCATTTTGGTGCCGAACATTCCTTTGCTGATCGCACTCTTGAGCAGGTTGTTTAGGTCAGGGATGGGCTTCATCACCTGAGCTCCGTGTGATTCTTCAGCCAGGCCCTTGTCGATCTTAAGGAACGGCACGATGCCCTTGACGTCCCAGAGGTAATCCCCCGTGGGGGTTCCTTCGATGTAACGGTTCATCGTGTCTTCGAACAGGATAGCCCCGAGGATGCGGGCACCATCGAAGCTTGGGCTTGTGATGATCCGGGTCCGCATCTCGTGCACTAGGTCGAGCATCACTTCCTGGTTGGGATAGGCCTCCGCCTCGATTCCGTAGAGTTTCAAATCTTTCGGTGTGCTGCCCCCGCTTTGATCTAACGCTGCGATGAACCGACCTCGTTCTTGACCCTGTCCTGTTTGGCTGAGTCCATGGCTCCCCCTCGGTGTACTCGAACTGCTGCTGTGATTCTTGAGCCTACTGTCCCTCGCGGTAATTTGTCTCTGCCCTCGGGTCCCCCCTCTGTCGAAGGGATGGTTATGGCAGTTCACCTCCGCATGTAGATCATGAGGAGCGTGAACCTCTGGAGTGCCGGGGAGTCTTTCGCCTCGCAGAATGTTCAGCGTGGGAGCGTCTCCCCCAAATAATGCGGCTTGCCCGGCGTCGGTCGCGCCAAGCGCAGCTGAGAAGAGCGACTACTGGTAAGCCGATGGCGGCACCGAAAGCGCCGGCCAGCGGGCAGGTCAGAAGAAAACAGGCCTGTACCAGCGAGGACTGCGCGACGAGCAGCAAAGTCTGCTCAGCTCGATGCTGTTGCGAGGCAGCGGTCGCGCTGGCGGGATGAGGATCGGTGAGGGAGTCGCGCCGGTGAGGAGCCTTGCCGCGAGTAGTGCTGCCCACTGTCGTGTCCCGGCGACTCACACGTCAACGACGTCAGGAAGAAGCGATACGGGCAGGCCTGGTGAGCATGACGACGATCCGGTATGCGCTCCAACAGCGCCGGTGTATCCATGGAGACGATCACGGACCCGCATCCGCATGCGGCGAGCATCAGGGCGACGTCGGGCTGGGGCCTCCCAAGTTCTCCTGGACCAGGTCCATGTGTTGACGCTGACCATCGCTATGGTCGTGGCCACCACGAGGTTCATTGCCATCAGATGGTCACGATGTTGGCGTCCCACGTGACGGGACCTGCTCGCCTTAGCGTTGGTAGTCGGCGTAAAACTTGATGGCCAGAACGCCGATGTAGCCGCCCACGAAAATTCGAACCATCGACAGAAGTTTACGTCAACGAGTGATGCCCCCGGCGTCCGAAACCGGGGGCATCAACCAGTGAGATATTCAGTTATTCAGGCTGGGCTCCCTACCGCTGGAGCGTAGCCGGATGGCTCAGGGTCAGGTCACCCTTCGCACGCTGGTGGGCGAGCCGAAGATGCTGCGCACGGTCACACCGGAGGAGGGGGAGCCGGCATCGGCGATTCGTCCGTCGCCCAGGTAGATAGCCATGTGGTAGTCGCCCCAGAAGATCAGGTCACCGGGCTGACGCTCATCCCAAGGCACCTGGCGTCCCTGGGTGATCTGATCATAGGTAGTCCGCCCAAGGCTCACTCCAGCCGCAGCATAGGCTGCCTGAGTAAAGCTGGAGCAGTCCCAAGCGTTAGGGCCATTGCCGCCCAGCCGGTAATAAGTGTCCGAACGGTTGGCGGTGTTGACCGCCCAGTCCATTGCGATCTGCGCGGCATTACTCCCACCGCCGCTGGCAGGCTGCGGGTTAGCAGTCTGAGTCTGCGTCTGGGTCGGAGTGGGGGTCGGCGTCGGGGTCTGAGTCGGGGTGGGAGTGGCCGACTGGGTCGGGCTCGGTGAAGAAGAGGAGCTCGAGCCGGAGCTTGACCTGGAGCTTGAGGTGTTCTGGCTCTCCAAGTAGTTCACGTGCCACTGCAGAGCGTTCTGCGAGACTCGACCGTCACCGGTGGTCAGGTCTGGGTTGTTCAGCACTGCCCGGTAATAGTCACCGCCGCTGCCGCTGAAGCCCGGCTCCAGCTCCGCGCCGGTGCTCAGCAGGCTCTGCATGGAGCTGGAGAGGTTTCCCCAGGACGGAATCGACGGGGTGGAGGACTGCTGCGTGGCAGCCCGTGAAGGAGAGGACGACTGCGACGGCGAGGGAGTCGGTGAGAGGCTCGGAGCAGCCTCGGCCTCCTCCTCGGCTTGCTCCTCTGCTTCTTCCTGGGCCTGCAGGTAGGAGAGGTGGCCCTCCAGCACGGTCCAGTTGACGGAGCCGCCGCTGGTGGTGAAGTTGGAGTTGTCCAGCACCATCCGGTAGTAGTCCTCGGCGTTGCTGCCGCTCTCCAGCTCACCGGCCTCAGCCAGCAGCTCGCGCTGTGCTGAGCTGAGGGAGTCGAAGCTCGCCGGTGAACTCTGGTTCGAGGCGGTGCTGGAAGTGGCGCTCCGTGTCGGTGTGGCGCTGGGGCTCGGAGTCTCGGTGGGGCTTGGGGTCGCGCTGGGACTTGGAGTCGATGACGGGGATGGCGCCGCACTGGGCTCTTCCTGTTCCGTCTCGTCCGCTTCGGCCTGCGACTCCAGGTGGTCCACATGGGCGGCGACAGCATCCCAGTTGACGGCTCCGGTGGAGCTGGTGAAGTTGGAGTTGTCCAGCACCAACTCGTAGTAGTCGCGCACGCTGTCAACGCCGTCCACCTCTGCGCCGGCGGCCAGCAGCTCGCGCTGCTCTTCAGTCAGTGAGTCGAAGTCGGCAGCTTCAGCGGCTGCTGCGGTCACCTGAGTCTGCTCGGCGTCGGCGCGCAGCTGCTGGATCCGGTAGGCCAGCTGCTCTTCGTCGATCTCACCGTCCTCATCGAGGAAGTCAGCATTGCCCAGGAAGTTCTCCAGGAAGCTTTCGAAGCTTCCCTCCCAACCCTCAAGGTCCCGCAGTGCTTCCAGCTGCTCGCGCAGGTTCGCACCGACCTCCTGCTGGGAGGCGCGGGTCTCTGCAGTGCCCTCACCAAGGTTCTCTAGGTCCTCGGCGGTCTCCTGGGCGGCGGCTTCGGCGCGCTCACGCTCGGCCTCGGCCTCTCGTGCGGCCTGTTCGGCCTCGACGGCGGCCTGCTCAGCCTGCTCCTCGCGCTGCTGGTCTGTCGCATCCTCGGCGAGGGTGCCCTCATCGCCCAGCAGCACATCGGCCGCGGAGGAGTCCTCCTCCTGATAGTCATCGTAGGCGTCCATGGCCAGAGCGGCCTCTGCTTCCAGCGTGGCCTGCTCGGCGGCTTCGGCGGCCTCTGCGGCTTCTGCCATGCGGGAGGCGGCCAGGGACTGCTGGCGCTGCAGCTCGGACTCAAGCTCATTGGCGCGCTCACTGGCTTGGTTGATGCGTCCGGCAATATCTGCCATCAGCTTCTCCCGTGCCTGATCGGACTCTTTGGCAGTGGCGATCTCTTTGGCAGAGGGGGTGTCCGGCAGCTCGGTGACAACGAAGTTGTCGGCGAGGTTCTGCTCGCTCTCGGACTGTTCGGCGACGGCGTCACCTGTCCGGTCAGCGACCAGGTCGGGCAGAGTCGTCCCGACAAGCGCTGTAGTCACCACGACGGCGGTCACGGCCGCCACCGCGAGATTGCGACGGTGTTTCACGGTAGTTCCTCACTTTTCCTCACTGGTGCAACACAGCGCAGATGCCCCTCCTGGTGAGGAGCCTCTCGGATCGGGGAGCTGACGTTTGGAGCGCCCGGCCCGGGGGATGCGATGGGAGTCCCGGTTCAGGCGCTGCCTTGGGAATTGTGTCTGCTTAGTGACCCTCGCGGCGCTACGAGGTTCACAGTAATTGCGAGAAGGTCACGGTGGCAATAGGCCGTGTCGTTTCTGTGACTTAACTGTGAGGCTTGGATCCGCGTGATGCCGGGGGAGAAGGGTCACAGAACGGTATACTTCAAACCTTCAAGTAGGTTGAAGGTTGTACCTCCACAACTTCGTCACAGGTCTGTGCTAAGCCCTGCTGTGGGGCCCTCTCAGCCCCATCCCAGCCGGTGCAGGGTCGGATAATCGATGCCGAAGAAGTGTGCGACTTCGTGGACCACAGTGACCATCACCTGCTCGACGACCTCCTCGCCGGGCCTGAGAAGCCTCCAGGTTCGAAATCACTGGATGGTTCGCGCACACATGCACTCATGAATACGACCACCTTAGCCGGGCGACGTTCGGTCTCAAGCTTGGCGCGGGCGTAACCCTCATTTCCCTGGCCATCGTGGAGAAGCTGGCGAATCCAGAGATGGCGCGGGCTATGCTCGAGCAGGAACCGCTCCTCAATCTCCTTGCCCCGTTCGGGGTAAGCGCCGACGCCTTCGCGGTGGTTGCCGGGTCCGTCGAGCTTTTGTTGGGGCTGCTCGTCATCTCCGGCGCTCTGCCGCAGGTGGTTGCGATCCTGATGGCCGTGCCGTTCACCGCGACGCTGGCGCTCTTTGGGGCGACCGAGTTTCTGGGACACCTGCCGTTGTACGGTGTCCTGCTCAGTTTCCTCGTGCTGGGGAGCCTGGAAGAGACTTCCCACAGTCTATCCGGGCTGCGGCGACGGGCGGGTGTGCCTACTCATTGAGCGGGTCGTAGAGACCAGCCTTCTCCGGGAACGCGGCGAACCGGGTGCAGATTTCGTCGGTTCACGTCTCATTTCTTGGACCGGAATTGACCGCCCCCCGTCTCAGAATCTGATCCACTGGGGTCGGTTTCGGGCGTCCCCTTCAGGGCGTCCTGGTCGACTTTGTGCCCCGCAACAGGGTTGCGCTGCTCAGAGGCCGGGGTGTGGATCTCCAGCTCCTCGGCCAACGCCTCATCAGTCCGCGGGCGGCGGCTGAAGAGCCAGATCAGAGCGGCGATGGCGATCAGGAAGACGACGAAGGCGACGATCTGGTTCAGCCTCCAGTCCAGGCCGATGAACTCCAAGGGGAACTGGGTGCTCTTATCGGGCTCGTCGCGGCGCATCGATTCGATCCAGAAACGACCCATCATGTAGTAGGCCACATAGGTCCAGGCCAGCAGGCCCTGTTTGAACTGGAAGCGCTTATAGAGCCAGACCAGTGCAATGAATCCCAGCAGGTTCCACAGTGATTCGTAGAGGAAGGTGGGGTGGAATGTGGTGAATTCGCTGGCGCCGGGAGGCAGCGCTTGGTGCGGCTGGTCGGTGTCGATCTGCAGGCCCCAGGGCAGGGTGGTGGGGCCGCCGTAGAGCTCCTGGTTGAACCAGTTTCCCCAGCGGCCGATCGCCTGAGCCAGGATGACTCCGGGCACGATCGCGTCAGCGAAGGCGCCGAATTTGATGCCGTTGCGCCGGCAGAAGATCCACACGGCCACCGAGCCGGCGGCCACGGCACCGATGATGCTGAGGCCGCCCTGCCAGATCTGGACGGTGCGCAGCAGGTCTCCGCCTTCGCCGAAGTAGGCGTCGGGAGAGCTGATGACGTGGTAGATCCGGGCGCCAATGATACCGAAGACCACTGCCCAGAGTGCGGCGGAGAGAATGTCGTCGCCGTCGCCTCCGCGGGACTTCCACAGCCGGGTGGCGACCACCACTGCCAGGGCGATGCCCAGCAGGATTGCCAGGGAATAGAAGGCGATGGAGAAGGGGCCGGGTAGGTCGATGTGGTTCATCGGCGGGGAGGGGAATCCGGCAGAAATCATGGCGGCAAACATATCGGGTGCGTCTCCTTGCTTAGGGTTCTTCGGGGTTCCGGGAGAGGTGGATGATCGAGGCGACCGTGCCGCCCCACACCGTCACCACAGCCACGATCATCATCACAATCGCTGCGGTAGTCATCGATGAATCACCTCAATACCGGGTCTGCGTCCTCGGGGATCTCGAAGACCTCCTCGGCGATGGGCTCATCCACGCTGTGGATGGTGACCTGCAGCTCACCTTCCGGCCCCGGGACCCGGTGTTCCCCCGGGCCGAACTGTGCGGCCCACGCGCCTGGCTCCAAGACCATCTCTGGGAGGTCGATGTCTTCTGGCTCCACGTTCTCGGTCCGTGACCAGGTCAGTTCCGAGTCCGGGCCCTGCTCAGCGACATACAAGGTTCGCTCCTCGACCCGGTAGATCTGGTCCGCGACCGGTGTTCCTTCGATCTGGGTGGTGAGCCGGAACGAGGGTGCATCGTCCAGGTCCCTCACCCAGAGTCGGTCCTGCTGGCCATCAACCTCGATGACCATCTCGAAGCTCTGTGCGTACTCGTCAGGGACTTGGGTTTGGGCATCCTCTCGTGGGGTCTGCGCCTGGCCGGTGAGCTGCGGGTTCTCCTTGAGGAGGCGACTGTCGAAGTACGCTACGGTCCCCAGCATGAGCACTAGAGGCGCGACCATCAATGCGACCACACCCGAGATTGCGGCAACGGTCAGCATCCCGCTCTCGCGCCGCTGGCGCTTCCGCCCGAGCACGGTCTTGGCGAACGCGGCTGCTTGAAGCGAGACCGCGAAGACCCCCATGCCGAGGAAGACGTACATGAACCAGATCGAGGGGTAGACCTGCCACTGGGGCGGGGTCGTCTGGAAGAAGTAGAAGAAGTATAGGGTCCCACGCAGCATGGCGAGGTAGAAGATGACGTGCACCAGGCTCCGGTGGATCCATTTCCACGACGACGCTCCAAGGAAGTTCACAGCTCGGTCGGAGGAGGTCACCGCCAGCAAGATGATCATGGGCAGCATTACCATCCCCATCATGTTCATGATGCCGACTTCGGCGCGTGCCAGGACGAATCTGTCCAACTCCTCCACGTACTGGAAGCCGAAGAGCGTTGCGAAGTCCCCGCGCGCCCAACGGTCCCATATGGCGTAGGCGTGCCCTACTGCCAGTACCGCGAACCATATTCCGAGTTCCCGCCGCCACGGCAACAACCGTTGGACGGGCTTCCAGAAGGCCGACGCGGGCGAGAGACTCAACGTCAGGAACAACAGGACGAACGCAGCATGTGCCCATGCTCGCCAGAAGGGATGGTCCTCTCCCCAGTCCGGCCACAGTGCTGGCTGGACCCCCCAAGCCGAATACGACAGGTAGAACAGATAGACCAACAGCCCCGAAACGCTCGCCATGCCCAGATGGCGCAGCAAGAGCGTCTTCTTGCTCGTGATACGACTTCGCATGTCTGCCAAAGCCTTTCTCCTCGTCGAGGGATCATTCTGGAAGGCCTGCGTAGGAGTGCAGGCCGGGGAAGTAGACCGAGGTGTGTCAGAGATAATGCACCAGTGAGCGGGTTTAATACCCAACCAGCGAGTGGGCCTCATGATTGATCTTTCCGGGTTCTCCTTCTTGTAGCAATTCGAGTGGCTCGAGCGTTGACCAGGCCGGCCCTGCGGGCGGCGCGGATTGCTTCGCCTCGGCCGTAGTGTTCGTCTTCTGGGGTGACGTAGCCCACGCCCTCGTGCAACCTCACCGCGTTGTAGTGAATCCGCAGTCGGTCCAGCTCGGACTCAAGTACACCGGGCTCGGTGATCTTCTCAAGGTGCGGGTTCTCGGCTTTGAGGTGTCCGAAGAAGGACTCGACCCAGGATTGATCGTTCGGGGTTCCGGGTCTGCCGAAGTGCTGAGCGATCCGGGCACCTGCCATGAACGAGGCAGTGGCCTTCGAAGTCATCTGGGGTCCGTTATCGGAGATCGCCAGCAGTACTGGGATCCGCTCATCATTATCTGGCACAGTCCCGGTAGCCAGCTCCTGGAGCAGGTCGGCATCGAGCAGGTGCTCTTTGCCCTCAGCGACCAGCGCGCGGGTGAAGGCGACCTCGACCTGGGTGGAGGACTCCTCAGCCGAGACCACAGTCGCTAGCCAATATTTGGAGATCACGTCGATCACCGCGACCACGCAGCGGTGTGCGCGGGTGAAATGGGTGAAGTCATAGATCATGATCACCCCTGGCACCAGTTCAGCCCATTCGGGCCAAGCGCGGGGCTCCAGCGGTTCCCGGGCTGCGGGTCCGGGAAGTCGCAGGCCAGCTTCCCGTAGGACCCGCAGCACGGTGGACTCGGAAGCGTAGAAGGCCTGAAGCCGGGAGCCACGGTGGGCCAGCTTTCGGTGCGACCGGTCAATCTCAGCCCAGCCTTCTGCGATCTGCAGGATCGCTTCCCGCTCAGCGGCCAGCAGCGCGTGGGCCGCCTCATCCGGCCCGGGCGGGGCATCATCAAGCCGACCAGCCTGGGCCCGGTGCTGCCAGCGGATCACCCGCACATGATCCAGACCCAGCACCGCCGCGGCCCGACGCAGAGACCAATCGCCCTCACGGTCGGCGTAGTCGATAAGTTCCAGCAGCCCAG
>NZ_JABAHY010000002.1 GCF_012641515.1 Nesterenkonia sedimenti | reverse complement strand
CCAACCTCTGGGCACTCTGTAGACGCCACCATCGGCTCAAATCCCACGGCTACCTCCCACCACCGAATGCGGACCCACCTGGGGACAGCCTCGACAACAGGCCTCGCGCTAAAGCAGCCTGAGCACTGGGAATCTCCGACCTCAGCCGTTACTGCAGCATCGTCTTGTCATCAAGGGCTACTCCCTTGATTTTGGCGAACTCCGCCAAGAGGTCCTCCGGCGATAGCTTCACCTTCTCCTCCTGGCTGACATCCAGGATGATCCGGCCCTCATGCATCATGATCAACCGGTTGCCCACCTCCAAGGCCTGAGCCATATTGTGGGTGACCATCAGGGTAGTCAGTTGCTGCTCCTGAACAACCTTCTTGGTTAGCCGAGTCACCAATTCCGCTCGCTGGGGGTCCAAGGCCGCCGTATGCTCATCCAGCAGCAGAATCTTCGGCTGCGAGAATGTGGCCATCAGCAGGCTCAGCGCCTGCCGCTGCCCCCCGGAGAGCAGTCCCACCTTCGTCTTGAGCCGGTTCTCCAATCCCAGTTCCAAGACCTCCAGCTCACGGGAGAAACGCTCCCGCTTCGCTTTGCTCACGCCCAGACCCAACCCCCTAGCCCTGCCACGTTTATCGGCAAGAGCCAAGTTCTCCTCAATAGTGAGGTTCGGGCTGGTGCCGGCCATGGGGTCCTGAAACACCCGCCCCACCTGGGCAGCACGCTGATGTTCCTTGAGTTTGGAGACATTGCGACCATCAAGTTCCACCACGCCGGTGTCCTGGACGATGCGCCCGGCGACGGTGTTGAGCACAGTGGACTTACCCGCACCATTGGAACCGATGACCGTAACGAAGTCGCCTGCAGCCAGCTGCAGATCCACATCCACAAGGGCACGGCGTTCATTGACCGTACCGGGAAAGAAAGTCTTGGAGACTGCATTGACGTTCAACATCTCAACCCACCTTGTTTCCCTGAGCATTGCTGCTCGGCACCTTGGCCTCCGATGTCAGCGTGGCCTCTGCTGCAGCATCCAAAGCCGAACGTCCCTTACGCCAACTGGCGATCCTGCGGAAGCCCTTCCACTGCGGCAGCAGCAGCGCCGCAATCACCAGCAGAGCAGACATCAGCTTCATATCGTTGGGGTTCAGGCCCGCGTTCAGCGCCAGCTGAATTGCCAGCCGGTAGATCACCGCGCCAAGCACAACGGCCATCGTGGCCTGAATGACCAGACGCGTTCCAAAGATCGCCTGTCCCACGATCACAGAGGCAAGACCCACCAGAATCAGGCCGATGCCCATACCGATATCGGCGAAACCCTGATGCTGGGCCACTACAGCACCGGCCAGGCCCACCAGTCCGTTCGAAAGCATCAAACCGATAATCTTCATCCGGTCCGTTGAAACAGCGAAGGACCGGATCATCTGTTCGTTATCACCTGTTGCCTGCAGGGCCAATCCCGCATCAGTGTGCAGGAACCAGTCCAGGATCACTTTGAACACCAGGGCCATGGCTACCAACACAGCCACCGAGGTCCACCCCGTGCCGACAAACTCGCGCAGGGTAGAGATCACTGTGTCCTCCCCCAGCAGGGGGATATTGGCCCCACCCATAATCCGCAAGTTGATCGAGTACAGCCCGATCATAGTTAGGATCCCGGCCAACAGCCCGTTGATATTTCCCTTGGTGTGCAGCAGCCCGGTGATCAGCCCCGCCAGGGCGCCGACTAGGAATGCCACGGCCGTGGCCAGGAAAGGATTGACCTCATTGACGATCAGAATGGCTGCGGTGGCCGCACCGGAGGTGAACGAACCGTCAACTGTCAGGTCCGGGAAGTTCAGGATCCTGAAGGTGAGGTACACCCCCAGCGCGACTATCGCATAGATCAGTCCGAGTTCTAATGCGGTGATCATTCTTCTTCGTCGTCGCCCTCTCCGGCTTCAGACGGATCCAGGGGCTCCTCATCAACACCGACGACAACGTCGGCCCGCTCAACCAAGTCATCACTGAGCTCGATGCCCATGGCCTCTGCAGCCTCCGGGTTGACGGTCAGCTCGAGATCGGACTGAGTCTCCACCGGCATGCTGGCCGGGTCCTCCCCGTCGACCAGGATCCGGATGGCCATCTCCCCTGCCTGATAACCCAGCTGGGTGTAGTCAATGCCGTAGGTGGCCACTGCCCCGCGGAGCACCGAATCTGCCTCCGCTGCAATGATCGGAACATCGTTCTGCTGTCCATACTGAAGGACTGCTTCCAGTGCGGAGACCACTGCATTGTCGGTGGGCACGTAGATGGCGTCCACGTTCAGGGACTCCACGCCCTGCTGCACCTCCGCAGATGCCGAAACTGTGGCCTCCTGAACTTCAAGGCCCAGCTCTGCAGCTGCTTCGTTCAACATATCCACCTGGACCTGGGAGTTGGTCTCGCCCGAGGAGTAGACAACACCGACAGCCTCCACTTCGGGGACGATCTCCTGGAGCAGCTCCAGCTGCTCGGCCACCGGGTTCATATCCGAGGCACCGGTGATGTTCCCACCGGGCTCATCCCAGGAGTCCACCAACCCGGCTTCCTCGGGATCCGTCACCGAGGAGAAGACGATGGGTGCATCGGTGATCTGCTGAGCCGCTGCCTGAGATGTGGGAGTAGCGATGGAGTGGATGAGGTCGAGATCGGCGGTGGCGAAAGTCCCGGCGATATTCGAGGCAGTAGCCTGCTCGCCCTGAGCATTCTGTTCATCCCATTCGACCTCAATATCGGCATCCTCAAAAGCGGCCTTGAACCCCTCCCGCGCGTTGTCCAGGGCCGGGTGGGAGACAATCTGGGTTATGCCGATGGAATAGCTGTCAGCGGCTTCCCCGCCGTTGCCATCGTCGCTGTCGCCGTTGCAGGCGGTCAGCAGCAGGGCTGATGCGGCCAGAGCCGCCGTGAACCGGATAGGTGAACCGGATGCTTTCATGGTTTCCTCCTTGAGACTGCCTCAATACTGAATGAGCGGTCGGTAAGCCGCGCAGTTTCCGCGATGCGAAAATAGTGGCCACAAGCCGCCCAGGGTGATGCGAGATAGATACTTAGAAAACCTCGTCTACGTGATGCAGATCACTCTGGGTATGATTTTAGCAGACTTACCGACCGATCAGTTAGTAATCCCAGGAGGGCCGTGGCTAGGACCAGTCGACGCTGAGGTACTGAACCTCGGTGAATTCCTCGATTCCCCAGTGGCCGCCTTCACGGCCGATACCGGCCTGCTTGACGCCGCCAAAGGGTGCTGAGGGATCGGAGACGATACCGCGGTTGATACCGACCATGCCGGCCTCCAGGCGCTCACCGATCTTCATCGCTGCCTTCAGATCTCCGGCATAAACGTAGGAGGAGAGCCCAACTTCGGCGTCATTGGCCAGCGGAATCAGCTCCTCGAGGTCATCCCAAACGACCACCGGAGCCACTGGGCCGAAGATCTCCTCATGCAGGATCGCAGCATCCTGGGGTACTCCGGTTAGCAGGGTCGGTGCCACATAGGCATCCCCTGCACCATCGGGCAACTGAGCCTGAGCAGAAATCTCTGCACCCTGGTCCACCGCACCCTGAATGAGCTCCCGGATCTCCGAACCCGCCTTGGCGTGGATCATCGGACCGATATCGGTACCGGTTGCCGGGTCCCCCACGCTCATCGCTGAGATCTTCTCTCCGAACTTCTGGGTGAAGGCCTCCACTGCATCGCGGTGCACATAGAAGCGGTTGGCAGCAGTACAGGCCTGCCCACCATTGCGGAACTTAGCGACCATCGCACCAGCCACGGCAGCATCAATATCGGCATCCCCGGTCACGATGAACGGGGCATTGCCGCCCAGCTCCATCGAAGCGTTGACCACCCGCTTGGAGCATTCGGCCAATAGAGTCCGCCCCACTGCAGTGGAACCGGTGAAGGAGAGCTTCTTGACTCGGTCATCGGCCAGAACTGCCGGCACTACATCCCGGGTCGCAGTGGTGGTTGCCACCTGCACGGCATCCTCAGGCACACCAGCCGCATGCAGGATCTCAGTGATCGCCACCGCGGTCAGTGGAGTCTCCCGGGCCGGTTTGAGCACCACCGTGCAACCAGCGGCCAGAGCGGGACCGATCTTGCGGGTGGCCATCGCTGCCGGGAAATTCCACGGGGTGATCAGCAGGGCCACACCCACCGGATGCCGGGTGACCACATTGCGCACTCCCCCGGCCGGGGCGGTGGTGTACTCACCGTCGAGCCGCACTGCCTCCTCGGCATACCAGCGGAAGAACTCCGCGGCATATTTGATCTCCGCCTCGGCATCAGCCTGAGACTTACCGTTCTCGGCGACCACAATATCGCGCAGTCGCTCGAGATCGGCGATCATCCGGCTGTAGGCATTCTGCAGAATCTCAGCCCGGCGCCTCGGCGGGACCTCCCGCCATTCGGCAAAGGCCTTATGGGCCCGGCCGACCTGCTCGATAACGGCAGCCGAATCCAGATCGGCGACATTGCCGATCACGTCATCGGTGGCTGGATTGGTGACATCAAAGGTGGTGCTCATTATGCACTCCGATCTGGGTCAAGGAAGATGCCGTTGAAGAACTCCGCCAACTCTGCGGTAGCAGTCAACGGCAAAACATGCGCCACGTACTGGTCAGGCCGGACGACGACGACGGCGCCATCGCGGCTGATCCCTCGCTCCTCAAAAATATCCGTCTGCGGGTGAATACCGAAGACATCGTTGTAGTAGGTCAGCCTAAAGGGACCGACCTTCGGTTTGAAGACCTCGGGGACAGCACTGATATCAACCTCGGGGTGTTTCTGCTGATAGATCACCTTGGTGTCGAAGATCGCGTCATCGTCTCCATCAGCAGGAGTGAAGCGCACCACCGGTGACTCCGGAGCAGTCTTCAGCCACTCGGCCCACCGGCTCAGCTTGGAGTCCTCACCGGCTGCCGGAGCATCGGCGAAGGCGTAGATCCGCCAGCGTCCGTCGGCGGTGGCGAGATGACCCAGGTGAAGCGGATTGCCATCACAGACCCGGGAGACCTCCGCAGATTTGAACCGCTTGCCCACGGTCCACCCCTCCGCCAGCTCCTGGTGTTCAGCGGTGCCGGTGATCACCGAGGGCTTGTACTCGGTCATAAATCCAGCGGGGAACTCGAAGGTCTTGACGTAGAAGTCCTCCAGAACCGAAGGGTCTTCCATCTCCTCAGGCTTCTTAGCCATCAGGGTGGACCATTCCTTATCGAAGTCGATGAGGTTCTGGGCCACCTCCTGCCGCTCCTCCGAGTAGGTGCTCAACAGAGCTTCGGGGCTGCGTCCGGTGACCACCTGGCCCAGTTTCCAACCCAGGTTGAAGCCATCCTGCATGGAGACGTTCATGCCCTGACCGGCCTTGGCGCTATGGGTATGGCAGGCATCCCCGGCGATGAAGACCCGTGGGGTGCGTTCACCGGTGAGGTCCTCGGGGACATCGTCGAATTTATCGGTGACCCGATGGCCGACCTCGTAGACACTGTGCCAGGCCACATGCCGGACCTCGAGGGTGTAGGGGTGAATGATGCTATTGGCCTTCTCGATGATGGCATCCAGACTGGTCTGGCGAACCTTGCCGCCGTCGTCGTCGGCGACTTCACCGAGGTCCACATACATCCGGAAGAGATGCCCGCCCTCACGGGGGATCAGCAGGATATTGCCGCCGGAGCGGGACTGGATGGCGCATTTGAGCCGAATATCGGGGAAATCGGTCTCGGCCAGTACATCCATCACACCCCAGGCGTGCTTGGCCGTATCTCCCTCAAGCTTCCGTCCAATACAGCGGCGCACGCGGCTGCGAGCGCCATCGGCACCCAGGACGTATTTGGCCCGGACGATCCGTTCCCGGCTCTCGTATTTCCCAGTGTGGTGCCGGACGGTGACCTCAACGGGGTAGTCCGGATCCTCAGTGACTTTGAGGTCGAGGAACTCCACCCCGTAATCGGGGGTGATGCGTGAGGCCGAACGCCCCATGAACTCGTTAAAGTAGTCCAGCACCCGGGCCTGGTTGACGATCAGATGCGGGAACTCGCTGATGCCGTGCTCATCGTCGAGCGGGCGGGAGGTCCGGACAATATGGTCGGGGTTATCCGGATTGGGCTTCCAGAAGGCCATTTCGGTGATCCGGTAGGCCTCATTGGTGATCTCATCGGCGAAGCCGAATGCCTGGAAGGTCTCCACGCTGCGGGCCTGAATGCCATCGGCCTGACCGACCTCCAGACGCCCGGGGCGCTGTTCGATGATCCGGGTGTGCACCTCGGGGTACTGGGAGAGCTGAGCGGCGGTGATCATTCCGGCCGGTCCGGTTCCCACGATCAGGACATCCATCTCATCGGGGAGGTCCGCTGGGCGGTCCTTGCCGATGCCGGCCGGGGCCTGGTTGCGCGGATCCCCGGTGACATAACCGTGGTGGTGGAAGTGCATCATTGCTCCTTCGGCTGTTCAGGAATGTAATCCGCGGCGAGTTTCTCCGAACCGCGGGCGATGAGGGCGACGTCGGCCCCGACCAGGACATAGGAGGCCCCTGCGGCCACATAGTCCTGGGCTGCCTGGGGGTCGAAGGCGTTGACCCCTGCGGGTTTGCCGGCGGCGGTGACGGCAGTGAAGGCGTCTTTGACCTTGGCGATCACATCGGGGTGGGTCTGCTGGCCGATCAGCCCCATGGAGGCAGCAAGATCGCTGGGGCCGCAGAAGACTCCGTCGATCCCCTCGACGGCGGCGATCTCAGCGGCGTTGCTGATCCCTTCGGCGGTTTCGATCTGCACGAAGACCGAGACATGCTCAGCACCGTTCTGCAGGTACTGGGGCACCCGGTTCCAGCGGGCCGAGCGTGCCAGGGCACTGCCCACACCGCGGACACCGGCCGGTGGGTACTGCGCCATGGCGGCGACCTCACGGGCCTGCTCTGCGGTGGAGACCATGGGCACCAGGATGTTCTGGGCACCGAGGTCCAGGACCTGTTTGACGGTCACAGTCTCCCCCACCGGGACACGCACCACTGGAGTGGAGCCATAGCCGGAGACGGCATGCAGATGGGCGAGCACGGATTCCAGACCGTTGGGGGCATGCTCCATATCGATGAGCAGCCAGTCCAGACCCGCCCCGGCCATGATCTCGGCAGCAACCGGAGAGCCGGAGCAGATCCAGCCGCCGAAGAGAGTGCGGTCTGCGGAGCTGATCTGCTCCCGCAGGGTTGGTTCTAGTCGAAGCGGCATGTCACCGTCCCCAGGTTTCCGTAGTCGCAGATCACGGTGTCACCGGCGTTGACCCACATCGGGCGGGTGAAGGATCCCGCGAGGATGATCTCCCCGGGAGCCAGGGAGTCACCGTGCTGGCTGAGCTTATTGGCCAGCCAGACCACACCATTGGCGGGGTGGTTCAGCACGGCGGCGGCGACCCCGGTCTCCTCGATGGTCTCGTTGCGGTAGAGCAGCGCGGAGGCCCAGCGGAGGTCGGTCTCATGGGGTTTCACTGGGTTTCCGCCGTAGACCATGGCGCCCATGGCGGCGTTATCGCTGATGGTGTCAACGATGGTCCGGCCCTTCATCTCGATCCTGCTGGAGAGGATCTCCAGGGCGGGGATGACGTAGTCGGTGGCTGCCATAACGTCGAAGACGGTCACATCGGGGCCGCTGAGCTCCTTGCCGAGCACAAAGGCCAGTTCCACCTCGATACGCACATTGGAGAACTTGCTGTGTTCGATCACCGAGCCGTTTTCGTAGACCATATCGGCGAAGATCGCCCCATAGTCGGGTTCGGTGATACCGGTGGCATCCTGCATGACCTTTGAGGTCAGACCGATCTTTCGGCCCACTGGCTTGCGTCCTGCCTCGATTCCGCGGCGGCGCCATTCGTTCTGCACCGCATAGGAGTCCTCAATGGTCATCTCCGGATGCCGTGCAGTCAGCAGCGGGACGGTGCTGCGGTTCTTCTCCGCATCTGCGAGCTCATCGGCGATGGCGGTGATGGTTTCTTGGGAGAGCATGGGTGTCCTTAGAGCTGGTGTCCGAGCTTGTATTCGCCCTGTTTGTATTCGGGCATGGAGTCCTCGCCGTCCTCCTTGCGGGTGTAGGAGAACCCGTCGGCGCCGATGGTGACCTCCATCTCTGAGCTGTCGGTGCGCTCAGTGGTGGGGATCGGGTTGCCGTCGAGGTCCAGCACGGTGGATGCCTCGGTGTACCAGGAGGGCACTACAGGGTTGCCCCACCAGTCGCGGCGCTGGTTGTCGTGGACATCCCAGGTCACCCGGGGGTTATCTGGGTCCCCGGTGTAGTAGTCCTGGGTGTAGATCTCCACCCGGTGCCCATCGGGGTCGCGCAGGTAGAGGTAGAAGGCATTGGAGACTCCGTGCCGTCCGGGACCGCGCTCGATGGCGTCGGAGAGCCGCAGGGCGCCGAGCTTGTCACAGATGGCCAGGATGTTGTGCTTCTCGTGGGTAGCGAAGGCCACATGGTGCATCCGCGGCCCGGCCCCGCCGGTCATTGCGGTGTCGTGCACGGTCGGTTTGCGGCGCATCCAGGCGGCGTAGGTGGTTCCTTCCTCGTCCTGGATGTCCTCGGTGACCCGGAAGCCGAGGTCTTCCATATGGGCCACGGCCTTGGGCACATCGGGGAAGACCTGGTTGAAGTGGTCCAGCCGTACCAGGGTTCCGGGGGTGTGCAGGTCGTAGCGCCAGGCCAGGCGCTCGACGTGGTCGACCTCGTAGAAGAACTCCAGGGGGAAGCCGAGCGGGTCCTGGACACGGACGGCCTCGCCGATGCCTTTGAGGAATCCGTCCTTGCTCCTGCGCACCGGGCAGCCGAGTTCGGTGTAGAAGGCCTCAGCCTTATCCAGTTCCTCGGGGCTGCGCACCCGGTAGGCGAAGGCGGCCACTGCCGGTTCGGGGCCCTGGCGGAGCACCAGGTTGTGGTGGATGAACTCCTCCATCGAGCGCAGGTAGATGACGTCCTCGTCCTCTGCGGTGACCACCAGGTTCAGCACGTCCACGTAGAAGTCACGGGAACGGGCGAGGTCGGTGACCACCAGTTCCATATAGGCGCACCGGAGTACGTCTGGAGCCGGCGACGACGGCGTGGGAATGCGGTTTTCTGTCATATCAAGCGTCCTTGCTCTTTCCGAAGATGGGGTTGTGGACCTCGCCGAGGTTGATGTGCACGGCCTGCTGGTCGGTGTAGAAGTCGATGGAGCGGTAGCCGCCCTCGTGGCCCAGGCCGGAGGCTTTGACTCCGCCGAAGGGGGTGCGCAGGTCGCGGACGTTATTGGAGTTCAGCCAGACCATGCCGGCCTCCACGGCCTGGGCGAAGTTATGGGAGCGCTTGAGGTCATTGGTCCAGACATAGGCGGCCAGACCGTATTTGGTGTTATTGGCCAGCTCAAGGGCTTCTTCCTCAGTGTCGAAAGGCGTGATGGCGACGACGGGGCCGAAGATCTCCTCCTGGAAGATCCGGGCCTCGGGCGGGACATCGGCGAAGACAGTGGGGGCGATGAAGTTGCCCTGTTCGAAGCCTTCGGGGCGTCCGCCGCCGGCGACCAGGCGTCCTTCGGTCTTACCCAGTTCCACATAGCTGTGGACCTTTTCGAAATGTTCGGGGTGCACCAGGGCGCCGACCTCTGTTTCGGGCTCATGCGGGAAGCCGACTTTTACCCGCTTGGCCTGGGCGGCATAGCGCTCGACGAACTCGTCGTAGATGCTGCGTTCGACCAGGATTCGCGAGCCGGCGGTGCAGCGTTCCCCGTTGAGGGAGAAGACACCGAAGATGGTGGCGTTGATGGCGGCTTCCAGGTCTGCATCGGCGAAGACGATGGCCGGGGATTTGCCGCCCAGCTCCATGGAGAGGCCCTTGAGCCAGGGGGCGGCGTTGCCGAAGATCAGCTGACCAGTCTTGGACTCACCGGTGAAGGAGATCAGCGGGACCTCGGGGTGCTTGACCAGTGCGTCACCGGCTTCCTCACCGATGCCGTTGACCAGGTTGAACACGCCCTTGGGCAGACCGGCCTCTTCGAAGATTCCGGCCCACAGTCCGGCCGAGAGCGGGGTGAACTCGGCGGGCTTGAGCACCACGGAGTTGCCGGTGGCGATGGCCGGGGCCAGTTTCCAGCTCTCCAGCATGAAGGGGGTGTTCCAGGGGGTGATCAGACCGGCAACACCGATGGGCTTGCGGTTGACGTAGTTGATCTGCCGGCCGGGGACTTTGAAGGTGTCATCGGCCTGGGCGACGATGAGATCGGCGAAGAACCGGAAGTTCTCAGCAGCACGGCGGCCCTGGCTGCGGGCCTGGGTGATGGGCAGACCGGTGTCGAAGGTCTCCAGTTCAGCCAGTCGGGCCCCGCGCTCTTCGACGATATCGGCGATCTTATGCAGCACTCGGGAGCGTTCCCGGGGCAGGGCAGAGGACCAGGAGCCCTCGTCGAAGGCACGCTGTGCGGCTTCGACGGCGCGGTCGATATCGGCCTTCTTACCGGCTGCGGCCTTGATGTAGGCCTCATTGGTGACCGGGTTCAGAACGTCGAAGGTGTCGCCGTCGGCGGAGTCGACGAATTCGCCGTCGATGTAGTGCTGGATGCGCTCGGGCAGTTCAGCCGGGACGGGGATCTGGTACTGCTGTGTCATCGGTGCTTCTCCTTTAAGGCTTCAACGGTGCGCCATTTGTGCTGGCGGACGGTCATTTCAATCTCGGTGGGGTCTTGTTCAGTACGGATCAGCTGCAGAATCTGGTCATGTTCCTCCACGGAGCGGGCGGCCCGTTCGGGGACAAAGCTGAAAGTTGAGCTGCGCAGGCCCGCCATCCGGGACCAACCCCGGTCGACCAACATGGTGATATGCGGGTTGGGGCAGGCCTGGCAGATGGCTTTATGGAATTTCTCGTTCAGTGCGGTGAATACTGCGGGGTCGAAATCGGTGAGCATCGCCCGCATCTGATCGTTGATCGCCTGGGCCCGTTTGAGGACCTCCTCAGTGATATGCGGGAGGGCCAAAGCGGTGGCCGCACCTTCCAGAACCCCGAGAGTTTGCATGGTGTCGACGTATTCACCCTCATTGACCATGGCCACCCGGGCGCCGACATTGCGTTCGAACTCCACGAGCCCCTCGGCTTCCAGCCGCCGGATGGCCTCACGGACCGGCACCGTGCTGACCCCGAGTTCGGCGGCGATGCTGCTGAGCACCAGCCGGTATCCGGGGTTGAACTCCCGGGAGAGGATCCGTTCTCGGATCCAGTCGTAGGTCAGCTCGGATTTACTGGTCATGTGCTCAGGCCCCGCCCTGCTCGGCCTCGTATTTGGCCCGCCATTCCTTATTCATCGGGAAGACCTCGGCAATGGGTGCGCCTTCTTTGACCCGGTCGGCAACCCAAGCGTCCTCTGCCTCCTTGCCCTGGGCGGCCTCGACGACCTCCTCGGCCAGCTGCGGCGGGATGACCAGTACGCCGTCGTCGTCGCCGACGATGATGTCACCGGGCTGGACAGTTGCCCCACCGCAGGCAATGGTGAGGTCGGTGTCCCAGGGCACGTGCTTACGGCCCAGCACAGCGGGGTGAGCTCCGACAGTGAAGACCGGGAGATCGATTTCGGCGACGGTGGCGTAGTCGCGGACTCCCCCATCGGTGACCACACCGGCTGCCCCACGGGCCTGGGCGCGAAGGGCGAGGATGTCACCGAGTGTTCCGGAGCCGGTCTCCCCGCGGGCTTCGATCACGATGACCTCGTCCTCGGCCACGGAGTCGAAGGCCTGCTTCTGGGCGTTGAAACCGCCGCCGTGGGTTTTGAAGAGGTCCTCACGGTTGGGGACAAAGCGCAGGGTCTTGGCTACTCCGACCAGTTTGGTGCCCGGCCGGGTGGGGCGTACGCCGTCGATGGCGACGTTATTGAGTCCCCGTTTGCGCAGTTCCTGGGCGATTCCGGCCACCGGGGTCTCGATGAGCTTGGCCTTCAGCTCAGGGGTGAGCGCTGTGCCCTGTTCGGGCAGACCGGCTGCTTCCCGGGAACCCCATGCTTCTTCGCGCTGGAGGTCGTTGACCACCGGCGTTGCACCTAGTTCGGGGTCGAAGTCGCCGGTGCCTTCGGTGACGGTGGTGACGAGCCGACCGCTGCTGAGACCTTTGGCCGGGACATCGACCTCAATTTCGATGGTGTCACCGGGGGCAGCCACGGAGGCTCCGGCGGGAGTGCCGGTGAGGATGACATCGCCGGGTTTGAGGGTCAGGTGCTGGGAGAGGTCTGCGATCAGCTGGGCGAAGGGGAAGATCATCCCGGCTGTGGTGTCCTCCTGGACCAGGTTGCCGTTCTTCCAGGTGCGCAGGCGCAGGCTTTCGGGGTCGACCCCGGCTGCTTCGATCAACTCCGGACCCAGCGGGGTGTAGCCGTCACGGCCTTTATTGCGGACATTGGAGCCTTTATCCGCCCCGCGGAGGTCATAGAGCCCCCAGTCATTGGCAGCGGTCACGGCCTGAACGTGGCCCCATGCCAACTCCTGGGAAACATTGCGGGCCTCGGTCCCGATGACCAGGGCAATTTCACCTTCGAAGGCCAGCAGCTCTGTGCCGGCGGGACGCTCCACGGAATCGCCGGAGGCTGCCACGGAGCTGGCCGGTTTGAAGAAATAGGAGGGGACTTTGGGTCGGCGTCCGCGTTCTGCGGCTCGGGATTCGTAGCTGATGTGTACGGCAATGATCTTGCCGGGGTTCTGCAGCGGATTGGCGCCTATTGTCACCGTGGACCTCCTCGTCCGATCAGGATCGTATTTTGGATCGTATATCATCCTGCACCCCTGGACAAGGGTTTTTGTGACACCGAACACGCGACCCCTTTACTTCAATCGTGATGCGTGCCACACTCAAGCTAACCCTTTTTGAGCGTTTGCTCAATATTCGGGTGTTGCTCGCAGGAGGACTCATGCACAAGACCAGGGGTGTGCTGCTCAGCAAGATCGGCCCCAGTGGTTCTGTATTGAAGATCCGCCCGCCGCTGGCCCTGCGCGAAGAGCATCTGCCCACACTGCTGGGGGCCATCACCTCCGCCACTGAGGAACTGCTGGGATAACCGGTGTACCTGCGCAGGACGGCGGCTGCCCTCGGTGGCATCTCGGGACTGCTGCACCTGGTGATGCTCATCCACGGTGGCCTTGTGCTGGGTCTGGTGATGGCTGCCGCAGCAGTGGCCTGTCTGCCCTGTGCCGGCCACCTCTGGCGCAATGGTTCGGTCAAAGCCTGGACCACGGTGGGGGCGATGAACCTTGTTGAGGTGGTCCTCTGTCTGGCGGGCCTGGCGCTGAGTACGAAAGAATCTAAGTCATGCCGAAACGAGTCAACCGGGAAGCACGCCGCCAGGAGATTGTCAGCACCTATCTGAACCTCGCAGCCCGGGACGGCATGGAGGCTGCCACCACCCGGGCCCTGGCTGCTGAACTGGGCGTGGCCACCGGTGCGTTATGGCATTACTTCAAGGGCTTCGACGAGGTCCTCCATGAGGCGCTGCGCCAGATCTTCGAGGACACCAACCGCCGGGTAGCCGCCCGCACCGAGGGCCGCCAGGGCTTGGAGGCTCTGACCGAGATGCTCTCCGAGATCATTCCGGTCGAGGAGGTCACCCAGAAGGAGGCCTTCGTGGTGGTCAGCTTCTGGGGCAGGGTCCCCTCTCGGCCGGATATGGGTCAGATCCAGTCGGAGATTGTCAGGCAGTGGCATGACGACTTCTACAATCTGCTCAGCGAAGCAGCTGAGACCGGCGAGCTCGCCCCCGATGCTCCCCTGGATGAGATCAGTGATGTGATCCTCGGGCTCTGCACTGGCCTGCAGATCGAATACGCCCTGCATACCCCCCTCTCCGCCCCGGAACGCCAGTGGCGGATGCTGCGCCATACCCTGACTCCCTGGGCCACGGAGAAGGGAACCCAGGCACTGATGCACCGTCCGCACATTTCTGTGCGCTAGCGCTCAATACTTCTTCACCAGTGATGACGCATTCTAGAGATGTACATCACACTGCTCTTGAAGGAGGAGCCGGATTATGACCGTAGATACCCAGGAGCTGCTGGATCGCATACAGCCTGCCCAGGGCGGACGAGAGATCTTCGATCCTGCCACCGGCGAATTGGTCGGCCGGGCACCGGAGGCCACTGCTGAGGAGCTTGAGGACGCCGTTGCCCGCGCCAAGGCGGCCCAGCCGGGTTGGGCTGCGCGCAGCGATCAGGACCGCAGCAAGGCCCTGCATGCAGCTGCCGATGCCATCGAGACCAATGCTGAGCAGCTAGCTCATCTGCTCTCCCGGGAGCAGGGAAAACCGCTCAACGGCCCCAATGCTCGGTTCGAGGTCGGGGCCTGCGTCTCCTGGCTGCGGGCTACCGCCGAGTTCAGCCTCGAGCCGGAAACCTTGGTCGATGACGACTCGGGCAAGGCTGTTCTGCACTGGCGCCCCCTCGGCGTCGTCGGCGCCATCGGCCCGTGGAACTGGCCAATGATGATCTCCATCTGGCAGATCGCCCCTTCCCTCCGCCAGGGCAACACTGTGGTGATCAAACCCAGCGGCTACACCCCACTGAGCGTTCTGGCACTGGTGGATGTGCTCAACTCCGCGCTGCCGGCAGATGTGCTGATCGCTGTACCTGGCCGCGGTGACCTGGGTGAGAAGCTGACCAAGCACTCCGATATCGCCAAGATCATGTTCACCGGCTCCACCGCCACCGGTAAGCACATCATCAAAAATGCCGCCGATACCGTGAAGCGGATGACCATGGAGCTCGGCGGCAATGACGCCGGAATCGTGCTCGACGACGCCGACCCCAAGGCCCTGGCAGAGGACCTCTTCTGGGGAGCTTTCATCAACACCGGTCAAACCTGTGCGGCGCTGAAGCGGCTCTATGTTCCGGAATCCCTCTACGAGGAGGTCTGCGAGTCTCTCGTCGAGGTGGCCAAGAACATGCCCATGGGTGTTGGTCTGGAAGAGCAGAATGTTCTGGGCCCGCTGCAGAATAAGTCTCAGTGGGAGATTGTGGACCGACTGGTCAAGGCCGCTAAGGATTCCGGGGCCCGAGTGCTGATCGGCGGGGACCCCGAGGAGGGCGCCACCGGCTACTTCTACCCCACCACTCTGGTGGCGGATATCGACCCGGAGAACCCCCTGGTTGTTGAAGAACAGTTCGGTCCGGCCCTGCCGATTGTGAAGTACACAGACCTCGAGCAGGCCATCGAGTGGTCCAATACGCTCAATGTGGGTCTGGGTTCATCGGTGTGGTCCTCCAATCCGGAACGGGCTGAGGAGGTTGCCTCCCGCCTGGTAGCCGGCAGCACCTGGATCAATAAGCACGGGGCTATCGACCCGCGGGTTCCCTTTGGCGGAGCCAGGGAGTCTGGCTTCGGCGTGGAGTTCGGCACTCACGGCCTCAAAGAGGTCAGCCAGCCGCATGTGATCAGCCGCTGATTCAGGCCCCGAATTCGGCTATTCCGTGGTCGATCACCGCGCGTGCGCGGGCGGTGAGGGCATATTCCTGCGGCCAGGCCGCAACAGTGTTGGTCACCCCTGAACGGGGTTTCAGAGGACGGGCGAGTACTTTTCGCCCGTCCTCTGTTGTGACTGTGCTGTAGGGCCTGGCCATCAGGAGGCTGTAACCCAACCCGCGGGCGACCAGACCCCGGACCATCTCAATCGAAGGCAGCGCGGCCAGCACACTGGGAGTCAACCCCAGCTCCCGGAAAATGCGGTGGGTATGCGGGGTACTGGGGATTGAATCCAGCATGATCAGGGGTTCAGCGACGAGGTCTTCCAAGGCCACTGCCTGGCGCTCAGCCAGCCGATGACCCTCCGGCAGCACCGCCACCACCTCAGTCTCGTAGAGAGGTTCCTGCCGTAGCCCGGGCGGGAGGTCAATGTCATAGAGGAAGGCGGCATCGATATTGCGCTGATGCAGTTGGGTGACAATTTCGTCCTGAGTACCCAGGGACACCTGCAGCTGCACCTCGGGGTGGTGTCGGCTGAAGTGTTCGAATAGCGGCGGCAGCACAGTGGGCCCCAGACCGGTGAAACACCCCAAGGCCACTGGACCACGGAGCTCACCCTTACGGTTGGAGAGCGCATCACCCAGCTCAGCGGCGTTCTTCAACAGCTCCTGCGCGCGCTCAGCAAAGTACTCTCCGGCCGGGGTGAGTACATAGCCGCGGGCTTTCCGGCGGACCAGCAGCGGCTCTCCGGCGGTTTTCTCCAGTTCCGTCAGCGCGTGGGAGAGCGCCGATTCCGAGATATGCAGATGGGCGGCTGCGGCACTGAGTGTGTTGAACTCGGTCAGAGCAGTGAATAGTTCCAGCTGCCGAAGGGTGAAGGACACTGTCTTATCTTATGGATTTCGCGAGTTTGCGGAGGTCGGTCTCTGGGTCGCTGAGCTCTTCTCGGCTCAGCGATGAGGTATCGCCGACCAGGAGTTTGCGAGCGGCCATATGGTCCTTGGGCGCATTGATCGACTCCACAGCAGCCAGTGCCCCATCGCGGAAGCACAGGACGGAGAACTTGCCTGTCTCGGGGTCACCGCGCAGTACAGCCTCATCACCGGGGGCTGAGATACCGGCGATCTGAATGCGCACACCCCCCTGGTTGGACCAGAACCACGGCAGTTCCCGGTAGCCGGCGTCGTCGTCGTTTCCTTGGACCAGCAAGGCACCGAGGTAACGTGCCTGATCAGTGGCGTTCTGCACGGACTCCAGACGCGTGGGTCCACCGGTGAAGTGATTGGGGAAGGTCGTGCAGTCCCCGACAGCGTAAATATGGGGATCTGAGGTGCACAGCTGGGTATCGACGGCGATGCCATTGGAGATCTTCAGGCCGGCATTCTCTGCCAGCTCAGTATTGGGAACGACGCCGACGCCGATGAGCACCAGATCCGCTGGATACTGTTCTCCGGAGCTTCCCACCGCGGTGGTGACCTTGCCGTGCTGCCCCTGAAGGCTGGCGATCCCCTCCCCCAGTTTGAGGTTGATGCCGGTTTCGGTATGAGCTGCGGCCACATAATGGCTGGCGCTGGAGGTCAGTGCCCGTGCCATGGGCCGGTCGGCGAATTCCAGAACGGTGACCTCTTTGCCGAGCTTATTCGCGCAAGCGGCGACTTCGAGACCGATGAATCCGGCACCAACGATGACCACCCGCCAGGCTTCACTCAGGGCAGTGTGCAGGTTCTCGGCGTCGTCGAGGGTTCTGAGCCCATGGACCCCTTGAAGGTCCGCACCCTCGATGGGCAGGTCTCGGTTCCGGGCGCCGGTGGCCAAGACCAGGCGGTTATAGCTCAGCCTGCCGCCGTCGGAGAGTTTCAGCTCTTTGGCCTGCGGGTCGAGGTCGGTGACCTCCACACCAAGCAGGGCTTGGGTCTCGGCCTGGTCGAAGAAACCCTCCGGGCGCAGGGGCAGGGGGACGATGCTCGAACTGCCGGCCAGCTCCTTGGACAGTGGGGGCCTCTGGTAGGGCGTATGGGGTTCATCACCGACTACGGTGATCGGGCCGGTGAAGCCATTCTGCCGCAGGGAGTCGACCATCTGCACCCCGGCCTGGCCGGTGCCGATGATCACCACATGCTCATGTGGCTGCAGGGGTTGGGTCATCGCTCAGACCTGGCTTTCGGGCACATCGACCTCGATCTCCTCGAGGTCCTCTCCGATGGTGATCTGACAGCCCAGGCGGGAGCGGCGCTCATCGAACGGCGAGGCAACCTCTTCGAGCATCTCCTCCTCATCCTCGGACTTCTCCGGCAACTGGTCTAGGTAGTCCTCGCGGACGTAGACATGACAGGTGGCACACATGGCCTGGCCGCCGCATTCGCCCACGATGCCGGGGACGCCATTGCGCAGGGCGGTCTGCATGAGGGGGGCCGGTTCATCGAGTTCGATGGTCTGCTGGGAGCCCTGGGGCTGGTGGTAGGTGATGCGAGGCATCGGTTCTCCTTGGTTCTGCGAAAAGTAGGGATCAGTTGCACTGCCAGGTGACCGGCACGCTGAGCATGCCGCGGAAGACCCATCCACCAGCGCGGGGCTCGCGTTCGGGGTCCCGTGCCAATCCTGGCAGCTGGGCATCGATCTGGGGCAGCCCGACTCTGGCAACCTGAGCTCGGGCCACCCAGGCTCCGGCGCAGTAGTGGGTGCCTGCCCCGAAGCCCAGATGAGGCTTCTGCTCCCGGTTGATATCGAATTCCTCGGGATTCTCGAACTGGGCGGGGTCTCGGTTGGCAGCTCCGACGTTGACCCCGAGTTTTGCCCCAGCGGGCAGGCGGATCCCCTCAAGCACGGTCTCCTTGGTGGTCTGGCGAGAGTACATGCCGATCGGTGCCACCCAGCGCACGGATTCGTCGAAGGCTCGCTCCCAGCCTTTGGCGCCGGTCTGGCGGACCTGGGCTAGTTGGTCCGGTCGCTCCAGCAGCGCCCAAAGTGTGGTGCCCATGGCATCGCGGGGTTCGTTGAACCCACCTCCGATAGTCATCTTGATATTGGCTCGCACGGAGTGGATGGGCATCCCGGCGCTGATCATATGGGCCAGCAGGGTGTTTTCGTCCAGGCTCGGGATGACCTCGTCGATGGCGTCGTCGACCTCATCGAAAGCCTTCTTGCCGAGGTCCCAGATTTCGGGGTCATCGGCGTAGTTTCCGGTGGCGTTGATCATGTCCTGACTCCATCGGCGGATGTCCTGCCAGGTGGCGTTTTTGAATCCGATGATCTCCCGGAGGTTCTCTGCGGCATAGGGTTCGGCGAAGCCAGTGTGGAAATCGGCGCGCAGAACCTTCTGCCCATCAACAGTGTCTGGCTCGGCCTCCGCGATGAAGTCCTTGAGGTAACGCTCGTAATTGCACTGGAAGACTTCGTTCCACACAGTTTTTATGGCCTTAGGCTTCAGGACGCTACCGAGGGCTTTGCGTTCCTCGGCGTGCTCGGGGTCATCCTTGCGCAGCATGGAATGTCCCATGGCACGGATCATCAGGGAGCCTTCCTCATTGGCGGTGAAGGTTTCCGGGTCGTGGTCGATGGTGTGGATGGCGCTGAACCCGACCACCAGATAGCGGCCGATGGCCGGGACCCAGTGCACCGGGGCCGTTTCACGCAGCCGGCGGTAGATGGGGAAAGGGTCGTTGTAGAGGTCTGAGATGACGCCGTCGTCAGCTACTGGTGCCTCTACTGTGGGTTCCGCTTCGAGGGTTTCAGCATTCATACCCTCAGTATGATCCTGGTCACAAGCTCGGGTAAAGCGCCTATATTCGTCAAACTTCCTCGATTCAGTCGAAGAAGTGGCTATTCGGCGTCGATATGGGCCTCTTTGAGCTCGAGGTAGACCTCGGCGTTGCGCTGCAGGCCGGCGACTTCCTCCTCGGTGAGCTCCCGGCGCACTTTGGCCGGCACTCCGGCCACCAGCGAGCGCGGCGGAATTTCGGTGCCTTCGAGAACCAGCGCACCTGCTGCCACGAGACTCTCCTCCCCCACGGTGGCGCCGTTCATCACGGTCGCCGACATTCCGATCAGACAGTTATCGCCAATGCTGGCACCATGCACCACGGCTGAATGGCCGACCGAGACGCCTTTGCCCAGAGTGCAGGGGATCCCTGCGTCGGCATGGAGAACAGCGTTGTCCTGGAGGTTAGTTCCTTCGCCGACGGTGATGGTGTCGGAGTCACCGCGGACGGAGGCTCCATAGAAGACCGAGGCGTCGTCGTGGATGATCACATCACCGGTGACCGCTGCAGTGGGGGCCAGAAAGACCCGCTCCCCCACTTTCGGCGTCTTCCCTTTGACAGTGAGCACATGTGCCATGAGTTTCCTCCTTGGTTGGCCTTCGACATTCACATCCTAGGCGGAGCCCATCTCCCCATCCGGAAGTGTCACACATCGCTTCACTAGGTGATTGAGGTCACTTCACCTGTTATACAGTTCCTGAAGATACTGCGACTAGACCGCAATCAGGGAACTGCCCCGCGGAGAGAAGAGGCCTGTTCATCATGTCGGGAGACCCCGTAGCCATCATCACCGGAGCCACTGGTGGCATCGGGCAAGAGCTCTCCCGCACGTTGAGCGCACGGGGATACCGCTTGGTTCTGCATGGCTACCAGACCACTGAAATCGGACGGGCCCTAGCAGCTGAACTGGGCAACAGCGTCTATGTGGACTCCGATATTTCCGACCCACAGGGCGCAACTGAGATTGCCGAGCAGGCTGTTGAGAACTTCGGCCGCATCGATGTGGTGATCAATAACGCGGGCCTTGGCATTCCCCGGGATCACCGCGACCTGCAGGCCCTGGAGCCTGAATTCTTCAATCAGATACTCGGGGTGAATCTCGCGGGCCCCTGGCATCTGATCCGCGCCAGTGCCACCGAGCTCAAAAAGGCACGGGGCGCTGTAATCAACATGAGCTCCGTCGCGGCGACAACTGTCAGCGGCAGCTCCATTCCCTACGCCGTCAGTAAAGCGGGCCTAGAGCATCTAACCCGCATGCTGGCTGTGGCCATGGGACCAGAGGTCAGAGTCAATGCGGTGGCCCCCGGCCTTGTCGAAACTGAGCGCACCAAGGATTGGCACGAGATTCGTG
This sequence comes from Nesterenkonia sedimenti, assembly GCF_012641515.1. Lineage (GTDB taxonomy): Bacteria > Actinomycetota > Actinomycetes > Actinomycetales > Micrococcaceae > Nesterenkonia > Nesterenkonia sedimenti. The sequence continues at coordinate 276,292 of NZ_JABAHY010000002.1, read as the reverse complement.
CGGCCGTACAGGAGACCACCCCCCTGCGCCGATCGGGCACCCCCAGCGATGTCACCCAGGCCTGCCTCAACTTGTTGGAACACGACTTCATCACAGGGGCGATACTGCCCGTCGACGGCGGACAGCGACTGGTTTAGGAACAGGAGATGACGATGACAACTGTAGGGTTTATCGGCCTTGGCGCCATGGGCGCTCCCATGGCCCGACGAGCGTTGAAGGCTGGTTACCGACTGAAAGTCTGGAACCGCACACCGGCTCGCTCCGCCCCACTGGTGGAGGCAGGGGCCGAAGAGGCCGCTTCCCCGACGGAGCTGGCAGCCTCCTGCGATATTGTGCTCAGTTGCCTGCTCAACACCGAAGTTATTCGGAAGATGTACAGCGGCGAAGAGGGGCTCCTCGCTGCAGCGGCCGAGGGGACCATTCTGATTGAGCATGGCACCTTTGATCCTGAAGCTGCCGAAGAACTGGCCGCCGAGGCAGAGACCCACGGAGTGCATTTCGTAGATGCCCCGATCAGCGGGGGTGCAGTTGCTGCCGAATCCGGATCACTGGTCGTTATGGCTGGTGGACCCTCGGAGGCCGAGAGCGCTCTGCGTGAAGTTGCCGCAACCTATGCCTCAACTGTGGAATGGCTTGGCTCAGCCGGCAGCGGGTTGAGACTGAAATTGATCAACCAGATGCTGGTGAGTACTCATGTGGCAGTCGCTGCTGAGGCTGCCCAACTGATCCAGGCCCTCGGCATAGATCACGCTGCTGCCACTCGAGCCCTATCCAATGGCTGGGCCCAGAGCACCATGTTGGAACGTTGCCTGCCCATCGCCTTCACTGAGGATCTCAGCCAGGATTCTAATGCGCCCATCGGTGGTCTGAAAGAGGCGCAGAGGCTATTGATTCGTAGCTCAGATGCCACAGGCGTGAAGTTGGACGTCTTCAGGCAGGCTGCTGCCCAATTCACCGAGGCCCGCGATCGCGGCTGGAGTCCCCGGGACCTCGCGGCACTGGCCACCCTGAGCGACCAGTGGGCGAGGGGGACTCAGTAACCGGCTTCAGCGTCGACGACGCCAATAAGCTCCTCTACGGCGATGACACGGCGGAGGTTCTCGGACACCCGCTGGGCAAACAGGGGCTGGATCATTTCCAGGGTGTCAGCTGCATGTGGCGTGATGAGGGCTCGAGGCTCCTCCCACAGGGGATGGCCATCCGGCAGCGGCTCGGGGTCTGTGACATCCAGAGCTGCGCCAGCCAGCTGCTCTCGCTGGAGGGCATTGACCAGAGCCTCGGTGTCCACCAATCCACCGCGGCCGATGTTGACCAGGATTGCCTCATCGGGCAGGGCCTCAAGGGCAGCGGCATCGACCATATGGTGGGTATGCGGAGTCAGGGCAGCGGCCAAGACGAGGACATCCGTCTTGGGCAGGTGATCCCGCATCTCATCGAGGCTGATCGTGGCATCGGCGCTCGGCACCGGTTTCGGCAGTCGGCGCACCATCGTGACATGGGTGTCGAAACACTGCATAAGTCGAGCAGTCTCCAGCCCCACTCCACCTGCTCCGACCACCATGACGCGCAGCCCGTGCAGGGAAGTGCCAGTGGCAGGGGCCCAGCTGCGGGCACGCACACGGGTGGGCAGCTCCCGCAACAGCGCCAGGGTCAGAGCCAATGCATGCTCGGCAACCGGTGCGGCATAGGCCCCTTTAGCGCTTGTCCATGCCAGGTCGGGACGAGCGCGGAGCGAATCGTTGAACCTCTCAATACCAGCACTGGGCAACTGGGCCCATCGGATCGCCGGGTTCGAAGTCAGCACCTCCAACAGTTCCGCAGGGCTTCCCCCAACGCTGACCACCACGCCCTGGGCCCTGCTCGAGTCGGCAGTGATACTCCCACCTGCTGCAGCAATCCCCTGTTCCAGCTGGGGGTAGACACTGCCAATGACATAGACGTCCATATTTATCCTCTGACTCCTCAATCGAGTGTGATCCAGATCACCAAGATCATGTTAGTGTGGCTTACATCACTTCCATGCTTAGACTAGCGGCTCTCCTGATATATCACTCGAATACCTTTCGAGTACGCAATGAGATATTCAGCCTGAGCCCCCGGTCACAGCAACCGCATCACACTGAGGGGTTATATGTCGCAACGCGACGTCAGCAGTGCCGGAGGTCGGCTCTTCACCGCAGAAGGGCAGGATGGGCTGCTGCACCGGGCATTCCTCCGTGGCGGAGGATTCAGCTATGACGATGTCCGCCGCACTCCCGTTATCGGCATCGCCAACAGCACCTCGGATCTGAACCCCTGCAATAAGGGACTCTCCGACCTCATTGACCATGTCAAACGAGGCGTCCGGGACGCCGGTGGTCTCGCTCTTGAGTTCCCCACGATCTCGATCTCAGAGCCCTACACCCGGCCCACCTCCATGTATCTGCGGAACTTGATGTCCATGGATATTGAGGAAGCAGTGACCACCGCGCCCATTGATGGCGTGGTCTTAATGGGCGGCTGCGATAAGACAGTGCCGGCCCAGATCATGGGAGCGGTGAGCGCTAATAAGCCCTCCCTGATGGTTACAGCTGGCCCCAGGCCAGTCTCCTGCCACCGAGGACAGGAGCCCTTCACCGTTGACGATGCCTGGGACTTCTTCGACCGCCACCGGGCAGGCGAGGTAGATGACCAGGAATGGGAGGAATTCGAAGGGAACCTCAACACGGGGGTCGGCACTTGCAATGTCATGGGCACGGCCAGCTCCATGGCTGCCGTGGCTGAGGTTCTCGGCTTCGCCCTCCCTGGCAGTGCCTTAGCGGAGGCCGCGGCGCAGAAACGTCGCGATATCGCCTACCGAACCGGCTTTGAAGCCGTCCACGCTGTTCAGCGCAACCAGTCTCCCCAGGCGCTGATTTCCATGGCCTCGCTGGAGAACGCCTTCCGAACCGTCACGGCCCTGGGCGGCTCGACCAATACCGTGATCCATCTAGAGGCAATTGCCGGCCGGGCGGGCCTACAGATCGGGGTCGAGAATTTCCGTCGCTGGTCCGCGCAGACTCCGCATCTGGCTAATGTGCGCCCGGGTGGGGTGTGCACACTCCCAGAGTTGGATGCGGCCGGAGGGGTGGCCGCTGTGCTGCACCGTATCCAAGACCTCCTTCACTTGGAAACACTCACTGCCCAGGGCGGGACCTTAGGCGATGTACTTGCTGAGACACTTCCTGCTGCGAATCCGGCTATTGCCGAACGCGACCACCCTCTGAGCCCCCGGGGGCCGTTGGTCATGCTGCAGGGAAACCTGGCTCCCGGAGGCGCAGTTCTCAAGACTGCTGGAGTCGGCGATCCTACGCTGTTCAAACACCGCGGAAAAGCTGTGGTCTTCAACGGCTTGGAAGACCTCAATGCCCGCATTGATGACCCAGATCTCGAGGTGACCCCGGACAGCATCCTCGTGCTGCGGGGCCTCGGACCTGTAGGCGCCCCGGGTATGCCTGAGGTGGGGCATATTCCGATTCCCACCAAATTGCATAAACAGGGCGTCAGGGACATGGTCCGCATCTCTGATGCCCGGATGAGCGGCACCTCCACTGGAGCAGTGGTCCTCCACACCTCCCCCGAGGCTGCCGTCGGCGGCCCTTTGGCGTATCTGCGCGATGGCGATGAAATCACCCTCGACGCTGAGAACGGGCGCATTGACCACGGAGTCGACCCCGAGGAATTTGCCGCCCGCGCTCCCTACGCACCACCGCCGAAACCCATTCGGGGATTCGCGAAACTCCATGCCGAACATGTCCTGCAGGCCGAGCACGGCTGCGATTTCGATTTTCTCCGCCATGCCCTTCCAGTCGAAGACAGGAATTGATGTCCCATGACAGTCCCAACACATAGCGGTATCGCCCTCTCCGCTCGTGAGATCCACAAGAGCTTCGGCGGTAAGGAAGTTCTCAAAGGGATCAGTGCCGATGTGCATAAGGGCGAGCACATCGCCATCATCGGCCCCAGCGGCTCCGGGAAAAGCACATTCATTCGTTGCCTCAATCTCTTGGAGCTCCCCGACGCTGGAACCCTGGACCTACAGGGTGAGCGCGTTTTCGACGCCGACAGACGCACCTCCGCATCCTCTGTCAGGGCGCTGCGGCGCCGGGTGGGGATGGTCTTCCAGTCCTTCAACCTCTTCGCCACCCACACCGCGCTGGAGAATGTCGCCCTGGCCCAGAAACTCGTCCTCGGTCGCGACAAGAACGCCGCCAGGAAGCGCGCCGAGGAACAACTAGAGCGGGTCGGTCTGCAAGACCATATGCAGAAACATCCCAGTCAGCTCTCCGGCGGCCAGCAGCAACGGGTGGCCATTGCACGGTCCTTGGCGATGGACCCCGAAGTCATTCTCTTCGACGAACCCACCAGCGCCATCGACCCCGAAATGCGGGTGGAGGTGCTGAAGGTGATGAAGGAACTGGCTGAAGCGGGAATGACCATGCTGATGGTCACTCACGAGATTCAGTTCGCCCAGCAGGCGGCCGATCGAGTGATGTTCATCGCCGACGGTGAGGCCCTGGCCACCGGCACACCACAGGAGATGCTCGTTGATCCACCCCATGAGCGGATCCACCGCTTCGTCAAGGCAGTATCCGGGGTCGTCTGATGCTTGACTCAAGCTATGTCATCGAGGGGTTGATGATCACCCTGCAGATCTGGGTTGGGGCCTTTCTGCTCTCCGTCATCCTGGCCGTTCCGGTGGCCATCCTGCGGCGCTCAGACAACCTGCTGCTGCGCTTTATCGGAGGCATCTGGGCATGGATCGCCCGAGGGATTCCTCCTGTGGCCTGGCTGATCATCATCTATTTCGGCCTCTCCCTGGGGATCATCTCCGAGGTTCCGGTCTATGCAGCCATCGTCGGCCTGGGAGTCGTGAACTCCGCCTATATCGGAGACAGCATCCGCGCCGGCCTGGATGCAGTTCCCACCGGCCAGTGGGAAGGCGCCGCCTCCGTTGGCATGAACCTGCGTGACACTCTGTTCCGGGTGATCCTGCCTCAGGCATTACCTGTGATGCTAGCTTCCACCGCTGCCTACTCCATCACCCTGCTGAAGAACACCGCCATTGCCTCCATCATCGGGGCCAATGAAATGGTCTTCTACGCATATAACGCCTCACAGGTCGGCGTGAACCCCCTGGTGGCCTTCCTGACCATCGGCATCGTGTACCTTCTGTTCACTATTCCGGTGGGACTCTTTGCCCGCTGGCTGGACGCCCGAGTCATGCGCAGCACCACGGGGGTGGCCAGCTGATGGAGAACTACCTCGACCTCGCAGTGGACCTCCTGCCGGGACTGCGCACCAGTATCTACATGGCCCTAGCCTGTCTGGCGGTAGGCCTGCCCCTGGGCTTCCTGGCCGGTATGGCCTTGAACTCTCAACAGCGCTGGCTGCGCATCGTCGTCGTCATCTTTGTTGAGATCTTCCGCGGATTCCCCGCCCTGCTGACGCTTTACCTGGTCTATTTTGGCCTGACCAACTTCCTGGTCGTAGGCAGGTTCACCTCCGTGGTGATCGCCTTCGGACTGACCAGTGCTGCCTACGCTGCCGAGATTTTCAGGGCCGCAATCGCCTCTGTGCCCAAAGGCCAGCTGGAAGCGGCCCAGTCATTGGCATTCACCCGTGTACAGATCACCACCCGGGTGATCATTCCGCATGTGCTCAACGTGGTGGTCCCGCCGATTATCGGCATTGCCATCATCACCTTCCAGGGAACAGCCCTGGCCTATGCCATCGGCGCCAGGGAGCTGTTGGGCTCAGCCTATTCAATCGGCATGACCGATTTCCGAGTCCTGGAGCCCCTGATGGTCGCCGCGGCCCTCTACCTGGTGGTGACCTCGCTGCTGTCCTGGATGGAAATTCTGGCCGACCGGCGGGTTCAACGCATCACCGGCAAGGCCTCACGCCGCCGATCCGGCTCCGCCCGCAAACGCCTGAAGGGCAAGACCGATGACAAAACTTCCAAAAGCCCTGCACTCGCACGATAAGCACCAATCCTGATTCAAAGGAGAAAACAATGGATATCCGATCAAATTTCCGTAAGCGCGGAATCGCCACAATCGCCAGTCTTGGCGCTGCGGCACTGGTGATCACCAGCTGCGGTGGTGACAACGGCGCCGTCGAGGCCCCTGAGATCGACGAGGACTGCGAACCCCTCCACGAGTTCCCCACTCTTGAAGAGGGCGTCTTGGAAGTTGCGGCGATGAATGCCCCGCCGAAGTTCCACGCGCTCTCAGACAGCGGTCCCTTCGAGGGCATCGACGCGATCCTGATCACCGAGTTCGCGGCAGAGAACTGCCTGGAGGTGAACTTCAAACCCATGACCGGGGCTGCCGCCCAACTAGATCTCAGTGAAGGTAATTCGGATCTCTTCGGCGGCCTCATCCTCAAGACCGAGGAGCGCGGAGAGGTCTTCGGTCAGGCAGAGGGTTACATCATCTATGAGACAGTCGGCTTCACCTCCCATGTGGATGACTCTTTTGAATCAGTCGATGAGATGGAAGGCATCCGAGTGGGCACGCTCTCCGGCTCCACGTATGTGGAACCGCTGCGGGAGGCCTTCGGAGCAGACATGGTTGAGGAGTACCAGTCCGATACCAATGCCTTCGAAGATCTGCGAGCCGGCCGGATCGATGCCATCGGATGGCAGTCCATGCAGGGATTCAACTTCAGCGAACAGGACGAGGACTACGTCACCATAATTCCCGATGAAGACCCCGACCACCCCGAGCTGACGCAGCTCTTCGAGAACAACTGGCCCCACACCAAGGATGTTCCGGAACTCACTGAAGCCATTGATGACTACTATGAGCGCGCCCATGAGGATGGGACCATCGAAGAAGCTCTCGCCGAGAACGACATCGACGGCGAACTGGCTGACTTCTACCTGAATGGTCGGTGATCCCAGTGCCGGCTGAATCATCCGTGGACCCGCCCCACGGAGTCTCAGCTGAAGCGTTCTTACCGGTTTCGGCCACCCAACGCGTGCTGAGTCAGCTGCGACGGGAGGTCATCACCGCAGAACTGGAACCGGGTGGCGTTATCCGCGAGTCGGAGATCGCTGCCCGGTTCGGGGTGTCCAAGACCCCGGTCAGGGAGGCTCTGCAGACGCTGTTGATCGAAGATTTCGTCACGGTGTTTCCGCGCCGCGGTTATATGGTGCGACCGGTGGGGATCAACGATATTGGGCATATGATGGCGCTGCGCAGTTATATCGAACCCCAGCTGACCGGAATAGCCGCACTCGAGCGCAACCAACTGCTCATCGAAGATCTGGAGGCTGCCCTGCAACGTCAGCATGAGGCCACACATGATTTTCAGGAGCGCCTGGCCGGAGCCACTGAATTCCACTGGCTGATCGCCCGGGTCTCGAAGAACGACCGCGCTCTACGTCTGCTGCGCAACTACTTCGACGAGACCACGCGGTTGCACTATGTGTTCAAACCTGTCCGGGAGCATGTGGTCTCCCATGTCGAGTTGAATGCCCACCGGAAGATCCTCGATGCCATCATCGCCGGTGACCCTGACCGGGCCCGCCAGGGGATGCAGTCACATCTCAATGAGGCCAAAGAGACCCTGCTGCGTTCTTTCTACTGACAGAAATAACGACGGCGGCGGGAGCCTGCCTGCAAGAGGCGGCCCCCGCCGCCGTCGTTATTTCAGGCGCTTTTAGGCCATTTCTTTGACCTTGGGCTTCGAGAGCTCGGTGCGCTCAGAGTCGTCGTGCAGGTTGATGCCCTGCAGGTTCTTCGGAACCATCGACACGGCGATGAAGGAGATGATCGCCAGGCCGCCGATGTACACACCGATCAGCCAGGACTGACCCGTAGTGTCCAGGATGGCCTGGGCGATAGTTGCGGCGAAGGCACCACCGATGATCGAGCCCAGGGCGTAGCCGATGGAGACGCCGGAGAACCGGATGGAGACCGGGAACATCTCCGCGTACAGCGCCGACTGCGGACCATAGGAGGGACCCAGACCGATGGTGAGGATGAAGATCGCCAGGGCGAACAGCGGCAGCGAAGCTGTGTCGAGCATGAACCACATCGGCACTGCCCAGACGATGATGATCGCGTAACCGATCTGGAAGGTCCGCACACGTCCGATCCGGTCGGAGACCCAACCGCCGAACATGGTGAAGATGAACCAGCCGACACCGCCGATCAGCGAGGCGATCAGCGTCTCGGTGCGGGACATGCCCAGCTCCGCGGCACCGTAGGAGGCGAAGAAGGCGATCACGAGGTAACCGGCAGCGTTATTGGCCGCGAAGATCAGAGCTGCCAGGAAGGTGTACTTCTTATGCGTGGTGACCAGTTCCTTCAGCGGAGCCGAGGATTCCTTCTTCCGGTCCTTCATCTCGGTGAAGACCGGAGACTCCTCGACCTTCAGACGGATGAGGTAACCGACGACGATCAGCACGAAGGAGAACAGGAACGGCACACGCCAGCCCCACTCCAGGAACTGCTCCTCGGTGAGGATCGCGTTGAGACCGAACATGAACCCGGTGGCCAGCAGCATGCCCAGGGGCACACCGATCTGCGGGTACATACCGAACAGACCGCGCTTATGGCGGGGAGCATGCTCCACCGACAGCAGGGCAGCGCCGCCCCACTCACCACCAGCGGAGAGCCCCTGGAGGATGCGCAGGACGATCAGCAGGATCGGTGCGGCCAGGCCCCAGGTGGCGTAGGTGGGCAGCAGACCGATCAGCACTGTCGCACCACCCATACCCATCAGAGTGATGACTAGGACAAGTTTTCGGCCGAATTTATCGCCCAGGAAACCGGCAATGATCGCCCCGAGCGGACGGAACAGGAAGGAGATACCGATGGAGGCCCATGCCACGATCTGGGCCAGGGCAGCGTTCTCCTCCCCCAGGGGCTCGAAGTACAGCACTGCCAGGACGAACCCGGCAGCCTGGGCGTAGATGAAGAAGTCGTACCACTCGATAGTGGTTCCCACGAGGGTACCGGCGAGGACTTTCTTCTCCTCGCGGGTCAACTCATGGCCCTCTTTACTGAGGTAGGCCTGCTGGCTCATTGTGCCTCCATTGACACGTGGTATGGGATGCGAATCACAACTATGGGTGACTGGGCACACAAGAGTGTGTGACTCAGGCCACCGCATGAGGGACTGTAGCAGACTTACCGACCGATCGGTAGGTAACCCCATTCCGCAAGCACACAGGGGTTCTGGCCATGACCAGGGAGAAGCGCTTCGCTTCCGCGCCCCGGAGAGTTTTCAAGCGATGGCTTCACGCAACTTCTTGGCTGCGCTTCCAACATCGTTAGCGGAATAGATAAAGCCTCCGGCTACCGCAATCTGAGCCCCGGCATCCTTCACTGCACCAATTGAGGAATCCTTCACCCCACCCGCTACAGAGAACGGAACCTGGGCAGTTCTGCCCGCCTCCAGAAGGCCATCCAGGGAGTACCCCTCTTGAGCCTGCTCATCCAGACCGGCGTGCATCTCCACAAATTCTGCGCCGAGTTTCACCACCTCCCTTGCCCTAGCGGCCTTATCCCTCACACCGATGAGGTCGACCACAATCCCTTTGCTGTGAGCCCGGGCAGCTTGAACAGCACCAACGATGGTGGAGTCATCCGCGGTGCCCAGAATTGTCACTAAATCTGCACCTGCTTTGAATGCGATATCCGCCTCAAGCTCCCCAGCATCCATAGTTTTCATATCCGCAAAGACAGTTTTATCCGGATGAGCTTTCTTGACCGCGGTCACCGCGGAAAGCCCCGCACTTTTAATCAGCGGGGTACCGAGCTCAAGGATGTCTACATGCGGGGCAGCCTGACTTGCCCACTCCAGAGCCTGCTCGGTGGTCAAAGTGTCCATGGCAAATTGAATCTTCATTGTTGATGATTCCTTACGATCGATTCCTACTGGGGCTAGGGAAAACTCTGGGAAGTGTTACTCGATATTGGCGTGGCGAGGCCACAGCTCGTCGGCGCTGCGCCCGCTGCGCTGCCACAGGGCATGGAACAAGGCGTCCCCGGCAATCACCACGGCCTGCTCGAAGAGGCTGCCGGCATACTGGGCTGACGCAGCCCCAGAACGGTCCAGCTTCTCAGCCGCGGGGATCAGCACGGCGGCAGCAGCGAGCTCCCCCAAGGGAGAATGCTGCCGGGCTGTGAAACAGACGACAGTTGCCCCGGCACCCCGGGCTTGCTCCGCCGCACGGACCACACTCCCGGTCGTGCCGGAGCCAGAGGCGGTGAGGAGCACATCCCCTCCCCGAATGGCCGGTGTGGTGGTTTCCCCAACGACATAAGCCTCCTTTCCCAGGTGCATGAGCCGCATCGCTGTCATTTGGAGAGCTAAGCCCGAGCGCCCGGCGCCGAGCACGAAGATGCGTTCAGCACCGCCGATCATCTCGGCCATCTGCTCTAAAGCTTCTTGTTGGTCCTGACAGATAGTGGCCAGTGTTCGGGAGAGTTCGTCACGAATCTGGCTCAACGAGGAGTGGAAACTATGCTTTTCAATCACCCTTCGATCATCTTCCGCACAGTGATGCACGTCACTACCCGGAATGGGTAGGTGGGCTAGCCGTTCGTATAGGGCTATACCTTCGGGTAGTACTTTGCGGTTACTCTGACGACTATGACTCCCCCTGAGCCAGCTCCACAGGATGCGCGAATCCAGCTCTCAGCCCATGCTCGGGCGCTGTCCGAACAGTCAGACCGTTACGCGGTCACCCTGGAGTCCCTGCTTGCAACACTGCGCTCCAACCGTCTTGAGGACCGCGCGGCCCGGGAAACGGCCATTCACATTGCAGCTACCGCGTTAGTGCAACTGCGAACTGATTCCGATGAGCGCCGAGACGACCTCTTAGAGCCTGTGGTGGGGGCCTTCGCCCGGCTGAAGAACGACTTGAAACCCCTGGTGCGCTTTGGACAGCTCGAGGTTGAATTTGTCGAACCCCCCGAGAACGGCCGCGCACTGCCCGGTGATGTCGCCCAAGCTGCCCGCGCGATTGTGCGCAATGCAGTTCTCTCATTTACCAATACGGCTGAGGCTCAACGGGTACGGATTCATTGGGATTGCGATGGCCTCAATCTGCTGATCGGCATCCGCGACGACGGCAAGGGTGAGCTGCGCGCCCATGACGATACCCTCCGGCCGATTGCCGAACATGTATCCGCCTTAGGGGGAAAACTGGAGGTGGATTCCACCCCAGGATGGGGCACCGAACTGGGGATCACCATCCCGTTGGATCCACCCCCGACCCCTACGCCGCTGCATGAACTCACTAACCTCTCCGACCGCGAGAAGCAGGTACTCGACTGCCTAAGAGAGGGTCTGCGCAATGCCCAAATCGCCCAGCACCTCGACATCTCGGAACATACTGTGAAGTTCCATATCTCCAAGCTGCTGCGGAAAACGGGGACCACTAATCGTGCTCAACTGATCTCGCAGTTGCGGTGATAATTTGAAGTGGATGGCGACTTCTTCTGAAACCCCTGAAACCCGCGACGACGGCGTCGTACAAGCCCTGATCTCCGCCCTGGGAGACAAAGTTCTCACTGCGGCCGAGGACCTCGAGCCACTGTCCCATGACCGCTCCCACCACGGCTGGGAGCTGCCTCAGGCGGCGGTGAGGGCTACCAGCACCGAGGATGTCGCCACCGCGGTGCGCATCTGCCATGAGCATCAGACACCCGTGGTCCCCCGCGGCTCAGGCACGGGCCTGGAAGGCGGGGCCAACACCACCGCCGGGAGCATCTGCATCGATGTCTCCGGGATGCGCCAGGTGGTGGATATCGCCGCCGATGACATGTACGCCACTGCAGAGGCGGGGGTGCTGAAGTCCGAGCTCAACGCCGCAGTGGAGCCCCATGGTCTGCAGTTCGCCGCGGGGCCGGCCATCGATCCCAGCATCGGGGGTATGGCCTCAACTTCAGCCAGCGGCACCACCGCGGTCCGCTACGGGACATTGAAGGAGAACGTGCTGGCACTGACCGTGGTGCTGGCCGACGGCTCGGTGATCCGCACCGGTTCCACCACGAAGAAGACCTCAGCCGGCTATGACCTCACGCATCTTTTCGTGGGCTCCGAGGGAACCCTCGGGATCATCACCGAGGTCACTGTGAACCTGCACCCCCTTCCGGCCTGCACCGCAGTTGGTGTCTGGTCCCTACCCGACCTCGAAACCGCTGCCCAGCTGGTTGTTGCAGCCCTGCGCGCCTCACTGCCACTGACCCGCGTAGAACTTCTCGATGCGCCGACCATCCGCGCGCTGAAGGAGTACAACGGCTACACCGCCAAACCTGCCGACACCATCATCGTGGAGTTCACCGGTAACGAGGCGGAGACTCCGGTTCACTACGCGCAGTTCGCCCAGTTGGCGCGCAGTTTCAACGCTGAGGAGTTCAGCTCCACCACTGAACCGGAGGAAGTCCGGGGCACCTGGCAGGCCAGGGCGGACGTCCTGCCGGCCTCACAGCACCTGGTGCCGAATGCGAAGGTGCTGCCCACCGATGTCTGTGTGCCGATCTCGCGGCTGCCCGAGTGCATTCTGGAGACCAAGAAGGACCTCGAAACCACCGATCTCATCGCCCCCATCGCCGGCCACGTAGGTGATGGCAACTTCCACCTGGCCATCCTGCTGCCACCAGGTGATGAGCAGGCCTATGCCCAGGCCAAGCAGATCAATGAACGCCTGGTGGATCGCGCCCTGGCCATGGGCGGGACCTGCACCGGTGAGCACGGTGTGGGGGTCGGCAAAGTGGCTTCGATGGCCAAAGAGCACCGTTCAGCTGTCCCGGCGATGCTGGCGGTCAAGCAGGCCCTGGATCCGCTGGGGATCCTCAACCCCGGGAAGGTGCTCGGCTGAGAATATCGACGACGACGGCATCGGCATCTGCCAGGCTCCGCGCCGTCGTCGTGATCTGACCTCCGGCTTCAGCGGCGATGGCCGTTCCCCACTGGGCTGAGGAGAGCTGCAGTCCCAGCACGTAGATACCCTCGACGACGCTGTCCCTACTGGTCAGCAGACGGTGGGGGGAGTCAGTTACGGCGAAGCCCTTATGCACATGGCTCTCCCCGCCGGCTCGGAAAGTTGCTGGCCGGGCCGTTCCTGCCTCGAGGAGGCTGCGCACCAGTGGGGCGCTGGACTGGGTTATGCGATTCGGCGGCATCATGGCTTCGATCATGTACCGGGCGGTATAGCGGGCTCCGCTGACCGCCGAGGAGTCAGCGATGAAGAGCCCCTCGTCATGCTCAACACCGTAGACCGGGGACGGCCCCAGGAATTGGACGATCCCGGCCCGAGCGAGGGCGGCGAGCTCCTCGATGCGCTGCAGAGGCGGGCCACTGGTCAGTCCCTCCACGGTGGCTTCGAACCAGCCTTCAACGTCGCGCAGGAGGGATGTCTGGGTGATCCGGCGTTCGGTGACCAAGTGTTTGACCTTCAGCCGGGCGGCATGCAGGGCATTTACGGCCATCTTTTGGGGGTTCTGGGCCCCTTCTGCGGCAGTGGCCGCGTCCTCGGTTAGCCAGGTAGCCATGGCCTGCTGGTACTCCTGGGCGGAGCCGAAGAACTGGTGGTCGAAGGGCCTGGTGAATTCCTCCAGCTTGAACTCAGCCTGGGGGTCGCCGCCGATGCGCCGGTAGGTCTGCTGCATATCGGCCTCGATGAGCGGCCAGAGGTGGGCGGCGAAGTCCAACTGCTGATGTTCGCGGATGAGCTCCTCGATGACCTCATCGGTGAGTTGGGTGAGCTCGACACCTTCGGGCACGAAGCCCGGTGCCACCGTTTTCGCGCGGTAGGGGGTGCCTCGGCGGGATCCTGCGATGAGGATCGGCTCCTGGCCTGAGGGCTGGTAGTCCAACCGGTGGCCGGGATCCCCGGAGAGGTGTTGTTTGAAGCGCCCACCACGTCCGGCGGTGACCTCGATCATGAGGTCGAAGAAGTTCAGGCCCATGCCACGGACCAGGACGTTCTCACCGGCTTCGAACCGGTTGTAGTCCACATCTGTGGGGATGGCGGGCACCTGATAGTGCAGTCCGAGTTTCTGGGCCTGGCTGCTCAGCCGAGCGGCGGGGCCAGCAGGTTCTGCCGGGACATGCCCCAGGGCTAGAATGACGGCGTTGGCTTCGCGGGCCGGGCCTTGGGCCATGAGCAGGCCGTACCAGTTCTTCCCGGCGCTGATGGATGTGACTTCGTCAGGGATCTCTTCGACCGAGACCCCGTTGGCTCGCAGCCCGGAGACTGCTTCCTGATGGAGCCAGCGCAGATAGGCGCCGTAGTCAGCACGGCGGGGGAAGTCGCCGTCGTTATATGCGAGCCCCTGCTTTTTGGCCCACTGGAGAAAGCTCGTGGAGCAGGAGGATGGTGTGAGTTCCTCCTGGGTGGCACCGGCAGGTGCTGCTGTGGGGAAGCTTGCGGGGGTGTTCATGAGGTACCGCGGCGACTGCTCGGGATCCCAGATCTTGCCGGAGCCATGGCGCGCGGGGTCAATAACCAAGACTCGCAGTGGGGGAAGTTCTGACTGGGTACGAATTGCCTGCTGCTCCACATGGGCCAGGAGTCGTTCGAGAAAGGAAGTCCCCCTCGGACCCGCTCCAATCACTGCTATGACGTGCTCTTGATTACTCACCCCAGACACATTACCGGCCCGCCGAAGGTGATTCGCTTTGATCTGCGGGACTGTGACCGCTACCCTGGATAGGCGCGTTGCGGGCGGTTCCCGCCTGCAGGGTGCATCGGGTCTCTGATCCGATGGAGGCGTGCCGGAGCGGCCGAACGGACTTCACTGCTAATGAAGGATCCTCTTAACCGGGGATCGGGGGTTCAAATCCCCCCGCCTCCGCCAACAGGCCCCCACCTGACCTGGAGTTATTCCGGTCGAGTGGGGGCCTTTCTGTGCTCAGGCACCCCTAGGCTTCAGTGGTTATGGTCTATACATGGTTATTCGGGCGATTGTGTTGTGGATAGGACGGGCTTTGTTCCGGCGTTGGCGCCGCGGTCGCAGGGGCCGCCAACGGCGACGACGCCGACAACGAAGACACGGCCTCTGATGAGGAGGAGATCGAAGAAGCTGAAGACGCAGATGAGGAAGCCGAAGCAGCCGCTGCTGAGATCTCGGAAGATGATGTAGAGGAAGCTGACGAAGGAGATGCTTCCGGCGACGCCGGTACTCGCGATAATCCCCTGAGCCTGGGCGAGACCATCGTCGCCGAGGAATGGGAGCTCACCGTTAATGACGTTACTTTCGACGCCGATGATGCCGTGGCTGAGGCGAACGAGTTCAATGATGAGGCCGAAGAAGGCAACGCCTACATCCTGGTCAATGTCACAGCCACTTACACCGGAGAGGAATCCGAGATGCCTAGTCTCGGTACTGAGATCGCCTGGGTGACAGGCAGTGGTGAGACCATTCAGGCATTCGACAGCCTTGCAGTCGCTCCCGATGAGTTCGACGGACTCAATGAGCTCTACAACGGCGGCACCGAAGAGGGCAATATCGCCCTGGCTGTGCCGGAGGATTACGACGGTCTCGTACGGGTACGGCTGGGTATGTTCGATCGTGAAGAGGCATTCGTCTCCGCCGAATAGATTCCCACGACCCGACACTTTGCCTCGTCCGGAGTGCCCTGGCCCATTCTTGGGGCAGGGCACTCTTTGGTTTTCACTGCGAGTCCGAACCCTTGGAACATCGCCATGTCCGCACCCCTTCGTACAGTGGGTGTATGGAGATCAACAGCAGCCACTTAGACAGGTGCCACCTGGTATCTGGGCATGTCCGGTGCCAGGGGTAGCGTGGGTTTCATGAAGGATGAACAGCAGTTTCCTCGCCCGGAGATTCCGGAGCGTGCCTCTCACTTCATGTGTGAAGAGGGAATGGAAGCTGCCTGGGAATCCATCATTGATGCCAATCGCGCCACCGCCACCTCTATTGAGCATTTCCTCACCCATCGTGCGGCGCGGCAGAAAGCCGTCACTGGTGAGAGTCCCTTCATCCGAGCTGCTGATGCCCGGCAGGCCAACCGGCAGGCCGGAGTCCTGTTGGGGATGAGTGACCAGCAGGCCACCGCCGTACTCAATGACGCTGAATACGTGCGTGAGCACCTGCCGAAGTTCTGGAAAACCTTCCGCACCGGTGCCATCAACCTCACCACACTCCGCAAGGCCGCTGTAGAGACCAGCCCCATCATCCACCGCGAGGACCTGCTGGAGATCCTCGATGCCGAACTAGCCGAGATAGCTCCGGGGAAGACCCCATCCGAGTTGAAGAACTGGGTGATCCGCCGTATCCCCGAACTAGACGTGGAGCTGTTCAACGCAGCAGCCGAGGAAGCCAAGGAACACCGGTATGCCAGCTTCTACCACGGTGAAAACGGCATGAGCTTCTTGGAGCTCTACATCCCGACTGTTGAGGCTAAGGCGATCGAGAAGAAGGTCCACGCCGCAGCACGAGGAATGAACCGGGCACAACCAAAGGATTCCGACCAGCCGCTCATCGACGGATCTCATCCAGCCGCAGTGGGAGTGGACGAGAACACTCCGATCGACTTCGATGCCCGGCATCAGGACTACGACCCCGAGACCGCTGCTGCCGATGTGGATGATCGGACCATCCGTCAGCGGGAGGCAGACCTCCTCAGCGCCTGTCTGCGCGATGGCCATTGCTACAGCACACCCATCTCCGCCAAGATCTGCGTGATGGTCCCCGAAGAGACGCTGACCGGGGGATCAGACGAACCCGCCATCAGCTCCGACCGGGCCAGCGTCATCCCCGCCGCGGATATCCGGAAACTGGCTGCTGATCCCGAGGCGGAGCATGAGTGGTACACCGCTGGTACTCAAAAGAACAAGAAACAGGCAGACCGGGACATTCTCAGCGTGGTTTACAACGGCCGGTTCGCACCCGAACGACTACGGGATGCGATTATCTTCCGTGACGGGGTCTGCCAGGCACCAGGCTGCACCATCACAGCCGAACGCAGCGATCTCGATCATCAGATCCCCCACGAAAGAGCCGGACCCACCACCGGGGCCAACCTCTGGGCACTCTGTAGACGCCATCACCGACTCAAATCCCACGGATACCTACCCCCACCCAACGCCGACCTACCCTCAGACAGCCGCGCACACCGCAAAGCCGCCTGAGCAGATATCAGCCGGCACAGACGATCTCAGGACCAGCTGGTGAAACCGTAGGCCTCAATCGGTTTCAGTGTGCCCCTGAGCCATTGGTCCAGTACGTAGGACTCATGCGGAACGAGGGGCTGGGGTAGGGCCGCGGGTTCGGCCCAGATGAGGTCCACGGCCTTATCCGGCTCCTGGATCTGCGGTAGGCCCTGCCACTGTCTGACAGTAAAGAAGAAGTCCACGCGCTCATCGATGGCCTGTCCATTTCCGCGGGTGCGGTGCATAACGGTCAGGGGCTCGAGGTCCTCTTCGCTGATGACGACGCCTAACTCCTCCTGAGCCTCCCGGACTGCGGCTTGGCACACGGACTCATCCGCCTCGACATGTCCCGCGGCCCCGAAAGCCCAGTGCTCATCCATATACCCGGTTCCTCGCCGGAAGGTCAGCAGCACCCGGCCACTCTCATCAACCAGCAGCACATACGCTGCCGGAATAACCTGAAACCGATCTACCACCTGGCTCATCCTGTCAGCCTAATGGGGACGCCCTCCCTCGAGATCGTCTCCCCGTAAATCTTCTCGGTTCCGCCCGCGTCGGGTGACCGCGATAAGGTCTAAGGGTGAGCACCGCCCTGTACCGCCGCTACCGGCCAGATACCTTCGCCGATGTCATCGGCCAGGAGCATGTCACTACGCCGTTGATGACGGCTCTGAGCAAGGATGCCGTCTCACATGCTTACCTGTTCTCTGGGCCGCGCGGCTGCGGTAAGACCACCTCGGCACGGATCCTGGCCCGTTGCCTGAACTGCTCAGCCGGGCCGACCGGAACTCCCTGCGGCGAATGCGAATCCTGCCGGGATCTGGCCACCGGCGGCCCGGGCTCGCTGGATGTCATTGAGATCGACGCCGCCTCTCACGGTGGTGTCGACGACGCACGTGACCTGCGCGAACGGGCCACATTCGCTCCGGTACGGGACCGCTACAAGATCTTCATCATCGATGAGGCGCATATGGTCACCGCGGCCGGATTCAATGCGCTGCTGAAGATCGTCGAGGAGCCCCCGGCTCATATCAAGTTCATCTTCGCCACCACAGAGCCGGATAAGGTCATCGGCACCATCCGCTCGCGTACTCACCACTATCCCTTCCGGCTGGTTCCGCCTGAGCCCCTGTTGGACTACCTCGAGCGGCTATGCACTCAGGAGGGGGTCGCCACCGCTCCGGGTGTGCTGCAGCTGGTGCTGCGGGCTGGCGGCGGTTCGGTCCGAGACACTCTTTCGGTGCTGGATCAGCTGATTGCCGGTGCCGGCACCGAGGGCCTGGATTATGACCGGGCGGTCGCGCTGCTGGGCTTCACTCATGCCACCCTGCTGGATGAAGTCGTCGATGCGGTCTCCGCTCTCGACGGAGCCAAAGCCTTCCATGTGGTGGATCGGGTCGTGCAGTCCGGGCAGGATCCACGCCGGTTCGTTGAGGATCTCCTGGAACGACTGCGGGATCTCATCATTGTGAAGTCCACCCCCGAGAACCCGCAGGCAATCCTGCGCGGGGTCCCGGAGGACCAGATCCGGACCATGCAGAACCAGACTCAGCAGATTGGGTCTGCCGAGTTGTCCCGTGCTGCCGATATCACCGCCAATGCCCTGACTGAGATGGTCGGAGCCACCTCTCCCCGGCTGCACTTGGAACTGCTGATGGCTCGACTGCTGCTGCCTCATGCAGAACAGGGACAGGCCAGTCTCGCTGCCCGGCTGGAGCGGCTTGAGCGGCGCATGGACTTCACCGCAGGTGCAGGCAGCACTCCGGCTGATGAGGCACCCAGTGAGGTCACCTCCCAGCCGCCCGCACCGAAGCCTGCGGTCCAGCCTGCGCCGGAAAGCCAGCCCACACCCGAGCCTGATCCTGAGCCCGGTTGGGCAGCCCCCGGGGTCTCGGGACCTCCAGCGGCCAAACCGGAACCGGAGCCAGAGCCAACTCCCGAACCGGACCGGGCACCTCAGCAGCCGCAGCAACCCCAACAGCCTCATACTCAGCAACCCCAACCACCTCAGCCTGCGCCAGCAAAACCCGCGCCCTCGCAATCTCCCCCCGGCGGCGGGAACACCGCGCGTATGCAGCAGGCCTGGCCGGACATCGTCGAGGCGATGAAGACCCGCTCCCGCATGCTGTGGATGCTGGTCAAAGGCAATGTGCAGGTCTCCGGATTCGACGGACAGTCCCTTTCGCTGGCCTTCACCAATGAAGGTGCCCGCAATACCTTCACCAACCGTGGTGGGGAGCAGGCCCTCACCGAGGCCATCCAGGAGGTCGTCGGGATTCAGGTTCGGCTTGATCTCACTGGCCAGGGGCCGCCCCCAAAAGCTGAAGGCCGGGCTGAGCCTTCAGCTCCGGCCGAACCCCAGCAGCCGCAGCCTGAGCCTCCTCAAGAGTGGGGAAGCTGGGATTCTGAGCCCGAACCGGCCCCTGAGGAACCCACACCGGATTCTCCCTCGGAACCAGTGCGGAAGAAACCGCCGGAGAAACCAGTGGTGCCGGCCTTCGCCCGCCGTGGACCTGCTCAGCCTCCGGCTGCGCCGTCGTCGCCCTCCTCCCCCTCCCCCGCTGAGGCAGCGCGGGCAGCTATGCCCAGTTGGGATACCCCAGAGGAGCCCAATGAGGACTATGACGCCACACCTCCGCCGGATTGGGCGGAGCAGCCCCCGCCGGCTGATGAGATGGAGGACATTCCGAGCGACGACGACGCCGACCTCGAGCATTCAGGAGTCTTCGGCCGTCGCGCGATTGAGAAAATCCTCGATGGCGTGCTGATCGAAGAGCGGCGTCTGGACGATTCTGGGCCGTAAACTGGTCCATTGTGTATGAAGGCGCAGTCCAAGACCTGATCGACGAGCTCGGCAGGCTTCCCGGTATCGGCCCGAAGTCAGCTCAGCGTGTGGCCTTCCATATCCTGGAGGCCGACGCCGAGGATATGCGCCGGCTGGCTGATGCGATCCGCACGGTCAAGGACAAGGTCCAGTTCTGCGAGATCTGCTTCAACGTCTCCGAGGAGTCGAAGTGCCGGATCTGTCTGGACACTCGCAGGGATGCCTCGGTGATCTGCGTGGTCGAGGAGTCCAAGGACGTTATGGCCATCGAGCGCACCCGGTCGTTCCGGGGCCGGTATCACGTCCTCGGCGGGGCCATTAACCCCATCGCAGGCATTGGACCTGATCAGCTGCATATCCGGGAGCTGCTGAACCGACTTTCCGATGACGCGATCCAAGAGGTCATCATCGCCACCGACCCCAATCTGGAAGGTGAAGCCACCTCCACCTATCTGGTGCGGATGCTGGGGTCGATCGGCATCAAGATCACCCGCCTGGCCTCAGGCCTACCCGTGGGCGGGGATCTGGAATACGCCGATGACGTGACCCTGGGCCGGGCCTTCGAAGGCCGTACCTCACTCAGCTGAGGTCACCGGATACTCGGGGGTGCCGTTGAGGGATGCCAGGAGCTCGCGGGCGCCCTTTAAGCCCGCGGCGGCCCGCGCCTGAGCTGTCTGACCGGCAAGATGAGAATAGACGACGATGTTCTCGTGCGCTCTCAGTGGTGAATCCGCAGGCAGGGGCTCTTCGGAGGCGACATCGAGGGCTGCACCGCGGATCTGCCCCTGCTGAACTGCGTGGCTGAGGGCGTTTTCGTCAACGATTGGGCCCCGGGCGGTGTTGATCAGGATCGCTTGAGGTTTCATCAGCTGAAGCTGCTCCGCACCGATCATCCCGCGGGTACGTTCATTCAGGGCCGTGTGGATGGAGACGTAATCGGATGCAGCAAGCAGCGTGTTGAGGTCCGTGAACTCGACTCCATCCAGTGGCTCAGGCTCGAGGTTTCCTGTTGAGCAGAGGACCCGCATCCCAAATGCCCTGGCCAGTGGAACAACCGCTTTGGCGATCGCCCCATAGCCGATCAGACCCAGGGTGGCCCCGCGCAGCTCCTGTCCATCCTCCCGCGGCCAGCCGCCTGCTTGAACCCCGATGGCTGACTGCACCAGACGACGGGCCGCGGCGATGATGAGCCCGAGGGTGTACTCAGCTACCGCATTCGCGTTGACGCCCGGGAGGTTGCTGACGGTAATCCCATACCGAGCAGCTGCCTCGATATCCACTGAGTCATACCCCACCCCGGTGCGGACAATGGCCCGCAACTGCGGAGTCTGAGACAGTACCTCATCGGTAAGTGGGTCATTGGCGACCAAGGCGCCGATCACATCCTGCAGCGCCTCGATCAGTTCTTGTGCGGTGGCCCCTCCCATCGGCCGGTAGATGGGCTCATAACTCTGGTCACGTAGGAACTGGTCAACCTCATCCCCAGGTTTGAGATAGTCAGTCGTGATCAGAATTCTCTTGCCGCTCATGGGACCTCTTTCTTGACGTAGTGGCACCGTCTCCGGGAAGGATGCACGGCATATCCACGCATCCGAAGAAAAGTTTATCGACTTGTGATGCAGAGAAACTGCAGCTGAATTGTCAGAGATATCCAACCCCCCGAACTCCGTGGATATCCTGCGGATCCCCGCCCCTAGGTACTAAATTTCCCCAGAATTTCCTGAAGTCATCCCAGGGGTCGAATCTGCGTCTCCATCAGGAGATTCAGTTTGTAAATCCTGGCTTTATCCATAGCGTAGGGGTAGATACGCGTGCTTACCGGGCGTAAGATCATCGTCAGTCTTACCACCGGTAAAGGTATCCACTCGCATAACCGACCATGAGGAAACTGAGGTAAGTACCAGATGAGTTTCAAAACTTCCGCGCTGCGTGTCGGCGCACTCTCCAGTGCTGCTCTGCTGGCACTGACCGCCTGCGGCGGAGACAACGGTGACGACAACGGCGATGCGGTATCCGACGAGGATGCCAACGTCGAACAGGGTGAAGAACTCACCATTGAAGAGGGCGAGACCCTCACCGTGGCGATCGCTGGCGAGGAGCCCTACTCCTGGCTGGACGATGACGGTGAAGCCACCGGTGCAGCTCTTGCGCTGACGGAGGAGATCCTGGGCGAGCAGCTCGGCTACGACGTTGAAGCTGAACTCACCGACTGGGACAGCCTCATCCCCGGCCTGAACTCCGGCCAGTGGGACGTGGTGGCAGCAGGCATGTCCATTACTCCGGACCGCTGTGAGCAGGCCTCCTTCTCCGAGCCAGAGATCATGTACACCACCGCGTTCCTGGTCGAAGAGGGCAACCCCTATGATGTCCACGACTTCGAGGACCTCGCTGAGGCCCAGGAGGAACACGGCATCGAGGTTGTCACTCTGACTGCAGGCGTTGAGGCCGGATATGCCGAAGAGGTCGGCGTAGACGCTGAAGGTGTGGGTAGTGCCGAAGACGGTGTTGACTTCGTTGAAGGCGGACGCGCTGATGTGTTCGCTCTGACCGCGATCTCCCTGGAAGCTATGGCTGGCGAAATGGACGGCCTGGAGGTCACCGAGAACTTCGCCCATGAAGTCTCGGCCGGTTCCACTGTCTTCCGCTTTGCTGACGATGAGCTGCTCGGTGAGTACAACGATGTCCTGGCTGATCTGAAGGACAGCGGCGAGCTGCTCGACATCATCGGCGAGTACGGCTTCACCGACGAGGAGATTCCTCCGGCTGAGCTGACTACCGAAGAGCTCTGCGAGGGCGATATCGAGGCACTGAACGAGCAGTACCTCGACTGATCCCTTCATCGCGCTGACGAAGATGCGGCCGATCCCCACGGGGGTCGGCCGCTTCGTCCGCCAACACACTGAGGCTCAAGGAGCGGCAAAGAATCCATGGACTGGTTTGAGGACTGGCCACAGTACTTCGAGGCGTTGAACAACTTCTCGGAGCGTCTGATCGACGGCCTGCTGACCACAATTCAACTCACCCTGCTCGGCGGTGCTCTGGCCTTCGTCGTCGCAGTCGTCTTAGGCCTCATGGCCGGCTCACCCAGCCTGTGGGTTCGCGGGCCGGCCCGCGTAATCATTGAGTTCTTCCGCGGTATCTCCCTGCTGGTGCTGCTGTTCTGGATGGTCTACGTCCTGCCCCTATTCTGGATGGCCAATCCGGGACTGCCTGGCGAGGACTTCGTTCGCAATAACTTCCTGATCGGCATCACTGCCCTGGGTATCAACTACGGGGCCTACGGGGCCGAAGCAGTCCGAGCATCACTGACCACGGTTTCGAAAGGTCAGTGGGAGGCCACCACCGCCTTGTCCATGTCTTGGCCGCATAAGATGCGGCGCATCATCTTCCCCCAGGCCTGGGCGCTGATGATTCCTTCACTGACCAATCTGTGGGTCCATCTGCTCAAAGGCAGCGCCATCGTCTACATCCTGCCGGGAATCAATGACCTCACCTTTGAGCTGGATAATCTGCGCCGACCCACCGATATCTGGTTCTCCCACGCCTTTGTGGGATTGGTCAGCTACTTCATCCTCGCCCTGATTCTGACCCTGTTCATGCAGATTCTTGAGGCGCGAGCCAAGCACAAACTGGGCCGGGGCCCCTCCCTGAGAGAAATCCTCTCCCCCGATCCGAAGGCGGCACCACCAGATGCTGCCGTACCGGTTCAGCAGGATGCAGCACAGGCGAAGGAGGGGAAGTAAATGAGCAACATGACCTCGCCTCATCAGCTACTGGCTGGCGAAATTGATGCCCCCTCGGAGGAGCCGCCCGGAGCCACCTTCTGGGATTGGGAGTTCGCCTGGGAGATCCTGCCGGATATGCTCATGGCCTTCCTGCAGGTCACGCTCCTGGTGACAGTCATGGGCACGATCATCGCTGCAGTATTGGGTCTGATCATCGCCATCCTGATCATGGTCCTCCCCAAGCCCTTGGCCTGGATCGTCCGGTGGACCGCGAATTTCATCCGCATGACCCCGATCGTGGTGCAGCTGCTGCTGCTCTTCTGGGCCTTCCTGTGGATGGACGCAATCACCATCGGCGTCATCGTCTTCGGTGTCCACTACGCCACCTATATGTCTGAGGTCTACCGGGCGGGTATCGAATCCGTGCCCAAGGGCCAGTGGGAGGCCACCACCGCCCTGTCGATGTCGGCAGTGCGGACTTGGCGAAAGGTCGTCATCCCCCAGGCACTGCGTTCGACTATCCCGTCCCTGGGTAACTACGCGATCTCGATGTTCAAGGACACCCCTTTCCTCTATGCCATCGGTGCTGCGGAAATGGTGACCCTGGCAGTTTCCGATATCGGCGGAAACACCTTCCGGTACAACGAACCGGTCACCATCGCCGGGTTGATCTTCCTGGCCGCCAGCTACCCCACTGCCCTTCTGGTCAATCGATTGGAGAAGCGTCTTGCCTACGCCCACTGACCCCACTGTTCCAGCACCCAGGGAGGCCGCGCCGTCGTCGTCGGCTGAGACACCGGTCATCGAGTTCACCGATGTTGAGAAGCGCTTCGGTGACAATGTGGTGCTCAAGGACCTCAACTTCACGGTCAGCCGCGGTGAGCGCGTCACACTGATCGGCCCCTCAGGCTCCGGTAAGACCACGATTCTGCGCCTGGTGATGACCCTGGAGGAGCTCACCGGTGGGTATATCTTCATCGACGGCGAGCCGTTGACCCACGAGGAGCGCAATGGCAAACGTGTGCCGGTCTCCAAGAAGCGTCAGAAGGCGCTGCGCACCCGGATCGGCATGGTCTTCCAGCAGTTCAACCTCTTCCCCAATATGACCGTGCTGGAAAACATCATCGAGGCACCCATCCACGTGCTGGGTCGGCCGAAGAAGGACGCGATCGAACACGCCCACTCCCTGCTGGAACAGGTGGGCCTGCCGGATAAGGCCGATGCCCATCCCACCAGCCTCTCCGGTGGTCAGCAGCAGCGTGTGGCCATCGCCCGCGCGCTGGCTATGGATCCGGAGATCCTGCTGCTGGATGAGGTCACCTCTGCCCTGGACCCCGAGGTGGTCGGTGATGTGCTTAATATTCTGCGTGAGGTTGCTGACACAACGAATGTGACCATGCTGATCGTCACCCATGAGATGGGCTTCGCCCGCGATGTCAGCCATAAGGTCATGATGTTCGACGGCGGCCGCGTGGTCGAGGAGGGCCACCCGGATAAGATCTTCACCAATCCCGAGCATGAGCGGACCCAGAAGTTCCTCGGTGCTGTACTGGGTCATAACTGAGTGCAGCTCACAGTCTGAGACTGAGGATGGTACCCCGCGGCTGAATCCCCCACACCTAATAGACTGATACCAATATCCCCAACCTCTCACCGGGAGTGAGCAGATACCCCTATGAGCCTTATTGTCCAGAAGTACGGCGGATCCTCGGTTCAGGACGCCGAATCCATCAAACGTGTGGCTCGGCGGATCGTCGAGACGAAGAAGGCCGGCAACCAGGTTGTGGTTGTGGTCTCTGCGATGGGTGATACCACCGATGATCTCCTAGACCTCGCCGATGACATCACGGAGAACCCGCCTCTGCGGGAGATGGATATTCTCCTCTCCTCCGGCGAGCGCATGTCCATGGCCCTGTTGGCGATGGCCATCCATGAACACGGTGAGACTGCCCAGTCCTTCACCGGTTCCCAGGCCGGGATGATCACTGACGCCATCCACGGCAAGGCCCGAATTATCGAGGTCTCCCCCAAACGGGTGCAGGAAGCCCTCGACGACGGACACATCAGTATTGTGGCCGGGTTCCAGGGCATGAGCCGGGAATCCAAAGACATCACCACTATGGGCCGTGGCGGCTCCGACACCACCGCCGTGGCCCTGGCGGCTGCGCTGAATGCCGATGTCTGCGAGATCTACACCGATGTGGACGGGGTCTTCACCGCCGATCCGCGTGTGGTGAAGAATGCGCAGAAGATCGACACCATCTCCAGTGAGGACATGTTGGAGATGGCAGCGGCCGGCACCAAGGTGCTGCACCTGCGCAGTGTGGAATACGCCCGGCGGTTCGGCGTGAAGCTGCATGTTCGCTCCAGCTTCACCGATAAAGAAGGCACCTGGGTTATCCCCGAAGAGACCGATCAAGTCCCCATCAAGGAAGGCGATCCCTTGGAACAGCCCATCATCTCCGGCGTCGCCCACGACGCCTCTGAAGGCAAGCTCACCATCACCGGCGTCCCGGACGCCCCCGGGAAGGCCGCCGCGGTCTTCAACCCGATCGCTGAGGCCGGGATCAACATCGACATGATCGTCCAGGACATCTCGGTGGCCACCGGCAAGACCAATATCAGCTTCACCCTCTCTGGCTCCGATGGGGATAAGGCTCAGCGCCTGCTGTTGGAGCGGAAGGAAGAGATCGGTTTCGACAACCTGGACTTCGCCGAGCAGGTGGCCAAGGTCTCCCTGGTCGGCGGCGGTATGCGTAACCACCCCGGAGTCTCGGCCCGGTTCTTCTCCGCGCTCTCCGATGCCGGTATCAACATCATGCTGATCTCCACCTCGGAGATCCGCGTCTCGGTGATCACCGATATCGAGGATATGGATAAGGCCGTACAGGCCATCCACACCGCTTTCGACCTGGACTCCGATGAGGAGGCCAAGGTCTACGCCGGCACCGGCCGGTAAAACCGCACGTTAACGGCTTGTGGGCGACAGGTTTCCCGTTCGGGATCCTGTCGCCCACAAGTTTCAGGTGCGAGATACGATTCCCAGTGTAGCGATTCTCCAGGCCCAGTCCAGCCCTCTGCAGGTTTCCGTGTCGAATCTGGAAGAACGCTGAAAACTTTGCTGGGTCCTTTGACTCTCTGGTAGGGAGGAACACTGTGCCTGCCCTCTCCCCCACCGCGACGGTTATCCCCACCGAGGAGCACCGTGAGCGCGCCGCTGCCCACCATCAGAAGGTCCAGCGCTACACCGAAGACTTCCTGGCCCGCCGCCATGCCGGCAAGAAACATCCGGTGGAGGATTTCCTCTTCACCTACTACTCCTTCAAACCCGGCCAGCTCGCGCGCTGGCATCCCGGTGCGGGCCAGATATTGGAGGGCGCCGGCACCGGTGAGCAGGCCAGCTGGAAGTTCTACGCTACAGTTCCGGATGGCACCGATAGCGGCGGTGCCACTGTCGACGTCGCCGCCTTCTGCACCGAGCGGGCCTCCATCATCGACTTCGCCCAAAGGCTGCTCAGTCAGACCGCGGCACGGCCTGCCCAACTGGGCTGTTTCGGCCTGCATGAGTGGGCCATGGTCTACCGGTCTGCTCAGCACGGTCAGCGTCATGACCAGGTCTCCCTTCGGCTCGGCGCCGAGGGTACCGATGAGGTGGTGGAGTCACTGAATATCCGCTGCACCCACTTTGATGCCTTCCGCTTTTACACCCCTTCGGCCAAACCGTTGAATACCCTGCAGCCCAGCAGGGAAACCCAGATTCAGATGGAGCAGCCGGGCTGTCTGCACGCGAATATGGACCTTTATAAATGGGCCTATAAGCTCATCCCCGCCGTCAGCAGTGATCTTCTGCTGGACTGTTTCGACTTAGCCTGGCGAATCCGTGAGCTGGATATGCGCGCCTCTCCCTATGACCTGCAGGACTGGGGCTATGAGCCGGTGCGCATCGAGGAACCAGCAGGTCGCGCTGAATACACCCGGAGGCAGAAGGCCTTCTCCGAGGAGGCACAGGCGCTGCGCTCCCGAATTTTGAGTGTCGTTGAGAATCTGGAGGGTCAATCACTGTGAACCGCCCGAAGCTGCCGACTGCTGCCACCGCAATAGCCGGCACTGGCCTCTTAATGGCAACCACTGCCTGCAATGAACCCAGCGACGCCCTAGAGATTGAGGAGCGCTCGGAAAGTGCAACGAGGATGACGGCAGTGTGCGCATCACCCTGCGTGACCAGGCGGAGATCTATACACGAATCCTGGGGAACTCGAGCAATGGCAGGAGCATGAGGCCCCCGCGGGGGTTGATCAGTTCGAAGGCGCGGTCTATGCCGGCACCATCGAGCGCCCCAAGGAGATCGAGGTCACGGAGTTCACCATGGGTCTCTCCGGCTCACCTCAGGTCGTGATGGCCTTCCTCGATGACCGGGCGCAGAGCTCAAACGAGGACAGCCCCACGCTTTATCCGCCTGAGGAGATCGACGCCGAGTGAGTCAGACCTCAGCCAGCACGTTCTGGCACTGATCCAGCAGGGCGCGCATCTGCTCGGCACTGTGCCGGCCGTTGAAGATTTCGGTGCCGTTCTCGAAGGTCTTTCCGGCAGCCAGCGGCCCGGCATCCACTGCGTCATAGCCCAGGGTGTCCACAAATGCGGCCACCAGCTGTTTGGCATCCTCATGATCGGAGGCCACCGCCAGTGCACGGCGCTGGGGGTCGCCGGCGGGGTGGGAATCGACTTCGAGGTCGCCGTATCCGATGTGGTTCAGCGTCTTGACCAGCTCGACGTCACCGAGGAACTCATTGATGACCTCAGAGGTTGAGCTCCCGGTTTCAAACTCCTCCATGACTCCATCTACCGGAGCCCAGTAATTCATCGTGTCGATCACGGGGTGGCCCTGCAGCACGGAGGTGTCGATGCTGCGGTATTTATGCAGCGGCACCGCGAGGACGATGATGTCGGAGCCGCGCAGGTCTTCCTTGTTTACTGCCTGTGCCCCGGGCACGATGACCTCGGTGAGCAGTTTGATGTCCTCCGCCGGTTTACCGGTGGCGATCCGCACAGTGTGGCCTGCGCGCACGGCCTGACGGCCCACGGCGGTACCTACCCGCCCGGCCCCGAGAATGCCGATGTTCAGCTGCTGAGTCATGGACCCTCCCCTCCACGGAGTGCTTCAAATTTGAACAACCACGTACTCCAACAGCGAATACACCCACTCTCTTCCCGCCGGGGGCTGACTGTGCCCAACACCACCCAGAGACACAAAGGTGATTGCACCTTGTTACTAATTTCGAGAACATCCTGGCCGACTACATCGAGACTGCCGAGCGGGAGGAGAGGAGTGGGTTTCAGTCAATAATGGCATCCAGGTTGTCGAGAGGCACCTCGCACCTGACCGGCCACCTTCGTCTCGAACAGTTCGAATCTTCCGAACAGTTGCCGCGTTCACAACTATCTTGGAACTACGCAGCCTCTTGGACGGCGTCAGCCGCTACTCGAATCCCCAAGCCACCGAGGATAGGTCCCGTCAGAGCATCGAGGCTCCGGCGTACGCTACGCCTCTCCAACCAACGGGACACCCTACCCATCAGCAGAACTACGATGAGCAATAGCGCTGTTCCGATCACAGGCAGGGTCATGGCCCACAGCAGCAAATACCCCATCCCTGTATCCGCAGAGACGAACTGGGGCAGCAGCGCCAGATAGAACAATAGAATCTGCGGACTCGTCGCATTGGTGATGAACCCTTGGG
Organism: Nesterenkonia sedimenti; assembly: GCF_012641515.1. GTDB lineage: Bacteria > Actinomycetota > Actinomycetes > Actinomycetales > Micrococcaceae > Nesterenkonia > Nesterenkonia sedimenti. The sequence goes on along the minus strand of NZ_JABAHY010000002.1, from coordinate 246,845 downwards.
CAAAGCCCCGCCGGACCAGCACCGCCTGCAGTGCGGAGGCAGAAAATACTCCTGAGGCAGAGGCAAGACCTCCGCGCCGCCCGCCGGTAACCACGTTCTTCAGCACCACCGCTGTGTCGGCTCCGGGTGTAAGAGCAATGACCAGCACTACCGCTAGAAACCTCAGATAGAGACCCCATTCCTTGGGCTGAGTCTGTCATATAAGCCATTAGGTGCGACCGGCGTCGTGAACTGTCTCATCCCCGGTAGACTGGTTCAGCAGTTTCGCGCCGCCTAGTTCATGCAGGAGACTTCTGTGCCTACGATCGTCGTCGAGGTCATGCCCAAGCCCGAGATCCTCGACCCGCAGGGCAAAGCCATCGCCAATGCACTCCCCCACCTCGGTTTCACTTCCTTCGCCGGAGTGCGCCAAGGCAAACGGTTCGAGCTGACAGTGGAGGGCGAGGTCACCGATGAGGTCCTCGAATCCGCCCGCACAGCAGCCGCTGAGATGCTCTCCAACCCGGTGATCGAAGACGTGGTCTCCGTCAGCGTCAAAGAGGACATCTAAGAAACGATGATCAGCGAGACTCCCCTCATCGGCGACTTCAACGTCTCACCCTCCGGGCCTCTCGACGGCGCCCGGATCGGCGTGATCACTTTCCCCGGCACCCTGGATGACCGCGATGCGGCCCGGGCAGTCCGGCTCGGCGGCGGAACTGCCGTCCCCCTCTGGCACGCTGACCAGTCCCTGCACGGTGTCGACGCCGTGATTCTGCCCGGCGGCTTCTCCTATGGCGACTACCTGCGGGCTGGGGCCATCGCCCGCTTCGCCCCCGTGATGGAAACTGTGGTGAAAGAGGCAGGCGCGAGCGCGACGTCGTCGTCCCCTCTGCCGGTGCTCGGTATCTGCAATGGCTTCCAGGTCCTCACCGAGGCCCACCTGCTGCCGGGATCCATGATCAAAAACGACCACCTGAAGTTCATCTGCAAGGACCAGGTGCTGCGGGTGGAGAACACCTCAACCCCCTGGACCTCCCAGTTCACTCCCGATGAGCTCATCGCCGTTCCGATGAAGAACCAGGACGGCCAATACGTGGTCTCCGCTGAAGAGCTGGAGCAGATCGAGGCCGAGGGCCGGGTCGTCTTCCGCTATATCGGCGAGAACCCCAATGGTTCCCGGAACAACATTGCTGGTGTCACCAATGAACGCGGCAATGTGGTGGGCCTGATGCCGCACCCCGAACATGCCGTGGAAGCCGGCTACGGCCCCGATGACACCACCGGAATGCGCGAAGGCACCGACGGGCTGACCATCTTCACCTCCGTGGTCTCGTCCCTGGCAGGAGGCAATAAGTGAGCGAACAGACGTTCAACATCGACACTGTGGCCAACGCCGCCACAACACCGGATACCGACCTGCCCTGGGCTGAGCTGGGTCTGAAGGAAGACGAGTACGACCGGATCGTTGAGATCCTGGGCCGACGCCCCACCGCCGCAGAGCTGGCCATGTACTCGGTGATGTGGTCCGAGCACTGCAGCTATAAGTCCTCCAAGGTCCACCTGCGCCAGTTCGGTGAGAAAGTCACCGAGGAGATGAAGAAGGACCTCATGGTCGGCATCGGCGAGAACGCCGGTGTCACCGACCTCGGCGAGGGCTGGGCCGTGACCTTCAAAATCGAGTCCCATAACCACCCCTCCTATGTGGAGCCCTACCAGGGTGCAGCCACCGGCATCGGCGGCATCGTGCGCGACATCATCTCCATGGGCGCCCGCCCAGTTGCGGTGATGGATCCCCTGCGTTTCGGCGATATCGACCACCCCGACACCAAGCGCGTGCTGCCCGGGGTTGTCTCCGGCATTGGCGGCTACGGCAACTCCTTAGGGCTTCCGAATATCGGCGGCGAGGTCGTCTTCGACTCCGTCTACCAGCAGAACCCCCTGGTCAATGCCCTGGCCGTGGGCGTGATGCGGCATGAGGACCTCCGGCTGGCCAATGCCTCCGGTGTGGGCAATAAGGTCGTGCTCTTCGGCGCACGCACCGGTGGCGACGGCATCGGTGGCGCCTCGGTGCTGGCCTCCGAATCCTTTGACGACTCCAAACCTTCCAAGCGCCCGGCCGTGCAGGTCGGTGACCCCTTCAGCGAGAAGGTGCTCATCGAATGCTGCCTGGAGCTGTTCCACAACGAACTGGTCGAGGGCATCCAGGACCTCGGTGCCGCCGGCATCAGCTGCGCCACCAGTGAGCTGGCCTCCAATGGTGAGGGCGGCATGCATGTGGAACTGACCAATGTACTGCTGCGCGATCCCACCCTGACCCCCGGCGAGATCCTGATGTCGGAGTCCCAGGAGCGGATGATGGCCGTGGTCACCCCGGAGAACGCCGAGGCCTTCGAGGCTGTAATGGGCAAATGGGGCGTGGAGTACTCCTGGCTCGGTGAGGTCACCGATACCGGACGGCTGATCATCGAATGGGACGGCGAGACCATCGTCGACGTCGACCCCCGCACCGTCGCCCATGACGGCCCGGTCTACGAGCGCCCTTACCACCGCCCCCAATGGCAGGACCAGGTGCAGGCTGATACCTTCAGCGCCTCGGAGGCCGGTCAGAACCTGCCCGCCACCGCAGAGGAACTGGGCGAGGCCGTCGTCGAGCTGATGAGCTCACCGAATATGGCCGATGTCTCCTGGATCACCGACCAGTACGACCGGTTCGTCGGCGGCAACACCGCCTTGAGCCAGCCCGACGACGCCGGTGTCATCCGCGTGGATGAGGAGACCGGACTCGGTGTCGGCCTGGCCACTGACTGCAACGGCCGCTACGCCTACCTCGATCCCTACACCGGCGCCCAGCTGGCCCTGGCCGAGGCCTACCGGAACGTGGCCACCTCAGGTGCTGTACCGATGGCTGTCTCCGACTGCCTGAACTTCGGCTCCCCCGAGGACCCCGAGATCATGTGGCAGTTCGCAGAGACCGTCCGCGGTCTCGCCGATGGCTGCCAGGAGCTGGGGATCCCGGTCACCGGCGGCAATGTCTCGCTGTACAACCAGACCGCTGGCCGGGCCATCCACCCCACCCCGGTGGTGGGCGTGATGGGTAAGTTCGACGACGTCGGACGTCGCACCCCCTCTGGGTTCCAGCGTTGGGCTGATGGTCAGGCGATCTACCTGCTCGGTGTCACCCGTGATGAACTCGACGGCTCCGAGTTCGCCCGCGGCCGTGGGCACCTCGGCGGAAAGCCCCCGCAGGTGGACCTCGCTGTCGAGCAGACCCTGGGTGAGATCCTGATCAACGCTTCCCGGGACGGCATGATCGACGCCGCCCATGACCTCTCCGAAGGTGGCCTGGCTGCCGCTCTGGCCGAGATGAGCCTGCGCTTTGGTGTGGGTTCCCGGACTGCACTGGATGAGCTGTGCGAACGCGATGGTGTGGATCCCTTCACCGCCCTGTTCAGCGAGTCCCAGGGCCGCGCCCTGGTGGCCCTGCCACGGTCTGAGGAACTGCGTTTCACCGATATGACCAGCGCCCGGGGCTTCCCCGCCCTGCGCCTGGGTGTTGTGGATGCCGAATCCGGCGGCATCGAGGTTGCTGGCCCCTTCGAGGGTGGCAGCTTCGGCATCAGCCTCGATGAGCTCAAGGAAGCCTGGAGCTCGGTGATCCCCAGCCGCTTCGGCGCGATCACCGAAGCTGAGATCGCTACCCGCGAGCAGTAACCGCCAGTTCCTGAAGCCACATTCGGGCGGCTTTGGGGCTGGACAGGCGCACCACTGTGAGGTTGGCGAACCGCTCCTCTAAGGTCGGCACCACCGGCTTCAGCGCATTGCGGGTATCCCAGCCCCACCGGATGATGTGCTCTTTGCGGGTGAAGATCGTCCACAGTGGGGGCTCGGTATTGCCGTTCCACAGTTCCTGCCGGCCGAACCTGCGGCGAAGAGTGCGCCGGATCAGCCGCTGCATCTTCACCGGGGTGGAGTAGTCCAACCACAGCAGCGTATCGGCGCGCTCGGTGATCATGGGCCGCACCTGTCGGTACTGCAGCTCAATGATCCAATGCTGCTGGGCGGTAAACTTGTCGACGTCGTCGATGAAACTCTCCCGCGGTGTCCAGTCCGGGCCCCAGTGCAGACTGTCGATCTCCACCTGCGGATAGCCGGTGAGCTCAGCCAACTGGGTGCACAGGGTGGTTTTTCCCGCACCGCTGGTCCCGGCTACGGCAATTCGTTGTGGGTTCCATGAGATCGGGTCATCAGCGCTGCGCACCCTTCCGATCCTATGTCCCGGAGGCTTAGCCTGTACCCGTGACCTCTTATTGTGCTCTGCTGCGCGGCATCTCACCGGGCAAACCGGGTAACGACAAACTCCGCGAAACCTTCACCGGCCTGGGATTCGAAGAGGTTTGCACGCTGCTCTCCAGCGGCAATGTCCTCTTCACCACCAGCTCGGCGAAACCGGCACGTGAGTTAGAGAACCGCATCCAGCAGGCTCTGCAGCAGCAGACCGGTATCGGCTGCGGCACCATTCTGCGCAGCCGGCAGGAACTTCAGGCGCTGGTGGAGCAGCAACCCTTCGGGGATCTCTCCCATGGCAAGACCAGCTACCTCACAGTCACCTTCCTCAAGGAACCCCAGGACCACTCAGGAACGCAGTTCCCCGCGGAGCCGCTGCCCCATGTACAGATTCTAAAGTACGACGACGCCGCCCGCGCCCTACTGGCAGTAGTCGACCAAACTCGGGGCAAGACCCCCGACTACATGTCCTGGTTGCAGCGCAACTACGGCAAGGAGATCACCACGCGCACCTGGAGGACAGTCACCAAGGTTCTGACCAAACTGCCGGATCCAAATTAGGCCATCAAACAGCTGGGCGGATATCTGTATGAGAGAAGTCCGTGCCTTTAAAGAGCAGAGTCTCCCCTTGCACCTTTGCAAGTGCGTAAGAGAAGGTGTCGCCGTAGTTCAGCTGCGCTCGGGTCCCCATTCCCTTGCCGAAGTCGCGGAAAGCGGCGCGAGCCACTAGGGCCTGTTCGGCATCGACCTCAATCAGCCCAATACCTAGGAGTTCGAGCAACTCGTCAAGCTGCCTGGAGAGTACTGGGTTGCCATGACGCTCAACCACGATCCCTAACTCGACGTAGGTAGCGACGGACATCTTCGGCGACGGCGACTGCAGGATAGCTTCTCTGAATTTTGCGCCCTCGGGCTCCTTATTGAGGATTGCGATGATCGCCGAGGTATCTACAATCACACTGGCAGCCCATCTTCGCCGTAGAGGTCCTCGGTGCTCAGCGGCCCGGGGCCCTTGGCTATAGCCACGCTCATCTCATCAATCAACGCATCGACCCGGGCAGCCCGTTCAGCATCATTCTGCAGGGATTCCAGGTACTGCTCAAGGGCCCGTTCCATGGCACCTGTCTGTGTGGTCCCACCTCGACGCGCGGCTTCCCGGGCTAAAGCATGAACTCGAGGATTCTTTATGTTCAGGCTCATAGGTGCACCTTTCTACCAACTACACCTATAATTCTACCCCTAGTTAGGCCGAAGCACAGCTACCGCTCACCAGCAGAGGCAGAACGGATGCCCTGAGGGGTCAGCGTAGACATTGAAGTTCTGCTCTCCCTCGGCCAACTGGATGATCTCAGCACCGAGGCCCAAGACTTTGGCGTGGGCGGCACGGATATCAGTGACCCAGAGGTCCATATGACTGCGTACCGGGTTATCCGGCCAGTTCACCGGCTTATGATCCGGGGCAAACTGGACTCCAACCGGGATGCTTCCATCAGAGCACCGGACCACCTGCCAGTGATGGTCACCTTCGGCCCGTCCGTTGAAAACCCCAGACCAGAAGTCGGCCTCGGCGTCGATATCGGCTGCGTCGAAGACAATGGTCTGTCGCGTTATCTCCATGGCTTCGAAACGTACAGTCTGTTTCATGGCTAGGGGAATCCCCTCATCAGCCCGGAACCGGCTAGTCTGGCTGTCTACAGCAAGGACACCCCTCAATGAACTCAACCAAGCAGGACACTCGCCGCCGAGTCCGCCGCGGACGGATCCTCATCCCAGCAGTTCTGGTTCTGCTCTGGCTGGCCTGGACCTCCTGGGGAGGCCAGACCTTCGGCAACCTCTCCGAGGTCACCACCAGTGATCAGGCCGCATTCCTGCCGGTGGAGGCTGAATCCACCCGTGCCATGGAACTGCAGGAACAGTTCACCGAGGAGGACGCGGTCCCGGCCACTATCGTTGCCGCAACCTCCGATGGCGAGGAACTTCCTTCAGCCGGAATGGCAGAGGCGGAGGAGCTCGCCGAGGAAGTCTCCGGACTCTCGGGGGTCGTTGAAGTCATCCCGCCGCAGCCTGCAGAGGACGGTGCAGCCCTCCAGATTCTGGTTCTCCTGGAGGAGGAGAGCACTGAGAACGGCGCCCTCGATGAGCTGCGCAGCCTGGTTGCTGAGAGCTTCGATGATCAGCAGTGGCTGGCCTATGTGACCGGACCGGCGGCCCTGTCGGGGGATTTCGCCGAAGCTTTCGCAGGGATCGACGGGGTCCTGTTGTTGGTCGCCGTCGTCGCGGTCTTCCTGATCCTGATCGCGGTCTACCGATCTGTGCTGCTGCCGGTGCTGGTTCTACTTTCGGCCATCGGCGCCCTGTGCGCGGCCATCACTGTCATCTGGGCCATGGCTCAGCAAGGCTGGATCGTGCTGGATGATCAGACCCAGGGCATTCTCTCCATTCTGGTCATCGGAGCGGCCACCGACTATTCACTGTTGTTGGTGGCCCGGTATCGCGAGGAACTGGCCCATACCCAGAGCCGTCACACAGCGCTGTTCACCGCAGTGCGCCGGTCTACCCCACCCATCCTCGCCTCCGGTGGCACCGTGGCCGCAGCCATGCTGTGTCTGCTGTTCTCCGATCTCAGCTCCAATCAGGCGCTGGGCCCGGTGGCCAGCACCGGCATCGTCTTCGCAATGTTGGCCACCCTGACCTTCCTGCCAGCGCTGCTGGCCCTGATCGGTCGCCCCGCCTTCTGGCCGAAGGTCCCCCAGGCCAATACCGATACCTCCAGCTCCCAGTTCCGGCTCTGGCGAGGTATCGCCGGGGTGGTCCGGCGCCGCCCCCGCCAGGTATGGCTGGTGGTCACCCTCCTGCTGCTGGTGGCCGCAGCCGGTGTCACGCAGCTGAAGGCCCATGGTGTCCCGCAGACCGATCTGGTTCTGGCCGAGACTGAGACTCAGTCCGGCCAGGCGTTGCTGGAAGAACACTTCGACGCCGGCACCGGTGCGCCCAGCAGTGTCTTCATCGAGGCTGAGGAGGCCTCCCAGGCGCTGGAGACGGTCAGTGGAACAGAGGGGGTGGCCAATGCTTATCTGGTCGATGAGAATAATGCCCCCGCCGCCGAGCCGCAGGATGCCCATCAGCTCGATGGGTGGATGCAGATCTCGGTGACCTTGGACCATGCCGGTGACTCCCTGGAGGCCGAGGAGACTGTTCGGGATCTGCGCGCCGAACTTGCCGATCTCAATGGGGAGACCCTGGTCGGAGGCACCACCGCCACCCAGTTGGACACCAATGACACCGCACAGCGGGATCTGATGGTGATCGTGCCCCTGGTACTGCTGGTGATCACTGCGATCCTGGTGATGCTGCTGCGATCGGTGGTGACACCGCTGATCCTGGTGGCCACCACGGTTCTGTCCTATCTGGCAGCCCTGGGCATCTCAGCGCTGGTTTTCAACCACCTCTTCGACTTCCCCGGGGCCGATCCCTCGGTGCCGCTCTATGGGTTCATGTTCCTGGTGGCCCTGGGCGTGGACTACAACATCTTCCTGATGACCCGGGCGAGAGAGGAGACCCCGAAACATGGGGCTACCGAGGGCACACTGCGCTCCCTGGTGGTCACCGGTGGGGTGATCACCTCAGCCGGTGTTGTGCTGGCTGCGACCTTCGCCGCCCTGGCGGTGCTGCCCATTATGTTCATGGTGCAGCTGGCCTTCCTGGTCGCCGTCGGCATCCTGATCGATACCTTCATCGTGCGCACACTGCAGGTTCCAGCCCTCTGTGCTGATATCGGCCAGAAGATCTGGTGGCCCTCCCGGATGAGCCGGGCTCAGGCCAGCGCTTCGGATAATGCCGAAAGCAGCCGGTCGACGTCCTCGTCGTTGGTATAGGGTGCCACCCCGATCCGCAGGCCACCCTCGTCCTCAACGTTGAGCCGTTGGAAGGATTCATAGGCGTAGAAGCTGCCTGCGGGCACATGCACGCCCTTCTCATACAGAGCCCGGGACACTTCAGCGCTGCTGCGCCCGGGGAAGGTCAGCAGCAAGGTGGGAGTACGCCGAGCGGCCCGTGAGTGGATGACGACTCTATCGCCGAAGTCGCGCCGGAGAGTGGATTCGATCCGTTCAGCCAGGGCCCGCTCATGCTCAGCGATCGCTGCATGGGAGGCCATAAGTCGCTCCCGACGGCTGCCCTGGGCACCTGCGGCATCGGCGATGAAATCCACTGCCGCGGTGGCTCCAGCCATGATCTCATAGGGTAGGGTGCCGAATTCGAATCGCTCCGGGACATCATTGGTCGAGGGCACCAGCTTATCCGGCTGGATACTCCCCAACAGTTCCGGGGCTGCGGCCAGCACCGCGCAGTGCGGGCCCAAAAATTTATACGGGGAGCAGACGTAGAAATCAGCGCCGAGCTCAGCCATATCCACCAGGTGGTGGGCGGTGTAGTGGACCCCGTCAACGTAGACCAGCGCGCCGTGCTGATGGGCCGCTGCGGCAAGGGAAGGAATATCAGGCATAGTGCCGATGAGGTTCGATGCGGCGGTCACCGCCAGCAGGCGGGTCCGCTCGGTGATGAGATCATCCAGCGCGGAGGTCTCCAGCTCCCCGGTATTGGGATCGAGGTCGATCCACTTCAGGGTCGCTCCACTGTGTTCTGCCGCCTGAACCCAGGGCCGAACATTGGAATCGTGATCCAGCCGGGTGACCACCACTTCATCCTCTGGCCCCCAGTTCTTGACCAGATGTCGGGAGAAGTCATAGGCCAGTTGAGTCGCGCTGCGGCCATAGACGACTCCGCGGGGGTCGGCACCGAGGAGATCGGCATAGGCGCTGCGGAAATCTGCGACAGCACCTTCGGCATTGCGCTCGGAAATTGACTGTACGCCCCGGTTGGACAGCGGCCCGGTCAGGGTCGAGGCGATCGCCTCACCGACAACACGTGGGGTCTGGGTGCCACCTGGGGCATCGAAGAAGGCGACCCCGGACTCCAGGGCGGGGAAATGACTGCGGAAACTCTCGACGTCGAAGCTCACCCTGCCATCGTAGCCCCGCGACAGTTAGCGGCTGAGCAAATGTTTCATCGGGGTAAAGAATGACCTCGAAGGTATGGCCTGAAAAGAATGTTCTGGATACGGTGGAGCACATTACTCGCACAACTGAACACACTTCGCGTGTGCCGTTAAAAAAGAGATGACGCCAGAGGAAACAGAGACAAAGAAGTCGCTGTGGCGCAGATACCTTGAAGTCTCGCTGATTTGGAAGATGGCCGTGGCCCTGGTCGTAGGGGTGGTCGCTGGTTTGATCTTCGGCGAGGACATTGCGGTGGTCCAGCCCCTGGGCGCGAATATGAATATGGACGGCACCGCGATCTATGTGGGGGCCGCCACGGTTTTCGTCGCCAATGTCGACGGCATGGAACTCTCCATGGCCCAGATCGCCACGATTGCCCTAGTGGGAGTGCTGGCCTCCATCGGCACTGCCGGTGTGCCAGGTGCCGGCATGATCATGGTGACCATGTCCGTCACCGCACTCGGACTTCCCATGGCTCCGGTCGCCCTGATCGCCGGAATTGATGCCCTACTGGATATGGGCCGGACTATGGTCAACGTAACCGGTGATCTCACCTGCACCCGAGTCGTCGCTAAGACAGAGCCCGGAATGCTCGACGACGGGGATTCCGACTCCGATTCACCGCCACCGGAGCGGCCAGCGGCGGTCAGCTGATGCCGTAGGCCAGCAGCCCGTGAGCCCAGTGCTCGATGGCGGGCCAGTCACGGAAGTCAGCGTCCTTGGGAGCCTTGGCGACCTTCAGCTGGAGCTTCTCGAGGAAGCTGAGCTTCTCAGCGTCCATGGCGCCGCGGAAATAGGCCAGCTCTCGGTGAGGGAAGCGGCGGAGTTCATCCACCAGCTTCTGATCCAGGCTGGGCCCACCGCCGACGGCGAAGAGGAACAGGGGTTTACCGCTGAGCTCAGTGCGGTGGCTCTCCAGGAACAGAGGCCCCTCGCCCAGCAGCTTCTGCCGGTAGACGGGCATTCCGACCACTACGTTGTCGGTCTCGTAGAGCCAGTCACCGGCTTCGTCGACTTCCTTGACGTGGGCCTTGACCCCGCGCGCCGAGAGAGTGGAGGCGATCCGCTCGCCGATTTCCCTGGTTGAACCGTGCTTACTCGCGACGACGACCATGGTGGTCATAGGTTCACACGCCTTTCGCCTGTGCCTTGGGTGTACATGACTATTGGTATGAGCCTATCGAATTGTGCCGCTGTTGGCGCACTGCCACAGGCACTCCTTAGGGATGACATACCGAATACACCCTGAGGATGATGTCATCGACTTTTCCATACCGGTAAAGTTTTCACGGATACAGAACAGAAGGCTGAAACAGCTTCCCTATACGGAGGGGCGACCACCACATGCTTCAACTGCACGACATCTGCCGGTCATTCTCCGGCAAGCAGGTATTGCACGATGTCTCATTCTCCGCCCGCCCCGGCCAGCTCACCGGCTTCGTCGGCGGTAACGGTGCCGGTAAGACAACCACCATGCGGATCATCCTCGGTGTTCTCGCCAGCGATTCCGGAACGATCACCCTCGATGGTTCCCCGCTGACCGCCACCTCCCGCTCCCGATTCGGCTACATGCCGGCAGAGCGCGGACTCTATCCGAAGATGAAGATCGCCGAACAGATCACCTATTTGGCCCGGCTGCACGGCTTCAGCAAGGAGGATGCCACCCAGCGGGCTGAGAACCTCCTGGTCAGCCTGGGGCTGAAGGATCGGCTGACGGATGCCCTGGAGACCCTCTCCACCGGTAACCAGCAGCGGGTGCAGATTGCTGCTGCCCTGGTCCATGAGCCGGACGTGCTGATTCTGGATGAGCCCTTCTCCGGTCTTGACCCCCATGCGGTGGATCAGGTGCTCCAGGTGCTCACTGAACGGGCCGATGCAGGTGCCACCGTACTGTTCAGCTCCCACCAGCTGGATGTGGTGGAACGGCTCTGCAATGAGCTGGTGATCATCGGTGACGGCAAGATTCTGGACGCCGGTGGACGCGAGGACCTCCGACGCCGTCACGGCTCCCTGCGCTATGAGCTCACCTCCGATGCGGATCTCAGCTGGGTGCAGACTCAGCCGGGTGTTCTGATCGATGAGATCACTCCCGAGCGGGTGCTCTTTCAGTCCGAGGAGTCCCAGGCCCATGCTGTGCTGACCGAGGCGGTCAAGCGCGGGACCGTGAAGAGCTTCTCTCCGATCCTGCCGAATCTCAGTGAGATTTTCCGTGAGTTCACCGCCGATAAGACTGATGAGGAGGCTGCCGCGTGAGCGTCGAGAGCCAGGAAACTAACGCCCCCCAATCGCCGCTGAGTACCACGGCAGCAGCCCGCCTCGTTGCCGGCCGGGAAATCCACACTCAGGTGAGGTCGAAGCCGTTTGTGATCTCCACTTTGGTTACGGTGGTGCTGATCATCGGCGGTTTCATCGCCCTGGGCTTCATGGGTGGTGATGACGAGGACGAGGTACCGGTGGCTGCCGTGGAACTGCCGGCTGAGCACCAGCAGATGCTGGAGGAGACCAACTTCGAGGTCACCCAGGCCGGATCGATGGATGAGGCTGAGCAGCTGCTTCAGGATGGCGATGTGGACGTCATCGCCGCTTTCGATGAAGAGTCCTATATCCAAATCCAGCTCATCGGTCTGGACGAGCTCCCGATGACCGAGGCGCAGAACCTCTCGGTGATGCCAACTATGGATGTCCTCGACGGCGACGCCGAGGACAGTGACATCCTGTACTTCGTCGCCATGGCATTCGGCCTGATCTATATGCTCGTGGCCATGGGGTCGGGCATGATCATCATGCAGAACACCATCCAGGAGAAGCAGAACCGGATTGTTGAGATCCTGCTCTCGGCCATTTCCGCCAAGGCGCTGCTGGCTGGGAAGATCCTCGGCAACTCCATCGTGGCCCTGGGGCAGTTCCTCACAATGGCAGTTGCTTCAGTGGTCGGCATGGCGGTCTCCGGCCAACTGGAATACCTGGAGATGCTCACCTGGCCCATGGCCTGGTTCCTGGTGTTCTTCATCCCCGGGTTCCTGCTGGTGGCCTCGGTCTTCGCAGCCACGGCCTCCCTGGTTTCTCGTCAGGAGGACTCCGGCTCAGTGATGACCCCGGCGATGATGCTGGTGATGGCCCCCTATATTGTGGCTCTCTTTGGCCTCAATAATGATCTCGTGATGACCGTAGCCTCCTATGTGCCCTTCACTTCGCCTGTGGCCATGTCGGTACGGCTCTTCGACGGCAGCACAGCCTGGTTCGAACCACTGCTGTCCATGGGAATCCTGGTGATAACCACCGTGCTGGTGATGGCTCTGGCCGCCCGGATCTACTCCGGTGCGCTGCTGCACACCGGTCAGCGGGTCAAGCTCAGCCAGGCCCTGAAGTCGGAGAACTGAGCCGACTAGCCCCGGCTAGCATGGGGTTATGGCTCGCATCACTGATCTGGATCGGCAGCTGATCGCTGCCCTGCGGAAGGACGGCAGGACTCCCATTGCGACCCTGGCCGAGCAGCTGGGGGTCTCGCGGACCACGGTCTCTGCACGCCTGGAGAAGCTCACCGCCTCCGGGGTGATCATGGGCTTCACCGTCAAGATCCGTAAGGATGCCGATACTGCTCAGGTGCGGGCGATCTCCTTCATCGAGGTGGCCGGCACCAGCACCGATCAGGCCATCGCCCAACTACGTGGATTCCCAGAACTGCATGCCCTGCACACCACCAACGGGGCCTGGGACCTCGTAGTGGAGATCGCCTGTGAGGACCTCCCGGCATTGGACCAGGTGCTGCGCAGAATCCGCAGCGTCAAAGGGGTTCTGAACTCCGAAACCTCGGTTCTGCTGAGCTCGGTCATCGCCTAGGTGCCCCTGAGGTTGCAGTTTGACCACAGGGGCACATCAAACTGTCAAGCTTCTGCGCAACATTGCACAGTTTTCCTCTTTTGCCTGATCACCGCTGTTTCTAGGCTGACTGCCAGATATCCAGCAGATACAGAGCAAAGGAGGCCCGATGACGCAGTTCGTCGATGTCGGCAGTATGGCCCAGTGGATTCAGCGCCGGGGCGTGGAGAACATCATGACCGGGATGGTCGACTACCTCGAGCAGGACTTCGCCCGGTGGGAACAGTTCGATAAGACACCGCGGGTGGCCAGCCACACTCCCTTCGGCGTCATCGAGCTGATGCCCACCTCGGACCACGAGACCTACTCCTTCAAATACGTCAACGGGCATCCCTTCAACCCGGCCCGTGGTTTCCAGACCGTCACCGCATTCGGAGTGCTGGCCGATGTCGACAACGGCTACCCCACCTTTCTGGCGGAGATGACCCTGCTGACTGCCCTGCGCACCGCAGCAACCTCCGCCCTGACCGCAAAGCACCTCGCCCGAGCTGATTCGACCACAATGGCGATGATCGGCGCCGGCTCCCAGGCCGAGTTCCAGGCCCTGGCCTTCCGGGCTGTACTGGGCATCGAGGAGCTGCGGGTCTTCGATGTGGACCCCAAAGCGGTCGAAAAACTACGCCGAAACCTGGAGCCACTGGGCTTCCGCATCCAGCAGGCCACGGATACCGCCGAGGCTGTGGCCGGTGCCGATATCATCACCACCTGCACTGCCGATAAGGCGCAGAACAAGGTGCTGGGCACCGAACATGTCTCCCCCGGGGTACATCTCAATGCCGTCGGTGGGGACTGCCCCGGTAAGACCGAGCTGGAGGCAGAGATCCTCAACCGCAGCCGGGTCTTCGTCGAATTCCCCGAACAGACCCGCATTGAGGGTGAGATCCAGCAGATGGCCCCTGACTTCCCGGTTGTCGAATTCTGGAAAGTGCTCACCGGCCAGGAGCAGGGACGGCAGTCGCCTGAGCAGATCACGCTCTTCGACTCCGTGGGATTTGCGATCGCCGATTTCTCCGCCCTGCGTTATCTGCGCGATGACACCGTCGGCAGCGATCTGCAGAGCTTCATCGACCTTATCGCTGATCCCGAAGATCCCAAGGATCTCTTCTCCCTGGTGACCGCTCCGGCTCCGGTGGCATAACCGATGACACTGACCCTGCCGAATCATCAACTGGCCACCGCCGCCCAGTCGGCCTCCCGGGTGGTGATGATCCGACCGCATCGGTTCTCCCCCAACCGGATGACCACTGCCGATAACGCCTTCCAATCCGCGGTGGACCATCAGCTTCCTGCCCAGCGGATCGCCGATGCCGCCCACCGTGAGGTCACCGGCCTGGCCCAGCAGTTGGAGTCCGCGGGGGTGGGTGTGGACCTCTTTGAGGATCACAGCACCTCCACTCCGGACAGTGTCTTCCCCAATAACTGGTTCACCACCCACAGTGATGGCCGCCTGGTGCTCTACCCCATGTACGCGCAGAACCGGCGTGGTGAGCGACGGGCCGACATCGTCGAGCATCTGAAGCGGCACTACCGAGTCTGGGAGGTCCGCGACTACTCCCCCGCCGAGGAGATCGGCGGGTACCTGGAGGGCACCGGGGCGATGGTGCTGGACCATCTCCAGCGCCGGGCCTACGCCTGCTATTCCAACCGGCTGACCCCGACCCTGTTCTTCCGGTGGTGCCGGGAGTTCGGCTATGAGCCGGTGCTCTTCCACGCCGCCGACAGCTCCGGCACCCCGGTGTATCACACCAATGTGCTGATGAGCGTGGGCACCTCAGTGGCGCTGGTCGGCGCTGAGCTGATCGCCGAGCACCACCGGCAGGATGTCCTGGATCAGCTGCAGGCAGGCGGCCGGGAGGTCATCGAGCTCACCGAGGATCAGATCCGCAAGTTTGCCGGAAACACCTTGGAGCTTGCCGG
Source organism: Nesterenkonia sedimenti (assembly GCF_012641515.1). Classification (GTDB taxonomy): domain Bacteria; phylum Actinomycetota; class Actinomycetes; order Actinomycetales; family Micrococcaceae; genus Nesterenkonia; species Nesterenkonia sedimenti. The sequence continues at coordinate 231,726 of NZ_JABAHY010000002.1, read as the reverse complement.
CTCCTCCGGACCGGTGATGGCGATGTCGACCACCTCCCTGGCCAGCCTGCGGAGTGAGCAGCGTGAGACCCTGCAGCGGCACTGTGAGATCCTCGCAGCCGAGGTTCCCACAATTGAAAGCGGCGGGGGCTCAGTGCGCTGCATGCTCGCAGGCATCCACCTGGAACCCAGTCTCTGAGCGGCTACTTCACGCCCCGGAGGTCCAGCTGCAGGGCTGTCTCCCCGCCCTCAGCCAGGACCACCGGGATACCCCAGTCCTGCTGGTAGAGGTGGCAGGCAGCATGCATAGGGATCTCCTCCCCCTCTGCACCGTCACAGGCGGCAGCCCGGGCGGTGATATGCAGAACCCCTTCGGTGATCTCGGGGTCCAGCTGAAGGGTTCGGTTCAGGCCCTCGGTGGTTCCAGCGCCCTCGGTGATCAGCTCCGGCGGGGTGGATGAGACCTGCAGCTGGGTGGGATCGCCCCAACGGTCGTCGAGTTTCTGACCGGTAGGCGCACTGAAGCTCACTGTCAGACCGAACTCGCCGGCAGTCACCGGAGTGCTGGGCCGCTGGGTCTGGGTGGCGCCCTCATCCACGGTGAGGTATTTCTCCGGAACGCTGATGCGCACCAGCTGGTGGGCGTTGGTCTCGACCACCAGCAGGGTCTTCCCATCGGCGTCGAGGAACACATCGGAGGGTTCCTTCAGTCCGCGGGCCACTGTGGAGACCGCTGCGGCCACAGTTGTGCCGTCGGCTGCGGTGTGCTCGCCTTTGTACCGGCGGATGGCCCCGTTATAGGTATCTGCCACCAGCACCGAGCCATCAGGCAGGGCGGTAACCCCCAGGGGGTGCTGCAGACGCGCCTGGCCGGGATCGCCGTCGCGGAAGCCGAAGTCGAAGAGGCCCTCACCGATCAGGGTCTGCACCTCAGGGGCGGAGGCGTTCTGCCCGGTGCGCAGCACGCGGAGGGCAGAGGTTTCGGAATCGGCGATCCAGATATCACCGGCGGCATCCTCGGCCAGCCCGGAGGACTGGGCGTACCAGGCCTCATCGGGTCCGCCGTCGGTCAGTCCCTCCAGACCGGTGCCGGAGTAGACGGCCAGCTCGCCGGTGGCGGGGTCGAAGCTGAAGACCTGGTGGGTTCCGGCCATAGCGATGACCACCGCACCAACAGTCTCGGACCAGAGCACATCCCAGGGTGAGGACAGGGAGACATTCAGCGGTTCGGTGCCGAGGCTGCCGACCACGGTCTCCGACCGGGTGCGTTCGGCATCCAACAGTCGCTGGATCCCGTTGCCGGCCAGGGTGGTGACCGCACCGGTGGTGGTGTTGATTCCGCGCAGCCGGTGGTTGACAGTATCGGCGACGACGACGTCGTAGCCGATCTTCTGGGCCAGCTCCTCGGGCAGGATCGTCACACCCTGGGGTTCGTTGAACTGGGCGGTGTCGGCATCGCCGTCGCGGTAGCCCTTCTCGCCGGTGCCCCAGCTGCGCAGCACGGTCTCGAGGTCCGCGCCCAGCTGCAGGATCCGGTGGTGTCCGGTATCGGCGACGAGGTAGCCCTCATCGGATCCGCCGAGTTCACGGGTGATCGGTACGGCCTTGCCGGGGAAACGCAGTGTGCGGCTGACCGGCTCCGGGGGAACATAGGGGCCATCGCCGCGGTTCAGGGTGCCTTTGGCCTCGTGTTCTGCCACCAGTTCCTCAACCAAGGAGGTCATACCGGCCACATGTCCCTCACCGGAGAGTGAGGCGGCGATGTACCCCTCGGGGTCGATGACCACCAGGGTCGGCCAGGCGCGGGCGGAGTAGGCCTGCCAGGTGACCAGTTCGGGGTCGTCGAGAACCGGGTGTTCGATCTCGTAGCGCTCCACTGCCGCGGCCAGGGCCTCGGGGTCAGCCTCATGCTCGAACTTCGGTGAGTGCACGCCCACGGTGACCAGGATGTCGTCGTACTTCTCCTCCAGGGGGCGAAGCTCGTCGAGCACATGTAGACAGTTGATGCAGCAGAAGGTCCAGAAGTCCAGGATCACGATCTTGCCGCGCAGATCCTCCAGGCTTACCTGCTTGCCGCCGGTGTTGAGCCAGCCGCGGCCGATGAGCTCGGAGGCCCGGACACGGCTCTGGCGCTGAATAGTCTCGGTCATACTCATTCCCAACAGGTCAGCGGGCGGATCTGTTCCGGTCCGCCATATCTTCGAACATTCGGTTATAGGCTTGCAGTTCGGCGTCCCCGGTCCGGTCGGCCTCACGGTCGATGCGTTTCATCTCGCGTTTGTCGTCTTTGGCCCACTGGATGCAGGCGATCACGCCCAGCACCACCGCGGGGACCTCGCCCAGGCCCCACATGAGTTCTCCACCGTTGCGCTGATCGTCGATGGCGGGGAACCACCCATGACCCATATTGCCGAACCAGTCAGGCTGGATGAGGGTCTCGGCTGACATCAGTGCCACCGCAAAGAACGCGTGGAAGACCATGGTGGCCAGCAGGATGATCACCCGCAGGAAATGCGGAGGTCGGGAGGGCAGGGGGTCGCGGCCGATGAGCACCAGGGCGAAGATATAGCCGGTAAGCAGGAAGTGCACCGTCATCAGGATGTGGCCCAGGTGGTATTCCAGGGCCCAGCCGAAGATCGGCGTGTAGTAGAAGAGCACGATGGAGCCGGCAAAGTTCACCGCGGCCACAATGGGGTTCGTCACGATCTTCGACCAGGTCGAATGCACCAGCCAGAGGATCCACTCGCGGGCTCCGCGGGTGCCGTCGCGGCGGATGGGCATCGCCCGCATGGCCAGGGTGACCGGGGAGCCCATGACCAGGAAGATCGGGGCAACCATGGTCAGGGTCATATGTTGGATCATGTGCCCGGAGAAGGTCACCATGCCATAGACTGCCGGCCCGCCGGAGGTGATCCACAGCAGGACCGCGAGCCCGAACAGCCAGGAGACTGCTCGCATCACGGGCCAGGCGATACCGCGGGAGCGGACTCGGATCATTGAGCGCAGGTACCAGATGGCGAGGAAGGCGATGACTGCGATCCAGAGCCAATCAGGACGCCAGAGGGTGAAGAAGTTGCCCAGGCTGGGCTCGGGCGGCAGGTCGTAGCCGGTCAGCTGCCGGGCGGGTGTTGCATCCGGGGGCAGTTCCTCGGGTACTGGTGGGGCGGTGCGGCCCAGCACTGAGCTGATGCCGATGACGGCTGCCATGATCGCGATCTCAACAATGATCAGCCGCCAGAGGAGATTTCCAACACTCGACGACGACGTCGAGGTCTTCTCTGCCGCGGTGGGTTCGGCTGCTGTGCCCAGTGCGGATCCGGACAGGCGTGGGATGAGCCAGCTGCGGTGGGCAAAGCCGATGGCGGCCAGGGCCAGGGTGGCCACCGTTTTGGCCACCAGCATGAGGCCGTAGTCGGTGCCGAGCAGTTGGTTGAGCCCGGCTACGCGCAGATCGGCGTTGATCACCCCGGATGCGGCTACGGTGACCAGGGCGAGTCCGGCCAGGACGGAGTATCGGCGCAGCAGGGTGCCCAGGATCTGCTCTCCGCCCTGATCGGCGGTGGACAGTGTGCGGGCGGTGCGGGCGATCTCGGGGCCGAGCAGGGCAAGGACTGTCAGTCCCCCGACCCAGACCACCACGCCCAGCAGATGCAGGCCCAGTGAGTTCACCGCGGCGGTGTGGTCGTCCCCGGAGGATGAGTGACCGACCATGGCCATGGGCACGATGGCGCAGAGCCCGAAGACGGCGAGGAAGCCGACACCTGCGGGATTGCGGATAGCGGCGATCAGCGTGGCGAAGATCCCGGCGATCAGCACGATGGCCAGCCAGGCTTGGCCGGTGGCGATGTTCAGGGCGTAGTCGAAGAAGCCCTCGGAGAAGGCCTGGTCGCTGGAGACCGGGAGGCCGGCCAGGGAGGAGAAGGTCAGCACTAGCACGGCGATGGCGGCCACGGTCCAGACCACGGAGGCAGCCATGGCGATCTGCAGTGACCGGGTGTAGAGCGGGTGTTCGGTGCGGCCGGCCTTCTCGTGTTTGGGCCGCTGCCGGGGGCCGGTGTAGCGGGGCAGAGCGATAGCGACCAGGATCGCTGCGGCCACGGCGGTCGCCATGGCGATGTGGTGGATATAGCGGGCTACCGGCAGTCCCCAGCGGGTGACTGCTCCGGGGTCGCTGATCTGGCCGACCTCGCCCATGCCGGTGGCGGCTCCGGCGATGATCAGTGCGATGAGGCCGGTGCACAGTGCGGCTGTAGTCAGCGGCAGGGGTGCGGACCAGGTCCGGCTGCGCGGCTCAGTGGGAGTTGTTGTTGTCATGGGGTTCGTCGTCGTCCCTGCGCCATTGCTCGGATTGTTTGAGCTTCTTCCACATCATCACCAGTGCCGAAACCACCACTAGGAAGGCCCCGGCCGCGAAGGCAATCGGGGCCCAGGTGGGGGTGTCGACCTCCAGCTCGGGCTGCGCCAGCAGGGAGTTGATCAGGAACCAGGACATAGTGAAGATTCTACGCGTTGTCTTCTACACGGTGTCGAAAAAGTGACGGCCCCGCTTCCCTCTGGACCGAGGTGGGCGGGGCCGTCAATTCAGCACGGCTGATATCAGCCGTGGATAGGGTCTTACTTGCCGGAGGCAGCAGCCTTCAGCTTGGAGCCGGCGGAGAGCTTCACGGAGTAGCCAGCGGGGATCTGAATGGTCTCGCCGGTCTGGGGGTTACGACCTGTGCGAGCAGCACGCTCAGTGCGCTCAACGGAGAGCCAGCCGGGGATGGAGACCTTCTCGCCCTTGGAGACCTGCTCGGTGAAGACCTCGAAGACGGCATCCAGCACGCCGTTGACGGCTGCCTGGGAGTTGCCGGACTTCTCTGCGACTGCTGCGACGAGTTCGCTGCGGTTCAGTGCCATGTGTTTGTCCTCCTGGACTGATTCATTGCTGTCCCATAGGGCCGAACTTCCGCGTCATTCCGCGGCTCGGCGGCTCATTTGGGCTTCCAGTCTGGCAACTTACCACGCAGTTGGGCCGATACCGGCATAAAACCGCCTATTTGGTGTGATTTCCCAGCTGTTTCAGCGCTCAGCGCACGCATTTGGGGCTCCCGCACCGGTGACTGCGCATACAAAACGGGCCCCACCCAAAGGTGAGGCCCGTTTCTAAGCGGTAGTTACCGGATTACCAAGAGGACTTGGTGATACCGGGCAGCTCGCCGCGGTGTGCCATGTCCCGGAAGCGGATACGGCTGATGCCGAACTTCTGGAAGGTACCGCGGGGACGGCCGTCGATGCTGTCGCGGTTGCGAACACGCACCGGGGATGCGTCGCGGGGCAGCTTCTGCAGGCCCACGCGTGCGGCCTCGCGCTCTTCGTCGCTGGCGTTGGGGTCAACGAGGGTCTTCTTCAGCTGGGCGCGCTTCTCGGCGTAACGCTCAACGATGACCTTGCGCTGCTCGTTCTTTGCGATCTTGGACTTCTTAGCCATGATCAGCGCTCCTCTCGGAAGTCGACGTGCTTGCGGACGACCGGGTCGTACTTCTTCAGCACGATGCGGTCGGGGTTGTTGCGGCGGTTCTTACGGGTCACGTAAGTGAAGCCCGTGCCAGCGGTCGACTTCAGCTTGATGATGGGACGTACGTCCTTATCTTTTGCCATTAGAGCTTCTCACCCCGCTTGATGAGATCCTGCACCACGGACTCGATGCCGCGGGCGTCAATGGTCTTGATGCCCTTTACCGAGAGGTTCAGGGTGACCTTACGGCCCAAGGAGGGGACGTAGTAGGTCTTCTTCTGGATGTTTGGGTCGAACCGGCGCTTGGTGCGGCGGTGCGAGTGGGAGATCTGGTTGCCGAACTGCGGCCCCACTCCCGTCACCTGGCAACGTGCTGCCATGATCACTCCTCGTTAGTTTCTTCAGTGTACGTAGATGCTGTTTTCGGGTCGGTCGGCTTGGGACCGACCTTCAATACGCGCACCGGTACGGAGGACGACCAGGCTGGGTGAGATCCAACCGAAGCTGCCTACGGACACGCGGGGACCGCGTGGACGGTGCAAAATTGTGAGCCTCTTGCTGTTTTCCGGCGCTGGATCCCTTGATCAGGACACAGCACAGCCGAGGCAGACAAAGATCTATCATACGCGGCAGTGCTGCTCAGTTGCAACGTCACACCAACCGCAACCGGGGCTCAATACTAGAGAATAAGAAGAATGCGCCCCACTCTGCCGACGATCCTCACTGGGCTGTGCATCACCCAGATCACAGCATGGGGCGTTCTCTACTACGCGTTCCCTGTTCTCTCTGCCCGTATCGCAGAGTCCACCGGTTGGTCGGTGGCGGCCACCACCGTGGGCTATTCGGCCGGACTGGTGGTCTCGGCACTCTTGGGGATCCCGGTGGGCAGAGTCTTGGACCGGCGGGGTCCGAGGCTGGTGATGACTGTCGGTTCGGTGGCCGGCGTCGTGGCTCTTCTGCTGATCGCCTGGGCGCCGAATTATTGGTTCTTCCTGCTGGGCTGGCTCTTGGCCGGGGTGGGGATGACCGGGACTCTCTATCCGCCGGCTTTTGCGGCAGTGACCCGCTGGTACGGTCCGCGACGGGTCTTCGCCCTGACGGTGATCACTTTGATCGGCGGATTGGCCAGTACTGTCTTTGCCCCGGTGACCGAGGCACTGGCTGAGGCATTCAGCTGGCGTGAGGTCTACGCAATTCTGGCAGTGGTCTTCGGGGCTATCACTCTGCCCCTGCATCTTGTGGTGCTACGCAGGCCCTGGCCGGTGCATAAGTCCGCCGGCCAGGAGGCTGATGCCCGGGCCGCGGAGCAGGAGACGGTCTATGCCCGGTCGGTGATGCGCTCAAGCCCGTATCTGTTTCTGACTATTGGGCTGACCCTGGGTTCTTTCGCGATGTTCGCCTCGATGATCAATCTGGTGCCGATGCTCACCGAGCGTGGGGTCTCCTCCACGCTGGCAGCCTGGGTGCTCGGTCTGGGCGGCCTGGGGCAGGTTCTGGGTCGACTCTTCTACTGGGCTATGGAGCGAGGGATGAGCGTCCGGACCCGGACTGTGCTGATCTACAGTCTCATTGCAGTCACTGCTGCGGCCCTGGCCCTGGACTCCACCAATGCGATCTGGTTGATCGCCATCTCCATGGGTGCTGGAGTAGGCCGCGGAATCTCCACCCTTTTGAAGGCCACTGCGGTGACTGATCGTTGGGGCACTCGGGCCTATGGTCGGCTCTCCGGGGTGTTCAATGCCCCGGTGATGTTGGCCATCGCGGTCTCCCCTGCTGCCGGCGCTTGGTTGGCGGAGCTGCTGGGCAGCTGGGAGGCCATGTATCTGTTGTTGGCGGCTGTCGGGATGCTCGGCGTCGTCGCACTGTTTTTCAGCATTCCGCAGCGACCTGCAGATGGGAGGGCCGATGGGCAGGATTTGGAATAACGATGCCACGTTCCAGAGGTGGAAGAAGATCACCGAGTGGCCGATGGTTGTGGTGGCCCTGATGATCTGTGGCCTGGGTCTGCTGGGTACTATCACCGCCACCTTGGCCAGCTGGTTCGTGGAGAAGGTGGAGGAGACCGCCGGGGAGAAGAAGAACGACGACGCTCAGGTGTCGTAGAGGACCCAGAGGCCGAAGATGCCCGCGGCCAGCAGCAGGAAGGGCGCGAAGAGCACTGCATGCAGGATTTTGTGGCCGACCATCACCGCAATGTACTCGCGGAGGAAAGCACTGGGCACATAGTAGAAGGCGGTCTTGGCGCCTACCGCCTCGGCGTCGAGCTTCAGTCGACGCGCCAGTAGGGCCGCCCGCAGAGCGTGGTAGTTATTGGTCACGATCACCGCCGGACCGGTCCGTTCAGTCTCCTGCTGCAGGGCAACTGAGAACTTCAGGTTCTGTTCTGTGTTGACCGCCTGCATCTCGGCAACTACATCTTCGGCGGGAATCCCCTGGGACTGCAGGTATTCGGCCATGGCCTCCCCCTCGGGCCGGGACTCATCGGGACCCTGCCCTCCAGAGGGGATCATCAGCGGCGCGGGGTGTCCAGCCTCGACTGTCTGCCGGTAAACCCCAATGGCTTTGTCCAACCGCGAGCGCAGCAGTGGGGGCACCTGTCCCTCGATGATCTGGGCCCCGAGGATGATGATCGCCTGAGGCACCTGTTTGGCCGCAGCCCGGCCGTAGACCCATGCGTAGACCAGGATCACGACGAAACATGCCGAGAGGTATCCCAGACCGAAGAACACCAGTACTGCCAGGGAGACCCCGACGGCAGTATCTGAGATGAACAGCCAGATAAAGACCACCGGCGCCAACAGCAGGGCCACTCCGACCACCAGCGAGAGGAGGTTAGCGGGGCTTCGGCCCTCGCGCCGGAGCATGGTGACCCCGTTGATCAGCAGAAACACCACCAGGGCAATGAACCCCACCGGCAGCACGACCAGCCCTGCCAGTACCGCCAATGCCAATGGTGAGGTATAGCCGGTCACCCAGGCGGTGGCCTCCACCTCCCCCAGCAGATGCCAGAGCAGTTCGACGACGCCGACCAGGCTGAAGGCCACACCGGCCAGCAGCAGGACCCCGTTGCGTAGCATGCGCCGGTCCTGGCGCTGGAAGAACCAGTACAGCCCCAGGCAGAGGGCACCGATGAGGAGTGAGATCACCCCTCCAGCCTATGCAGGTCAGGCGGACTTCGGCGGCACCGGCCGCGCGAAGGGCTCGCCCGATGCCTTCTCGTAGGCGCGGGCACCGCGCAGCACCAGGCGGTCCTGGGTGCGTGCTCCCACAAACTGCAGGCCCACCGGCAGGCCATCGGTCTTCGAGACACCGCAGGGCACAGAGGCCGCCGGCTGCTGGGTCATATTGAAGGGATAGGTATACGGAGTCCAGGAGGTCCAGATATCTCCGTCCCACCCCTCAGGGACCTGACGCTTGCAGTCGAAGGCTGTGATCGGCATGGTCGGGGTGACCAGCAGATCGTACTTCTCGTGGAAAGCACCCATGATCAGGCCCATATCCATCCGCACAGCGTTGGCGCTGAGATAGTCCAGGGCGGAGGCGTCCTGGTACTTCTCGATTCCTTTGCGCAGACCGGGGTCGATGTTCTCCAGGGCGTTGTCCCCGTAGGCTTCCAGAACTTTCGCGGCACCGGTGAACCACAGCACGTGAAAGGCCTCGATGGGATCACTGATCTGCGGGTCGACCTGTTCGACAATCGCCCCCTGGTCCTCGAGGACCTTCACGGCCTCATCGACCAGTCGCTGCACCTCGGGGTCGTTCTTACCGAAGCCCAGGTTCGGGGAGTAGGCGATCCGCAGCCCCTCGATACCGTCCTCGATCCCTTCAGTGAAAGAGCGCGTCTGGGTCGGCAGAGCCGACCAGTCGCGGGAGTCGAAGCCGGCGATGATATCCAGCAGCAGGGCAGTGTCCTTAACCGTGCGGGTCATCGGGCCACCATGGGCCAGGGTCCCGAAGGGTGAGGAGGGATAGAGGGGCACGGTGCCGTAGGTCGGCTTCAGCGCCACAGTCCCGGTGAAGGAGGCCGGGATACGCACCGAACCGCCGCCATCGGTACCCACTGACCAGGGGCCCATACCCGAGCCCACAGCAGCTGCAGCACCGCCGGAGGATCCCCCGGCATGGCGGCTGGAGTTCCAGGGATTGGTGGTCTCCCCATGGCGCAGGCAGTCGGTGACACCCTTCCAGGCGAACTCCGGAGTGGTGGTCTTCCCCAGGAAGACCGCACCGGTCTCGCGCAGCCGCGCCACCGCGGGGGCGTCATCGGGCCAGGGCCCGGTCTCCTCGATGAGCTTGCTGCCACGCAGGGTCGGCCAGTCCTTGGTCAGCAGGAGGTCTTTGATCGAGGTGGGCACACCGTCACCGGGGCCCAGGGTCTCGCCGTTCTTCCACCGTTTGGCGGATTCCTCCGCCATGGACAGAGCGACCTTCCGGTCCACCAGTACGAAGGCATTGAGGTCGCCGTCGCGCTGTTCAATCCGGTCCAGAGCGGCCTCGGTGGCATCCACCGGGGTGAAGCTGCCCTCCGAGTAGCCTTCCAGCAGCTCAACGGCTGTCAGTTCGGCGAGATCGGTCATATCCCCTCCTGTTTCTTCTTCAAACCGGTGAGCCGGCGTCGTCGTCGTTTCCTACTTTCCCGGCACGTAGCCGGCGGTCTTATCCACTACATTGCGCAGGGGCTCATCGGCCAGCCAGCGCTCGGCGTTGTCGAGGAACAGTTCGGCCAGCGCGTCCCGCCAGCCCTCGACGTCGCCGGACATATGGGATGCGATCATCACGTTCTCCAGCTCCCAGAGCTCGGAGGCCTGCGGCAGGGGTTCCTCGGCGAAGACATCCAGTGAGGCAAAGCCCAGGGGCCCCTCGCGCAGGGCCTCGATAAGCGCGGGTTCATCCACGCTGGGACCGCGGCCGATATTGACGAAGTGCGCACCGGGCTTCACAGCGTTGAGCACCTCTTCGCTGATCATGCCGGTGGTGGCTGGGGTCAGTGGTGCGGCGTTGACGATCACATCGAATGCGCCGGCGTGCTGAGCCAGGTCTTCGGAGAGCACGACGACGCCGAAGTCCTCATCCTGCTCGCGGGCCCGCCGTCCGGCTCCGGTCACCTCCAGTCCGGCGGCTTTGAGCACTCGGGCGATCTCCCGTCCGATCGCGCCTGTGCCGATGACCAGGGCCTTAGCCCCCTGGACGCGTTTGGTCTCCCGGTGTTTCCACTGTTTGGCGGTCTTGAGCCGGTAGTTGCCGGCAAAGTCCTTGGCCTCGGCGATGACCGCACCCAGAACCCATTCGGCGATGGGCCGGTCGAAGATTCCCTGGGCGTTGGTGACAGTGACCTCGGAGTCGCGCAGCTCGTCAAAGAGCAGCTTGTCCACACCGGCTGCGGCCACGTGGATCCACTGCAGCTCATCGGCGGCATGCCAGGCGTTTTTGACGGTATCGGAGAAGAAGTCCCACAGCAGCAGCCCCTGGGAGCCGGGGAGTTTCTCCGGCAGCTGCTCAGCGGTGGCCAGCCGGATCTCTGTCCGATCTTCGATCCGCTCGAGCCCAGGAGGGGTCGGACGCGGATTGTCCGGGTCGGAGGGAATGAGGACAGTAATGACCGGACGAGACTCTGACATGGGTGCTACATTAGAAACTCAATATGCAGATTGTCAACAATCCTGGCATCTACCGATCGGAGTTCCGAAATGTCCGCCGCTGAGCCGTTCAAACGGGTGCATCGCGAGTCCACCGCTGGGCTGATCACCCGGCAGCTTCGCGAAGGCATCATGTACGGCCATATCGCCCCTGGGTCCCAGCTCTCTGAGGCCGCCCTGGCCTCTCAGTTCGGCGTCAGCAGGGGCCCACTGCGCGAGGCGATGCAGCGGCTGGTGCAGGAGGGACTGGTGCGCGCCGAACCCAACCGCGGGCTCTTTGTTAAGGAGCTCGACGCTGAGGAGATCCGTGATCTCTACGTGGCCCGGATCGCGATCGAATCCGCGGCCGGGCGAGCCATCATCAAAAACGACGACGGCGAGGCGGTCGCCGCCCTGCGGGATGCCTATGACGCGATGCAGGCAGCGGCTGAGGCCGGGGATCTGGACAAACTCTCCGACGCCGACCTTCACTTCCACGAGATGCTGGTCGGCGCTGCCGGCAGCCCGCGCCTGCAGCGGATGCACGAGACTCTGATGGTCGAGACCCGGATGTGCCTCACCGCCCTGCAGGGTACCTATCAGGATCCCGAGGATCAGGTGGCCGAACACCGACGGATCGCCGAGGCCATTGCCGCCGGAGACGCCGCCGAGCTGGTGGAGGCCATTGAGTCCCATATGGAGGAAGCTTTGGACCGGCTGGTGCATGATGAAGCGGCTGTAGAGGGTTCTCACTGAACGCCGAGCGCCTCTTGTTCAGCACTCTTGTGGGCTGAACAGCCATTCAGCTACCGTCTTTCACATCAGGACTGAACACCAGTTCAGCCCCCGAATGATGTGAAGGGAGGTGGCGGTGATGGCCTATCAATACGGGGCCTCTAAGGCACGCGCGGGGCATAATCCCCTGGGCGCGGCAAGCACACATAACATCACCGGCACCGGCAATACCTCTCCTCCCGCACAGGAGGCATCAGCCAAGGAACGCATCCGGGATGCGGCAATCGAGCTCTTCGGTGAACTCGGTTTCAATGATGTGAGCCTGAAGACTATTGGCCGTCGGGCCGGAGTGTCGGCTCCTTTGGTGGTCCACCATTTCGGCTCCAAGACGGAACTGCGCAGGGCCTGCGACAGGTATGTCACTGAACGGTTTCATGCGGCGAAATTGGATGCGGTCCATCGCGAAGGCCATATGCCGCAGAACTACATCTTCCAGGTCATGCAGGAGTCCCGCCATCTGGTCCAATACATGGTCCGGGCCTTCACCGAAGGCGGGGAGGAAATCGACAATCTGTTGGATCAGCTTGTCGAAGATTCCCTGGTCTATACCGCCGAAGCTGAAGAACTGGGGCAGGTTCGCCCCAGTCAGAACAGGCGCCATCGTGCCGCTCTCCTGCTGCTGACAACTTTCGGCTCCATGATTCTGCATAAACAGATGAAACGCCTCCTGGGAGTCTCCCCAGTGGATGATCCCCCTGAGCAATGGGGCCCCTATATCGCCGCCGTCTCCGAGATCTATCTCAACGGCGTGCTCATTCCTGAGGCCTATCCGGACCTCGTGGACTTTGTTGAAGCTTTCTCCTCTCGAGAGGACTGAACACAGGAAGACACACTATGAACGAGAACTCTCCGGTCATCTATGCCGAAAACCTGGTCAAGGAATTCGGGCCCGTCCGAGCTCTGGATGACCTCAATCTGAATATCGCCCCCGGCGAGGTACACGGCTACCTGGGCCCCAATGGGGCTGGGAAGTCCACCACGATGCGTGTGCTGCTGGGCCTGCTGCGCCCGGATGCTGGGCGGATCCAGCTCTTCGGGCGCGATCCCTGGCGTGATGCGGTGACCCTGCACGAGCGCCTGGCCTATGTCCCCGGTGATGTGGAGTTGTGGCCGAATCTCACCGGCGGTGAGGTCATCGATATGTTCCTGCGTCTGCGCGGTTCCTATAACAAGGCCCGGCGCGATGAACTGATCGAACGGTTTGACCTCGATCCTCGGAAGAAGACCCGCACCTATTCCAAGGGGAACCGGCAGAAGGTCGCGTTGATCTCGGCCCTGGCCGCCGATGTCGACCTCCTGCTGTTGGATGAGCCCACAGCCGGCCTTGACCCCCTGATGGAGGCGGTTTTCCAGGAGGTCATCCACGAGGCCAAGGGGCAGGGACGCTCGGTACTGCTCTCCAGCCATATTCTGGCTCAGGTAGAGGCACTCTCGGATCGGATCTCGATCATTCGGGCCGGACATATTGTTGAGTCCGGGACCTTGTCGGAGTTGCGGCATATGACTCGTACGACCATCGAAGTGGAGACAACCCACTCGGCGGAGTCCCTAGCCAATCTGAGCTTTGTGCATGATTTCCGCACTGAGTCGGTGACTTCAGCCGGTGACCGCACAGTATTCGAGGTCGACGGCGATCATGTCCAGGAGGTCATGAACACCCTCACTCCTTTGGGGATCCGTTCGATCGTGGCCCACCCGCCGACTCTGGAGCAGCTGCTGATGCGCCACTACGGAGATGATCTCTCCGCCCGCGGGGTCAGCAATGGGACCACTAAGAAGGTGTCCTGAGATGAGCATGAAAGTAACTGAGGCACAGCATGCCCCAAGCCCCGCGGCAGGCCAGGCGACCCTATCCGGTACCGCCACCCTGCTGCGGTTCATGCTGCGTCGAGACCGAATCCGTACCAGCGCATGGGTTCTGGGTATCGGCCTTCTGGGCTTCTACTTCGCCAATGCCATCCAGCTCATCGCCGAGACCGAGGATGAACTGCGGGCAGTGACCGCTATGTTCGCCGATCCCATCGGGCGAATGATGACCGGACCCGGTTTCGGGATGGAGAACCCCACCCATGAGGCCCTGTTCTCCGCCGGCTATGTGCTCTACCTGTATATCCTCATTGCGCTGTTCAGTGTCTTCACTGTCATTCGGCATACCCGGGTGGAGGAGCAGACCGGCAGGGCGGAGCTGATTCGGGCAAACGTCGTCGGGCGTCATGCCACACTGACCGCGGCACTGATCCTGACCGTTGTGGCCAACCTCGTTGCTGCCGTGCTTATCTACGCAGCTGGCCTGGTTGGTGATTTCCCGGCCGAGGGCTCAGCCCTGGTGGCCATCGGTGGATTCGCCGTGGGTCTCTTCTTCGCAGGGACAGCTGCGGTGACGGCACAGCTCAGTGAGTCTTCCCGGGGTGCTTCAGGGATGGCTGGTGCAGTCATCGGCCTCGCATTCCTGATTCGGATGGGAGGCGACGCCGCCGAGGTCGGTGGCAATGCGCTGTCCTGGTTCTCTCCGCTGGCCTGGTCCCAGCAGACCGCCCCGTATGTTGAGGACCGTTGGTGGCCCCTGGTGCTGCCGGTGGCGTTCGCCGCGGTCTTGGTGTGGCTGGGCTATGCGCTGTCCACAAAGCGCGATGTCGGCGCCAGTCTCTTGCCGACCCGGTTGGGCAGGGCTTCGGCGAAGCCTTCTCTGGGCACTCCCCTGGGCTTGGCCACCCATACGCTGAAGGGCGGTCTGCGCGGTTGGGGCATTGCCCTGCTGCTGACCGGGTTGATGTTCGGCAGTTTCGCCCAGACCATGGTCGACGCTGCCGATGACCTCCCTGCGGAGATGGCGCAGATCATGCCCGGCGAGAACATGATGCTGGGTTACTTGGCCTATATGGCAGTGTTCATGGCGGTATTCATCGGTGCTGCTGGGGTCAGTGGACTGCAGCAGCTGCGCGGCGAGGAGAACCGCGGGCGGGCCGAATACGCGATGTCCGCTCCGGTGGGGCGTACCGCCTGGATGGGCGCACACCTGACTGTGCTGGTACTCGGAGTCCTGCTGATTCTGGTGCTGGTCGGCCTGGGGATGGGTCTTGGCGCGGTGGCCTCACTGGAGGAGGACGGCGGACAGTACTTCAGTGAACTGCTGCTGGCCGGAATCATGCAGGCCCCCGCTGTTCTGGCCCTGATCGGGATTGTCACATCCCTACTGGGCTGGTTGCCGAAGCTCGCCGGTGCCGTGGGCTGGGTCTTCGTCGGTTTCGGCGGTGTGATGTCCACCTTCGGTCAGTTGCTCGAACTTCCCGAGGCGGTATTGAACCTCAATATCTTCGGTCACCTCGCTGAGTATCCGGTGGAGGATATCGATTGGACTCCAGTTGGAGTGCTCATTGCCATCGGCGCTGTGGGTATCGCCATCGGACTGGTCGGCTTCAATCGCCGCGAGGTCAACCGGGTATAAAGCACCCCTGGTGAGTTTTTTGATGGGCTGGGCCTGCCGTTTCGGCACCCGGCCCATCAAACGCTCAGCTCACCCCAATGCCAGAAATGCCTCGGAACTGAAAGCCCGCCCCCAGGCGACAAACCCGGCCATGGCGATGAAGAACATATCCCCCAGCACACTGCCCCACTCCCGGCGAACCACCCGGACTGCCACGGCCCCGGTCATGAACATCATGAGCCCCAGCGCAGCCAAGGGCACTAACCAGATGGCAGTGTCGATCAGCGCAGGCAGAATTAAGCCAACTCCTGCAGCCAGCTTGATCAGCCCCAGGACTTTCAGTGCCCAGGTGCACCCACGGTGCCATCGAGCTGACCCTCACCGGACATCTGGGAAAACGCGAGGAGAACCGCACCCCCGGCCAGATCGTCGCCGACTACCTAAACCTCCTGAACCCCTCCTGAGCTCGCACTGTGGAAGGATGAGAGGCATGGCTGAGGTCTCTGCCCTATACCGTTATCCGGTCAAGGGGTTCACCCCGGAACCGCACCAAGAGCTGACTGTCCAGGCGGATGGTCGCATTACTGGCGACCGGGTGTTGGCCTTCCGGTTCGCCAGCGCCACTGAGCCGGAGGAGCGCGATGGCCTCGACTACTGGCCCAAGCGCCGTGGTCTTGCCCTGATGACGTTCCCCTCAATCGCTCGACTGCGCCTGCGGCTGGAAGATAACCAGCTGCAGATCCGCGATGCCGCCGGTGACTTCTCCATCACCGAGGAACTCGACGACGCCGGGCGCACCAGGATCTGCGAGGAAGTAACCTCCTGGCTGCGGACCACAGATGATGCCAAACAGCTCGACCGCGAGGACGTGCTTCCTCTGAAGTTGGTAGGCGATACCGAAACCTCACGGTTCCAGGACCGAGGACGCGGGTTCATCTCCCTCCATGGGGAGGCCTCGGCTGCTGATCTCGGGCGGGTGATCCCCGGCGCTGAGGATAACCGCCGATACCGGTCCAATATTGTGATCTCCGGAACCGGCCCCTGGGAGGAGCTGGACTGGCAGGGAAGACTGCGGATCGGCGAGGTTGAGTTCACCGTGGAGGCCCCGATTGTCCGCTGTCTGGCCACCCACGCCAATCCCGATACTGGGGACCGGGATGCTCCGGTGATGCCCACCCTGGTCAAGGAGTTCAATCAGAACGACCCCACCCTGGGCATTCTGCTGCTGCCCGATGGTGAGGGTGGACCGATTTGCGTCGGTGATCCTGTCCAACCGGTATGAGGTCATACTGTGCTGCGCACTGAGATCTCCGCCGAGATGGTCCATGGGGCTGTCGAATTGGAGCGGACTGCGCAGGGGCTGCTCCCCCACCGGTTGACATCGGCCTCACGGGCTCAGTTGGGCGGACCCGTGGAGCCCAAAGTCTTCAGCGATCCTTCCGGGGTGCGACTGCGTCTGCACACGGAGGCCACCGAGCTTCAGCTGATCGTCTGGCCGCAGCGGGAGGCCCCAGAGGCTCACGGGGCCGAAGGCGTCCCCTTTGTTTACGATATTTGGTGCGATAACACCCTGGTGGCTCAACAGGAGGTTGAGCTGGGAGAAGACGGCCGCGGCGTCGTCGTAGTTCCCCGGTTGCAAGCAGGGGCGAAGACCGTGGAGATCTGGCTGCCCTACCAGGAGTGGACAGTCCTCGGCGCGGTTCTCTCCGAGGCTCCGGTTCAGCCGGCTCCGGTCGACACTGGGGCAGTGCAGTGGGTGCACTACGGCTCCTCCATCAGCCATGGGTACGACGCCGTGGGCTCCAGTCACGCCTGGCCGGCTGTCGCTGCCCGGGGCGCGACTCACCAGGGCGTGGATGTGGCGCTGACGAACCTCGGGTTCGCCGGGAACGCCAAACTGGACCCCTTCGCTGCACGGACAATCCGTCAGCTGCCTGCCGATGTCATCTCCCTGAAGATCGGCATCAATGTGGTCAACGGGGATTCCCATACCCTTCGGGCCTTCACCCCCGCCCTGCATGGTTTCTTGGACACACTGCGCGAGGGTCGGCATGAGCAGACACCCATTGTGGTGATCTCACCGCTGTGGTGCGGGATCCACGAAACCACCCCCGGACCGGTGGAGTCCTATGAACAGCCCGATGACAGCGGGAGGCTGCGGAAGTACTTCCGCGCCACTGGCGATCCGCAGGACCCCAATCGGCCTACCCTTGAGCAGATCCGGGCAGAGGTGGAGCGGGTGGTTCGACTGCGAGCGCAGACTGATCCGCGCCTGCTCTTCCTCAACGGTTTGGAGCTCTATGGAGCCCAGGACGCTCAGCGCCTACCCCTGCCTGATCTGTTGCACCCCAGCCATGAGGCGCATCAACTGATCGGCAGTCGATTTGCTGCCGAGTTGGTCAGAATTTTCCGTGCGGAGCTGGCTTCCGGGAGGCCGGCAGGGCAAACTCGCGACGCCAGGCCTTCAGTTCCTCGCTGACCTCGAAGTTCTCCGGTGCGGGGTGGCCGTTCTCGGCGGCCATCTCCAGGATCTCCTCGATGGTGACGGGGCCGTTGTCACCCACCAGCCGGCCAGCAACATAGGCCCGCACATAGATCTCACCGTCGACCACTACCCGGTGCTCAATGTAGAAGCAGCGATCGTCGACGCCGATGAGCTTGGTGTAGATCTGGAATTTGGTCCAGAAGTTCACTGACTTCCGGAAGGTGATCTGCTCGGCCT
Source organism: Nesterenkonia sedimenti (assembly GCF_012641515.1). GTDB lineage: Bacteria > Actinomycetota > Actinomycetes > Actinomycetales > Micrococcaceae > Nesterenkonia > Nesterenkonia sedimenti. The sequence goes on along the minus strand of NZ_JABAHY010000002.1, from coordinate 213,695 downwards.
GGACCACTGGGTGCCAGCCGCGTTTCCGCGCTCCAGCCCACAGCCCGGAGCGGACCATCATGTCGAAACGTCCCAGGTCGAACAGGGAGAAGTACTGCCCGTTGTTGATATGCATCAGGAAGTCCACATCAGTGGGCAGAGCCCGCAGGGTGATCTCCGTGGATTCCCAGGGCGAGGTGCGGGGCCGGCGTCGTGCTTTGAGCAGAATCAGCAGGGTACGGAAGATCACATGCATACCCTCAGGTTACTACGCAGTAAGTTCACCGGGAATTCATTGCTGAGCAGGCACTGAGGGGTAATGTTCATCACATGACCTCACCGCAGAAGCACTCCCCCGGATTACTGGCCGCTGAGGAGAACTCAGTGCCCCCGGAGGTGGATGCGAAGCTGCGCACTGTGCTTCGGCGTCTGGTCAAACGGGGTGCTGTCCAGCATGCCAGCCTCGCCCTGGCCAGTGGAGACGGCAGGCGTCACTGGGCTGCGGCAGTGGGACCGGCTGATGAGTCGGGAACAGCCATGCGACCACAGACTCCATTTTTCATCGCCTCAGTGACCAAACGATTCACCGCCGCCCTTCTGCTGCAGGCCGTCGAACGGCAGGAAGTGGACCTCAGCGCTCCCCTGACCCAGTACCTTCCGGTGGAGATCACCCAGGGCCTGCACACCTACCGAGGCAAGGACTACATCTCCCAGATCACCTTGGGCCATCTGGCCACCCATACCTCAGGGCTGCCAGATCATTTCGAGAAGCGCCAGGGCGCCAAGAGCCTCTATGACCATATGGCTGCCGGGGAGGATATCGGCTGGGACTTCACCCAGATGTTGGAGATCACCAGGGATCAGCAGAAACCGCATTTTGCCCCACAGGACCTCAGTACCAAGCGCCAGAAGGCCCGGTATTCCGATACTGGGTTCCAACTACTGATCCGCGTGCTGGAGACTGTCACCGCTGAGAGTTACGCCGATCTACTGACCCAGCGCATCACCGGACCACTGGGTCTGTGGAATACTCAGCGACCCGGCACACTGCGCAGTGCCCAGTTGAGCCGGAAGGGGAAGTGGATCCGGGTCCCGGAGCTGATCAGCTCCAGTAACGACCTCATAAGCACCCCCGGAGAACTCATCACGTTTCAGCGAGCACTGCTGAATGGAGAAATCTTCGACGACGCCGCTACCGCGGGCCTGCTGACCCGGCGCAGGAACCGGCTGCGGAACATTCCTATTCTCAGATATGGGCTGGGGACGATGTACTACCGCGGGCTGATCGGTCATTCGGGGGCCACTGGCACCTGGCTGTTCTACTCCCCTGAGCGGGATCTCCATCTGGCTGGCACGGTGGATCTCACCACCGGCCAGTCGCTGCCTTTCCGGCTGCTGCCAACTCTGCTGCGAGCCTGGGAGTGAGACCGCTGGGCCTCTACTATGGACCCCATGCCGCAGGTGACTGCTGAAGTCTGGGTCCCGGTGCCTCCGTCGGTGGCATTTGATGTCTCGCAGACCACCGGGGAACTTCGCCTGCGCTGGGACCCCTTTATCCGGCACCAGCATTTCTTGGATGAGGCGAAGCTCCCGGACAAAGGGATACGGACCTACACCAAAGCCCGGCTTGGTCCCAGGATGATCAGCGAGTACGTCTCCTACCGGCCGCCCACCTCAGTGGGCATGGTGATGAATCAGGGACCGTGGTTCTTCCGCAGTTTCGCCGGCGGCTGGCGGTTCAACCCCGAGGAGCGTGACGGCACTGCCGGGACCCTGGCACGGTGGAAGTACACCTTCACCACCCAGCCGGCCTGGTTGCGGCCCCTTGGTGACCGGCTGGGGAAGGTGATTCTGACCCGGGAGATCAATCAACGCATCTCTGCCTTCGCGAAGCCTGTCAGGACCCCGAGATCCTGGCCGCTGTGGGCTATTCGGCCTAGGCAGATACCCTTATCGGCTGAGCAGCCGGTACTGACGCACTGCCAGCGGCAGGAAGATCAGGATGATCACTGCCGGCCAGATGATCGCGGCGCCGATGGCATGCCCATCGATCCAGTAGGAAGGCTCCAGGGCTTGGATGCCGGGGGTCTCAAAGAGCTCACGGATTGCCGTAGCTGTTGAGGAGACTGGGTTCCATGCCGCGATGGCGCCCAGCCAGCCGGGCATCATCTCCGGTGGGGTGAATACCGAGGAGATGAACCCCAGGGGGAAGGCCACTGCAAAGAGCATGCCTGCGGTTTCGGTGTTCTTGATGCACAGTCCCAGATAGATTCCGACCAGGATCAGGGCCAGGCGCAGCCACAGCAGCAGCACGAAGGCCAGCAGTGTGGCGGTGAGGCTTCCGCCGGAACGCCAGCCGATCAGCAGTGCAACACCGGCGATGACCACCAGGTCAATGGCTGCGCGGATGACATCGGAGACGGCACGGCCGGTCACTGGGGCCGATGAGGACATCGGCATCGACCGAAACCGGTCCATGAAGCCTTTCTCCTTGTTGTGGGTGACCGCATAGGCGGTGTCCATGAAACCCAGGGCCATAGTCATGGCGAACATTCCGGGCATGGCGAAGTCCACGTATCCTTCACCGGCGCCCTGGCCGGTGACATCCATGGCGGAGCCGAAGACGTAGACGAACATCAGCACCATCACCACTGGAAAGCCGATCTGCCAGGCGAAGGTGGAGGGCTGACGCAGCAGGTGGGTGAACTCCTGGACCACAATGGTCCAGCAGTCACGGATGGACCAGATGAACCGGGATCCGCTGGTCTCGGGGGCGGTGCTGACCGCGGGTGCAGACTGGGTGGTGGTCATGAGGTCTCCTGGGGTGCAGTTTTGGCGGTCAGATGCAGGAAGGCTTCGTCCAGGGTGGGGCGGCGCAGCCCGATATCAGCGATCTCGATTCCCTCAGCACTGATCGCTGCGGCTGCCGAGGTCAGGGCCGAGACTCCATCGGTGACCAGCAGACTGAATTTTGTGCCCTGGTCCTCTTCGGCTGGCTCGGCTGAAAGTACCTGCTGCAGCAGAGCTTTAAGTCTCAACCCCTCGGCGGGATCGGCGACGGCGACTTCCAAGCGTTCCTGGCCGATGCGCTGTTTGAGTCCGGCAGGAGTGTCTTCGACGAAGTTCATACCGTGGTCGATGACGCTGATCCGGTCGCAGAGCTTATCCGCCTCGTCCAGGTAATGGGTGGTCAGCAGGACTGTGGTGCCTTCGGCGGCCAGGTTCTGCACCGCCTCCCAGACTTCGCGGCGACCAGCGGGGTCTAATCCCGTGGTGGGCTCATCGAGGTAGAGCACTTCGGGAGCAAGGATCATCGAGGCCGCAAGATCCAAGCGGCGCCGCATACCGCCGGAGAATTTCTTCGGCGTCCGACTGGCAGCCTCAGTGAGTCCGAAGACCTCCAGCAGTTGATCGGCCCGCTTTTGGGCTGCTGATTTGTCCAGCCGGAAGAGCCTGCCGAACATGGTCAGGTTCTGCCGGGCACTGAGGAGGTCATCGACTGCGGTCTGTTGGCCGGTCAGTCCGATTCTGCGCCGTACTTCCCGTGGCTGGGCGGCGACGTCATAGCCGGCGACCTCAGCCTGCCCGCCGTCGGGTGTGGTCAGGGTGGAGAGGATGCGCACTGTGGTGGTCTTACCAGCACCATTGGGCCCCAGCAGGCCATGCACGGTCCCGCGGGGCACCTGGAGGTCCACACCATCCAGGGCCCTCTTCTCCCCGTAGCGTTTGACCAGGCCACTGGCCTGGATCACGAATTCTGGAGGCATATCTCTCAACTTTCAGATTATGCGTACATAGTACGCTGTACGTTGCACGCAGAACTGTAGCGTACACTGTCCGCAATAAGCAAGTAATGTCATCAGGAGGTGCTGTGGCCGAGCAGAACCCGTTGGAGAAGAGCCTGCAACTGTTGTGGGAGGGACTGCCAGAACCGGAGAAGGGTCCCAAGCCGAAACTGACGCTGGAGCAGATCGTCGCAGCCGGTATTGAGCTGGCCGATAACGAGGGCATCGAGGCTCTGTCCATGCGGAAACTGGCTCAGCAGTTGGATGTGGGCACGATGTCGCTCTACCGTTACGTCCCCTCCAAGGACGATCTGCTCAACCTCATGCTCGACGCCGCCGTGACCCCCTCAGAGCGCCGGATGGCTGCTCCGGACCAGGGGTGGCGAGAATTCCTGCGGGTTGCTGCCTATGATGCCCGCCAGATGTACATGAGGCACCCCTGGATCCTGCAGACAAACTGGAGCCGCCCGGTGATCGGCCCCAACAGTATGCGGGATCTGGACCTCTTCCTCACCGGCACGAAGTCTCTGCCGATGACTGATCAGGAGAGAATGAACCTGGCCAGTGTCTTCGACGCCTTTGTCCTGGGTTGTGCCCGTCAGGAGCTGTTGTGGGTCACTGCCGCGGCCGAGTCAGAGATGACCGACGAGGAGTTCTGGACCTACCAGTTGCCCTGGCTGACAGGCGCTATGGAATCAGGGAATTACCCGGCGATGGCCGAACTGGCAGACGACACCTTCGACGGCGGCTGGGAAGAGACCTTTGAGCTGGGTCTACAACTGTTCTTGGACGGTATCCAGCGGCGGGTCAGCCAGATTCAGGACGGGTGAACTCCGCCCGTGCCCGATCCACCTCGGCCCAGGTGGGGCAGCCGGTGAGGTGGTCATTGAACAGTCCCATGGACTGCATAAAGGCAAAGACTGTGGTGGGCCCCAAGAATTTCCACCCTCGAGACTTGAGCTCCTTGGCCATAGCCTTCGAGGTCGGTGAGGTGGTCAGTGTCTGCGGGTCTCCCAGCTCACTGGGATCGGGCTCATAACTCCAGATGAAGGCTGCCAGCGAGCCCTCAGTCTCGCGCAGTTCCAGGGCACGCTGGGCATTGTTGATCACCGCCTCGATCTTGCTGCGGTTACGCACAATCCCCTGGTCCTGCAGCAGACGCTGGGTATCAGCGTCGCCGAATTCAGCGACCTTCTCCACCTCGAAGTTCGCGAAGGCAGTCCGGAAGTTCTCTCGCTTATTCAGGATGGTCCGCCAGCTGAGCCCCGATTGGAAGCTCTCCAGACAGAGCTTCTCGAACAACCGGCGGTCATCGGAGACCGGGAAACCCCATTCGGCGTCATGGTAGGCGGTCAGTTCAGGTGCCTGCTGTGCCCATTCGCAGCGCATCAGCGCCTCCCCGTCATCGTCAGTTCTTCCAGCCACGGCCTGCGCCCGGCCTGGAGGTCGGCCAGCTCAGTTTCCAGGTTCTGCCGGGCAACTTCCTCCCACCGAGCGTAGCCGGTGGCTGAGTGGAACAGTCGTGGCGCCTGCAGCAGCCTCTGCAGAACTTGGGACCGCCCGCGAGCGAAATCGTCATCGGGAACATGGGCGTAGTCGGCGCGGACCTGCCGGAGGTAGCGCTGATAGGCATGAGGGTCACGACCGAGGACTTCGAGATCGGCATCGACTAAAACTGCCCCGGTTTCGTCGTCGTTCTCTGGAATGTGGGTAGCTGTCAGACGCACCAGCCTGGCGATTTCGGCGACCTCTGGATCCGGCAGCATCCCGTCGAGCTCCTGCTCAGCCAGACAAGCGGAGTCCTCCTCGTCCTGACCTGCGGTGCCGGCGTAGACGGCATCGTGGTACCAACCGGCCAAAAGCACCGCGGCTTTCGACGGAGCCGCCAGCTCCCCTGCCCGGGTTAGGGTCCCGGTATTGCGGGTGACCGCGGCCAGGTGTGGCAGCCCGTGATAGTTCCGGTGGGGTTCGGCCCAGCGTGCCAGCAGCCCCTCCCCGATCTGCTGCCAGCGCTGAGCATCAAGGCCCTGCTGATGGCCCAGGCGCTGCCAGCTGCGCTGCAGATGGGGGCGGACTTTCTCCGGGCGTTCCCAGGTCTGGACGCGCAACCCCGAGGCCGTCAGGATCCGGACTAGCTCGTGACCACTGACCGGCTGGGCACCGAGGCTGACCAGCCGGTCGTGCTCATGGGCGGGGACATCGTAGTGGTCGAGGTCGAAGGCCCGGGGTGAGAGCTCTGCTGTCTCGGCGAAGGCATGCAGTTCCTCCAGCGAGGTATCCGAGATCAGATGGGAGAAGACGGTCCCGTGGGCGGGCCAGACTGGTGGGTCGATGAAGACGCTCACGAGCTGCTCCACTGATGTTCCACATTCGGCCAGACCCTGGTGAGGATGTCCTCCCAGGTGACTGCTCCGATGAGGCCCTCCTCGGCCTGGATGACGGCCAGCTGTTCGCCTTCCTGGCGCAGCCTCTGGAATGCCCGGTACACCGAGGTGCCAGCCGGCAGCAGCAGGGCCGGTCGGGCCAGCTCGGCTGCTGGGGATTCGGCCGCCACCGGAAGGGTGTCGCGGACGTGGACCACCTGGGGCGCGGTCTCCTCCGGCCCGGTGAGCAGCACCCGCATATGCCGTGCCTGCAGGGCTGCCTGCTGGACCTCCTTGACGGAGGCAGTGCGGGACGCCTCCGGGACGGCGGCGGCAGTACGGCCGGTGATCACATCATCGACGGTCAGAGTCTCCAGCTCCATAATGCTGGAGATCTGGGATCCTGATGCCTCATCGAGCACCCCGGACTGCGTGGAGTGTTCGACCAGCTGACGGATGGTGTCGGAGTCGTAGCCGCCAGCTGCTGCACGGTCCACCGGTTGCACACCGGTGGCGGACACCAGCCGGTTGGCGATCCCGTTGACCCACCACAGCAGGGGCCGGAAGATCCAGATGAATCCTCGCGAGGCCACAGCAACCAGTTTCGCGGAGCGTTCCGGCTGGGCGATAGCCCAGGATTTCGGCGCCATCTCACCGATGACCAGGTGCAGGAAAGTCATCACCAGCAGGGCGGTGACCAGCGCGACGGCATCGGCGGTCCATCCGGGCATTCCCCAGTCGGCAAGGATCGGGGCCAGTGCGTATTGCACCGCGGGTTTGGACACTGCACCCAGGGCGAAGGTACAGGCGGTGATACCCAGCTGGGCTCCGGCGAGCATCACGGTGAGCTCGTTGAGGCTGCGCAGGGCAGCCCGGGAGCTGCGGCTGGATTCGGCGGTTTCCTCCAGCCGGTGCCGTCGGGCAGCCAGCAGGGAGAACTCGATGATCACGAAGAACGCGGAGAGCGCGATGATCGCGATAGTAGCGATCACAGGGATGAGCCAGTCAGTCATCGGGCCTCCTCCTGCATCTCTTCGATCAGCCGCAGCTGAATGGAGGAGGGCACCCGGTGGGCGACCTCCAGGACGGTGAGGTCCAGCCAGCGCTGGGGCGGATCATCCTCCACGTAGTCGGCTGGGTCGGCCGGCAGTTCCACCCGGACCTCTTCACCGGGTTCGAGTAGGCGGCCCTCCTGGGCGATCAGCAGTCCGGAGAGTGTTTCGTAGTCCCCCTGCGGGACCTGGTGACCGATGGCGCGTTCGACCTCATCGAGGTGCACATCGCCGTCCATACGCCAGTTGTCCTCACCCTGGGCATCGATTCCGGAGTCCTCGTCGAGGTCATGCTCATCAGTGACCTCGCCGAGGATTTCCTCGGTGAGGTCTTCGAGGGTGACCACTCCGGTGAATCCGCCGTATTCATCGATCACGCAGGCCAGACGGGCCTCGTATTTGCGCAGTTCGCGCAGTACATCCGGTAAGGGCATCAGCCCGGGGACGATAACCGGTTGGCGCATCAATTCGGTGATCGGTGCGTCATCGGCGAGATCAGTGCCCAGGAGGTCCAGGAGTTCGGCCACGCCGACGGGTTCGTCGTCGTCGTTGATGACCGGGTATCGGCTGTGCTCAGCGGCCATGAGGTCACGGACCTCGGCCAGAGTGGTCTCCGGTCGGACGTATCCGGCACGGGAGCGCGGAATCATCGCGTGTTCGGCATCGTGGTCTGGGAAGTCCAGGATGCGGTCCAGGGTCAGGAACAGTTCCTGCGGAAGGTCCCCGGAGTCATGGGAGCTGGAGACGATCCGCTCGAGATCCTCCGCGGTGGCGGTGGAGTCGACGTCGTGGACTGGTTCGATCCGCAGCAGACGCAGCATGGCGTTGGCTGCGTGGTCGAAGATGGAGATCAGCCAGCCGAAGACTGCGAGGTAGATCTGGGTGGAGCGAGCCATGCCGCGGGCCAGCGGTGTGGGGTTGGCGATGGCGTAGTTCTTGGGGAACAGCTCACCGAAGATCATCTGCACCACAGTGGCGACGATCAGCGCCAGCACGGTGCCGACGGTGATGCTGACCCCTGCGGGCACGCCGGCAATGCCGAGGAGTTCACCCAGGGCGGTTCCGACTAAGGGTTCGGCCACGTAGCCGACTAAGAGGCCGGTGACGGTGATTCCCAGCTGTGCGCCGGAGAGCATGAAGGATGTTCGCTTGGTGACCGCCAGTGCCCGTTGGGCGGCTTTATCCCCGTTTTCTGCCAGGGCGCGGAGCTTATTGCGCTCCACTGACATGTATGCGAACTCTTGGGCGACGAAGTAACCGTTCGCCGCGATGATCAGAAGGATCAGAAGGCTGCCGAGCAGCAGTGATAGTGCGATGGTCACCGCAGCGTGCCCCCATTCGGGGTCTGCTTGCGATGGTCTGTATTCAAGGATGAGTCAGCGGTTCCGGAGCAACATCGTCGACGTCGTCGGACCGCGTGGTCTATGTCATCCACCTGGGGTCAGGCACCTCTTTCATTCATTAGGGGATCCTCGTGCCGTGAGGATGTATTACCGATTATAGGGCCAGAAACAGGGAATGCCCTTCAGGATTTGCCACCCTAAACTCGGGCCACTAGCCGGCAATTTCCACGACGACGACGCCGCGCGGTTCTCAGCTCAGCGCCGCCCTAGGCGCCACCGGATCAATCCAGGCAGAACTCGTTGCCTTCGATGTCTTGCATCACCTGGCAGGATTCGTTGACGCCGTCGGCCTTGAGTAGTTGGAGTCGGCGAGCGCCGAGGGCTTCTAGTCGGCGGGCTTCGGCTTCGAGGGCGGCGAGCTTTTTATCGCCGGTGAGCCCGGTGCCGGTGCGGATGTCGAGGTGGACGCGGTTCTTGGTGGCCTTTTTCTCGGGCACCCGCTGGAAGTACATGCGCGGCCCGACGCCGTCAGGATCTTGAGCTACCCAGGCGCTGCCTTGTTGCTCCGGCGACAGGGCCGCGTTAAACGCATCCCAGGAGTCGAAACCTTCGGGAACTGGCGGATCCTGGTAGCCCAATGCGGCTTGCCAGAATTTGGCGACAGCACGCGGATCCTCGCAGTCGAAAGTGATCTGCACCGTTTTTGCCTGTGACATGGGCTCAGGCTACAGCCGTACAGACCTGCTGACTAGAGCTGCTCTACGAGGTGCCGAAGGTCCACTTCGAGGCGGTCGCTGTGTCCCTCACAGACTGAGATGCAAGCGGATCGCATCGTCGATACGCCCCATAAGTCCATCCCCTACTGTTCCGAGATACGTGCCAAAACGGTCAACACTTACTGCTCGTATGTACTCCGCCTGCGCCTTGGAGTCTTTCGGCAATCCGGTATCGGCTTTCGGCAGCAAAACATGGAATGGCAGAACATGCTCAATATTGGAGGTAACGGGGAGAACAGTCAGGATTCCCCGCTGGTTGAGTGCGGCTCGGCTATTAGCGCCCTCATTCGTCACGATTATGGCGGGGCGGCGCTTATTCGCTTCTGACCCCCCGGCTGGCTCAAGATCGACTAGATAGATATCGCCTCGGCGCAACCCTCACCTCGACTCCTCGGTAATGCCGCCTCCCACGGTCGCAGCCCAGAACTCCGCATCACCCGACTCATCCCACTCTTTCCACGCCTGTTCATAGGCGTCGCCAAGCTGGAGCTCCCGGTAAATTTGCAGCGCCTTCGCGACGGCTGCCGAACGCGACGCCAAACCCTGCTGCTCCGCGATGTCATCAAGCAGTTGCACGGCATTTTCGGGAAGACTCACGCTGATCTTCATACCTTAATGCTACTAAGGTGCTACCCCGGTAGCAATGGACCACCTCACTGACCCACGCCCCTATCCTTACGACTGCGGGACTTCTAAGCTGAGCTTATGCAGGCTGAAAGTGAGACCCGCAGGCTGCTGCGGGCTCGGGATGCCATGGACAGGCGGTTCGCTGAACCGTTGAATGTGCCTGCCGTGGCGCAGGTGGCGTGGATGTCGCCGGCCCATTTCACCCGTCGGTTCCGAGCGGTATTCGGTCAGACTCCCCATCAGTATCTGTACCGGCGCAGAATTGAGCGCGCCCAGTGGTTGCTGCGCACCACCCCGATACCGGTGACAGAGATTGCTCGGGCAGTTGGTTATGAAAGCCTGGGCACCTTCACCCGCACTTTCCGCCGGCTGGTAGGCACGACGCCGACCCAGTTCCGAGATGAGGCACCGGCGCCTGGAGTCCCGAGCTGCTTTGCCAGGGCATGGCGGGAATCGAGCAGTTTTGGAGAAGCCGAACCTGCTGAGGCCTCCATAGGCTGAAGTCATGTTTACAGGAATCACTATTACCCCCATGTACGTCACCGATCAGGACCAGGCCCTGGAGTTCTACACAGAGAAACTGGGATTCGAGGTGGAGGCCGATGTCGATTTCGGCCCCATGCGCTGGTTGACCGTCTACCTTCGGCAGGATCCGGCCCGCCAGGTGCTGTTACAGCGCATCGGGGACACCACCCCGACGGCAGGCCCCGAGACGGCCGATATGCTGCGCGAACTGACCGAACGCGGCGGATCCAGCTGGATGATCCTCAGCACTGATGATTGCCGAACCACCCATCAGCAATTAGCTGAGCGCGGTGTGGAGATCGTTGAGGAGCCGACTGAGCGCCCCTATGGCGTTGATATGGCTATCCGGGACCCCTTCGGCAATCAGATCCGCATCACCGAACGCAATGATTGGACCGGCTGAGCAGAGTTGGTGAGCCGGCGATACCCAGGTTGGGTCTACCGGTCGGCCGTATGGCCCCGTAGCCTCCCCCACTTTGGGCGTGAATATCCCGCCGCTACTTGAGATCGGGGATGTCTACAGCCTCGATCTGCTGGGCGAACCGGGCATGAGCGTTCAAGAACATCCCATCGACGACGACGCCGAACAGGCCCGCTGGCTCCATCAGGTACTCAAACAACTCCCAGCAGACCAGATTCACCTCATGGGAGTCTCGATCGGCGGATGGACCGCGGCTAATCTCGCCCGGCATCAGCCGGAGACGATCCGCGCGCTGACCCTGGTGGACCCCGTCTTTGTCTTCGACAATATTCCGCCGAAAACTATCCTGCGATCGATTCCAACCTCGGTCCCGCTGATGCCGCAATCCTGGCGGGACAGCTTCAACTCCTATATCGCCAATGGGGCACCGGCCGGCGACTCCCCTGAGGCACGGATGTTGGAGGTCGGTCAGCGCACCTTCAAGCTGCGGCTTCCGGCTCCGCATCGGATCAGTGAGGCTCAACTGAGAGACCTGACCATGCCGGTGCTGGCCGTCATCGCTGAGCATTCGGTCATGTTGGACCCCCAGGCGGCCTCCGATGTCGCCGGTCGAGCCCTCCCCCAGGGGAGGGTGCGGATCTATCCCGGGGCATCACATGTGGTCAATGCTGGAGCGCCGGCGACAATCGCCGACGACGTCGGCAGCTTCCTGCGCCCTCTTATGTCCTGATTGGAGCTGTTCATGCGTGAACTCATCTACTACGTGGCCGTCAGTCTGGACGGGTATATCGCCGACCCGCAGGGCGGGTATGAGGCATTTCCCACCGAGGGTGACCATATGTCGGTGGTGATCGAGGAATTCGCCGATGCCCTGCCGACCCATGCGCATACAGCCCTGGGAACCACTCCTCCGCGGACTCGGTTAGACACTGTGGTGATGGGCTGGAATACCCTCACCCCTGCGCTGGAGGCCGGGATCACCAGCCCCTACTCTCATCTGCGGCAGATCGTGGCCAGCCGAAAACCGCGCAAGACACACTCAGACATCACTCTGACCTCGGAGCCGCTGAGGACCGTCCGGGAGCTGAAACAGGAAGATGGCTTGGATATCTGGCTCTGTGGTGGCGGTGAGTTGGCGGGATTGCTGCTGCCCGAGATCGACCGCTTGGTGCTCAAACGTAATCCGGTGGTCTTCGGTTCGGGTATCCCGCTGTTCGGCAACGCTGCATATACAGCTCGGCCGTTCACCCATATGGGCACGCGCACCTTCGCCTCCGGAGTCGCGGTGGAAGAGTACGCCTCTTGACTTCAGCATATGTTCAACCCTCAGCGTGGGGTGCAGCCACTGATGAGCGGAAGGTTCCCGGAGCATTCTCGGAACGCCGCGCTTCCACACTGGCAGTGCAAGGTTCACCACCCTGACTGGAGGAACAGATCATGACAACCCCCAAACCGAAACTTGCCATCATTATCGGCAGCATCCGTCCAGACCGATTCGGCCCGACCCCAGCTGCCTGGTTTGCGCAGGAGGCGGAGCGTCACGAGGCCTTCGACGTCGACCTCATCGATCTGGCTGAGTACGAACTGCCCATGGAGCTTGCTGGCAACGATCCCGACGCCGAATTACCCGACGACGTCGCCAAGCTCGGTAAGCGACTGTCCAAAGCAGACGCCTTCGTCCTGGTCACCCCGGTCTATAACCGGAGCTACTCCGCGGTTCTCAAAACCGCTATCGACTGGTTCTACGGCGAGTGGGCCCTACGGCCGATTTCCTTCATTTCCTATGGAGGCATCACCGGCGGACTCACCTCGATTGAGCACCTGCGCGGGGTTTTCCCTGAGTTTCCCGCGGTGACGGTGAAGAACTTCATCTCTTTGCCTGACTTCTGGAAGTTGTTCGACCACGATGGCAAACCCGTGAACAGTGAGGGCCTCCGTGTTCCTGCGGTGGCCGTACTCGATGAGCTGGTCTGGTGGGCTCCGATGCTGCGGGAGGCCCGAGCCAACCGACCCTACCCAGGGTTGGACTTCGCGCTGGCCGCCGACGATAAGCCGTCAACCCTTGAGCCGGCAACTGTCTGAGCGTAGCGTGAGCCTCATGTCACTGACTGCCCCCTGCCGCATTCACGTGGCCAAGTTGGCCCAGCGGGTGGGCCTGACAGTCCGGGAAATTGCCGAACTGTTCGGGGGCCTTCCTGCGGACCCGAAGCCGGAGGATTGGGCGAAGATGTCCGATCATCTGGTGCAGCAGGCTGAACAGCGGGTGGCTGATCTGAAACGACATCTGGCTGCCCTGGGGACTGAGGCCAAACTCTGTGAGCTCGGGGCCGAACTGCGCTGAGCTCTGGCTCAGGGCCGCTCTGACCAAGGCTCGAGTTGGCCGATGGTGATATCGGCATCCTGCTGGATTGCCGCGACCACGCCCTCGGATATCTCTTCATCTGTGAGCCACCGGGAACCCTTCTCGGTGCGCTGATACCCCAACAGCACCTCACGGTATTGGCAGTTGTCTGCAGTTTCAGGGCGAGCGCGGATAGCGGCGTCGTCGTTGGCACTGCCTTTGATGTGAATAAGGTGCCACTGCTGCGAAGTCTGTGAGAACTCCGAGACGATGGTCGGCAAAGCTTCAGGTGCGGTGCTGTGGATCCAGCTGAGGACCAGATCGACCGGACCATGCCGATTGACCGTGGAGCTCAGCAGTGACTTCAGAGCCTCCGTGTCGCGGTAATCCAACGGGTGGAAGCTGGCCCGCTCCCCTGGGTCGCCTTCCTGCAGTCGCTTGAGCCGGTGTTCACTCCGGCCAGTAACTGTGGTGTGACGGGCTCGCCGCATCACCCACTGGGTGGCACCAGAGAGCATCCCGGTTCCACCGAAGACCAACACATTTTCCAACATAATCAACCACCTTCTACACACTGTACGGCCCGATGCCCCTGTGGGCTTGCTCCGGATTTGCTCCGGCCCCAGAGGGCCTCGGCCCCCTGAGAGGGCGATTCGTTATGCATATCGTTGTTGTTGGCGCATTTGGAGGAACCGGCCGCCATGTGGCGCTGCAGGCAGCAGCCGCTGGCCACCGAGTGACCGCATTGGTGCGCAATCCCGCGAAGTACCAGCCCCCTGCTGGGGTTGAGGTGATCCAAGGCAATGTTGTCACTGACCCCCGGCTAGAAATCCCCGACGACGCCGATGCGGTGATCTCTGCCCTGGGGCGGGGTGATTCCCGCCAGGGTCCGGAATCCACCTGCCTTCTGGGGGTGGTGCACGTACTGGCAGCGATGTACCCCCGTGGTATCCGGCGACTGGTGGTGATCTCTGCTGCTCCTGTACTGAAGACCTGGGAGGGTGCGGGCTTCTTCGAAAAACGCCTGCTTGTGCCAATGGTGACGTACTGGGGCAAGCACATTTACCCGGATCTCCAACGTATGGAGACCTATCTCAAAGACCGGAGCGAGGACTGGGATTGGACCGTTGTCCGCCCCGGATATTTGGTGGATGCCGATGAGGTGGGCCCCTACCAGATGGCGTTGGACACCAACGTCTCAGGGCCGAGCCGGCGACCTGATCTGGCCGCTGGATTGCTGGAGGTTCTGGAGGATACCAGCACCTATCACCGGGCCTATGGGTTCGGTAGCAAGAGGGCTCAGACTATGGACGACGCCGCTTGGCATGGACCAAGATTGGTCCATGGTGCAGATCAGTTAGCGCACCGCAGCCAAGCGAGAACTGCTGGCTGATTTCTTTGATTCCCTCGATGACCGTCAACTCTCCACCCAGAGCCTCTGCTCTGCTTGGGGGGCTGATGCAGGAACGGGTGACAGGTGGGGTTTCTTGGTCAGGCCGCTAGAGTCAGGGCCTGGGTCAGCAGTTTCTCCTTGAATGCCACAGGGGTCAATGTCCCCCAGTTCCTTCTGCTTCCTCCTTCGGTGATAAGTCCTCTCGATCCACCGCACTATAGAGGTCCGAAGCTCCTGGCGGGTGGCCCAGGGCTTCGCGTCGAGGACGTTGTTCTGCAGCAGGCTGAAGAAGCTCTCCATCGCGGCATTGTCCCCAGCCGCGCCGACTCGCCCCACCCAGAGCGGCACGAGCCGCGATCAGCATCTCCGGACTTGTGGAGTAGGCGGCCACCACCGAGAGCACTCCAAACGCGGCGGCCCCAATCATCAGCAGCTTCCGGGGCCGATCCTGTCCCCCACCCGCCCGGCGGTGACTAAGAACCCTGCGATCAAGAAGCCATAGACATGGGTGATCCACAGGGTCTGTGTGGCGCTTGATTCCAGATCAGCGCTGAGCGTGGGCAATGCGAAGAACAGGGCGGTGAGGTCGGTGGACAGCGCCATCATCGGTAGGGCCAGCAGCACCAATCCGGCCCATTCCTTGGCCGTGGCTTTCGGCGGCACCTCCGGGGCTGCCGCTTGGGTTCTCTGCGGTATCTCCATGGCTTCCTCTCATCGGGGGCCTATATCCCGATAGTTCCCGCCATATGTTCCGGTTCTGCTCTGGCGATGTTCCGGCGGACGGCTTTGGGGCCCGGAACAGAACCGGAGTGCCCCGCACACACTCTGGGGTCATGACGACACACACAAAGAACGACGACGACGCCGTCGACCTGGCCCCACCGAAGGCCACCCTCAAACAGTGGATGGGACTGACCATCATGGTGGTCCCACTGTTCATGCTGGCCACGGATGTCACCGTGCTGTTCCTGGCGATGCCCTCGATCGCGGCCGACCTTCTGCCGGTGGGCTCCCAGCAGCTGTGGATCCTGCACATTGGGGAGTTCCTCAGCGCCGCGACAATGATCACTTTCGGACTATTGGCCGGCCGAATCGGAGCCCGCAAACTCCTGCTCGGTGCGGTAGCAGTCTATGGGGCAGCCTCGCTGATCGCTGCCTACGCGGTAAACGCCGAGATGCTCATCGGAGGCCGTGCCCTGCTGGGGATAGCCGCGGCTGCCTTCACACCGGCCGGGATGGTGCTAGTGCGAAGAGCATTCCGTGACCCCAAGCAGTACAGCATCGCGTTCGCCATTTTCATGGCCGCCTTCACCGGAGGAATGGCCGCTGGTCCCCCATTGGGTGGGTTCATCCTGGAGCACTTCTGGTGGGGTGCGGTCTTCCTCATCAATGTACCCATAGCCGCTATACTGCTGATCGGTGGCCCCTTCCTGCTGGAATGCAATCATGCTGACCGCAGCGTAAGGATTGATGGGCTTTCGGTGGTGCTTTCCATTGCGGCAATTCTGGCCCTGGTTTTCGGATTGCAGGAGCTCTCCGCCGCCGGGTTCACCTGGCTGCCGTTGGTCTCAACGGGTGTGGGATTGGGGCTCCTGTGGTTATTCCTGCACCGACAGAGCAAGACTGCCCACCCGCTGTTGGATCTGCAGCTATTCCGCATCCGGACGATCCGCATCATGCTGGTGGTGCTGTTCGTTGGGTCCTTCGCCATGGCTTTGCCAGACATGCTTCTTCCCCAGTATCTCCAGCTGGTCCGCGAACTCAGCCCCCTGGAGGCGGGCCTTGTGCTACTCGCCCCGGCACTGGGCAGCACCGTGGGCTCACTGCTCAGCCCACTACTGGCGGCAGTGAAGAACCGGGGCCTCGCTATCGCCATCCCGCTGTTCATCTCGGGCATAGCCATTGGCATGGTGGTACTGATGTTGGGCCAGGCCAGTCTGGTGAACCTGGTCATCGCCCTGACTGTGATGACCTTCGTAGGGTCCCCCTTCATGATCCTGGTCTCTCAACTGATGATCAGTGCGGCCCCGGAGGAGAAAACCGGTCCGGCGACCGCAGTACAGGATGTCACCGCGAGTTTGAGTATGGGGGCATCTATCGCCCTGCTGGGCGCCGGTGCTTTGGCTCTGTACCGCCGCATTCTGGACGACTGGGCTGGCGGCAATGTACCCGCTGAAGCCGTCGAGACCTCTGGTGAGAGTTTCGGCGCCTCCGCCGCGGTGCTCGCCGAGCTCCCTGCTGCCGAGGCCCAATCGCTTATCGAGGCGGTGGAAGGCGCCTTCACCCGCACACTGCAGGCCGGTTACGGATTATTCGCCATCGCCTCAATTGTCCTGGGCGTGGTCGTGATCTTCCTGCTACGCCGCAGTAAAACCAGTTAGGCCGAGGGGGCACCTACAGTCCGTAGTTCTTCAGGAATCTGCTCTGGGCTCAGGTACCGCTGCAGCAGGCGCACACTGCTGTCCCTATCCTCCGGGCTAAGCCCATCCAGTAACTGGTTGGACCGAGCCGCATCACCCCGCTTAGCGGCTAGGATCGCGGCAGTGGCATCATGCAGGGTCACGCAGTACACATAGGCCGCCCGGTGGGCTAACCGGAGGCTGCGGGCAAGCAGCTGCTCGGCGGCGTCGTCGTTGTCTTCTCGCAGTGCCAGTACGGCCTCCACAATCAGCCAGAACGACAACTCCCCGTCCAACTGCAGGTCGGCGCAGAGATCGATCACCTCATCGAGCAGACGACGTGCCTCGGCCCTGCGCCCGTGGGTCTCGGCCCAGAGGTGCTGTACCCCCAGCGCCTGGGTGAGCCCATAGGAATCGCCGTGATCACGCAGAATCTGTTCCACATCAAGAGCCCCGGGCAACCCCTGCGGCGGTTCAGCCCAGACCTCCAGCAGGAACCAATCCCGTTGGGTGCTGGCGAATGCGGCCGCGCGAAGATCCCCGGCCTGGATCAGATAGTCAATGGCCTCCCGGAACAATTCCAACCCCTGCTCCAGATGTGCGGCATCACCAAACATCACCGTGGCGCCGAACCATTGGACCTCCATTCGGGCCAGCTGGCTCTGCTCATCAGAACCGAAAGACTCAAGGGCTTCCAGCACTGGCTCGACCTTTAACCGCGTAGGTTGATCGGCCACGGTACGCGCCAACACAGTGACCTGGGCGTGTGCCCGCTTTTCCTCGGGGGACTCACTAGGGTTCGGGCAGGCTGCGGCGGCCGAGAGCTCCTCCAACAGCGCATCGGCCCGTCCGGTCATCCACCGGAACCAGAAGGTGGCCAACACGAGGCTCACCG
This sequence comes from Nesterenkonia sedimenti, assembly GCF_012641515.1. Lineage (GTDB taxonomy): Bacteria > Actinomycetota > Actinomycetes > Actinomycetales > Micrococcaceae > Nesterenkonia > Nesterenkonia sedimenti. The sequence continues at coordinate 195,796 of NZ_JABAHY010000002.1, read as the reverse complement.
CACTGGCCCCGTCCTGCCGACGCAGAGCCTCGGTGATGGCCAGAGCAATCTGCGGCCGGGCCTCATCAATGGTGACCACCCACTCCCGGGCCTGCGGGCCGAAGAGGTACAGCGAGGCGCAGTCGACCAGGTTGCGGTAGTAGTCGATGTGTTTGAGCGCCAGCGGATCCCGCTCGCCGGCGTCGTCGAGCTTTTCTGCGGCATAGGTGCCGACAGTCTCCAGTAACCGGTACCGGGTTTCACCCCCGACGGTGATTGTTGAAACCAGACTGCGTTCCACGAGGTTCGCCAAAACAGGCAACACACGACGACGCGACAGCAGCACCTGCCCATCGACAGAGATATTGAGCTCGCGCGCCTCTGGGCAGGACTCACCCCCGAGGGTCGGCCACTGGCCGGAATCGGCGCAGACCTGTTCGATCACATCCAATCGCCAGATCACTGGGTGCACCGCCAGGCGGCGCAACAACGCCTGCTCCTCGGCCTCAAGCAGGGACCAGCTCCAGTCCAGCATGCCGCGAAGGGTCTGTTGGCGCCGGGGTGCAGCCCGGCCTGGGCGGGCCAGCAGATCCAGCCGGTCGGTGATCCGATCCAGTAGATCAGGAACTGAAAGAACTGAGGTACGGGCAGCAGCCAGCTCCAATGCCAAGGGAAGGCCGTCTAGATGACGGCAGAGCTCAGAGGCTGCGGTCACTGTTTGCTCATCCCTGGCAATAGCGGAGTTCACCGCTTGGGCCCGGGTCAGGAAGAACTCAACCGCGGGGCTGGTCTCTCCGTTGACCTGCAGTTGGGGAACGACGAACCGCTGTTCCTCGGCCAGACCCATCGGTTCACGGCTGGTAGCCAGCACGCGAACCCCCTGGGCGCTGCGCAGCAGTTCGTCGGTGAAGGTGGCGACTTCATCAATGACATGCTCACAGTTATCCAGGACCAGAAGTGCCTCACGAGCCTGCAGGGCCGATTGGATACGTGAGGCGATCGAATCGTTGCTGGACAGGTGGGCAGTCAGCTGCAGGGTTTCGGCGGTAATCCGGTAGATCCGCTCAACCCGGCAGGCAATATAGTCATCAGGCCTGGGCTGTAATTCGCTGAGATCCAGAAACCAGACCTCTGTCTGAGTGTGCTCGGTGAATTCTGCCGCGGTCCGCACAGCCAACCGAGTCTTGCCGATACCTCCGATCCCCAGCAGGGTCACCAGGCGGTGATGGCTCAGCAGGTCCTGAATCTCGGCTAGCTCCTGCTCGCGACCGAAGAACGCCGAGGCATAGGAGGGCAGCCACCGCCCAGCACTGGTCACCCCATTGCCTTCTGGGGACACCTGGTCAGGTGAATGGGTCCCCGGGCCTGCTGGCGCTCGTGTCTCCACAACAGGTGCCAGCTCCGGGTCCTGTCGCAGGATTTTCAGGTGCAGGTCCTGTAATTCGGCACTGGGCTCCACCCCGAGTTCATCGGCTAGGTGAGCGCGCAGTCGTTCATAGGCGGCTAGAGCCTCAGGCTGCCGACGGCTGCGGTAATAGCCCAGCAGCAGCGGGGCGGCCAGGCCTTCCCGGGTGGGATGTTGCGCAAAATACGGGGCAGCTAGTGAAACTGCCTCCTCGGCCGCTCCGGTTTCGATCAGGGATTCGGCTGCGATTTCCACCGCGGTCAGTCGCTCCTGCTGCAGTTGGCTGACCTCGGGCATCAACCACAGCTCATCGGCGAACTCCGCATAGGCGGCCCCGCGCCAGAGCCCCAGTGCATCCTTCAGGTGTTCTGCGCGCTGGGCTCCCGAGAGCTGGGAGGCGGTCTGCACGGCCTCCCGGAACGCGGCGGCGTCGGATGCCCCTGCGCTCACCTGCAGGCTGTAACCCCCCGGTGAGCGGACCAGCATGTCCTTAGCCCCAGGTGCTGCCTGCTCCAGCAGGGACCTCAGTTGGGAGAGCTTGGCCTGCAGGACCCGTGAGGGGTTGCTGGGCAGGTCCTCACCCCAGACCCGGTCGATCAGGGTCTCGGCCGATATTGTCTCCCCGGCCGCGGCGATCAGGGCCGCCAGCAGGGCTCGGACTTTCCGCTCTGGGACGTCAACCACCTCGGCCTCGTCGTCTCGGAGCTGGATGGGCCCCAATACTTCGACCCTCATGATTGACTCGCTTTCCGGCCATGACGGGAGATCGACCTCACGGCCGATTCTATGGTCCCTGTCACCATCGGGCGATAGGGTGAAGGGTGAAGGGTGAAGGCACCCTGGACGATTCCGACAGGAAGTGAGCAGACGTGGAGTTTCGATACCTCGGCAATAGCGGTCTGAAGATCTCTGAGATCACCTATGGCAACTGGCTGACCCATGGTTCCCAGGTGGAGAACGACGTCGCCACCACCTGTGTGCATGCAGCACTGGATGCAGGGATCACCACTTTCGACACTGCTGACGTCTACGCCAATACGGTTGCCGAGCAGGTGCTCGGCGATGCTCTGGTCGGCCAGCGGCGCGAATCCCTGGAGATCTTCACCAAGGTCTACTTCCCCACCGGCCCCAAGGGCCCCAATGACACCGGGCTGTCTCGTAAGCACATCATGGAGTCCATCAATGGGTCGCTGAAGCGTCTGGGCACCGATTACGTGGACCTCTACCAGGCCCACCGCTATGACTACGAGACTCCCCTGGAAGAGACCATGCAGGCCTTCGCCGATGTGGTCCGCCAGGGTAAGGCACTGTATATCGGGGTCAGTGAGTGGACCGCCGATGAGCTGCGCGCCGGGGCCGCCCTGGCCAAGGAGCTGGGCATCCAGCTGATCTCCAACCAGCCGCAGTACAACATGCTCTGGCGGGTTATTGAACCCGAGGTGGTGCCGGCATCTGAGGAGCTGGGCATCAGCCAGATTGTCTGGTCCCCCATTGCTCAGGGTGCTCTGACCGGTAAGTACCTGCCCGGCCAGCCGCTGCCGGAGGGCTCCCGGGCAACTCATGAGGAGACATCTAAGTTCATCCAGCAGTACCTCACCGATGAGATTCTGCAGGCGGTGCAGAAGCTGAAACCGATTGCCGATGATTACGGGCTGACCCTGGCCCAGCTGGCGATTGCTTGGACCCTGCAGAATCCGAATGTGGCATCGGCCCTGGTCGGCGCTTCCCGGCCGGAGCAGATCGCGTCCAATGTGGCTGCCGCCGGTGTGACACTGGACTCCTCCACTATGGAATCCATCGATGCAGTGATCGGCCATCTGGCCCAGGATGACCCCGCTCTGACGAAGTCACCGCCGGAGCGACTGACCTAAAAACAGGGCGTGGCAACTTGCGCCAATGCCCTAGGCTGTTGGTGTGGTTTCGGGAACGGCCGAGCGAACCATCTCTTTTTCGCTGCGTACACTCACAGCCCTAGCACTTGCTGCCGGGCTGGTGTTCGCCTATGCCTCGGCAGCTTCTGCGAGCCAGACTCAAGAGCCTGAAGGCATCGAAGTACCTGAGTCCCCATCCCCCGCTGAGGAGACTGAGGAGGAGGAAGAGGGACGTGCCCCGACTCCCACTCAGGAACCGGATGAGGCGGAGGACGAGGACACCACATACACCCCGGATCCCGGCAGAAGCCCCACAGATGAAGATGCTGCGGGCGGGGACGAGACTCTGACCCATCATGTCGATTGCCAGAACCGCAGTGTGATGCCGGGCCAGACGGCCACCTCCACCTGCACGACCAGCATTGATGGTGCCTCGTTCAGCATGGGTGGTCCACCGCAGCTGGTGGGTGCCTCTGCGGATCTCTCCGGCAATCAGCTGATCTATACGGCTCCGGAAGAGGCCAATTCCCGGCCACAGGACACCCTGACAGTCAAGGCCAGGGATTCCGACGGCCAGGAGGCCACCACTCAGGTTGTCATCACTGTCGAGGCTGGCACTTCCCCGACGCCGTCACCGTCTCCAACTTCGGATGAGACAGCCACTGGCACTCCGACGGAGACTCCCACAGACCCCGAGACCGGCGAGTTCACCGCACCCGGGGCCCCGGAGACCACTCAGTCACCCAGCCCGGATTCCACTCCGGATGCAACAGAGGGCTCCTCTAACCCTGCCTCAAGCAGCAGTTCACTGAACCTGCCCTCTGGGATGCCCGGTATTCCCACGGACACATTCGCCCTGCCGCTGCCCCAGCTGCCGATGCCCGGTATGCCCGGGGCCGTCACCGCAGGTGAGCTCAGCGGCGATGGCGCTAATAATCCTGCAGGCGGCCCCGAGGGCTCCAGCCATAACTCCGCGCCCACTGCTGAGGACGTTGCCGAGCATGAGCAGCAGCCCGGCGAGGAGAGCGGACACCTTGCCCAGACCGGCGGCTCAACGGCAGCTGTCACCGCCAGCTTCCTGGGCCTGCTGACCATTGCATTGGGCTCCAGTGCAGTGATGATGTCCCGCCGCAGCAGCTAGCCTGCCGCAGAGGTTTCGGACTGCTCCGATTCCGTCTGCTCTTCTGCACCCTGGTCTGCCCCGGACTGCTCGGCTCCTCGAGCCGGGCGCAGCACATAGCCTGCTCCCCGGACAGTGTGGATCATCCGCGGCCAGTCAGCTTCGATCTTCTTGCGGACATAACTGATGTACAGCTGGACGATATTGGCCTGCCCGGCGAATTCATACTCCCAAACTTCTTGAAGGATCTGGGACTTCGGCAGGACGGTACGAGCATGGCGCATCAACAGCCGCAGCAGGCGGAACTCGGTATCCGAGAGGTCGATGTCCACTCCTGCTCGGGTTACGGTTCGGGTTGAGGTGTCCATCTCGAGGTCGCCGACGATCAGGCGTTCGCCGCTTCGCTGTTCGGGCAGCCGTCCGGTGAGGAAATGCAGACGGCGCAGGGACTCCTCTACGGCGATCCCGCCGGCCATATGGTCATCCCAGGCCCGGCAGAGGCTGAGGATGTCTTCCAGGGGCACATCGGCGTCGAACCATGCCAGCAGCGCAGTCTCCTCCTCCCCGGAGCGGATATCGTCGACTGCGTCTTCGAGTTGGGGAATCCGGCGGGCTAACCGTGCATCGACTACCAGGAGGTTCGGCGACTCATCGGCAGTGACCTGGCGGGCCTCAGTGATACTGGCCGCCTGCAGAACTTTCACATCCAGGCTGCGCAGCCGCTGGGTAAGTTCATTGGTTGCCGGGGAGGGTCCGGCAAGAATCATCACTGGGGAGGCAATGCGCAACTGCGGCGCAGTCTCCCCTGTGCCCTCCTCCATGCCATTCCTTTCGGGTTAATCGTGCTCGCCGGCGCCAGCAGTACAGCAGATGTCCAGATGATATACAGCCCACCAGGGTCTGGGCTTCAACGAAACTCGAAGGCTCAACTGCTGCTTGACTGCTGGGACGCGGCTTCGGCCCGCTCTACAGGGTGAGAACCCGTCCTGGCACCGGGGTGAAATAGTGGGCGATGAGCTCCTCATCGACCTGTTCCACCGAGGGCGGGTTCCACTGCGGGTTGCGGTCCTTGTCCACCACCTGGGCCCGGATGCCCTCACGGAAATCCTGGGAGCGCAGCGAGTGCATGGCGATGGTGTACTCCTGGCTGAGCGCACCGGCGAGGCTGAGTTCGGCGGCATTGCCGACGGCGCGGAAAACGACCTGGAGCATCGTGGGGGACTTCTTACGAAGCTCCTCGGCAGCGGCTACAGCCTCCGGGTACTGCTGACCGAGCTGGTCCAAGCGCTCCAGGATCTCACTGACCTCATCGGCTGCATATGCCTGGTCAATCCATTCCTGTGCTGACTGCAGGGCTGAGTCCCCCGGAGAGGTGCTGAACTTCGGCAGCACCTCTTCAACGGGCTGCGCGGTCAGCTCAGTCACCAACTCTTCCAGCCGTTCGGTGGGCACATGGGTATCGGCCAGTCCGGCATAGATGGCATCAGCCGCACTGAGATGGGCGCCGGTGAGCCCGGCATGAAGACCCAGTTTCCCCGGAGCCCGGGCCAGCAGCCAGCTGCCGCCGACATCTGGTGAGAAACCGATAGTTGTCTCGGGCATACCCACTCGGCTGCGTTCGGTGACGATCCGGTGCGAGCCATGGGCAGAGACCCCTACTCCCCCGCCGAGGACCACACCGTCCATCAGCGCGATATACGGCTTGGGGTACTCGGAGATCAGCAGGTTCATCGCGTACTCCACGGCCCAGAACGCTTCGGTCTCGAAGTCTGCTCGGTATCCGGGGGTGCCCTCGGGCAGCAGCGGCCCACCGTCCTGCCCCTGGTGTTCGACCATGTCCTGGTACACACCCACGATGTCCCCGCCTGCGCAGAGGCCACGTTCTCCGGCGCCGCGGATCAGCACCTGAGCCACCGCGTCGTCGTCGGCCCAGTCCTCGAGCTGGATGCGGATGGACTCACACATCAGCTGGGTCAGGGAGTTCAGCGCATTCGGACGGTTCAGGGTGATCAGGCCCAGATGGCCACGCACCTCAAAGGCGACATCTCCGGTATAGGTCTCTTTGCCCATCTGAACCTCCTCGTTCTGGCGCTGACCAGGATCACTTTTATGTGATCGAGGCTACAGGGTCAAGCACTAGGCATTCCACAGCCCGTAAGAGTCACCCAGGCTGGCGATCTTCTGGGCACGGGCCAGACGTGGCAGATAGGAACCGTCACCGATGGCGGCACCGGACTCGTGGGCCTCGATCACCTCACGGGCCCAGCTGAGCTCCTCCTCGGAGGGGCTCAGTCCTTGGTTGACCAGTTCCACCTGTGCCCGGTTGAGCGAGAGCTTGCCGGTCATACCCATCTCTGCGGTGACCCGGCAGGCTTCTGCGATGGCCTCCTCGCTGGCATTTGCCTCGGTGGGGCCGTCGATAGCACCGGGCAGGCCGCCGACGCGGGAGGCGATGACCAGGCGGGAGCGGGCATAGGCAAGAGCCATGGGATCGGCCGAGACACCCACATCCTTGCGGAAGTCATTGGTGCCGAAGGCCAGGCGGAAGGTTCCTGGTGCCGAGGCGATCTGGGTGGCGTTCTCCACGCCGAGCGCGGATTCGATCAGGGCGATCACCGGTGTACCGGCGCGCAGACGCATCGCGGTGTAGGTGACCTGGTCCGGACGCTCAGTCTCGGCCAGCATGACTCCGCGCAGACCCTCGGCTCCGGCCAGGGCTGCCACGTCATCCTCCCAATGGGGGCTGGTGGTCGGACTGATCCGCACCCAGGCGGTCATACCGCCGTTGAGCGCCTCCATAACGGACTGGCGGGCTGTTGCCTTGGCGTCGTCGGGCACGGAGGCTTCGAGGTCGAAGATGACCGAGTCTGCCTCACTGGCTAAGCCAGGGGCGTAATCCTCCTGCCGGGCAGCATTGATCAGCAGCCAGGATCGGGACAGTTTGGCGGGAAGAGCGGCCGCGCGGCGGTTCCGGATAGGCATAGTCCCAGCCTATCGCCAGCGGAGAGTTTGCACTGCCAGGCAGCGCCGGTTCAGCGTCTTGACACAGCGGGTTGAATCGTCGCACCATAGCTATACGTTGGTTGTACAGATTTGAAACATCAATCTGTGCAGCCGGATGGAATGGCCCGCTGTCCATTCCAGACATCTCCATAGATGAGACATCAGAGTTTCCGTTCCCTCTGTATGTCATCGGATATGAAGTGAGAAGCATAGGGCCGGGTGCGAATCATCCCACCCCCTCCGTGCAGCACCCAGGCCGCTTCTCAGCAGATGGCCGGGAGACCGCCCCCGTTCACGGTCTCCCGGCCATCATTCATTTAAGAATCCGCGTTATCCTGATCCAATGATTTTTCTGCGTCGTCGGAGCCTTCGGCTCCCGGCATTGACCATCAGCGTAGGCCTGCTGCTGACCGGCTGCACCTCTGACCCTGAGGATGAAGAGGATCAGGACAACGGTGCCGAAAGTGCTGAGGAACAACAGCTGGCTGAGAACCCGATTCCAGAGCCGGAGTACGACGACGATGACAGTGTCCGGCTGCCGGTGGCGCTGATCAGCCCGGCAGGAGTCGATGCGACCGCTCCCATCGATGAGGAGGGCAACGTCCAGGAGCAGCCCCCGGCTGAGCCTGGCGGCCTGGAACCGCATCGGACTGAGCGTGCCCGCTCTGAACTCTTCGGCTGCGATAACCGGGTCTCTGTGGTCCAGACGGTCCCTGTGGTCACCGAGGACCCCGCTCATGATGCCATCGAGTATCTGGCGAACCTGGAGAGCTATGAGCTGGGCCGGCCGGCCTTCGCCAATGCTCTGGGGGTCGCCAGCGGTATTGAGGTGGATTCGGTGGACTACGCCAATGACGTGGTGACGGTAAACCTCAATGGGCAGCCCCAAGCGCGCAACTACTGTGAATCCTGGCAGGCGCTGAAGCAGATCGAGATCACCGCCCGCTCAGCCACCGGCGCCGGTGCGGCCGAGATTCTGGTCGACGGCACTCCGCTGGCCGAGCTGTGGGGGCTGACTGAGGATGTGCCGCTGGAACTGATGGAGATCCAGCGCTGAGGCTTCAGTCCAGCAGCAGGCCGGGCTGTTCCAGCACGGCTGCGATATCTGAAACGAATGCTCCTGCGAGATCACCATCGATCAGCCGGTGGTCGAAGGAACCGCCGACGACCATCACACCCCGTGGGACGACCTGACCGTCGACCACCCAGGGCTTCTTCCGCACCGCACCCAGAGCGATGATCGCAGCCTGCCCCGGGGGCAGGATGGGTGTGCCGAAGTCCAGGCCCAGGGGGCCGATATTGGTGATCGAGATGGTCCCGCCCTGCATTTCACCCGGAGTGGTTCGGCCTTCCCGGGCATCGTCGGTCAGCTGCGTAATGGCCGCGGCAAGGCCCTGGGTGCTGTAGGTATGGGCTTCATGGACCACCGGGACCACCAGTCCCCGCGGGGTAGCGGCGGCGATGCCGAGGTTCACGTAGTTCCGCAGCGTGTAATGCGTGTCATGCCAGGTGGCGTTGACCTGAGGGTTCCGCCGGGCGGCCCAGATGATGGCCTTGGCGGCGAAGAGCATCGGAGAAACGCTCAACCCCTGATAGGCCGGGTCGTTCTTCAGCGCCTGCCGCAGTTCCATGGTGCGGGTGATGTCCACCTCTTTGAACACCGAGACATGCGGGATATTGCTGGCCGAGGCGGAGACGTTCAGGGCGGTGGCCTTACGTACCCCGCGGACCTGGACGTTCTCTTCCCGGGGGCCGTCATAGAGCAGTCCCACATCTCCTGGTGACTGCTGCCGGCCAGGCACTGGCACTCCGCCCTTGGGCTGTTTGCCCGATTCGCGCAGGGCCTTCTTCTCCCGGGCCTGACGTTCGACGTCGTCGCGGGTGATCTGACCGTTTCGTCCGGAGCCGACCAGCTCCCAGACTGCTACTCCGAGCCGCTTGGCCAGGGCACGCACTGGTGGAGATGCTTTGGCGACGATATCGGCGATATCCCCGGTGTGGAATCCGGTACGGGCTGCCGGAGTCTCCTCGGGGAGGTGCACCGTCTCCACCAGATCGGGGACTGTGTGGCGGGTCCGCGGCCGGGCTTTGGCGGTATCAGCTTTGGGGCCTGATCCGACTAGCGCTTGGTTCTGGTCCTCGCTGGTCTGGGCGGCTCGAGCTGTGCCGTTCTTCTCAGCACCGGTCTTCTTCTCGCCGGATTTCTTCTCGGAGGCTTCCTGCTTCTTGCCCCGCTGGGGTTTTTCCTCGGCCTGCTCGGCGTCGTCGTCATCTGCTCCGGAGATCCGGATCAGTGGCTGACCAACTTCGATGGTCTCGCCCTCCTCGGCCACCAGTTCACCGACGGTGCCGGCATAGGGAATGGGCAGCTCAACCAGTGATTTGGCGGTTTCGATCTCGCAGACGATGTCATTGACCTCGACAATGTCCCCGACGGCGACCCGCCAGGAGACAATTTCCGCCTCGGTGAGGCCTTCGCCCACATCGGGCAGGTTGAAGGTCTGGCTCATCGGGTCAGGACTCCTTAGACGCTGGCGCGCTGGTAGGCGAAGCTGCGCTCGACTGCTTCCAGCATACGGTCAATATCGGGCAGGTAGCGGTGCTCCTGGGCCGAGGGCGGATAGGGCATATGGAACCCGCCCACGCGCAGCACCGGGGCCTGCAGCCGGGGATATGCCCGCTCTGTCACCCGGGCGGCGATCTCAGCTCCGAAGCCGCCGAAGGTCGGTGCCTCATGGGCGACGACGAGGTGCTGGGTCTTAGCTGCCGAGCGGGCGATGGTCTCATCATCCAGTGGGCTGATCGAGCGCACATCGATGACCTCGAGGCTACGACCGTTCTCAGCGGCGACCTCGGCGGCCGCCAGTGCCACCGGCACCAGGGGGCCGTAGGTGGCGATAGTGGCGTCAGTGCCTTCGCGCAGCACCTGGGCGGTGAAGGCATCGGGGGCGGGATTGGCGGTGTCCACCTCGCCTTTGAGCCAGTAGCGGCGTTTGGGTTCCAGGATGATCACAGGGTCGTCGCTGACGATGGCCTGGCGGGTCATCCAATAGGCGTCATGCGGGTTCGAGGGGGTGATGATCCGCAGGCCGGCAGTGTGGGCGAAGAGCGCCTCGGGTGATTCGGAGTGGTGCTCAATGGATCCGATATGCCCGCCATAGGGGATCCGGATGGTCACTGGTACGGTGACTGCGCCATCGGTGCGGTTGTGGATCTTGGCCAGCTGGGTGGTGATCTGGTTGTAGCTGGGGAAGACGAAGCCGTCGAACTGGATCTCTGCCACCGGCCGGTAGCCGCGCATGGCCATCCCGATACTGGTGCCGATGATCCCGGATTCGGCCAATGGGGAGTCGATGACCCGGTCGGTGCCGAATTCCGACTGCAGCCCGTCGGTGACTCGGAAGACTCCGCCGAGGGCTCCGATGTCCTCACCGATCAGCAGGGTTTTGGCATCTGCGGCCAGTTCATCGCGCAGGGCAGCGTTGATGGCTTTGGCCAGCGGCATGGTGGTGACAGTGGAGCTGTCCTGTGCTGGGGCCGTGGTGGTCTCTGCGGTCATCAGGAGGTCTCCTCCTCGGCGAAGCCGGCCTCGTAGTCCTTCAGCCAGGCCTTCTCCGCCTGAACCTGTCGGTGGGGTTCGGTGTAGACGGTGTCGAAGACCCGCTCGATATCGATGGGTTCCATGGTCTGGACGGCCTCACGCAATTCGGCGGCCAGTTCGGCAGCTTCCTGCTCGACCTGCTCGAAGAACTCCTCGGTGGCTTTGGATTCGTTCTCCAGCCAAGTCTTGTACCGGGTCAGGGGGTCACGGTCTGCCCAGTGCTCGACCTCCTCGGAGGGTCGGTATTTGGTGGGGTCATCGGCGGTGGTATGCGCACCCATCCGGTAGGTGACCGATTCGATGAGCTTGGGACCCTGACCATTGCGCAGCTGTTCGGCTGTATGTTTGGCCACCGCGTAGCTGGCCAGTACGTCATTGCCGTCGACCCGCAGTCCTTCGAATCCGTAGCCGGTGGCTCGGTTGGCCAGCGGTGACGGGGACTGGGTGGAGGTCGGCACCGAGATGGCCCAGTGGTTGTTTTGGATGAAGTAGAGCATCGGCAGCTGATAGCTGGCGGCGAAGACCATGGATTCGTGGACATCGCCCTGGCTGGAGGCGCCATCGCCCAGGCAGGCCAGAACGATCTCATCGGCTGCCTTGTCCCGGGGCAGGTTGCCCGAGCGCAGATCCTGGTTGATACCCATTGCCCAGCCGGCTGCGTGCAGGGTCTGGGAGGCCAGAACGATGGCGTAGTTGTTGAAGTTATAGGCGTTGGGGTCCCAGCCGGTGTGCCGGACGGCACGGAAGGTGGCCATCAGTTCCTCGGCGCTGATGCCCCGGTAGAGGGCCATGGCGTGTTCCCGGTAGGTGGGGAAGACCCGGTCGGTGGGTTTCAGGGCGGCGATGGTGCCCACCTGCGCTGCTTCCTGTCCCTGTGCCGGTGCCCAGAGGGCAAGCTGCCCCTGCCGCTGCAGACTGGTGGCCTCGGCATCGAACCGGCGCTCCAAGGCCATATGTCGATAGAGATCACGCAGCGCGGCGTCGTCGAGCTGTTCGATATAGGTGCTGTAGACCGGATGGTGGCTCAGCTTCCCATCCGCATCGAGCAGCTGAATAGGTGCCGGTTGCTCTGCATGCGCCTCTGCCATGGCCCTCATTCTGTCAGTCGGTCCCGGGTGTGCTCCTGTAGGTTCTGCACAACTGGATGAAACGGTCGTTGGCCTCCGGTTCACCGATAGTAACTCGGACGCCTTCACCGGCGAAGGCCCGCACGGCCAGGGCCTGTTCGCCTGCCAGCTGGGCGAAGTCCAGTGATTCAGCCCCCAGCGGAAGCCAGACGAAGTTCCCTTCGGTGGTGGGGATCTGCCAGCCGGCCTCAGCCAGGGCCGCAGCTACCCGTTGTCGCTCTTCCACAATTTCCTCGACCCGCTGGTGGACCTCGTGGAGGTTCTGCAGGGAGGCCACGGCTGCTGCTTCGGCCACGGCGCTGACGCCGAAGGGCACCGCTGCTTTGCGCAGATGTTCGGTGATTGCTGCCTGGGAGATGGAGTAGCCCACGCGCAGACCGGCCAGACCGTGGGCTTTGGAGAAGGTCCGCAGCAGCACCACATTGGGGTACTTGCGGTAGAGGGCCAGACCGTCCACGGGATCCTCACTGCGGACGAATTCCAGATATGCCTCATCGACGACGACGACGATATCGGAGGGCACCTTGGTCAGGAACTCCTCGACAGCCTGGTGCCGCAGGGCGGGGCCGGTGGGGTTGTTGGGGGTGCACAGCATGATCACCCGGGTGCGCTCGGTGATGGCCTGAGCCATTGCCTCGAGGTCGTGCTCCCCTGTCTCAGTGACGGCGACGGTGACGTCTTTGGCACCGGCGGTACGCACCACAATCGGGTATGCCTCGAAGGATCGCCAAGGGTAGATGACCTCATCGGCTGTGCCATCTGCGCTGGTTCCGGCGAAGGTGTTGATGATCTGGGTCAGGGCACCGAGGCTGCCGGTTCCGGTAACGATGTCCTCCACCGGCACCTGCAGGTGCCGGGCCAGTTCGGCCCGCAGGACCTCGGCCCCGGGGTTGGGGTACCGGTGCAGGGCCTGTGCTTCGGCGGCTGCTGCGGCGGCTGCAGGCACTGGACCCAGGGGGTTCTCATTGGAGGAGAGCTTATAGGGGGTCAGTCCCTCGGCGGGCACCGGGGGCTTTCCAGCCGCATAGGTCGGCAACGCTGCGATGGCCTCCCTGGGCCGGATGGGGGATGTGCTGTTCATTGAGAGGTCCTCATTGTCCTTAAATGTTTTGTCCAGCTCTGCGTGAGATGATCACACTTGTGAGAATCCTACTTGCGATAGCTCTCAATGCCCTCGCTCTGGCCGCCGCTACTCTGCTGCCGGGCCTGTCCATCTCAGGTTTCAGTCAGGAGCCTGGCGCGGTGATCCTCGCCTACCTCTTTGTGGGCGCAGTCTTCGGTGTCATCAATGTGACCCTGAAGCCGATCATCCAGATCCTGTCCTTACCGATCACATGCCTGACCCTGGGTCTTTTCGCCATCGTGATCAATGCAGCGATGCTGTCTCTGACCAGCTGGTTGGTCTCTCCCTTCCCCGGGGTGGAGTTTGAGATCCGTCAGTTCTTCTTCGACGCGATTCTGGGGGCGATCATCATCTCGATTGTCTCGGGACTGCTGAACCGGTTCGTCATCGGGGCCGCCCGGGCCTGATCCGGCTCCGCTTCCGCTCTAGTCCGTGTTGGTGACATAGGAGTTGCGGTTGAGGTTCAGCGCCCCATCCCTGAGGGCCTCCTGAAGGTGGTCGAGACTGCTGAAATCCTCCAGAGTTCTGTCGTCACCGGCCCCGGGATTAGTCTCCCAGCTGCTGTCGAAGACATAGGTCTCCACCTCCCCCTGGTAGAAGATGCGAAATTCATCGAGGTGGTTGACCTCCTGGATGTCCAACCAATCCTCCTCATGCTCTTCCATCTGACGGATCCCTTCGATGTTGTGCTCCCAGTCATGGGCTGAACCGGAGATGTTCTGCACTGGGTTCTCGGGGTCTTGGTGGTTGAGTTCGATCAGGATCCGGTCCGAGGAGAGCTGCGGGCGGTCCCCCGTGAGGTGGACCACCGGGTCTCGGGCGTCTTCAAAATGGGTGACCTTTGTCCCGGTCTCGATCTGCTCGTTCTTCAGCGGGCTGCCGATCGTGGTGACAGTCCGGATGTTGTATTTGCTGCCGAAGTCTTTGTTCTTGGCGATATTGGCCGCATGCATCCCACCCATACTGAACCCGGTCAGATGCACGATGGCGCCCTCCGGGACCTCTGCGGCCTCCATCGCATCACTGACCGCTTGGGTCATGTGCTCGGAGTCGTTGGTGAAGGCATCGACCACACTGGCGGGGCTGCGGCCGTGTTCGAGGTTGACCCCGTCGAATTCCACCCCAGGCAGATGCACCATATAGACAGGATCGTGGAACTCGGAGGTGGCCTTCGATACGGAGATATCGCCGTGATCTGCAGCTTCGGTCATATGGTCGAAGTATCCGCTCAGGCTCCCGTCGGCGTCATGGGTGAAGGTATGGGCGGGGTCGGGGTCAATGACCTGGTGGTTACTGCGCATGAGGTCCCCGGTGAACCCGAAGTCGTTCTCGATGGCCGCCACAGTGGAGGCGATGGTGGCGATCTGGGGGTATTTGCTGAAGAACAGGTTGATCGCCTCCCCGCCTCCGAGCACGCCCATGGTGACCATCCAGTCGTAGGCGTAGCTGCGGTCGCCCTGGGGGTGGATGAAGTTCTCAACCACTGAGTCGAGCTCTCCCCCACGCAGCAGCATCTGCCAGATTCGCAGGATCCTGGCCTCGGCGCCCCGGTAGCCCTGGTGGGCAGAGTCCACCCCGGATACTGACTGCTGAAGGAGGAACTCTTTGGCTCTGATTCCGCCGATCAGAGCGCCCACACGGACGTGGAAACCGGGGATCCGCCAGTGCAGATGCCCGATCAGAGAGGCATCGAATTCCCCATATATCCCGGTGAGCTCAGTGCGCATGTCTGTGTATAGGTCAGCTGCGGCCTGGATATGTTGGAAGGCATCGATCAGCGACTGCCATTCGAAGTTGATCCAGGTGGGCCCGCCGAAGGTGCGGACTTCGAAATCCAGGGGCGCCGGGGCAGTAGGCTTGGCGGTGTCATCGCCGAGTCCCGGTATGGAACCTTCGTAGATATCCAGTGGCATCGTGATCTCCTCCCTCAATCACCACGGGCTCATAGCCTGTTTGCTCAGACGGATGATGAGGTCCCCGTCCAACATGCTGATGTATTCGGCACCATTGCCCTCCAGCGCCTGCTCTATGCGGCGAAATCCGTGATCGAGCCCCAGCTCCACCATTCGTTCCTGAGGCATAGTCGCCCCACCGCTGAAGATGGAGATCAGCCAGCTGCCGACACTGCGGGCCCGTGCAGCATTGGCTCGGAGGCCATCGGCGATCTGTTGGGCGTCTGAGGCCAGGCCGACCGATTCGGTCTGGATCAGCACTCCCACCGGCCGCAGCAGCTCAACGAGGTCCCGAAACGCGGTGGCCGCAGGCGAGGTCCAGTCCGTGCCCTGCGCCTTGTCCAAATA
This sequence comes from Nesterenkonia sedimenti, assembly GCF_012641515.1. Taxonomy (GTDB): domain Bacteria; phylum Actinomycetota; class Actinomycetes; order Actinomycetales; family Micrococcaceae; genus Nesterenkonia; species Nesterenkonia sedimenti. Next base: position 180,267 of record NZ_JABAHY010000002.1, on the reverse strand, counting down.
CGCTTTGAACTGCTCGCCTTTCTGCGCGATGTTGACCAACCGCTGTGAGGCTCTGTCATAGCCCTGGGCGGCGGCCTCAAGTTCAGCCGGCAGTCCCACAGTGGCCTTCCAGAGGGCCTCGGGGTCGAAAATCATGGTTCTCCTCACCGGTGGCATCAGTGGTGTTTTCTGAGATTAGGCAGCCCCGGCGTCGTCGTCGGTTCTCTGCCGTGGTGGTGTGGAGGAGGCGGCGCGTCGCAATATCTAGGGCTGGAAGTGGGGAAAACACCGGTGATGCGAGAGAATCTGACTATGACCAACCACTCCCCCGAGAACCACGATCGCGTCAATCTCTCCGCTGCTGAGCCGGCAATCGCCCTCGGCGCCTTGGACGGCCGGTACCGTTCGACCATTGCCCCGCTGGTCGATCACCTCTCCGAGGCGGCGCTAAACCGCAATCGGATCCATGTGGAGGTGGAGTGGTTCATTCATCTGTGCCAGTCCCAGGTGCTGCCCGGGCTGCCGGAGCTCAGCGATGAGCAGGTGGCGGGTCTGCGCGGGATTGTGGAGAGTTTCGGTTCGGAGGAGATCGCGGAGCTGGGTGCCATCGAGGCCGAGACCGTACATGACGTCAAGGCCGTGGAGTACTTCATTGTCCGGCGGCTGGAGGGCTTGGGGCTGGCCGAGCTGGCTCCGCTGGTGCATTTTGCCTGCACCTCCGAGGACATCAATAACCTCGCCTATGCGGTGGGCATCCGCGACGCCGTCCAGCAGGTATGGCTGCCGGCAGCTGAGCAGATGCTGCAGAGGCTGCAGGGCCTGGCTGCTGAGGCGGCGGAGACTCCGATGCTGTCCCGGACCCATGGCCAGCCGGCGACGCCCACCACCCTGGGCAAGGAGATCGCGGTATTCGTCCATCGGCTCTCCCGGCAGGTGTCCCGCGTGCAGGCCCAGGAGTTCCTGGGCAAGATCAATGGGGCCACCGGCACCTATGCCGCGCACCGGTGTGCCGCCCCGGATGCTGATTGGCCGGTGATCGCCCGCGAGTTCGTGGAGAAGCTGGGTCTGACGTTCAACCCGCTGACCACCCAGATCGAGTCCCATGACTTCCAGGCTGAGCTGTATGCGGATATCGCCCGATTCAACCGGATCCTGCATGGGCTGTGCGTGGATATCTGGAGCTATATCTCTATTGGGTTCTTCAAGCAGATCCCGGTGGCCGGGGCGACTGGTTCCTCGACCATGCCGCATAAGGTCAACCCCATCCGGTTTGAGAATGCCGAGGCGAATCTGGAGATCTCCAACGCTCTGCTGGATACTCTCGGGGCGACCCTGGTGGAGTCCCGCTGGCAGCGCGACCTGACTGATTCCTCGGGCCAGCGGAATATCGGCACCGCCCTGGGGCATTCGGTGCTGGCCCTGTCGAATGTGACCAAGGGGTTGAAGCAGCTGGATGTGGCCGCTGATGTGATTGCTGCTGATCTCGATGCCAACTGGGAGGTCCTCGGTGAGGCGATCCAGACGGTGATGCGTGCTGAGGCTATTGCCGGTGTTGAGGGGATGGAGAACTCCTATGAGCGGCTGAAGGAGTTGACCCGCGGCCGTCGTGTGGATGCTGAGAAGCTCAAGGAGTTTGTCTCGGGTCTCGGCCTAAGCCCTGCGGCTGAGGAGCGGTTGAAGAACCTCACCCCGGATACCTACACCGGCCTCGCCTCCGAACTGGCCAAACAGTTCAGCTGACGACGACGCCCACGGACCATGTCCTTACCCAGAGGTAAGGTGAATTCCAGCATCCGATTACCGGACTGAGGGGGTCACATGGCAGGAAAACAAGTACGGCTGTTTCTCGTCGACGGAACTGCCGGTGGACTAATGACCGCCGAGATTATGAATTGGACTGGTCATCTCCTCATGGGGAAACGCGCAGAGTTATCCCGAATCAAACGGCGCCCTGAGGCGCGACGGACCGGGGTTTATATCCTGCTGGGCGAGCACCCTAAGACTGGTGGAAAGCTCGCATACATCGGACAGAGCGATGACGTTGCAAAACGGCTTGCGAACCATGACGCTAAGAAGGATTTCTGGACCGACGTCGCAATTATCACCTCGAAAGACACCAACCTCACAAGCGCTCACGTTCGGTTTATCGAGTCTCAGTTAATTCAACTTGCGCAAACCATCGGAAGAATCCCACTAGAGAACGGCAACAGTCCTTCCGGTGGCGCTGACCTTCCTGAAGCCGACGAGTCTGACATGAACTACTTCATAGAACAGGTCAAGATAGTTCTTCCTGTTCTTGGCGTAGATATCTTCCGCGGCAGGACCACTCAAGGACCTCGCACTTCGGAGTCAGCTCTCAGGCCCATTGAGGTCGTTCCTGATTCGCCCGTTTTCCATTTGGACCGCCCCAAACTTGGAGTCCAGGCAAAAGCCCAGGTCATCGACGGCGAATTCACGATGCTCAGAGGTTCCCGAATCCGGTCGACGATGCGCCAACAACGCGAAAAGCTCAGTCCAAGTACGCAAAGCGCGTTCGACCTGCGGCAAGCAACGCTGAAACAACTTAACGAGGACGGATCACTATCCCCAGCGGGAGAACTCGGAGAACTTACCCGAGATGTCGTATTCACCTCGCCTTCGGCGGCTGGTGCAACTGCCCTTGGACAAGCTTCCCTCAATGGGCGCACTGACTGGACATCATCTGACGGTAAAACGTTTGACCACTGGGAAAACCCACCTGATTCAGATCCCCTGAGTACGGTGCGATAATGACTTCGCCCCACGAAAGGCAATGGTGGTCGGGGAGAATTACCCAACAAGCCCTGCCTGCAACGAGCCCTCGCGTCACCTCGATTGTGCACCAGAGTGCCTCCGGCAGCTGTGCCTTTCTAGCTGAGGCCACCGACGGCCATCATTACTGGGTCAAGGCTCGGGGGAACCCACAGGGTGATCAGACCCTCCTCACGGAATATGTCTGCTCAAAAGTAGGACAGCTCATCAGTGCGGAAGTCGTTTCTTCCAGGCTTGTACAACTTCCAGAAGAATTCGATAACAGGAACTTCCAGGATCCCCAAGGGCACTTAATGCGCAGCGGACCAGCCTACGGGAGCCTGCACATCCGTTATGCCTGGGAAGGCTATGAAAGCTTTCGCGAAGCTGCGCCAAGGGAGACACTGCCTGGACTATTCGCCATGTGGGACCTCTTGCTGGGCAACGATGAACAGTGGTTGTGGGCGCCGTTCGACCAACGCACAGTCCTCAGTTTCGACCACAGCTTGTGGCTAGACCGTGGAGAGTCAGATTGGGACTCCCACATTTTGAAGCGCCTAGTCGATCAACCATGGCCGATGGATCCTCAACCTGATTATCTCCACCCAGAGAGCGCCCAGCCCATCGCGGACAACCTATGGCACCTAGGCAGTGGACAGATCCTCGACCTCCTCTGTTCCGTGCCGCTAGAGTGGAATGTGATGGTGGAGGAGCTTGAGACGCTTGGTTGGTTCCTCTACCGAAGGAAAGATGGGACCGCACGCCGTTTGGAGGAGCTCGCTGATGGTTGACCTCCCATTAGAACGCGTATGGCCTCTTTATGTTGTGCCTGATATAACATCAGGACAGCAACTCCCCATTGGGCAGATCTCTTTCGACGGCCAGTGGCGACTTGACCACCAGAGCCTCGATACCGTCCAGGAACTAGACGATGACAAGGCTCTTCTCACTGTGATCGAACGAGCCCTGCATGATCTTGCCGATGAAATCGATGCCGCCAATGGACGCGAGAACCGGGCTACTCCCCTTTCCGTCGCACGCCTAGAACGCCGCCGGGCCCTCCACAACAACCACCTCCGCATCGGTCCTTCCCAGCAGTCTCACCTAGCGGCCTGAATGTCACTTTTGCACGTGCAATCTGGCATCAAGATCACTGGATAGAGACCGCACCACATTCGGTTGCAGAAAGGCGAGCTTGAAGTGTCGGATCTGAGGGACCTGGAATTCGCACCAGATGGGCGGAGCAACTGGGAGCGGATGCTGGCCGGGGACTGGTATCAGGCCGATGATGAGCATGGGCGTCGTAACCAGGCGGCACAGGAGCTGGCTGGACAGTTCAACATACTCAGCCAACAGGGCCAGGCGCAGCAGGCTGCGGCCATACTCCCCCAGCTGATCGGTGAGCTCGGCCAGGAGGTTGAGATCCGGCCACCGCTGACCGTCGACTACGGCGCACATCTACGCATCGGAGACCGGACATTCATCAACGCTGGCCTGGTCGCCCTGGACGTCGCGCCGATCACCATCGGGGCCGACTGCCAGCTGGGCCCTAATGTTCAGCTGCTGACCCCCATCCACCCCCTGGAACCAGGACCCCGGCGGGAGAAATGGGAAGCTGCCCGGGCTATCACTCTCCAGGACAATGTGTGGTTAGGAGGCGGCGTCGTCGTCTGTCCTGGGGTCACTATTGGTGAGAATTCAGTGATCGGTGCGGGGTCTGTAGTGACCCGGGACATCCCTGCCAATGTGCTGGCGGTGGGTAATCCGGCACGGGTAATCAGAGAGCTGGGCTGAGGCTCGGGGCGTGGCCTGCGCTCCCGTGTAAAGTGAGGCGGCGCATCAACCAGCACTTTGGAGTCGATAGAGCATGTCTGAATCCGTCACCGCAGAGAACACCCCGTCTAAGGGGCCGTCCAAGAAGCTCATCATTTCGCTGAGCATCGGCGCCGCAGTCCTAATCGCTGCCGTAGTCGCAGCGATCCTGATCTTCGGCAGGTCCGGCGGAGACGATGACGAAGGGCTCGCCCTGATTGAAGACCTCGACGAGGCCCCCGAAGTGGCCTGGACCTATCAAGGGGACACAGACGAGGGCGTCTGGTCATTCGTGATGCTGCCCGTGGTCGATGACGACAAGGCACTTCTCAACGCCTACTACGACGACTCCGCACTTCTGGAAAGCCCCACCCTGCCCCTCTTGGACCTCAAGAGCGGGGAACCCATCTGGGAGGTTGATGCTGAGGTTCTTCCTGAGGTCACCGCCGAGGACACTGTCCCCGTCCGCGGCCAGTACTTCGAGGACAATGACTTCATTCTCGTCTCACCCTGGGACAGTCTGGACTCCACGACCCCCATCGCACTTCTTGACCCCGCAGATGGATCCGTGCTGTCCACAGCGACCCTGGAGGGTGAACTGACCGGGGCTTTTGAACACGATGGCGATGCAATCCTGACTCTGGCGGGAGACCCCTCGGGCATCGATCGGCTCGAGCGGGTGGATGCGGAGAATTTCGAGGAGGTTCAGTGGAGTGCCGAGCTGCCCGATTCCGATGTCTTCGGCGATGGGATCATTGAAGGTGGCCAGGGACTCGGCGGCGGCCAGGAGTACTATGCGTTCTCCTGGCAGGGCAGCGCCTCGCCAATCGCCTACTACGTGGACCTGGACTCCGGCGAGGTCCACAGCGCCGAAGAGTTCCATCCCCTGCTCGGTGAGCTGGAGGAGCCCGCCGATGAGGAGACCTCTTACGATGCCGCGGCTGGCACTGTTTTCCGTTACCAAGCGACCGAGGAGGGCGCCGAGGTCATGGCCCTGGATGACAACCAGGGCGAACTGTGGGACGAACCATTGCCGGTAGACCCCGAACTCCAGCACATCGCATCGGCGCTCAAGGAGGAAGCAGCGCTGTTCCGCCTCCCCGACGGGAGCCTGGACCGTGTCGACCCCGAGACCGGGGAATCGATGTGGGATGCGCCAATCGATGCTGGCGAGAGCTCTCAGGTCACCATCGCCGCCTCAAGCGACCTTGAACGCACCATTGTGCGCGGCGATGACAGCATTCTGATCCTTGATACAGATACCGGGGAGACTGTGTGCGAGATTCCCCGCGTTGAACCAGAAGACGGCGGCTACAGCTCCGGCGGTCAGACCTTCCGTGGTCAGGACAATATCTACCACGACGACGACCAGGGAACTCTCACAGCCTACGATGAACAGGGCGAGGAGCTCTGGCAGTACGAGTACCAGGATTCTGACAACGGCGGTTACTCACGCATCCAGCAGGTCGGCGATCGCCTGGCGGTCTTCAGCCCCGAGGAGAAAACCCTCCAGCTGCTGGAGTAGGCACCCCTACGGTGAGGTTGAGCCCTACACCTTGGCCTCGATCTTCAGCGCGGCCACCAGGTCCCGGTAGAGCTCCCTGCTCTGCAGCAGTTCCTGGTGGGTACCGCTCTTTGGGGTAGGGCTTAGGCATGATGACAATCCTTCCAGGCCCGGGATAGCCGAGCCCGATCAGTTGTCACCCATCCCTGCATCAGCCCCCCGTCCAAACTCAACGCCGTGATCGCACGGTCCTAGCCGTACCCATCAGGACCCTCCCAATTTCCTGTCCACCAGCCACAGCGCGGTGGCGATCCCCAGGAATGCCACCAGGATGGAGCCGATATAGACAGCCACGCCCGCATAGCCCATCCCGGGCACATCGAGGATGTTGTAGGGATACCAGTCCAGTCCCGGGCCTCGGATCAAGGTCACCGCCAGCTAGGCCAGCGGGATCACCATGGACCCGAAAACCACCGCGGGACTGAGCCTCCCATGGGGCCCAATGATCAGCCACACCAGCGGTGCCGCAATGGGCACGATGACGTGTAAGACCAGATCGTTGAACAGCCAGACGCCTTCCAGCTGGTCCTCCGTGCGCAGCAGGATGTTGAACACCAGTCCGGTAATGATCACCTGCACCACACCGGCCAGCCGCACACAGTGGAAGATCCGAGACTCCCGCTGCGGGTTCAGGGCAAGCACGCCTGAGGTGATGAACACCAGCAGGCCCGATAGGAAGGTGAAATAGGCAGGCTGGTTGAGCATATGCTGCCAGCCCGCGGAGAACCCTCCGGCATACCCCACCCCGGCTGGCAGTTGGGATCCATTGGTCCAACCGAGGTAGAGCGAGGTGGCCAGGCCTGCTGCGCACAGCAGGGCGATAACACTGTGAACCGCTCTCGCTGGGATCGAATACTGCCAGCTCAGCGGCCTGTGTTGAGTTCTCACATGGGCATTATGCCTCAGATGTGAACTTCAACATCAGCCTCTCCGCGCAGCTGCTCCATATGGGCGGTAATGGCCTCGTTCTGCTTCTGTTCGGTCAGCTGTTCCTCCAGCTGGGGCCGCATCTCTTCAAGATCGGGGACCTCGGGAGCTTCGGCATCTTCCTCGCCTTCCCCCTCGGCCTCCTGCATCTCCTGCATGGCCTCCTGCTCAGCGATCTGCTGCTCGTAGGTCTCCTCGATCTCCTCATCAGTGGGCTCTTCGACGTCGAGCCCTTCAGCCAAGGCGTCGATCCGCACCTGCTGGGCAACATCCTCGCGAAGCTGCTCCTCGCTGGCGCCCTGCTCCTCGGCCATATCCATCAGCTCGTCAACGGATTCCATCTGATTCATCTCCGCCAGCTCGTCCAGCTCAGCGTCAATATCTTCCTCAGATGCCTCAATACCCTCGGCCTCAGCCTCCTGGTTGAGCAGTTCCACACCGATCATGCCGTCGAGGGTCTGCTCCTGAAGCTCTTCCTCATCAACCTCTTCGCCGGTCATCTGAGCCTGCATGGCCATCTCCATGAACTGAGACTCATAGGCGGTGGCGAACTCCTCTCCGGTGATCTCTTCGCCATTGACCTCGGCGACGACGTCGGGCACGTCCTCCAGATCGGGTTCAGGCATATCCTGCATGGGGTCTTCCATCTCCCCCTCACCCTCAGGTGCGGCCTCGCCCTCCTCGGCGCCCTCTGGCACCTCGGCTTCCTGGGCGTTGGCTTCCTCATCCGAGGTCTCTGCATCATCTGCCTGCTCATCGCAGGCAGCCAGACCGAACAGCAGCGCGGCTGCGGCCACAGATGTCACCAGTTTCTTCTGGGTGTTATGCATGCCCTGTACCTCCTTATTGCGGGCGGGCCCGCAGGTTAACAGGTCAGGCACAACAGCCTTACCAGGCTCTGTTCAGCCGTGGAACAGGCGGATACGCTCCAGCCCTCCACGGACGGCATCCGAGCCCGGGGCCAGGGAGAGACGAATCCACTCGTGACCGTTGACCGGGTCGAAATCACTACCGGGCACGACGGCGACTCCGGCCTCATGCAGCAGTGCCTTGGCATAGCTTGTGGCATCCCCATGACGCTTCAGATGGTCCCCGAGATGGGCGTAGACGTAGAAGGCACCATCGGCAGGTGCGGCATTGCCCCAGCCCAGCTCCTCCAGGGAGTTCAGCACCAGTTCCCGGGCTGCGGCGTAGTCGGCCAGCTGCTCTTCGGCGAAGGCCATGGACTCCGCGCTGAAGGCTTTCACTGCGGCGATCTGTGAACCGTGGGGTGGGCATAGGGCCACGTTGCCGGCCAGGCGCGCCACCGGGTCCACGAGGTATTCGGGCAGCACTGTCCAGCCCAGGCGCCAGCCGGGCATCCCCCAGTACTTGGAGAAGGAGGAGATGATCACCGCCTGCTCGTCCACCTCGGCAGCACTGACCCCGGGCTGTTCGAAAGTGATGCCGTGGTAGATCTCGTCACTGATCAGTTGGACCTCATTGCTCCGGCACCACTGGGCCAGTTCGGTGAGCTGCTGGCGGCTGACCATCGTTCCGGTGGGGTTGGCCGGGGAGGCAACCATCAGTCCCTTCAGGGGGCCATTGGCTGCGACCTCTGCCTCCAGTTGCTCGGCAGTGGGCTGGAACCTGACCTCAGGTCCACAGTCGAGTTCGACCACCTCTATTCCGAGGCTGGTGAGGATATTGCGGTAGGCGGGGTATCCGGGCCGGGCAAGGGCTACCCGGTCCCCTGGGTCGAAGGCGGCCAGGAAGCTGAGCACGAAGGCTCCCGAGGAGCCGGTGGTGACTGCGATCCGCTCCACCGGGATGTCGACGTCGTGCCAATTGCTGTAGTGCTCGGCCAGGGCCTGGCGCAGTGGGGCGATGCCGAAGGACGGCGAGTAGTTCAGCACGGTGTTCTGTCCGTGCACCTCCGCGGCGGCCGCATTGACCGCCGGTGGAGCGCCGGAGCCGGGTTCCCCGGCGGTCAGGGAGATGATGTCCCGGCCTGCTGCGCGAAGCTTCTCGATCTCGGCCAGGATGCTCATCACTTCGAATCCGGGCACATCTGAACGCCGTGAGGGTTTCATGGCTCCAGCCTATCGGCGTCAATTGGGAGACACGCCTTAAGCTTGGGGACAATGCGACGCTCCTCTGCCCTGATCAGCACAATCTGCGCCCCAGCGCTGGTGTTGGGGTGTGCAGATGACGACGACGCCGAACTTCAGGTTTTCGCCGCTGCGAGCCTGCACAGTGTCTTGGCGGAGATCGCCGAGATCTACACCGAGGAGACTGGCACTGAGGTGCAGATCAATGCTGCCGGCTCCTCAACTCTGGTGGAGCAGCTCAGCCACGGGGCCGCTGCCGATGTATTGGCCACTGCTGATGAGACCACTATGGAACAGGCGGTGGAGTCCGGGCTGACCAGCGGTGACCCTGAAGTCTTTGCTGCCAATCATCTGGTGCTGATCACTCCGCCCGGCAATCCAGCCGAGGTCCAGGGGCTCTCCGACCTGCAAGATTCGGCGGTGGACACTGTGGTCTGTACTCCTCAGGTGCCCTGTGGTGCTGCCACTGCGCGGTTGGCAGACAGCGCCGAGGTCGGTATCCAGGCGGTATCCGAAGAAACCTCTGTCACCGATGTTCTGGGCCGGGTGCGCAGTCAGGAGGCTGATGCGGGACTGGTCTATGCCACAGATGCCCTCCAGGCCGTCGGGGAGGTGGAGGCCCTGGAGTTACCGGGTGCAGCCGAGGATCCCAATTACTATCCGGTGGCCCTGCTTGAGGGGGCGTCCTCTGCTGAGGCCGGCATGGAGTTCATCGATTTCCTGCTCACCAATGAGCAGGCGCAGCAGATCCTGCAGGAGGCTGGGTTCACCGAGGTGGACCGATGAGGAGTTCCTGGACTCGCCCACCCGGTTGGGTTCTGCTCCCGGCACTGCTGGGGGCTGCTGTGGTGCTGCTGCCGGTTATCGGGATGCTCAGCCGTTTGGATTGGGCGGCAATTCCGGAATTATTGACCTCGGAGTCCTCCCTGGCGGCCCTGCGGCTGTCCCTGTGGGCCTCCGCTGCTGCCACAGTGCTCTGCCTGCTCCTGGGGGTTCCTCTGGCCCTGCTGCTGGCCGCAGCTGCCGCCAACCCCAACCGTTTTCGGGCTGCGGGCCTACTGCGCTCCCTAGTTCTCTTACCGCTGGTCCTACCTCCGGTGGTCGGAGGCTTAGCCCTGCTCTACACCTTCGGCAGTCAGGGCCTGCTCTCGGGGGCTCTGGAATTCTTCGGGATCCGGATCGCCTATACCTCGGTGGCGGTGGTGTTAGCGATGACCTTTGTCTCCATGCCGTTCTTGGTGATCAGTGTCGAGACGGCCCTGCGGGGTCTGGACCGCCATCTTCTCGAGGCGGCCACCGTCGATGGTGCCTCCCGCACTCAGGTGCTGCGGTATATGGTGCTGCCCCTGCTGAGCCCCGCCCTGATCTCTGGGGCGGTCTTGGCCTTCGCCCGCAGCCTCGGGGAGTTCGGAGCCACCCTTGCCTTCGCCGGAAGCATGCAGGGGGTGACCCGGACCCTGCCATTGGAGATCTATCTGCAGCGGGAGACCGACCCCGATGCCGCTATGGCTCTGTCGCTGCTGCTGATTATGGTGGCGGTCCTGGTGATCTCACTGGCCTACAGCCGCAGCCGGTCTACCTGGCAGCAGTAGTTGGTCATCAGAGGCAGAGGCCAACCTCGCTGACTCCGCGCAGACACAGCTGAGTGCTTTCGACCTGGGCGAGCTCATAGCCGTCTGCAGCCTCTTCCACTGTGACGAAGAGCCGCTGCCCGCCCACGGAGTCATCCATCATGCCCAGCACATCCAAACGGTAGAACTCCTCCTCGTAGTCCTCGGGCGTGCTGATCAGGGTCCAGTCCGGTCCCATGGATTCGCCTTCGTCATCGGTCATCTGGGAGTCCTCACCCAGCGGCACAACGGAATCCACTCAGGGAGCAGACAGATGATCAGCACTAAGACTTCACGAATCGACCGGGCGGCGGAGCATCTGATCGAAAGCCGCGCCGATGCTCAGTGGGATGAACGCGAACGCGCCGTCTACACCGAGGCGGCGACCTTCGGACTGATTCTCGGCATGATCATTTGATGGGCCCTGGCCGCCTTGTTGGCGACATTAGGACAGGCTTTCGCCTCGGCCGTCCTTCTCTTTGGTGCGGGAATCACCTTAGCGCTGGCCCTCTGGTATGCCTCCCGGCGAGGCGTCCCGGGTGTGGAGCTCTACGCCGGGCAGTCAGCGGCACGAAATCTGACCGTCACTGCAGTACTGCTCACCTTGGCGCTGGCCTGGTTCTATGCCTTCATGCATGCCGTACTGAATGGGCGCGGACTCCTGCAGGTGGAAATCGTCAACGATCTTCCGGAGGCAGGCGGGGCCTCACCGGTCTTCCTGTGGACAGCCACCGGAGCGCTGGCAGTGGTCAGCGCAGCCACCCTGCTGAGCCTTATCTGGTGGGGACGGCGGCAGAGGCGACGAGCCGAGGCCGAGCTGGAAGAAGCGGACTGATCCTTATTTAGCGGGTGCCGCTGCCGGTCGCGATGGCTTGAGCTTTCCGGTGCGGGAGTACCAGATCTCCAGGGGGATGGTGGTCAGTGGGGGCACAGCCGCGGCCAGGGCGATGAGGTATTCGCGGATCCGCCAGCGGAAGGTCCAGCCGGCAACGACAACGACCCCGCAGAAGACGATGAAGGCGATACCGTGCAGCATGCCCCAGAGCGGGACGGGGTCATCGGCCTCACTGACGCCGACGATATAGCGCATCCACATTCCGTAGAGCAGCCCGGTCCAGGTGATGGCCTCGGTGATGGCCACTACGTGGAAGGCGATCCGCATGAACTTCTGCCAGCCGGTGTTACCGCGGGCGGGTTTACGCCCCGGCGCATTCTGAGCGGCTTGCTCGGCATCGGTGACGGTCTTCTCGGTCATTCGTTTCCTCTCAACACATGGGTCCCTACGCACCCCGGCACAGTTTTCCCAGAGATATTGCGATCTCCCCATGACTTTTCGCGGGGATCATGCAATAACGCTGGGAAGAACTCGGACTCCGTGGTTGCTGGGTTCGCAGCCAGTCCGGTGGCTCAGTCTTCGGCGGCAGCCAGCTGGCCGCAGGCCCCATCGATCTCTTTGCCGCGGGTATCCCGCAGCGTGGTCGGCACCCCGGCGTCATTGAGCCGGTCGATGAACTCCTGCATCACCGCAGGCTCGGAGGACGTCCAGACCGAGTTCGGCGTGGGGTTCAGCGGAATCGGGTTCACATGCACCCAGCCGCGGCCGCGGGCATTGAGCTTCTCGGCCAGCAGGTCTGCCCGCCAGGGATGATCGTTCATGTCTTTGATCAGCGCGTACTCGATGCTGACCCGCCGCCCGGTGGTCTCGTAGTAGTAGCGGGCGGCGTCGATGGCCTCATCGGCCTTCCACCGTGAGTTGACCGGGATGAGCTCATCGCGCAGTTCGTCATCGGGGGCATGCAGGCTCAATGCGAAAGTGATCGGCAGGTTCTCATCAGCCAGCTTCTTGATCGCCGGCACCAGGCCCACTGTGGAGACGGTGATTCCGCGGGCGGACATGCCCAGTCCCTCAGGTGCCGGGTCGATCATCCGGCGCACCGCGTTCATCACGCGCTTGTAGTTCGCCAGGGGCTCACCCATCCCCATGAAGACGATATTGCCGACCCTCTGGGGACCTGCCTTCTCACCGGAGACAGATGACGACGACGCCTGACCTTGCTTGACTGCCGAGATCTCGGAGTCTGCGTAGTCCGTCTCTTCGCCGAGCCCTGCGTGATCGGCTTCCTCGGCGATTTCCTCGGCCGAGGGGGTATCGAGCTCGCCGGCGGCGATCACCCGGTTGGCCTGCACAATCTGGTCCACGATCTCGGCGGTGGACATATTGCGGGTCAGCCCGTTCTGGCCAGTGGCGCAGAAGGGGCAGTTCATACCGCAGCCGCATTGGCTGGAGATGCACAGGGTGATGCGATTCTTGTATCGCATCAGCACTGACTCCACCAGGGCTCCGTCGAAGAGCCGCCAGAGGAATTTGATGGTTGCGCCGTCGTCGGTCTTCAGCCGCCGGACCTCCGTCAGCAGCGGGGGCAGGAACTCCTCCACCAGCTTCTCCCGATCGGCTGCCGGCAGATCAGTCATCTGCGCGGGATCCGAGGTGTAGTGCTGGAAGTAGTGCACTGAGAGCTGCTTGGCCCGGAAACCGGGCAGCCCGGCCTCCTTGGCCTTGGCGATGCGCTCATCGAGGGTGAGATCGGCCAGATGTGTCGGTGGCTGCTTGACCCGTTTGGACTGGGCGAACTGCAGCTTAGGCCGACCCTCGGCATCGACAGCCTGGGTCCAGCCCTCGGTGCGTGGCTTGACCTGAGGGCGGGATGAGGGCGAGGACGAGGCGGCAGTGTTCTCAGACATCGGCACTATTGTCCCACGTCTAGCAATGCCCCTGCCGATCGCCCGGGGTCTGTGCTCGGCTCAGAGGAAGATATCGGGGATCAGTTCGGCACCGGGTTCCACTGCGTAGTCGCTGAAATCGGTGACACCGGCCTCTGTGAGCACCTGCTCGTCAGTGAGGAAGCCTCCACTGCCCAGCCGAGCCGTACCGCTGATCAGGGCATAGGCGGCGTCGGCGACGATCTGGGGTTTCCGCGCCCCGCGGGCCAGCTTCTCACCACCGGGGATATTGCGCAGGGCGGCGGTCTCGATCAGGGTCACCGGCCACAGGGAGTTGACCTCGACTCCGGCATCAGCCATTTCTGCGGCCAGTCCGATAGTGGTCATCGACATCGCGTACTTACTCATGGTGTAACCGAGATGTTTGGCGAACCATTTGGGGTCGAGGTTGACCGGCGGGGACAGTGTCACAACCTTCGGCGTCCACCCCTGCTGCTGGGCGCTGGCCCGCAGATGCGGAATGGCCGCTGCCGAGAGCGCGAAGGAGCCACGGGCGTTGATGTCCTGCATGAGGTCATAGCGCTTCATATCCTGCTGCTCGGCAGGGCTGAGATCGATGGCCGAGGCGTTGTTGACCACCACATCGATACCGCCGAACCGCTCCACGGCGGCTTCAACGGCAGCGGCGACGTCGTCGTCGTTGCGGATATCGCCCACTACGGCCAGACCGGCCCCACCTGCGGCTTCAATGTCTTCAACGGCAGTATGCACTGTCCCGGGCAGGCTCGGATGCGGCTGATCAGTCTTGGCGATCAGCACCACATTCGCCCCGGCCTCGCCCAGCCGCACGGCGATGGAATGCCCGATCCCACGGGAGCCGCCGGAGATCAGAACGGTCTTACCGGTCAGGGTCGCAGCAGTGGATGAGTTCTCAGTCATACACCTACCCTACTGGCCAGTAGCTAGATTGCGACAGAACACCCCCTAGGTTTGTAGGTTTTCTACACCGAAGCATCCCTTTTGCCTGATTAGACTGGCCCCCAGTTTGTGGATTCTGTACAGGACAACGGCAAAGGCTTCTCATCACCAATGACCTCGAGCAATAACGATGCTGCGCCATCGGAGAGTTCCTACCCCTCCCTGAAGACCACCGAGGGAAAACTGGCCGAATTCCGGCGCCGCCGCGATCAGACCCTGGCGCCGGCCGGTGAAGAAGCAATCGCCAAGCAGCACAATCGGGGCAAGCACACAGCCCGGGAGCGGATCGAGATGCTCCTGGATGAGGACTCCTTTGTGGAGTTCGATGCCCTGGCGGTTCACCGCACCCATGCCTTCGGGATGGAGAAGAAGAAGCTGCTCGGTGATGGCTTGGTCTCCGGCTACGGCACTATCGACGGTCGCCTGGTGGCCGTCTATGCTCAGGACTTCACGGTCTTCGGCGGTTCCCTCTCCGCGGTCAACGGCGAGAAGATCGTCAAGGTCCAGGAGTTCGCCGCCCGTAACGGCTGCCCGGTGATCGGCATCAACGACGGTGGCGGGGCCCGCATCCAGGAGGGTGTGGCCTCACTAGCGATGTTCGCCGATATCTTCCGCAATAACGTACATGCCTCAGGAGTGGTCCCGCAGATCACCCTGATCATGGGCCCGGCAGCCGGCGGTGCCGCCTACTCCCCCGCCCTGACCGACTTCGTGATCATGGTCGATAAGACCAGCCATATGTTCATCACCGGCCCCGATGTCATCAAATCGGTCACCGGCGAGGATGTGCAGATGGAGGAACTCGGTGGGGCCCGGACCCATAACACCACCACCGGTACTGCCACCTATATGGCCGCCGATGAGCAGGACGCCATCGAGTTCGCCAAGGAGCTGCTGGAGTTCCTGCCGCTGAACAACCTGGCTGAGGCTCCGGTGGAACCGGCCGAGGAGCGCCCCAAGATCGAGGCCGAGGATGAGGCGCTGAACCAGCTGATCCCGGATTCGGCCTCAGCCCCCTATGACATGACCGAGCTGGTCGAACAGCTCCTCGACGACGGCTACTTCCTGCAGCTGCAGGCGATGTACGCCCCGAATGTGATCATCGGCTTCGGCCGGGTCGAGGGCCGCAGCGTGGGCGTGGTGGCCAATCAGCCCAGCCAGTTCGCTGGCACCCTGGATATCGCCGCCAGTGAGAAGGCAGCCCGCTTCGTCCGCTTCTGCGATGCCTTCAATATCCCGATCATCACCCTGGTGGATGTCCCCGGCTTCCTGCCCGGCACCGACCAGGAATGGGGTGGGATCATCCGCCGCGGGGCCAAACTGCTCTACGCCTACGCCGAGGCCACGGTCCCGAAGATCACTGTGATCACCCGCAAGGCCTTCGGTGGTGCCTATATTGTGATGGGCTCCAAGAAGCTCGGCGCCGATATCAACCTCGCCTGGCCCACCGCGCAGATCGGCGTGATGGGCGCCCAGGGTGCGGTCAATATTCTCTACCGCCGTGATCTGGCGTCAGTGGAGAAGGAAGGCGGCGACGTCGAGGCCAAGCGCCAGGAGCTCATCGATGACTATGAGGACGCCCTGCTCAACCCCTACCAGGCGGCTGAGCTGGGGTATATCGATGCGGTGATCGAACCGGCTGAGACTCGGTGGCAGATCTCCAAGGCCCTGCGCGCGACCTATCACAAGCGTGAGTCCCTGCCAGCGAAGAAGCACGGAAACATCCCGCTATGAGCCATGACCTGCAAATCCGCGGCCCGGAGCTGAGCCCCGAGGAGACCGCTGCGGTAGTGGCGGTACTGGGCCGACTGGCTGCTACGGAGCCGGTGCACACCGATGCCGGAGGCACCGGACCACTGAACCGAGCGCTGCAGCGCAAACACCGGTTGGACAATGACCAGCACGGACTCTGGGGCCGTCCCGGGTCCTCATCCTGGAACCAAGCCAGTGGAGGTCGACTATGAGCAGCAAGGAATCCACACCGCGGCTGATCCTGGCCTCGAAATCACCCAGCCGCCGCAAAATCCTCGAACAGGCCGGAATCACCTTCGACGTGGTGGTCTCCGATGTCGATGAGACTGCTGTGGTGGAGCAGGCCGGTGAGCTCAGCCCCGCTGAGACCGCCCAACTGCTGGCCCGCACCAAAGCTGAGGCAGTGGCTGCACTGCCGGAATCCCGCGGCGCGGTGGTCCTGGGCTGCGACTCGGTCTTCGAACTCGAGGGCCAGGCCTATGGCAAGCCCTATGAAGTCGAGACCGCGGTGGCCCGCTGGCAGCAGATGCGGGGCAAGACCGGAACTCTGCACACCGGTCACTGGCTGGTAGATGCCGCCTCGGCCATCGGCACCGTCAAGCACTCCTGGCTGGGCATGGGTGCCATTGCCTCCGGTCAGTTGGGAGTGCCGGAGAATACTTTGAACTCAGCCGGGGAGACAGTCTCCTCCCAGGTGAGCTTCGGTGAGCCCACTGATGAGCAGATCCGCGCCTATGCCGAATCCGGTGAGCCGCTGCACTGCGCGGGGGCCTTCACCCTGGAAGGTCGGGCAGGGGTATTCATCAACGAGATCGCCGGGGACCCCAATGCAGTCATCGGGCTGTCCCCTGCGGCTGTGACCCGACTGCTGGCAGAGCTGAACATCGACGTGATTGAACTGTGGAAGTAAGGACAAAACTAAGCATGACCACCGAGTTTTCGAAGGTGCTGATCGCCAACCGCGGGGAGATCGCGGTTCGGGTCATCCGGGCTGCCCGGGATGAGGGCCTGTCCACTGTGGCGGTCTACGCCGAGCCTGACCGTGAGTCGGTCCATGTTCGGCTCGCCGATGAGGCCTATGCCCTGGGCGGGGAGACCGCAGCTGATTCCTATCTGGTGATCGACAAGATCCTGGAGGCCGCCTCGGCCACCGGGGCTGATGCCATTCACCCCGGATACGGCTTCCTCTCCGAGAACGCGGAGTTCGCCCGGGCTGTCTTCGACGCCGGTCTGGTCTGGATCGGCCCCCCGCCGAAGGCCATCGAGACCCTGGGTGACAAGGTCTCGGCCCGGCAGCTGGCCGAACGGGTCGGCGCTCCCCTGGCCCCCGGGACTAAGGCTCCGGTCAGCTCAGCCAAAGAGGTGCTGCGCTTCGCGGAGAAGCAGGGGCTGCCGATCGCCATCAAGGCCGCCCATGGTGGTGGCGGCCGCGGCATCAAGGTGGTCCGTGAGCATGATGAGATCGTCGAGCTCTATGAATCCGCCGTCCGGGAGGCCACGGCCGCCTTCGGCCGCGGTGAGTGCTTCATCGAGAAGTTCCTCGACACTCCCCGTCATGTGGAGACCCAGTGCCTGGCAGATGCCCATGGCCACGTCGTCGTCGTCTCTACCCGCGACTGCTCCCTGCAGCGCCGCAACCAGAAACTGGTCGAGGAGGCACCTGCCCCCTTCCTGACCCGCCAGCAGACCCGTCAGCTCTACCGGGCTTCGAAGGCCATCCTGAAGGAGGCCGGTTACACCGGTGCCGGTACCTGTGAGTTCCTCATCGGCGCCGATGGCACCATCAGCTTCCTGGAGGTCAACACTCGTCTGCAGGTTGAGCATCCGGTCACCGAGGAAGTCACCGGTATCGACCTGGTCCGCGAGCAGTTCCGGATCGCCCGCGGTGAGAAACTCGGCTATGACGACCCCCAGGTACGCGGTCACAGCCTGGAGTTCCGCATCAATGGTGAGGATCCGGGCCGGAACTTCATGCCGGCCCCTGGTCGTCTGGACCGTTTCGACACCCCCAGTGGTCCCGGTGTGCGGGTGGACTCTGGTGTCCGTGCCGGCGAGAGCATCTCCGGTGCTTTCGACTCCATGGTGGCCAAGCTCATCGTCACCGGCGCTGACCGCCGAGAGGCCCTGCAGCGGGCATCCCGCGCCCTGGCCGAGATGCAGGTTGAGGGAATGCCCACTGTGCTGCCCTTCCACCGCAAAGTGGTCACCGATTCGGCCTTCGCCCCTGAGCTGGAGGATCCACGGGCCAATAAGTTCTCAGTCCACACCCGGTGGATCGAGACCGAATTCGTCAATGACATCGCCCCGTTCAACGCATTGGCCGCCCAGCCTGCGGCTGCCGAGGACACCGGGCGCGAGGACGTCGTCGTCGAGGTCAATGGCAAGCGGGTCACGGTCAATGTGCCCAGCTCGCTCTCGGCTGGCAAGCTCACCGGCAATGGTCAGGCAGCCACCAAGAAGAAGCGGCGCAAGCGCACCACTGCAGCCGCGGCGGTCTCCGGTGATGCGCTGACCTCCCCGATGCAGGGCACTGTGGTGAAGGTGGCTGTCAAGGATGGCGCCAAGGTTGCCGAGGGTGATCTCGTGGTGGTTCTGGAGGCGATGAAGATGGAACAGCCCATCACCGCGCATAAGGCCGGTAAGGTCAAGGGCCTCAAGGTGGAGCCCGGCACCAGCGTCAAAGCGGGGCAGGCTCTGGCCAATATCGAATAAGGGCTTACCCCTACCCCAATGCAGAAAGCGGTGGCACCCTTCAGTGGGTGCCACCGCTTTCTGCTGTCTGCGAGGGAGGATTAGGCGGTCTTGTCCTCGTAGAGGGACTTCTTGGAGGTCTCCGGGGAGAGGATGAGGCTGATCATGGTCAGCACTGCCAGGAACACCAGGTAGCCGCCCACGGCCCAGACTCCGTAGGTCTGCACCAGCCAGACCGCCACGAAGGGGGTCAGGGCTGCACCGAGGATGGAGGAGACGTTGTAGGCGACACCGGATCCGGTGTACCGGGTGTTGGTGGGGAACAGCTCGGGCAGGTAGGCCGACATCGGCCCGAAGGTCAGACCCATGAGGCTCATACCCACGCAGAGGAAGAGCAGCATCTGCCAGACGTTCATATCCTCACCGGAGCCGATGCTCTCGGCATTGAGCCAGTAACCGAAGCTCAGGCCGAAGAGGATGATGCCGCCGGTGACGGCCATCAGCATGCGGCGGCGGCCGAATTTATCGGCCAGTCGCCCGGCAATGGGCACGAAGATCGCGAAGAAGACGATGGCGACCACCTGCAGGACCAGGAAGTTCATGTAGTTATAGCCCAGTCCGCCGGTGCCGTCCTCCCCTGGTGCAGCGATCGCATAGGAGAGGATCCAGGTGGTCATGAGGTAGAACAGGCCGTAGGTGGCCAGCATGATGAAGGTACCGAGGATGATCTCCCACCAGTTCTTCTTGAAGACCTCACCGACGGGCACCTTGGACTGCGCCTTGTTCTCCAGGGCCTTGGCGAAGACCGGGGTCTCCTCGATCCGCAGGCGGACATAGAGCCCGACGGCGACCATCACGATGGACAGCAGGAAGGGAATGCGCCAGCCCCAGACCAGGAAGGGATCTGCCAGTGCGGCGTCGATATCGTCAGCGGCCAGCTCGCGGATGGCGATGGAGTCGTAGCTGTAGATCCAGGCTAGGATCAGGAAGAGGCCGTTGGCGAGGATGAAGCCGAAGGGTGCACCCAGCTGGGGCCACATGGCCGCCTGGGCGCGTTTGCCGGGCCGGGCGGTTTCGGAGGCCAGCAGGGCGGCACCGGACCACTCGCCGCCGAGGCCGAGGCCCTGGCAGAAGCGGAAGATGGTCAGCATGATCGGCGCCCAGAGACCGATGGTGTAGATCGTGGGCAGCAGACCGATCAGGAAGGTTGCTATACCCATGGTGAGCAGCGCGCCCACCAGGGTGGCTTTTCGTCCGATAATGTCGCCGAAGTGGCCGAAGATCACCGCGCCCAGGGGGCGGGCGACGAAGGCTGCACCGAAGGTGGCCATCGAGGCCAGCAGTGCTGCGCCGTCGTCCTCTGCGATGAAGAATAGGATCGGGAAGACCGATACCGCCGCAGTGGCGTAGATATAGAAGTCGTAGAACTCAATGGTGGTCCCGATCAGCGAGGCGATGATGATGCGTCGTCGCGGAACCGTGAGGTTCTTATCTGCAATATCGTCGTTCTTATTGGGATCATCGGGATCAGGCTGGCTGCCCGGGGCCGAATCAAGTGTTGTTGTCATAAGTTATCTCGGTATCTCTTTGTGCGAGGAAGCGGACAGAATAATGCCCCGCGCCGTACAGCACGGAGCACAGGCACCCGCTTGCGAGGTGTGATTTATGTTACACAGCATTAACTGAATGCTCAATACGTTTTTATCGAACGCTCAATCCTATCGCCGCCGGGCTGTTCTCCACCGGCGGTACGCAATAATCATGAGACAGATAACGACAGCCCAGGCGATGAGCACCTGGGCACCGGCGATAATGCCGGGTTCTGCGATGAAATTCCCGACCGCGACCAGGGAGACCTGACCGGGGATGATCGACATCAGACTCGCCGGTACATAGACGCTGCTGCGCACCCCGAGGACCCCGGAGCCGTAGTTGACCGGCCAATAAGGCACCCCCGGCATCAGCCGGAGGATGCAGACTGCCTCGAAGCCTGCCCTGGTGAGATGTTCTTCCACCCGCTCGCGATGCCGGCCCAGCAGCCGCAGGACAGTTTTCTTACCCAGCCCGCGGGCCAGCCAATAGGCTCCCCAGGCTCCGAGGAACACTCCGGCCACGGCGAGCACACTGCCGATGACCACCCCAAAGAGAAAGCCTCCGGCCACGGCCACAATGGTCACCGGGATCGGTGTGATGGCCACGATGGCGCAGAGGATCACGAAGACGATCCAGCCAGCCCAGCCGAGATCGGCGATCATGGCCTGCAGCTCCCGCACCGGGGGCAGGTCCACGTTGAAGACCACCCAGGCCATGCCGAGAATCGCCGCGATGAGTGCGGCATTTCGCAGGCCGGTCTGCCAGGGGGACTCCCCGGAGGCAGGTGGGTTCTCGGCGTCGTCGTTCATCAATCGCCAGCCTACTTGGCGCAGCTGATCAGCTGGCCGCGGGAAGGCTGTGGGCCGGGCACCTGTTGACTAGGGGTATGCGGCTGTTTGTGGGGTTTTTCCTGCCCGAGCATGTCAACGCTCATTTGGCCATGGCTCTCGAGGCCGTCGGCGGTGGTCATAACCCAGGTGCGGGTCGGCCCGCGCTACGGTGGGTCCAGCCGAAACAGCGGCATATCACCCTGGGGTTCTACGGTGAGGTTTCCGCTGGCGCCGTGGATGAGCTAACCTCTCAGCTCGAATCGGAACTCGCCTCTGTGGAACCGCTGGACCTTCGGCTTCGCGGCGCCGGGGTCTTCTCCGGGCGTACTCTGTGGGCCGGGGTTCAGGAGCAGTCCGCGGCAGTGCATTCCAATGGTTCAAGCCCGTTGATCGATCTCATGCGGCAGGTCGATGAGATAGGTGCGGGCTACGCTCGCAATGCGGATCTGCCCGGTGCCCGGGAGCGTCGTCGTGCTCATCTGACCCTTGCCCGGGCCCGTGACCGAAGAAAAGCTGCCGCGCAGATTCGGTCCCATGCTGAAGCATTGGCTGTCTATGAGGGCCCGCGGTGGAAAGTCGGGACGGCATATCTGGTCGCCTCGGAGCTCGGAGCAGGAAAATCCGGCGCCCCGTTCTACAGCACGGTGGCTGAGCTTCCCCTGGGGTGAGCGGAGTGCTCAGTAGTAGACAGCCAGGGGCCCCTTGGGGCCGTCGATGACGTTGACCTCGGTGTTGAAGATCTCGGTGAGGACCTCGTTCTGCATGATCTCGGCCGGGGTGCCGTGTTTGACGACTTTGCCGTCCTTCATCGCCAGGATCTTATCCGAGTAGTGAGCGGCGAAGTTGATGTCATGCAGCACGATCACAATGGTCCGGCCCAGCTCATCTGCGGCCCGGCGCAGCTGTTTCATCATCTGCACCGCATGCTGCATATCCAGGTTGTTCAGCGGCTCATCCAGTAGCACGTAGTCGGTGTTCTGCGCCAGCACCATGGCTACATAGGCCCGCTGCCGTTGACCGCCGGAGAGCTGGTCGAGGTACCGGTTCTCCAGATCGGTGAGGTTCAGGAAGTCGATGGCCTCGGAGATGTACTTCTCATCCCCAATGGTCAGCCGACCCCGAGAGTGCGGGAACCGGCCAAAGCCCACCAGCTGGCGAACGGTGAGCCGGGTGACGAAGTGGTTTTCCTGGCGCAGCACCGAGAGGATCTTGGCAATCGCCTTCGAGGGGGAGTTGACCACGTCCTGGCCAGCCACGGTGATGGTTCCGGTGTCGATATCCAGCAGCCGGCCGATCATGGTCAGGATGGTGGATTTTCCGGCACCATTAGGCCCCACCAGAGCGGTGACGCCACCGGACTGGATCTCGGTGGTCACCGGTCCGATCTGGACCTTATCTGAGTAGTCCTTCTGGACATCGGTGAGGGTGATGCTCACAGGCGCCCCTTTCTGAGCAGAACGATCAGGAAGACCAGCCCGCCGATGAGTTCGACGATCACGGTCACTGCCCCGCCGGCGTCCCAGATATGGCGGAGCACAAAATAGCTGGCGGTCAGGATGGTGTAGCCGAAGAGCACCGCCATCGGGAACAGCAGCCGGTGGGAGTAGGTGTCGCCGAATTGGTAGGCCAGGGTGGCGGCGAGGAAGCCCAGGAACATCATCGGCCCCACCAGGGCGGTGGCGGTGGCCACCAGCAGTGAGACTAGGGCCATGATGATGATCAGCTCCCGCTTATATGCCACCCCCAGGTTCTGGGCGGTGGTCCGGCCCAGGGCGATGACATTGAGCGTATTGGCCCTGAACCACAGCAGCGCGACGACGACCAGCACGATCGGGATCGCATAGGGCAGGTAGTCGGCCCGGGCATTGGAGATATTGCCGAAGAGCCGTGCGGTGAGCACATCGAATTCGCTGGGGGTCAGCATGCGCTGCATGAAGTTCGACAGAGATCCCAGCACTCCCCCGATGACCACACCGACCAGCAGCATGATGTGAATATTGGAGAACCGGCCGCTCAGCAGCCAGGTGTAGAGGATCGTGGCCAAGACGACCATTGCCGCCATCTGCAGCAGGAAGGGCCCGACGCCGACTAGGGCGGTGGCTCCGCCGACCCCCAGCAGGAAGACCGCAGTGGTCTGGATGACGGTGTAGAGCGAGCCGAAGCCCATGATCCCGGGGGTGAGGATCCGGTTGTTGACCGCGGTCTGGAAGGCCACTGTGGCCACTGCATGACAGACGGCGACGACGGCGATGGTGATCAGCGAATCGCGCCGCATTCCCACGATCAGCCACCAGGGGCGGGAGCCTGTTTCTGCGGGGTTGTCCCAGGTCATCACCCCGAAGGTCAGCCCTACGGCCAGGGCACCCAGGATGGTCATGATCAGCACATACCGGCGCATATGCTTCCGGTCGGTGATGGGCCCGGAGTGCCGTTGCTGCTGGGTGGTGTCTGCAGTTTTGAACATTTAGGTGACCAGCCCTCCCTTGCGCCGCTGCCGCAGCAGCAGTCCGAGGAAGACCACACCGCCGACCAGGCCGAGCACCATACCCACCGGGATTTCGAAGGGCGCGATGATCACCCGCCCGATGAGGTCACAGATGGTGACGGTGCAGATGCCCACCAGCACCACCCAGGGCAGGTTGGTGCGCAGGTCATCCCCGCGGAAGAGAGCCACGATATTGGGCACTACCAGTCCCAGGAAGGGCAGGGTGCCGACCACGGTGGCGGTGACACCGGTGGCCACCGCGACCATGGCGGTGCCCATGAACAGCACCAGGGCGTAGTTCAGGCCCACATTGGTGGCCATATCCCGGCCGAGGCCTGCCACAGTGAACTGGTCTGCGGTGATGAACACCAGAATCGTGACGATCAGCACGATCCACAGCAGTTCGTAACGGCCCTGGATGACTCCGGTGAAGGAACCCTGGAACCAGATGCCCAGGGTCTGCAGCCGGTCGGTGACCAGGGCGAGGTAAGTGGTGAAGGAGCTGACCACGGCCCCGAGCATGATGCCGATGATCGGGACGATAAGGCTGGATTTCAGTGAGACTTTGCGCAGAAAGGCGAAGAAGACCATAGTCCCGATGAAGGACATGATCACAGCACCGATCATCCGCTCGAAGAGGCTGGCATAGGGGAAGAGCCACATCACCAGGATGAGTCCGAGTCCGGCCCATTCAGTGGTGCCCATCGTGGAGGGTTCCACAAACCGGTTTTGGGTCAGCAGCTGCATGATGACCCCACACATGGCCATGGCGGCCCCGGCGAGGATGAGCGCAACAGTACGCGGGACCCGGGTGATGCTGAACATCCAGAAGTTCTCCCAGTCTTCACCGCCGAAGACGTCGAACTGTCCGGTGATCAGGGAGAGGGCCACCAGAGCGAGGGTCACCAAGATGGCCACCAGGAAGGCCGGGGTCCAGAGCCTGCGATGGCGGCGGGTCCGTGGGTCCTCCACGAGGATGTCGCGGCTGGTCTGCGAGACATCCTGCCGCAGGGTGGTGGTCATGGGGGCTCTTCTCAGGTGGCGTAAGCGAAAGGGCTCAGTGACTTATTCCGGTAGCCAATGCTAAGGGAGATGGGCAAGGAGACCAATTCTCTTTGCCCATCTCCCTTAGCTGTGCTGGCGTGGAGACCTCGGCTGTTTACTCAGCGGCCTCCAGGGCGTCGGCGAAGTCGTTGAGGAATTCGGTGTAGGCCTGGATGTCCTCGGTGATGTACATGTTCTGCGGCATGTAGACGATCTGGTCGTTCTCGATGGCCGAGGTCTCCTGCAGTGCCGGGGAGTCGGCGATGAGCTCATCGGCTGCGGTGTACTCGGGGTCATCGGGAGTCATACCGTCGCGGTCCAGGACGATGATCCAGTCCGGGTTGGAGTTTGCGATGGCCTCCACGGAGATGTCGTCACCCTCGTGGTCGCTGGACTGGTCCTCAACCTCCAGGGCCGGCTGCAGGTTGAACTCCTGGAAGATCGGGGCGACCCCGCGGCCTTCCTGGGGTCCGGCGTAGTTGATGTCCCCGCCGGAGGTCAGCAGACCCATGACAGTGTCCTCACCGTTATAGGCGGCAGCGACTCGGTCGGCGGCTTCGTTGAACTCGGCAATGAGTTCCTCTGCCTGGTCCTCGGACTGGAAGATGATGCCGAGGTTCTCCACCTGGTTGCGGAGTCCGTCGAAGAAGGTGGCCGGGTCGGTCAGCTCTTCGTCGAATTCGAGGATGACGCCGTCTTCGGGCATGAGGCCGGCCATCTCCTCGTAGTACTGGGAGTAGCGCTGACCGGTGATGACCAGGTCAGGCTCGGCTGCGGCGAGAACCTCGAGGTTGGGCTCGCGGTGGTTGCCGGTGTCGAGGATATCCTCATCCTCGGCGTAGGTCTCGTGGACATGAGGTTGCATCAGGGAGCGGGCTGCCACGCTGAGCTCTACATCGAAGTCCTCCAGGGTCCGGAAGGTCCGGTTGTCGAATGCGCCAATGGATTCGACTTCCTCGAGGTTGATCTCGTGGCTTCCGTGATCGTCCTCGATGGTGATGGTGCCTTCTCCGGCTGCTTCGGATCCGCCGTTGTCGGCGTCGTCGCCGTTATCCCCATTGCAGGCGGTCAGGGCCAGTGCGCCGATGGCTGCCACGGAGAGGAACCGGAACACGTGCGGCTTCTGTGCCGCAGGTGTGGTGTCGAGTGTCATTGAAGGGATACCTTCCTCATGGTTATTGAACTTAGCCTGTCCTAAGCTCATAAGAAGTTACCTTGTTCTCTAATCCGCTGCAAGATTCTGCGGCTCTGTGACAGAACTGTTGCGGTACGCGCCGGCGGAACTAACAGAGTTACTGTGAGGGTGTGGCTGATGACGTTTCTTCGCTGACCCCTGTGCTAACTGCTGAGGCCTGGGAACTGCTGAACTCCCTGCCGGATTACGAGCAGAACGACGCCGATGGGCTGAACACCTCATTGCGTAAGCAGGGCTGGCCGGCTGAGACGGTGGCTGCGGTGTTGACTCAGCTTCGGCTGCGCCGGGATGCCAAGGCGAAGTTCGGTTCCTTTGCCCAGCGGATGTTGCTGACTGAGACCGGATTGCAGCAGGCGACGCGGATTCCGGTGGCCATTCGTCATGCTCGCCGTTTCCGGCAGGCCGGGGTCGAGCATGTTGCAGATCTGGGCTGCGGGATCGGGGCAGATTCTCTGGCCTTGGCTTCAGCGGGTCTGCAAGTGGTGGCAGTGGAGGCCGATGAGTCCACCTCGGCTGCGGCGACGATCAACCTTATGGCCTTCCCCGAGGCTCAGGTGCGGCATACCACCGCCGAGGACTTTGCCACCGAGCATGGTCTTCTTCCACCTTCTGATCCTCCCTCCGGCTGGGGGCTCTGGCTAGATCCGGCAAGGCGCAATGATCGTAGCCGGATCTGGGACCCCGAGGAGTTCTCACCTCCGCTGAGTTTCGTCACCGAGCTGACCTCCACCGGGATCCCCTTGGGAGTGAAGCTTGGCCCGGGGATCCCCCATGACCTCATCCCGGCTGACTGTGAGGCGGAATGGGTCAGTATCGACGGCGAATTGGTCGAGGTGGTCCTGTGGTTCAACGCCTTGGCCCGCCATGACGCCGAGGGTCGGTTGATCCGCCGGGCAGCCACAGTGCTGACATCCGTGCCGGAGGAAGAGCCCTTGGAGGATGGCGCCACTGAGGGGATTCTGCCCCGAATCGCGACTGCGGAATTGGTGTCGGCCGAGGACTTTGGCCAGGGACTGTCTGCAGAGCCGGTGGGTCGCAGTGGCCTTGAGGGTGTGCTCTGGGAGCCGGATCCCGCGGTGATTCGAGCTGGTCTGGTCGCCGAGCTCTGTGAGCAGTTGGGTGGGCGGATGCTCGATGAGCATATTGCCTACTTCAGCACTGACTCTGAGATCGATACCCCCTTCGCGCGCGGCTATCGAGTGATGGAGGTTTTGGACTTCAACGTCAAGGGGTTGAAGCGGTGGTGCGCTGAGCAGGAGGTGACCAGCGTGGAGATTAAAAAGCGTGGGGTCGACGTCGTTCCTGAGCAGCTGCGCAAACAGCTGCTGCCGAAAAAGCCCAGGGGCCCGAAGAGGCATCTCACCCTTGTCATCACTCGTCTTGGTGATGATCGGGTGGCCGCCGTGGTCGAACCCCTGGGCTGAATCAGTAGGAGGTCAGTCCTGCTGGGCTGAGTTGCGGCGCTTGGCCGCATAACCGACTGCACCGGCCAGGGCCAGGATGCCCAGTGCCAGCAGAGACCAGGTCAGGATCCCGGACCAGCCGCCGTTGTCCTCCTCGGCTTGGTCCTGATCGTCTGCCTCAGCAAGGGTTGCGCCATTCTCCTCACCCTCATCCGGGACAGGGGCCGTGGAGTCGGCTTCCGGGGTTGAGAACTCAGTGGGCGCGGAGGTAGTTCCGTTCTCCTCCCCCTCGAGGTCCTCGGGGTCAGCCAACTCGGCCTCATCGCCCTCGGCGGCGTCTACCTCGAAGCTGTAGCTGAGCTCCTCATCGTGACCATCGGAGTAGACCACGCGGTAGTGAACCTCATATTCCCCGTCGGGCAGCTGCTGGGGGATATCTGTGCTCATGGTCGAGNGACCATCGGAGTAGACCACGCGGTAGTGAACCTCATATTCCCCGTCGGGCAGCTGCTGGGGGATATCTGTGCTCATGGTCGAGCCCTCGACCTCGGCGGGCTCCTCGGAGGCCCAGTCATAGTCGTCGGAGTCCAGGACCAGGATCTCCTTGGTGATGCCGGCTCCGGGGGTCAGTCCTGATCCGGAGAACTCCAGGACGACTTCACCGGGGGCTTCGTCGAGGACTTCACCCTCCTCCGGATTGGCGTTGATGAGGGTGTCGTGGGCGTGGGCAGGGGCGATGGTCAGGGCCCCGAGGCTCAAGGTAGCCGCGGTGATGCCTGCGCCGATGCGGATGACCGGCTTGGCAGAGGTGGGTTCAGTTGTCTTATGCATGGGTATGCGGTCCTTCGTTCGTGATGTGAAGTGAGTGGATCACCGGGCCTGGAGCCGGTGACGGGGGATAGTTACTTCACATCAACGGGCGGTCCGCGCAGGGTCCTGGGACCGGAGCCGGCCCAGAGGTCGCCGTCGTTCTCTGGGGTCTGCGAGGTCAGGCAGATCCGGCGGGCATCCGGGATCGGCTGAGGTGGCTGCCAGCCGAGGTCCACCGGGGTGATGCTCAGCTGGTCGAGGATGGCTGCCAGCAGGGTTTCCCCGCGGCGCAGCAGGAAATAGGCCAGGGCTGCGGCAAGGAGGTGGGCAGCAATCATGGTGCTGTCGGTCTGGGCGCTGAGGCTGTGCGAGGAGTCTGCACCGACTGGTGAGCTGGGCACCCCGGGGGCCGCACTGTGCTGGTGGTGCAGCCCTGGGTTCAGGCCAGAGGGTTGAGCCCGGGAAGCCGGAAAGAGGGAGAAGAGGATATGCAGCACGGCCTGGTTGGTAAGAATCGCCCCCGCCAGGCGCCGCCGGCTCAGGGCAACGCCGGATAGCTGCACGCAGACCGGGATGCTGATGGCCAGGGAGAGGATCAGCACCACCAGATGGGGGCTGTGATGCCCGGCCAGGGTATGGGCCGCTGCCGCGGATCCGGTGGCCACCAGGGCAGCCAGCGCCCCACGCAGGAGCTTGGCGGGGCCGGTCACCCGGTGCTGGTCTGTGGCCACAGAGGAATTCTACAACTCGTAGAACCTATTCTTCGGTGGATTCATCCGGCTGGGTGTGGAATCGGGCACCTGTTTCATTGAAGATGCTGATGATCTCCGCATCCTCCGGCCCCAGCGCAGTGATGGCATGCGGGGTCCAGGTGTCGAATTCTGCGGCCTCCGGGGAATGTTCCGCTGTCCATCAGCTCCGGAACGATGGCCGGGGCCATGGCCAATATGGCGATGGTCACCCAGGAGTTCGACCTTGCCACAGGTGGTGATTCCCGGTGACCGGGAGATTCCGGCCAACCCCTATGTGCCCCAGCTGGCGGCCACCGTGGAGCCGGGAACTGCCCTGGAGGTCGGCTGCGGGACAGGCAATGAGGCGATCGCCCTGGCTGAGGCCGGTTGGGAGGTCACCGCTGTGGAGACTTCCGCCGAGGCACTGACCCGGGCGAAGCACCGGGCACAGGGGGTGGGCCCTGAGATCTCCTGGGTCCACGCCGATGCCATCACCTGGGAGCCCTCGCACGGTTATGACCTCGTCACCTGTTCCTATGTACATACCCTCCTGCCGCAGCCACAGCTGCTGAGCCGGTTGGCCGGATGGGTGAACCCCGGCGGGCGGCTGCTGATGGTCGCCCATGCCCCCGGAGACGGCCAGGACCACCACCATGGCAGCGATGGGCATGACCATGGCCACCCTCCGGAGGCCGCCCGTGATGCCGTGGAACCCCTGGTCTCAGCCCTGGATCCTCGTCGGTGGAAGGTCACCGGTCAGGAGCAGTCCCGCCGGGTGAGCTTTGGCAATGGCCGTGAGCGCAGGCTCCAGGATGTGGTGGTCTCAGCTCTGCGGCGCCCTTAGCCGCCCCCGCCGTCGGGCGTATGTGAAGGGCCGCGGGTACCCCTTGGCAAGGGTGTGGGTCACCAGGACCGCAAAGACGCCTTTGGCGATATCCCCGGGGATGAATACCAGGGCAGTCATCGCCGCCTCCTGCAGGGTGATGCCGAGGTTCCAGGCCATCACCGGCAGCCCCAGGCTGTACATGGCCGGGAAACTCCCGACGACGACGCCTAGGCCGGTGCGCCACCAGCGCAGTGGCCAGCTGTACTGGACGATGAGCCCGGTGAAGAAAGCCACCAGAATATAGGCGATGACGAATCCACCGGTGGGCCCAGCGTAGGCGCCCAGCCCCCCGGAGCCCTGGGCCAGCACCGGCATTCCGGCTACTGCCATGAGATTCAGCAGCACCATCGCCCCTGCTCCTCGCCAGGGTCCGAGGATCGCTCCGCTGAGGACCACCCCCAGGGTGCCCAAGGTGATGGGCACCGGCCCGATGGGGACAATCAGTTGGCCCAGCACAGCCACCAGTGCTGCGAAGACTGCCATCTGGGTGATCGCTTGCAGGGCTGAGCTGACACCCTGGGGTGCCGCTGCGGTCTGCTGTGTGGTTTCAGGCATTGGGGACCTCCTGGGTTCCGGCCCCGCGCCGGCGCAGTGCTGGGTTGAGGCTCGGTGCTGAAGAACTGGTGACTGCGCCGTCGTCATCTGTTCCCAGGACGGTGAGGCCGGCATCGCGGATCATCTCCAGATCTGCCTCGGCGGCCTGGCCCTCCGAGGTGAGGTAGTCACCGAGGAAGAGGGAGTTGGCCACCTGCAGTGCCACCGGCTGCAGGCTGCGCAGATGCATTTCCCGTCCTCCGGCTATCCGCAGTTCCTTATCCGGGCAGGCCAGTCGCACCAGAGCGAGGATTCGCAGGCAGTGCAGGGGTGTGAGCTCCCATGTTCCCTCCAGGGGTGTGCCGTCGAAGGGCATCAGGAAGTTCACCGGGATGGATTCCGATTCCATCTCCCGCAGTGCCAGCACGGCCTCGACCATCTGTTCATCGGTCTCGCCCATCCCGGCGATCAGTCCCGAACAGGGCGAGAGTCCAGCGCCGGTGGCCTGGTCAATGGTCTCGATGCGGTCGTCATAGGTATGGGTGGAGCAGATCTGCGGATACATGGAGCGAGCGGTGTTGATGTTGTGATTGTACGCATCCACTCCGGCCTCCCGGAGCTTGGCCGCCTGGCCCTCCTTCAGGAGCCCGAGACAGGCGCAGACCTCAACCTGCGGGTTCTGCTCCTTGACCTCTTGGACGATTTCGCCGACTCGGTCAACATCGCGGTCTGTGGGCCCGGTTCCGGAGGCGACCAGGCAGACCCTGCTGGCTCCGCCGCGGATACCGAATCCGGCTTGTCGGGCGGCTTCGGCGGGTTTGAGCCAGGTGTATTTGAGGATCTGGGCATCGGTGCCCAGGCGCTGCGAGCAGTAGGTGCAGTCCTCAGGACACAGCCCGGTCTTCAGGCTCACCAGGTAGTTGACCTTCACTGTGGCTCCGAAGTGCTGGCGCCGCAGCCGCCCCGCCTCTGCCACCAGGGTGAATGTCTCAGCATCGGGTGTGGTCAGCACCTGCAGTGCCTCTGCTTCGGTGATGCGGTGACCTGTGGAAATGCGGTCCACTAGGGCGGCGGGCGATGTCATCAGTGACCTTTCTGCCTGGGTACGGGGGGCATCAGCGAATTGAAAACGACACTTTTGAACATCGTTCAAAACGCGACCTGATCAGTGTATCCACAGAATGACCAGATTTTGAACATCGTTCAATGATTAGGTGGAGGGGTGAGTCTTTCCAGAGAAGCCATCCTCAGCACCGCTCAGCGCCTGCTGACCGATTATGGGCTGCAGGATCTGACTATGCGGCGGTTGGCCTCTGAACTCAATGTCCGCGCCGGGGCGCTGTACTACCACGTACCCAATAAGCAAGAACTGCTGCTGCAGGTGGCCCGCCGCATTATGGCGCCACTGAACCGCCCAGGGGAACCACCCCGGGAGATCCTGCTGTCGCTGCGCACACGTGCCCTGGAATTCCGCGATGCCGCCGATCTCATGCTCATCGCCTACGCCATGGATACCCAGCTACCCCCGGTTCCGGCCCTGCGTGAGGCCATGGCAGAGAACGCTCCGGCGGCCGAGGTCGACCACCAGGTGGCTGCCCTGATGCAGTTCACCCTGGGCAGTTTCGCCGTGGAGCAGAACCGCAGCTACCTGGGCAGCTCACAGACAACCGACGACGACGCCCTCGCTACCTTCACCCTCGGTCTGGACCGCCTGCTTCCCGGTGCCGCACCGGACTAGGCAGCCCGCTGGGTCGCGGTCTGCGGGGTGGCCGCCCGTGGGTCCATGGGGACAACTGGGGGGTGCCGGTGATGGGGTCCGCTACCACCTATGCCCCATCACCGCAATGCGCTCGGGCCGCTCCTCCAACTCAATCTCCCCGTGTATGGTATCGATGCTCAGGGGGTAGTCAACATTGCCCTCAGCCTCCGGAACTAGGCTCTGCCCTCCGGGGTTCTCGCCGTCGTCGTCGGCGTTCTCCTCTGCATCGGCGCAGGCGGTCAGGAGCAGGGCGGTACCCAGCAGGGCGGCGAGTCCGGTGTGTTCGCTCTTCCCGCAAGGCGGTGAACAGATTCCGACAACTGCCCCATCCCGGAAGGATCTCCCGAGGTGACCGTTCCGACAGCCGAGCCAGCCCCGAGTCTTGAACGCAGTGTGTGGATCCCTTCGGCCACCCTGAGCGAGCGGGTTGAGGAGGATATCCATGTGCTGCTCTGGCAGGTGCGCGGCTGCACGGATCTCACCCTGACCAGTCCGGATGAGTCGCCGGCTCACAGCCGGGAGGTCACCGCCGGTACGGCTATCTGGATTCCGGCCGGTGTCCGGCACCGGTTCACCGTGCGGCAGGATTCGGTGGCCGTACCGCTGTTCTTCGGCAGAGAGGAGTTGGCCACGACCCTGCGCCGCCCCACGGTGGTGGAGGTCGGCCAGGATCTGCATGCCCTGCTGCTGGCGCATATGGTCTCCTCCAGCAGTCAGATCCGGCCTTCTGCCAATATCGCCCGGCAGGTTCTGGCCCTGTTGGAGTCCAGTCCGATGGTCTCTGAGCAGCTGCCTATGCCCAGGAGCCTGCCCGCGCGTGAGGTGGCCCAGTCGCTGCGGTTCAACCCGGGGGATTCGCGCAGTGTTGCCGAGCTTGCGGCCTCAGTGCATACCTCGGAGCGCACCCTAGAGCGGGTGTTTGCCGCCGAGACCTCCCTGACGCTGCGGCAGTGGCGGATCCGCAATCGGATGGAGGCTGCTGCCACGTTGCTGCGCACCGAGACTGCCGTGGGTGCGGTGGCTCATCGGGTCGGCTACAGCCACGTCAATGCCTTCCGGCGGACCTTCAAGGAGCATTTCGGGATCACCGCCACCCAGTACGCCAAACAGTTCAGCGGCTAGGCCACTGCGGCTCAGTTTTGACAGGCCGAATGTCCCACCGGGTGTTCGCCGACCTCCACCGGCAGGGTTCCAGGTGCCTCGGCCCCGGTCAGCACTGCTATCAGTGCTTCGAAGGATTCGGGGCTGCGCCCATTGAGGGCGATCTTGGTCTCTGCGTTTGATTCGGCCAGTGCCTCGGGACGGTCGACGGTGACCACCACATCGCCGCTGCTGGGGGTGGTGCCGCCGAGCAGGGTGACGGTAGTGCCCCAGCCGGTCTCCAGCCCGGCCTCCTGTGCGGCGGCGGCCAGGCGGTCGCGGTCCTGCTGGGTGCCGCCCTGGATCTGGATGCCGCCCTCAGTCAGCTCGGCCTCGCATTGGCCCTCCACCAGGGTGACCATCTGGGAGGTCAGAGCGGTCGGCATCTGCTCGGCGATCTCCTGGCTCTGGTCTTCGAGCAGCGGATGCTCCGGTGCCACTCCGGGACCCGCGCTGAGCTCACCGGCGGCCAGTTCCTGCTGCCAGAGCACCAGGGCGACCACTCGCTCGGCGGCTTCATCCAGTCGCTGCTGCTCCAGTTCCCCGGAGTCCACCGCAGAGAGGATTGCCGAATGCGCACCGGGGGCAGATTCTGGCATCAGGATGAGATCGGCCCCGGCGGCCAGGGCATCGACCACGGCCTGGTCTCCGCCGTAGGTCTGGGCGATGGCGGCCATATTCATCGCATCGGTGACCACCACACCCTCATGCCCCATATCGCGGATCTCGCCATAGGCGGCAGCAGATAACGACGACGGCACCCCCTCCTCCAGGGCGGGGACATCGATATGGCCCATCATGACCATCGGGACCCCGGCCTCGATGGACTCCGCGAAGGGCACCCAATCGCGTTCTCGCAGCTGTTCCAGGCTCTGTTCCTGGACCGGCAGGGTGTAGTGGGAGTCCTCGGATACTGAGCCGTGGCCGGGGAAATGTTTGACCGATCCAGCCACCCCGCCCTCGGCCAGTCCGCGGATGCTCTCAACGGCCAGCTCACTGACCGCCTGGGGATCGCTGCCGAAGGACCGGGAGCCGATAGTGGGGTCAGCGGCACCATGGGTGACATCAGCATTGGGGGCGAAGCTGACGGTGAATCCCAGCTCATGGAGATCCTGAGCCATGAGTCGGTGGCCCTGCCAGGTCAGCGTACTGCTGGGCAGGATCAGTTCCTCATCCTCCTGCTCCGCCTCGGTTTCCTCCGCACTGTGATGGGCGGCCCCATAGCCCATGGGAGTTGGCCATTCGGCCACCGGATTTCCTACCCGGGTGACCAATCCGCCCTCCTGGTCCACGGAGATGATCGGTGGCACGGCCCGGTCCTCACCGCCTGCTGCGGCCAGCAGTCCGGTCTGCTCAGCCAGGGCCTGGGTGTCCACGGAGTGTTCGCCGCCGGGAATGTTGTGCCCCATCAGGATCATCCCGGCCAAGTCCAGCTCTTCGATCTGTTCGGCGGCAGCAGCGGCCTCGGTGCCCTGGTACTCGCCGATGATCACCTGTCCGGCCTTCTGCTCGGGGCCCATCTCTGCGACCAGCTCGGCGGCCTGCTCGCGGTGCTCCTCACCCGGGCCGGCCAGGGCGGCATCCCATTGGTCGATCTCCTCCTGGGCGGCCTCCAGCTGCTGCTGGTGCTCCTGTTCGGCCTCCTCCTCAGGGCTGAGCTCATCGACTCCGTCCTGACCGGGGTCGGGGGAGCCGGCGTCGTCCTCGGCGCAGGAGACCAGAAGGACGGAGGTGATAAGCGCCAGCGCGCCGGCACGGCGCAGTGTGGAGGCCCGGAGGTTATGCATGCGGACCACCCTAAATCACCGGCCCGCCGCCCACCGGCTCACCCCACTGACCAGGACCGATAAGCTGAGTTTCTCAACAGTTGATATCAAGGCGATCCGCAGCATCCGTCCAGGTCAGTCCCGCTAAAGTTAGAGCGAGCTTGACTCAACGTTGCACCGATCTTGACTGTGAAGGAGACCTCCATGGGACTGTCGTTCGCCGAATCTGAGCGCTCCACTCTCGGTATCGAATGGGAGCTGGCACTGGTCGACCGGCAGACCGGTGACCTCCGCAGTGTTGCCGAGCGGATTCTGGAGGCAACCCGTGCTGAGCGCCCCGAGCTCAGCGGCGAGGATGAGCACCCCTATGTGAAGCAGGAACTGCTACTGAACACCGTGGAGCTGGTCACCGATGTCTGTGGTGAGGTCTCCGAGGGCGTGGACCAGCTGCGGGAGACTGCCCGCAATGTGATGAAGCACTGTGAGCCCCTGGATGTGGACCTCTACTGCCAGGGCAGTCACCCCTTCGCTCCCCCGACCAAACAGCCGGTCACCGATAAGGAGCGCTATAACGAGCTGATCCGGCGCACCCAGTGGTGGGGCCGGCAGATGGTCATCTACGGCATCCACGTCCATGTCGGACTCACCGATGTGAAATACGCGATGCCTGTGGTCAACGCCCTGTGCAACTACAACGCGCATTTCCAGGCGCTCTCGGCCTCCTCCCCCTACTGGTCGGGTGAGGACACCGGTTACGCCTCCCAGCGGGCACTGATGTTCCAGCAGCTGCCCACCGCGGGGATGAGCTACCAGTTCGAGGAGTGGTCCGGCTATGAGCGTGCGGTGGCCGATCTTGAGCACACCGGAGTGATCAATGACGTCACCGAGGTGCGCTGGGATGTCCGCGCGGTACCCCGTCTGGGCACCGTGGAGCTGCGCATCTGCGATGGGGTGGCCACCCTCGAGGAGATCGGCGCAATCACCGCGCTGACCCAGTGCCTGGTGGAGGACACCGTTCGGCACCTCGATAACGGCGGCAAGGTCACCTCCATGCCGAACTGGTACGTCAAGGAGAATAAGTGGCGTGCGGCCCGCTATGGCCTGGATGCGATCATCATTCTCAATGAGAATGGTGACGAGGAACTGGTCACCGATGCCATGGCCCGGGAGCTGGAGCGGCTGGAACCCATTGCCAAGGATCTGGGCTGCGAACGGGAGCTGCGCTACCTGGAGACCATGATGGACAAAGGTGCCGGCTACCAGCGCCAGCGCAAGGTCGCTGAGACCCACGACGGCGATCTGCGTCAGGTGGTGCTGGACTCCGCGGCGATGACCCGGTTGAGCATCAACGGGTGATGCAGTGCACCGGCAGGCTGGAATCAGCCGGTATCGCATAGGAGGATGCCGGCTTTCCAGCCGCCACCAGCTCAGCCCCCAGGGCGGCCACCATGGCCCCATTGTCGGTGCACAGCGGGATCGGTGGCACGGTAAGGCTGATCCCGGCCTGCTGGCAGCGTTCGGCAAGCAGTCCGCGCAGCCGTGAGTTGGCGGCCACTCCCCCGCCCAGCAGCAGGCTGGTGATGCCATGCTCTTGGCAGGCACGGACCGCCTTACTGGTGAGCACATCCACCACTGCCTCCTGGAAGCTGGCGGCGATATCGGCTGTGGGGACCGGCTGCCCGGCCTTCTCGAACTGTTCCACGGCACGGCCGACGGCTGTTTTCAGCCCGGAGAAGGACCAGTTGTGCCGGTGTTTGCCAGGCTCCTCAGCGGTACCTTCGAATTTCGGCATGGTCAGGCCGCGGGGGAACCGGAACGCGGTGGGGTCGCCCTCTTTGGCGGCAGCATCGATTTTGGGCCCACCGGGATAGCCCAGGCTCAGCAGCCGGGCGGTTTTGTCATAGGCCTCGCCGGCGGCGTCGTCGATTGTGGATCCCAAAAGTTCGACATCCTCACTGAGGGATCCCACGCGCAGGATTTCGGTATGTCCGCCGGAGACCAGCAGCGCCCCGGTATTCGGTGGGAGGTCCCGGACCCCGTTCGAGGCACCCCTGGAGTCGGCGTCGTTATCGCTATGAGGTCGGGAGGCGCCATTCTGTGGGTCTTCCAACAGTCCGACGGCGACATGGGCGACGAGGTGGTTGATTCCGTAGAGCGGCTTGCCGGTGGCCAGGGCGAGGCCCTTGGCTGCCGAGAGGCCCACCATCAGGGCCCCGGCCAGTCCAGGGCCAGCGGTCACCGCGATGGCGTCGACATCCTCCAGGCGGACCCCGGCAGTGTCCAGGGCTCGGCGGAGGGTCGGGGTGAAGGCCTCCACATGGGCGCGGGCGGCGATCTCCGGGATGACCCCGCCGAAGCGGATATGTTCGGCCATGGAGGAGGCCACTTCATTGGCCAGCAGTTGGCGTCCTCGCACAATTCCGACACCTGTCTCATCGCAGGAGGTCTCGATGCCAAGAACCAGTGGCGCCGGGTTCTGACTGGGCTCAGGTGCGGATGTCATCGTCAAAATTTTATCGCTCATCATCACTCCGGCCGGCCCGGCAGTGGGACTGATGGGCGGGGTTCACGCAGGCGTTTGCGCATGATCAGGGCATCCCCGCCATCGGGGTAATAGCCGATCCGCTGGTGGATCTTTACGAATCCGTGCCGAATATAGAGCCGCTGGGCCCCGGGGTTATCTGCGCGGACCTCCAGCAGGAGGTCTTCAGCGCCGCGGTCGGTGGATTCCTGTTCGATCAGCTTCAACATTCGGCTGCCCAGTCCCTGGCCCTGGGCCTGTGGGGAGACGGCCAGGGTCTGTACATCGGCCAGGGGCAGTACGCACATCATCCCGGCATAGCCGATGATCGCCTGGGCCTGGTCCTCGACGACCCAGTATTTGCGGGTGGCCTCGGTGGGAGCCGCTGCGGGTTCGGCCTGGGCCAGTTCCTCGTGGAAGAACTGTTCGGGCCAGGCGTCATGGGGGAAGAGTTCCTGCTCCAGCCGCAGCACCGCAGGCACATCGGCGGGGGTCATTACCCGGATGGTGGGTCCCTCAGTCATCGGGACTCAGGTTCCTGATTTCTTCATCTGGGCGGGGACTTTGGCATCGGATTCACGCAGATACAGCGGCCGCGGTTCGCACAGGACCCCATTGAGTTCCCCGGCCAGAGCGCCCTGGGCCAGCCTGCCCAGCTCAGCCGCATGCGGGGTCCAGCTGGAGGGGTCCTCACCGGGCAGCTCAACTACCTGCAACTGCTCCGGGTAGAGGCCGACGCCGGCGCCGACTGCCGGCAGCTGGGGCAGCTCGGCGGCGGGCCCCACGAAGGGTCCCTGAATCAAACGGGAGCCGTCCTCATCGTGTTCATAGGCGGCCCAGTAGACCTCGCGGCGTCGAGCATCAGTGGCCACTAGGAACTCGCCTTCAACTCCAGCATCCACGGCCCGCAGGGCAAGGGAGTCGAGACTGCAGATCCCGTGCAGGGGCTTACCCCAGCCTTCGGCCAGAGCATGTCCCAGCGCCAGACCAACTCGCAGTCCGGTGAAGGGTCCGGGCCCCACACCGACGACGACGCCGCTGATCTGCTCGCCGGTGGCGCCTACCTCCCCGAGCACTTCTTGGACGGCCGGGGCCAGTACCTCGGCATGGGTATTGGGGGCATCTGTGCTCCACTGGGCCAGGATCTGACCGAGATCATCGGTGTCTTTGTGACTGATCAGTGCAGTGGAGGCGCCGGCGGAGGTGTCGAGGGCTAAGAGCACCCCCCTATGGTATCGCCGCACTGGTGCCGGCCCAGAAGGGGCCAGACCAGTGCGGCGATGAGGTATTGGGGTGCTGTGACCGGGATCAGCGCAGCAGTCGGCGCATCAGAATGGAGATGAACTCCAGGATCAGCACGACCACGAAGATCATCAGCAGGATGTAGGTGACCACCTCGAAGGAGAGCACCCGGTTGGCGTTGAGGAGGTAGTAGCCCACGCCTCCGGCGCCGACGATGCCCAGTAGGGTCGC
The DNA here is from genome assembly GCF_012641515.1 of Nesterenkonia sedimenti. Taxonomy (GTDB): domain Bacteria; phylum Actinomycetota; class Actinomycetes; order Actinomycetales; family Micrococcaceae; genus Nesterenkonia; species Nesterenkonia sedimenti. The sequence continues at coordinate 141,204 of NZ_JABAHY010000002.1, read as the reverse complement.
GGCCCGGATATTGACATCCAGCTGATAGAAGAGGTGTGCCACTGAGGCCGGTGCTGCTTGCCGCACTGTCGCAGCCATGAAGACCTGAAACCGCCCGGCACCTCCGGTGGAGATCGCCTGCTGGACCCGCACATCAGTCTCCTCGATGGAGTCGGCCACCAGTTTGGAGAGCAGACCCATCGCGCCCAGGGCAAGGGCCAGAGTTCCGGCCACCTGTCCCATACCCATGATCACGATCAGGATGATCGCCAGGATCAGCTCGGGGATTCCGCGGGTGACCACAATGAGATTGCGGAAGATCTGCGCCACCCAGGGATTGGGCGCCACGTTTCGAGCCGCCATGGCTCCCACGGGCAGGGCAAGGATCGCTCCCAACAGGGTCGCAGCCAGACCCATCTGGACAGTGGTCAGCAGGGCAGCCCAGAGAGTCTCCGGGATATCCCCGTCATCCGGTGGCCAGAACTGCCCGGCCACATCCGGGATGGAAGCGAAGCCCTCGAAGAACCGCACCCAGTCGATCTCGGCGTACCAGGCGGAGACCACGATCAGCGCCAGGAACAGGCCCATAGCGGCAACCCGGCTGATCCGTCCGAGGTTCCAGGGCGGTGTGGTGCGGTCGCCCAGCCGACTTGTGTCCGAGACCTTCACAGTGGACTCTGTGACCCCATTGGTGCGGTACCGGTCGCGGACCTTGTGGTAAGCCCAGATGAAGCCGTACCGGCTGGGTTCGGAGCGTCCCAGCAGCTTCATCCGCAGGAACCCGGAGAGGATTTCCGCGGCAATGCAGATACCGAGGATGATCAGCGCCAGCGGGATGGCCCGATGGTAGGAGCCCACCCCCAGGGCTTGGCTGAGATCCGCGCCGAGACCTGGCAGGCCGATCCAGCCCAGGATCACCGAGGCCCGGAGGTTGATGTCGAAGCGGTGTAGGCCGTGGGCGACGATCGCAGGCATAATCCCGGGGATGGTGGCCCCGAAGATCTGCCGGGAACGCGGGCTTCCGCCCGACTCCAGTGCGCGCCGAGGGCCGTCGTCGTGGTCTTCAATGGCGTCGGCGTAGAACTTCCCGAGCATGCCGATGGAGTTCAGCCCCAGGGCGAGAATCCCAGCCACTGCCCCACCGCCGAAGAGGCGGATGAAGACGATGGCCATGATCAGCTCGGGGATGGCGCGCATGACAACCACGAAGGTCCGCGCCAGGGCCCGGGTGGCCCGCGATGGTGAGGTGTTGAACGCCGCAGCAAGGCCCAGGATCACCGAGATGATGGCGCCCAGCAGGGTCGCCAGCAGCACAATGGCCAGGGTCATGGCAGTCGATTCCATGAGATCCGGCAATTCCGGCCACTCCAGGGTGCCCACACGGTCCTGGAAGAAGACGACGGCGTTCTCGAATCCGACGATCAGTGAGGCGATATTGATCCGCAGCTCGATCATCGACCAGATGCCACCGGCGATGAACGCCGCCATAATCGAAAAGCCCAGCAGCGCCCGGGACGAGGGGCCCCGCAGCGTGCGGGTATCGCTCAGCGCCGGGCGGGTGGTGCTCCCCCGTGGTGCGGATGTCTCAGCCGTGGTGCGTTCCCGAACGGCAGTGGTCATCGGAGGTTCGCTCCCCCACTGGCAGCCAGCTGCTCCTCCTGACCCCCGGCGCGCTCGGCGGCTGCTGCCTCGGAGGCCCATTGGGCCGAGTAGATGCGCATCGCGTCATCGGAGCTGACATCGGCAGCAAGTTCATCCATGACCTTCACACCCTGGCGCAGTCCGATGATCCGGTCGCCCCAATGCCGGGCCAGCTCCACCTGGTGGAGGCTGCAGATCACAGTGAGATCGTCCTCGCGGGCGATCTGGGCGATGAGGCTCATCACCTGGTTGGAGGACTCCGGGTCCAGGGAGGCCACCGGCTCATCGGCCAGCAGGATCTTGGGCTGCTGGACCAGAGCGCGGGCCACTGCCACACGCTGCTGCTGACCTCCGGAGAGGGTATCTGCCCGCTGGAACCGCTGATCGGCCAGACCGACCCTATCCAGTTGTTCCAGGGCCCGCTGCCGGACGGCCTTGGGGTAGCTGAAGAGCCCCATCCGAGGGCCCCGCAGACTGCCCAGTGCCCCGGTGCAGACGTTCTCCAAGGTGGACATGGAGCCCACCAGATGGAACTGCTGGAAGACCATGCCGACCTCTCGACGCAGGTGTCGCAGCTGGGTCTTCCGGGCGGTGCCCACCTCCGTGCCCAGTACGGTGACTGAGCCGGAGGTGGGCTTATGCAGGCCGTTGATCAACCGCAGCAGGGTGGATTTACCTGAGCCGGACAGACCCAGCAGAACGGTGAAGGTTCCGGGGTCGATCTCCAGGTTGATATCCCGTGCGGCGACGGTATCTGCGGAGAACCTCTTAGTGACGTTCTCTAGTGAAATTGCAGACATCAGTCGCAGGCTTCCGCCTCGGTGATCTCGCAGACCTCGCGGATACCGTCGTAGATGTCATCCTCCACGGGGGTGTACTCGTAGGACTCCTCCGGCAGGGAGCAGTCGTCAGCGGAGTCGCAGTAGCCGGCCTCGACCAGGGCGTCAACGTTGATCAGCCCCTCGTCGAACATCCCGCGCAGCTCTTCCTGAGTCTCCTCATCCAGAGTGTCGGTGTTCATGAAGATCGGGGAGGCCGGAATCAGCGGGGATTCCCAGACGATCTTGTAGTCGTCCTCGCTCAGCTCACCACGGTTGGGCATGAGCACCTCGACCATGGAGTCATAGGCGAAGGCCAGTTCACACTGTCCGTCCAGCAGGGCCAGGATGGCACCGTCATGGGAGCCGGGGTACTGGGGATCAACGTCCTCTTCAGGATCCAGGCCGGCTTCCATCATGCCGGCAGAGGGGTAGAGGAATCCGGAGGTGGAGCCCTGCTCCACGTAGCAGACGCTTTCGCCTTCGACGTCCTCGAGGGAGTCGATATCGGAGTCGGCACGGACCAGCGCGTAGGAGACGTATCCGGCCTCTTCGCCCTCTTCCTCGATACGGCCGCCGAGCACGTCAACGCCGGCGCCGGCGTCACCGGCACGCACGTAGGTGAAGGGGGAACCGATGCCCATATCGGCCTGGCCGGAGACCATGGCCTCGATCACTGCGTTGTAGTCGGTGGAGTGGTTGAACTCCACGGGACGGCCGGTCTCGCCGCCGATGACCTCCATGAGCAGTTCGAAGCCGGCCTCGAGCTGGGTGGCTTCCTCAGCGGGGACGCCGACTATCCGGATGGGCTCGCCTTCGCCCTCGACGGTGCCTTCGGGATCGCCGTCAACGGCATCTTCGCCGTTGGTGTCTTCGCCGCTGGCCTCATCGGCGCCATCGGATCCTGCACCATTGCCGTCGTCAGCAGCTTCGCCGCAAGCAGACAGTGCGAAGATTCCGGCGACTGCAGCGACGCCGAGCTTGCTGAACAGTTTCTTACGCAGGGGTTCAGTCTCAGTGGACATAGGGTGTGCTCTCCTCAGTGTGGTGCCCTGAAAACGGTGCGGATTCTGGCGCGGCGTTGCCGCACACGTCACCACTCAACCGAGGCAGTGTGAACCTTCGGTACTGATGAGTTGAAGGGAGGGTTAACCCTAGGCGAAGCTTATTTGGGGATCGCTCTCCCACCTGGGGCCATAGCCTCGCAGGACTGCCAGCCGGGGCGTTCCGAGGATGTCCTCCTCGGATTCGCTGAAGTCGGTTTGGATCTCGGCCCCGGTGGAGGGGCGGGATACACCCATGGGGGTTTCGGCGTCGTCGTCGCCTTGGGTTTCTGGATTTTCCAGTTCCGGGGTCTGCAGTTCGAGGTCCAGCCAGGAGCCTCCGGTGCCCAAGAGCGCCTCCTCAACCAACGCCCGACCCCATTCGATAACGACCACGGATTCGGCCAGATGGGCTGCCAGGTCCAGGGATTCCAGGCCCTCAGCATCGGTGCGGTAGGTGTCCACATGCACGAGGTCGGGGCTGGTGTCTTCGCGGTTGCGGTGGATGCGGGAGAGCACGAATGTCGGGGAGCTGACCTGGCCTTCGACGCCGAGGGCTTTACCGAGGGCCTTGGTGAAGGTGGTCTTACCGGCCCCGAGTCCACCGGTGAGTACCAGGAGGTCCCCGGGCTGCAGCTGAGCGGCCAGCTGCTGGGCGTAGGCCTCGGTGGCTTCGAGGTCGGCCAGCTCTGTGCTGTGCTGCCAGTTCTGCCCGGGCAGTGGTGCCGCAGGCTGGGCATCCGGTGCTGGGCTCATTGATCCCCCTGCTCCTGCTGTGCTGCGGGCGGGTTGATGACCTCGCGTGGGACCCGGGCTCCGATCCGGGTGATGATCTCGTAGTTGATCGTCTGGGCGGCCGTACCCCATTCGGCGGCTTCGATTCCGGAGTCACCGCCGAAGAGGGTGACCTCGTCGCCCACTTCGACCTCGGTCTCGGCGCCGAGGTCGACGACGAACTGGTCCATGGCGACCCGGCCCACCGAGTGGTAGCGCTGACCGCGGATCAGCACGGGACCGCCGACGGCGATGCGCGGCACACCATCGGCGTAGCCCAGTGGGATCAGGCCCAGGGTGGTGGGGGCATCGACCCGGTGGGTCAGCCCGTAGCTGATGCCCTGGCCGGCGGGGACTTTTTTGACGTTGGCAACCCGGCTGCGCAGTTCCATGGCCGGCTGGAGGCCCAGGGATTCCGCGGTGCGGTCGGCGAAGGGGCTCTGCCCGTAGATCCCGACGCCGACCCGGACCATATCGAAGTGGGCATCGGGGCGGGAGAGGGCGGCCGGAGTATTGGCGGCATGGCGCAGATCGGGGACCACACCGGCGGCTTCGGCGGTCTCCAGGGCCTGTCGGAAGGCGGCGAGCTGCTCGTCGGTCTCCTTGCGGTCAGGCTCATCGGCCACAGCGAGGTGGGTGAAGATGCCCTCAATGCTGATCAGTCCCTGGTCCTGGTATTCGGCGGCATTGCCGACCACAGTGGGCCAATCAGCGAGGGTGCAGCCATTGCGCCCGAGTCCGGTGTCGAGCTTGAGGTGGACCCGGGCTGGCTGATGCAGCTCGCCTGCGGCCTGGGCGATCAGGGGCAGTTCCCAGCCGGAGGATCCGAGATCGATATGGGCCTCGATGGCGGCCGCAAATTCGCTCTCCGGGGTGTGCAGCCAGGCCAGCAGCGGAGCTTCGATTCCGGCTTCGCGCAGCTGAAGGGATTCGGAGATATGGGCGGTGCCCAACCAGCCGGCACCGCCTGCGAGCGCGGCTTCTGCGGCGGTGATCAGCCCGTGTCCGTATCCATCGGCTTTGACGGCGGCCATGACCTTCGCGGGGCGCACGAAATCGCCGATAGTGCGAACGTTATGGCTGATCGCGGCAGCATCGATCACCGCTGCCCGCTCCGGAAAAGTCATGGGCTCCACATTACCGGTCGAGCTCATGGGGCTCAGACATGTGGGATCGCCTCGATGAGGCCCGAGGCACTGAATCTGCCCCTGCCGTCGGGGTCGATATGGCCTGCTGCCGCGGTGTGAATACTGGCCCCGGCAGCCGCTACCTGCAGCCAGCTCCGCGACCGCGCTGCCACCGCGCCCAGGATTCCGGAGAGCACATCCCCACTGCCGGCGGTTGCCAACCCTGGGGCCCCGCCGGCGTCGAAGTCTCCGGCCCGGTGCAGCAGCACATCACCATCCGGGGAGGCGATGACGGTGGTGGCCCCTTTGAGCAGGACGCTGCAGTCCAGTCGCCCGGCGATCCTGCGGGCTGCCTCCACGGGATCGACCCGCGGTGAATCAGTCTGCAGCAGGGTGGTCAGCACGCGGTCTCGCAGGGTCTTAGCGATCTGCCGGGCCTCCCCCAGATGCGGGGTGATCAGAACGTTTTTGTTCAGCCCATCGCGGCGGCGCAGCTGGTTGCGGATCAGGCCCAACCCGGAGGCGTCCAGGACACAGGCTGTGCCGGTCTCCAAACACTGCTCCAGAACTCCCTCGGCCTCCGCCAGCCGGGTCTCCCCTGCGCCTATCCCTGGTCCGATGACGACGGCGGCAGCCTTCTCCACTGCCGGCACTGATTGGCCCGCGGGGGTGGAGACAACCTCCGGCCACCGGCTGAGCACCTGGTGGCTAACCGAGGCCGGTGCCTGCAGGGTCACCATGCCGGCGCCGGTGCGCAGGGCCGCTGCCACGGTCAGCTGGGCCGCACCGGGGTACTGCTTGGAGCCTGCCAGGACATGGACTACCCCGCGGGAGTATTTGTGGTCATCAACCCTGGGTGGGTTTCCCACAGTCCAGGTCGCCGCTGCCGCCCGGCCTGCTCCCGGGGCGCTGCCTGTGACCATGTGGACCGGAGTTTTGGGCAGATGCGGCCCCAAGCCGATGTCTACAGTGTGCAGATTGCCGCTGAGCGTGCCGCCTCGTCCTGCCAGCAGGCCCTGTTTCAGCCCGCCGAAGGTCACCGTGTGATCAGCCGGTATCACTGCCTCACCGGCGGCTCCGGTATCGGCGTTGATCCCTGAGGGCAGGTCGCAGGCGATGACCGCGGCGTCGTCCAGGGCCCCTGCCAGCCCGGGGATCTCGGGTCGGGTGAATTCGCCGGTGAATCCTGTGCCCAGCATCGAGTCGATGAGCACCTGGGTACCGGCGGGGATGCTGCTGGTGATCCGGCCGCCGGCTGCCTGGAAGGCTTCCAGTGCCTGGGGGTGCGCTCTCTGCCGAGTCAGGACAGCGTGCACCTGTGCTCCGCGGCGGACGAGGAATGCCAGGGCATAGAGCCCGTCGCCGCCGTTATTGCCGGAGCCGATCAGTCCGGTGACTTTGGCCCCGTAGACGGGCCCGTCCAGCACTGCCACCGTGTGCTGGGCCAGGCCATAGGCGGCCCGGCGCATCAGGGTGGGGCCTTCCCCGGCGTCCAGGAGTGGCTTCTCGGCGTCCCGGATCTGCTCACCGGTGTAGACCCTCATCAGCTCAATCTGCTGTCTGCGCATGGTCCGTTCCTCCTGCGCACCACACTACTAAGGGCCTGTTGCTGGGACTACCGTCCGGGCCGCTGATTCCACTGGGCCATCACCCTTCGGCGATGACCATGGCGGTTGCGATATCCCCGTCATGGGACAGTGAGAGATGCCAGGTGCGGATCCCGCGTGCGGCCGCGGCCTCAGCCACAGTCCCGCTGACTTCGATATGCGGGTTGCCGGAGGGTTCGCAGACCACCTCGCAGTCCTGGAAGTTCATCCCAGCTGGCGCCCCCAGGGCCTTGGCCACAGCCTCCTTGGCGGCGAAGCGTGCGGCCAAGGATCGCAGCTTCAGCTCACGCTCGGCGGGTGTGAACAGCCGCTTGGTGAGTCCCGGGGTGCGCTCGAGCTGCTGGGCGAACCGTGGCACATCCACCACGTCCACCCCGATGCCGATGATCACTGGCCCGCACTACTCCACGGTGACGGATTTCGCGAGGTTCCGCGGCTGGTCGACGTCGTAGCCTTTCTCACTGGCCAGGGCGCAGGCGAAGATCTGCAGCGGCACAGTGGCCAGCAGCGGCATCAGCAGCGGCTGGGTCTCGGGCACGAAGAAGACCGTGGAGGAGAACTCGGTCACGGAGTCGTCACCCTCTTCTGCCACGGTGATCGCATTGGCTCCGCGGGCGCGGACCTCCTGAATATTGGAGACCACCTTCCCGTGCAGGGAGTCCCGACCACGTGGAGAGGGCACGACGACGAAGACCGGCTGACCGTCCTCGATCAGTGCGATGGGGCCGTGCTTGAGCTCACCGGCGGCGAAGCCCTCAGCGTGGATATAGGCCAGCTCCTTGAGCTTCAGGGCACCCTCCATGGCCACTGGGTAGCCCACATGCCGGCCCAGGAACAGCACACTGGGGGAATCGGCCATGGCCCGGGCGAGGTCCTTGATCTGATCGGCGTTGTCCAGGATCTGCTGGATCTTGCCGGGGATCTTATGCAGATCGGCCAGGATGTCCTGGATCTCTCCGGTGAACATCTGACCGCGCAGCTGGGCGAGGTAGAGCCCCAGGAGGTAGGCGGCGGTGATCTGGGCCAGGAATGCCTTGGTGGAGGCCACCGCGATCTCGGGTCCGGCGTGGGTGTAGAGCACGGCATCGGATTCCCGGGGGATGGTGGAGCCGTTGGTGTTGCAGATAGCCAGGGTGCGAGCGCCCTGTTCCTTGGCGTAGCGGACCGCCATCAGGGTGTCCATAGTCTCACCGGACTGGGAGACCGAGACGATCAGGGTGTTCTCATCGATGATGGGATCCCGGTAGCGGAATTCATGGGCCAGTTCCACCTCCACCGGGATACGGGTCCAGTGCTCGATGGCGTATTTGGCCACCATGCCGGCATAGGCGGCGGTGCCGCAGGCCAGCACAATGATCTTCGCGATGCCCTTGAGCTCTTCGGCGTCGATGCGCAGTTCATCGAGGATCAGCCGGCCGGAGGCATCAGTGCGGCCCAGCAGGGTGTCCTCCACGGCCTTGGGCTGGTCGTTGATCTCCTTCTCCATGAAGGTGTCATAGCCGTCCTTCTCGGCGGCTGCGGCGTCCCAGTCCACGTGGAAGCGTTTGCCCTCGGCCGGGGAGCCGTCGAAGTTGATGATCGCCACGTCATCGGTGGTGATGGTGACGATCTGATCCTGTTCCAGCTCCACGGCCTCGCGGGTGAAGTCGATGAACCCGGAGACATCGGAGCCCAGGAAGTTCTCGTCCTCGCCGAGGCCGACCACCAGGGGTGAGTTCCGGCGGGCGGCGACCACCCGGTCGGGCTGATCGGCGTGGACGGCCAGCAGGGTGAAGGCTCCTTCGAGCTCGTTGACCGCCTGGCGCATTGCCTCGGTGAGGTCACCGGTCTGCTGGAAGGCCTGGCCGATGAGCTTGGCTGCGACCTCGGTATCGGTCTGGGAGTCGAAGCTCTCATCGGCGGCGTCGAGTTTCTGCTTCAGCGGGGCGAAGTTCTCGATGATCCCGTTGTGGATCACTGCGAGTTTGCCCTCATCTCCGTAATGCGGGTGAGCGTTTTGGTCAGTGGGGCCGCCGTGGGTTGCCCAGCGGGTGTGACCGATTCCCACCGATGCCGGGGTCAGTGGCTGCGCCTCGATCTCGGCGATGAGGTTAGCCAGCTTCCCGGACTTCTTCCGGGCCTGAATCTGTCCGTCAGCCACAGTGGCCACACCGGCAGAGTCATAGCCCCGATACTCCAAACGCCGCAGCCCCTCCATGAGCACATCAAGTGCCTGGTGCTCACTGATCTTCTGGGGCACACCGATATAGCCAACGATTCCACACATGCCCCATAGGGTACCGTGCTTAGCCGGACTCTCCGCGAAGGGAGCGCAGCAGAGGGTGCACCCGGGGCGGGATCCTCTGGCGCAGCACAGTTTCGGTCTGCGTTCGGCGAACACCGGGGATGCTCAGAATGCGCTGAATGATCTCTTCGAGGTACTGCGGACCCCGGGAGACGACAGTGCAGAGGATGTCGCTGTCACCAGTGGTGGAATCGGCCTCGGTTACCTCAGGGATGGCCCGTAGGCCTTCGGTGACCTCGTCCAGCACGCCCTGGGCGAGGCTGAGCCGGACAAAGGCTTTGGAGTCATAGCCCAGCCGGGCGGGTTCGATCACCGGCTGCCAGCCGCCGAAGACCCCCATTCGGGTCAGCTTCTCCAGCCGGGCCTGGACTGTGCCGCGGGCGACCTGGAGCTGACGTGCGTATTCGCGGACACCGGCCCGGGGTTGTTCCAGGCACAGCAGCAGGATCCGCAGGTCGAGGTCGTCGGCATGCTGTGGCATATCTGGAGGCTCCTTGTGATGCTCATCACAGTGTTCAATTTATTCGGTGACCCACGGCTTTCACTGGGCCATTGGTACAGAGCAGAAGGCCAACTATTGAATGCTCGGCCACCAATCCCTCACGATAGTGCACAACTAGACGAACCCTGTGACGTAAGGCACATATATGACACTGGAAATGCAGCACACCTCCACTCCCGCACAGAGCCCCACTGCCGCCCAGGGCCCCTCTCCCCTGCAGGCGCGGTACTCGGGCACCTCCGGACTGGTGCAGCTCACCGGTATCCAGGCCCTGACCCGTCTGCCGATCGATCAGCATCGGCGCGACCGCGCAGCAGGCCTGAATGTTGCCACCTATATCTCCGGCTATGAGGGATCCCCGCTGGCCGGCTACGACCTCGAACTGGGGCGGCAGGGCTCACTGCTGCAGGAGAACGACATCCACTTCCAGCCCGGCCTCAATGAGGAGGCCGCCGCCACTGCCCTGCAGGGCACCCAGCTGGTGCAGACTCTCGAAGGCGCCAACCGCGATGGCGTCCTGGGCATCTGGTATGGCAAGGCCCCAGGACTCGACCGCGCCTGTGACGCCCTGCGGCACGGCAATATGATGGGCGCCCATCCCCAGGGTGGTGCGCTGGTTCTGGTCGGTGATGACCCGGCAGCGAAATCCTCCTCCGTGCCCTGTGCCTCGGAGCTTGCCCTGGCCGATATGGGCATGCCGGTCCTCTACCCCGCTGATAGTCAGGATGTTCTGGAACTGGGCCTGCACGCCGTCGAGCTCTCCCGTGCCTCTGGGCTCTGGGTGGGCCTGAAGATTGTCACAGCGGTAGCCGATGGTTCCTCCACTGTGGACCTGCAGTCCCTGACCGAGCTGCCATCCCCGCAGGTGCCCCAGGGGGCCAAGAAACATATCCCAACCGGTCGGCTGCTGCAGCCGACCCTGGGCCCGCTGGAACGGGATCTGGTGACCACTCGCTGGCGGATCGCCCGCGAATACGCCGCCGCCAATGGGCTGAACCAGATCGTCGGCGCCGGCTCCAAAGACACACTGGGGATTGTGGCCTCCGGCCGCACCTGGCATGAGCTGCTGGCCACTCTGGGCCGCCACGGTCTGGACACCTCCGATCTGGCCAACTCCCCGGTGCGGCTGCTCAAAGTCGGGATGCCCTGGCCGATGGAGCCGGGGATCGTCGAGGAGTTCGCCGAAGGCCTGGACGAGATCCTGGTGGTGGAGGAAAAACGCTCCTTCATGGAATCGGCTATCCGCGATGTGCTCTATGGAACCGAGGCTGCCCCGCGGATCACCGGCAAGAAGGACGACGCCGGGGGCGACCTCATTCCCGGATACGGAGAGTTGGACACCGATCAGCTCATCCGCCCGGTGGCCCGCCGACTGAAGGCCCACGGTCTACCCACCGCCGAGGATGATCTCGCCAGTGCTCCCAATGGTCGCCGGATGCTGCCGGTGGTCACCAGCGCCAAACGCGCCCCCTATTTCTGCTCCGGCTGTCCGCATAACAGCTCCACTAAACCCGGTGAGGAGGATTCCCTCATCGGTGCTGGTATCGGCTGTCACGCCATGGTGCTGCTGATGGATGAAGATCAGGTCGGCACCGTCACCGGTCTGTGTCAGATGGGTGGTGAGGGGCTGCAGTGGCTGGGCATGTCCGAGTTCATCGACCGGGACCACTTCGTGCAGAACATCGGTGACGGCACCTTCGACCACTCCGGTTCCCTGGCGGTGCGGGCGGCTGTCTCCGCCGGGGTGAATATGACCTATAAATTGCTCTACAACAATGCGGTGGCCATGACCGGTGGCCAGCAGGCAGTCGGTGAGATGACCGTGGAGCAGATTGTCGATGTGCTCAAGGCCGAAGGGGTAGCCCGGATCATTGTGACCACCGAGGAGCTGAAGCGCTATAAGAAGATCAAACTGCCCCGGGATGTCCAGGTCTGGCACCGCGACCGGATGGATGAGGCGCAGAAGACCCTGGCGCAGACCCCCGGGGTGACCGTGCTGATCCATGATCAGGAATGTGCCACTGAGCTGCGACGCAAACGCAAACGCGGCCTAGCCGAGACTCCCACTCAGCGGATCTTCATCAATGAGCGCATCTGTGAGGGCTGCGGGGACTGCGGAGTGAAGTCCAACTGTCTCTCGGTCCAGCCGGTGGAGACTGAGCTGGGGCGTAAGACCCAGATTCATCAGTCCTCCTGCAATCTGGACTACAGCTGCCTCAAGGGCGACTGCCCCGCGTTCCTGACTGTGGAGCCCTCCGGGGCGGGTATCGATAAGGACCCGCAGCTGCTGGCCGAGAACGATCTCCCCGAACCGCCTCAGCGGAACGACGCCGATGAGTTCGGTGTCCGCCTGGCCGGTGTGGGCGGAACCGGTGTAGTGACCATCTCCCAGATCCTGGCCACCGCCGGACTCCTGGCCGGCTGGCATGCCCGTTCCCTGGACCAGACTGGACTGGCACAGAAGGGTGGCGCGGTGGTCTCCGATGTGCGGTTCACCCGCAGCCGGGAAGCGACCTCCAATAAATTGGCCGCCGGGGAATGCGATGCCTATCTGGGCTGCGACATCCTGGTCGCCGCCGATGAGCCGACCCTGCAGGCGGTCTCCCCGGAGCGGACCTTCGCTGTGCTGAACACCGCCAAGGTGCCCACCGGCCATATGGTCTCCGATACCAGTAAGACCTTCCCTGACCCGGTGGCCCTCGGTGAGCAGGTGGCCTCCCGGGCCAAGCCCGGGGCTGCGATCCTCGATGCCCGCCAGCTGGTTCTGGATCTCTTCGGCAATGACCAGTACGCCAATACTTTCATCGTCGGTGTGGCCTTCCAGGCGGGGGCGCTGCCGATCCCGGCCTCCGCCATCGAGGAGGCTATCCGGCTCAATGGGGCCGCGGTGGAGAAGAACCTGCAGGCCTTCCGCCGGGGACGCCAGTTCATCGCTGACCCGCAGGCCCTGGATGCCGCCGCTGATGAGCAGCGCACCGGTGGCACTGTGACTGACCCATGGGCCGCTGAGCCCGGGGAGACCGAGCTGGAACGGCTGCTGCGGACCCGCTCAGCCGATCTCGTGGAATATCAGGATGAGGACTATGCCCGGGGTTACCGCCAGATGATCGAACGGGTAGCCGCCCGGGAGGATGAGGTGCTTCCCGGCAGCACCCTGCTGGCTGAGACCGCCGCCCGCTACCTCTACAAGCTGATGGCCTATAAGGACGAATACGAGGTTGCCCGTCTGGCCCTGGACGAGCAGGTCTCCGAGCAGATGAGCCAACAGTTCGGCGAGGGCGCAACGGCGGCCTGGAACCTCCACCCGCCCTTCCTGCGTGCCCTGGGGATGGACCGGAAGCTGAAATTCGGCCCCTGGTTCCGCCCCGGGTTCAAGGCCCTGCAGCGGATGAAGAAACTGCGCGGCACTCGGCTGGATCCCTTCGGTAAGGCGGAGGTGCGCGTGGTCGAACGTGAGCTGATCACCGAGTACCGGCAGCTGATCAATCATCTGCTGGACCACCTCACCGGCGAGAATCACACCGAGGCCGTGGCCCTGCTGGGGTTGCCGGATATGGTGCGCGGCTATGAGGATGTGAAGCTGAAGAACGTGACCGCCTACCGGACACAGCTGGCCCAGTTGCGAGAAGAGTTCGACGCAAAAACGGCGACGACGCCGAGCCCCGCCTGATAGCTGTAGGGTGTCTGTGTGCCGACTGAGTTTCACAGCACCCACACGTCTCCAATACCGGTGCCCCCGGAGATCATGGGAACCGCCCCGTGGGCAGGCTCACCGCCTGTCCCTGGTGAAGCCGCATCCTATTCACCGTTCGTGGAATTGGACCGACATGCCTGGGCACGGCTGGCCGATACGATCGAACAGCCCCTGAACCAGGAGGATGTCGACCGGCTGCGCGGAATCGGAGAGCATCTCTCCCTGGATGAGGTCGCCCAGGTCTACCTCCCGCTGTCCCGCCTGTTGAACATCTACGTGGAGAACGCCGCCCGACTGCGTGCGGCCACCAATGACTTCCTGGGTGAAATCACTCGACGCACCCCCTTCGTCATCGGAGTCGCCGGTTCGGTGGCTGTGGGTAAGTCCACCACTGCCCGCGTGCTGCAGGAGATGCTGCGCCGCTGGCCCTCCACACCGCGGGTGGAACTGGTGACCACCGATGGGTTCCTCTACCCCAATGAGGAGCTCAAGCGCCGCGGGCTGATGGAACGCAAGGGCTTCCCGGAGGCCTATGACCGCCGGGCCCTGCTGCGGATGGTCGCCGAGGTGAAATCTGGCAAACCTGAGGTGACCGCACCGAAGTACTCCCACCTGAAATACGACATCATCCCCGACGAGCGTGTGGTGGTCCGCCGTCCCGATGTGCTGATCGTCGAGGGGCTCAACGTCCTGCAGCCTGCCCGGGTCCGCGCCGATGGAACCACCGGTCTGGCCCTGAGCGACTTCTTTGACTTCTCCATCTATGTCGATGCCAGCCCCAAACATATTCAGCAGTGGTATGTGGACCGGTTCATGCGCTGGCGCTACGGTGCCTTCGCGAATCCCGAAAGCTATTTCCACCAGTACAGCTCGCTGACCGATGACGAGGCCCTGGCCCGGGCCACCGATATCTGGCAACGGATCAACGGGCCGAACCTTAAAGAGAACATTCAGCCGACCCGCTCACGCGCCCGGCTGGTGATGTCCAAGAGCGAGGACCATTCCGTCTCGCGAGTGCTGCTGCGCAAGGTCTGACAAAACACCAATATTCACCCAGGCCTACCCTGATGAACAGTACCGGCATAAACTGGCCACATGTTTAAGGGATTCTTTAAATTCATTCAGCAGGGAAATGTAGTCGATCTCGCTGTTGCCGTGGTGCTGGGCGCAGCCTTCGGCGCAGTCGTCAACGCGCTGGTTGATAACGTCCTGATGCGCCTGGTGGCTCAGGTCTTCACCGATGAACCCGATTTCGACAATCTCTGGGCAGTGACCCTCCCCGGTGCTGAGGGCCCGCCGATGCAATTCGGTGTGCTGGCCACCGAGGTGGTCAACTTCCTGATCATCGCCGCTGCGATCTACTTCGTCGTCGTGCTGCCGATGACCAAGATGATTGAGGCCCGTAATAAGGCTCTGGGCGGTCCCGAGGAGGAGGAAGACGAGAACATCACCCTCCTGAAGGAGATCCGCGACCAGCTCAAGACCCAGACCGAGGTCGTCAACCCCGCGGCCTTCGCTGCCGCAGTGGAGGCGGAGCGGAAGCTCGAGGAGGAGAAGACCCAGGCCGAGGCTGAGGAAGCCGCCCGCTCCAAGACCGCTCTCGGCAAGGCCAAGAACATCCTCTGGGGCAAGGACTGAGCTGTTCCCCTAACGTCGCGTCGTCGCTTCGCTCGCCGCTCAGGAATCCCCTCGGGGGTGGACTTCGGGGTCGTCTCCGGTAGGGGTCGGGGGCTGATCCCGGAGGTGGTCGGGGTCCATCACCCCAGCGACCAGCTCCCAGCGTTCCTCGACGGTGGCCTCATCCAGGCTGACCACGCCATCGGGGATCTCCTCACGCAGAGGGCTCAGTGGCCATATCCCATAGAATTCCTCATCATCCCGGCTCTGGTTCTCCCGGTCCACGGTCACCGGTGACCAGTCCATACCGGTGACCCGCGGCTCCTCGCCCTCAGGCGCCTCCACCTGGGCGTAGACCAGCGTCCCGGTGGCGGCCTCGGGCACACAGCAGTGCTCGTCCTGGTTGTGCAGGAAGTTCCCCATCGACCAGACCACCCACATCCCCTCTCCGGCGGGACCGCCCTCGAGCTCCTCGATCGGCTGTGGGGTATGGGAGTGGTTGCCGTAGACCGCATCGATCTCCCCGCCTGCGGCCAGCTGCTCTCCGTATTCGCGCTGCTGGGCGGTGGGTTCATCGACATACTCGGTCCCCCAGTGCACGGAGGCGACGACGACGTCGGCTCCCTGCTGTCGGGCCTCCGCTGCCGCCTCGGTCAGCTCCTCAGCGCTGAGGTCGGTGACCCGCCAGGATTCGTCATCGGGGATGGGATAGGCGTGGTTATGCAGCATGGTGGTGGACAGATGGGCCACGGTGATCTCCCGGTCTGCCCGTTCCAGGGTGTAGAACTGGGCGGCCTGGGCCTCCTGCTCACTGCGGGCGGTGCCCACATGGCCCATCCCCTGGTCCTCGAACATCTCCATAGTGTGCTCCAGGCCGGCGATATCCCGGTCCATGGAGTGGTTATTGGCTGTGTTGCAGCCGTGGAAACCGGTCTCGGACAGGGCCGGAACCAGTTCCTCGGGGGCACCGAAGGTGGGGTAGCCCTCGGGTTCGACCCCAGGTGGGGTCAGGGGGACCTCCATACTGCAGAGGGCCAGATCAGCGCCGCTGACCCATTCCTCAACCTCCGCCAGCAGGGGCCTGAACTCGTAGCCCTGGGATCCCTCGGGGTCACCGGCCAGTTCGGCGGCGGCGTCGATGACATTGTCATGGGGCAGCACATCCCCGGTGGAGACGATGGTGAACTCCACATCCCCGGACTCCTCCGGGGTATCCTCCGTGGTCTCCTGGTTGTCCTCCTGCTGCCCCGGGTCAGCATCGGTCCCTTCGGCAGGAGGTGATGTTGTGGCGGGGGACCCCGACTGCTGGTCTGAGTCGCCGTCGTTCTCGGCATCCCAGGTGGCGCAGGAGGTGGCCAGCAGAAGGGCCAGCGGCAGGGCATAACGAAGGTGGCGCCCAGAGCTAGGGCGGGGCAGAGTTCTCATCCCAGCTGAGCCTACCCCGTCGTCGACCTCATTCCGCCCGGTTATGCAGGACCGTGTTCGCAGTGCAGGAGCCTATTCGGTGCTGCAGAGTGAACAGGCGCCTGCGGAATCTGCATTGTGCCCCTGCCGGTAACCTGGGGCTATGCGAATGAGGGTGGGGACGCGATATTGCATACCGACTGCGATGGGAATGCTGCTGCTGGCAGGCTGCGCCGAGGGTGACACCCAGGACCCCGGGGGTCAGGCTGACTCCCCCGCTGAGGATGAGACCACTGCGGAGGACTCCACTGAGCAGGCCGATACAGAGGTAACTGAGGACTCTGAGGAGCCGAAGAGCACGGCCGAGCAGAGCCCCGAGTCTGAGGCTGAGCCGGCCAGTGAGGCCTCCTGGGATCCGGAGTCCATCCATGTGCTGGTCAACCGCGCCAATCCTCTAGACCCCATCGACTTTGTACCCAGTGACCTCGCCGTCGCCGATGCGCCCAATGAGTTCGGAGATCCTGAGCTTCGTGAGGAACCTGCTGAGACCCTGGAAGAGCTATTCGCCGCCGCTGAGGCTGATGGGATCCAACTATGGGTCACCACTGCCTACCGGGACTTCGAGTTCCAGCAGGCGCTCTATGACCAGTATGTCGCCGATCAGGGCGAGGAGGCCGCTGATCGGTTCAGTGCCCGCCCAGGGTACTCCGAGCATCAGACTGGCCTCGCTGTGGATGTGGCCGACCTCGAGGACCGGGACTGTTATCTGCGGGCCTGTTTCGGCGAGACTGAGGCCGGCCAATGGGTGGCGGAGAACGCACCCGAGTTCGGCTTCATCATCCGCTACCCCGAGGGCGCAGAAGAGATCGTGGGCTTCCAGTACGAGCCCTGGCACCTACGCTATGTGGGTGTCGAGACCGCCGTAGAGGTCACCGAGCAGGGCCTGACCCTGGAGGAGTACTGGGATCAGCCCCCGGCCCCGGATTACCTGGACTGAGGGATCACAGGGCCAGTTCGGCCTTGACGACATCCGCCAGGGCATGGGACTCCGATTCGGCCAGTTCCGCGGTGGTGGCCTCGACCATCACCCGTACCACCGGTTCAGTGCCTGAGGGGCGCAGCAGTACGCGTCCGGAGTCGCCCAGGCGCAGTTCGGCATCAGCCACTGCATCCTGGACTGCCTGGTGGGTCTTCACCTTGGCTTTGTCCACGCCTTTGACGTTGATCAGTACCTGGGGCAGGCGGGTCATGGCGGCATCGGCCAGTTCGCGCAGGCTCTTTCCGGTTGCTGCTACCCGGGCTGCCAGCTGCAGACCGGTGAGCACGCCATCGCCGGTGGTGGCGTAGTCGGCGAAGATCACGTGTCCGGACTGTTCCCCGCCCAGGGAGTAGCCGCCGGCGCGCATTCCTTCGAGCACATACCGGTCCCCCACTGCTGTTTCCACCAGGGAGATACCGGCGGCTTCCATACCCAGTTTCAGTCCCAGATTGGACATCACCGTCACGACCAGGGTGTTATCGGTCAGCTGCCCGGAATCCCGCAGGGCCACGGCCAGGATGCCCATGATCTGGTCGCCGTCGACGACGGCTCCGGTATGGTCCACCGCCAGGCAGCGGTCGGCGTCGCCATCGTGGGCGATACCGAAGTCTGCCCCGTGGGCCACCACAGCCTCCTGGAGGTTCTCCAGGTGGGTGGAGCCATAGTCCTGGTTGATATTGAGTCCATCGGGGTCGGCGCCGATGACCACCACATCGGCGCCAGCGGTGGCGAATGCCTCCGGGGAGCAGCCGCTTGCAGCACCGTGAGCGCAGTCGATGACGATCTTGAGGCCTTTGAGGGTGACCTCGCCCAGGGACTGCAGGAGGTGGACCACATAGCGGTCTTCAGCGTCTGAGAAGCGTTTGACCCGCCCCACCTGCTCACCCAGGGGCATCAGCGGGGCCTGGCCCATCTGGGCCTCGATCTCGTCCTCGACGGCGTCGTCGAGCTTATGTCCGCCCCGGCCGAGGAATTTGATCCCGTTGTCGGGGGCCGGATTGTG
Organism: Nesterenkonia sedimenti; assembly: GCF_012641515.1. Lineage (GTDB taxonomy): Bacteria > Actinomycetota > Actinomycetes > Actinomycetales > Micrococcaceae > Nesterenkonia > Nesterenkonia sedimenti. The sequence continues at coordinate 122,672 of NZ_JABAHY010000002.1, read as the reverse complement.
GCTGGCTGAGATCATGACCCCGAAGTCGGCGTCGAAGTCGGCCACGAGGAATGCTGCTGCGGGAGTGGGCAGTACTCCGGCGTCCATGACATCCACACCTGAGGAGGCGAGTCCGGCCTCCACTGCGGCAGAGAGAAATTCTCCGGAGACTCGGGGGTCCCGGGCGACGACGGCAACCGGCCTGCGGTTCTCAGGGGTACGCCGATGTCCCAGCACCACCGCGGCGGCCTGGGAGAGACGAAGAGCCAGGTCAGCGGTCAGCAGCCCATTGGCCTGACCACGTACTCCATCAGTTCCGAACAATCTGGTCATATTGGATGTGAGTCTAACGCTCCCAGATGAAAAATCCCCGCCAGGAGGACCTGACGGGGATTTTCGGTATCAAGCTGTGATCAACACCTCGGGCGGGGTGGTTCCACCGCAATAACCGTTCCTTGTCTGTGATTCCGGCCCTGTGCGAGACAGTGCCTATGTAGTTAGAGGTCCTTTGTGGACCGCCCTCACTGTAGAACGGGTTCGGAGCCCAAATAGGTAATGTTCTTAAAAAGAGACGGAAATGTCACCATTCTGAGACCTCCGTCTAGACACGAAAAGGCCCGCATCCTGTCAGCACAATGGCTGTGGATACGGGCCTTCTCAGCGGCTGGTCGACCAGCCTGATGGCTTCGGGGCGCCTGCCGAGCAGGGCGCCGGGAATGCCTAAATTAACGCTTGGAGTACTGCGGAGCCTTACGGGCCTTCTTAAGGCCGGCCTTCTTGCGCTCCACGGCACGGGCGTCGCGGGTCAGGAAGCCTGCCTTCTTCAGTGCCGGGCGGTTGTGCTCACGGTCGATGCCGTTGAGGGCACGGGAGATGCCCAGGCGCAGGGCACCGGCCTGGCCGGAAGGTCCGCCGCCGTCGATCAGTGCGACGACGTCGTAGCTTTCCTGCAGGCCCAGCAGGGTGAAGGGGTCGTTGACCTCCTGCTGGTGCAGCTTATTGGGGAAGTAGTCCTCCAGGCTGCGGCCGTTGATGGTCCACTTGCCGGTACCGGGGATCAGGCGGACGCGGGCGCGGGCGCGCTTGCGACGGCCGATGGCAGCACCGGGAACGGTCAGCGGGGCACGCTCTGCAGCGGGCTCCTCAGTGGTGGTCGGGGCAGATTCCGAGGTGTAGCTGGACAGCTCCTCGGTTTCAGTAAGCTCTTCAGTGTTCTGAGCCACGGTTCTCCTAATTAAGTCTCTAGAGTCGGGCCCGGATTACTGGGCGACCTGGCTGATCTCAAACGGCTTGGGCTGCTGGGCAGCGTGCGGGTGCTCGCTGCCTGCGTAGACGCGCAGCTTCTTCAGCTGAGCGCGGCCGAGCTTGGTGTGCGGAATCATGCCCTTGACGGCCTCTTCCACAGCTCGGGTGGGGTGACGCTGGATCATCTGCTCGAAGCTGATGGACTTCAGCCCGCCCGGGAAGCCGGAGTGACGGTGGTAGGTCTTCTTGGCTGCCTTGTCACCGGTGACGGCGACTTTCTCAGCGTTGATGATGATCACGAAGTCGCCCATGTCCTGGTGAGGAGCAAAGGTCGGCTTGTGCTTGCCGCGCAGCAGGGTGGCGGCGTGGGAGGCGAGACGGCCCAGGACCACGTCAGTGGCATCGATGATGTGCCACTGCGGGTCGGCGTCGCCTGCTTTAGGAGTGTACGTACGCACGGTGGTTTTGCCTTACGGTCGGTCTTCTACGGTTCAGCACTGTGCTGCCACGTGTGAGATGCGCGGCGGCATCAAGCGCTGATGCACTTGGTCTCAGATGCGGCAGCGGATTGCTGCTGCATCCTTCGGGTCGCGGTGGCTGTGATGCCCTCGCTTGTTTCAGTGCGCTGCTCGTTCCCCGGGTGAGGGCCGGAGAGATTCGAGGCCCGTGTTGTCCCTTACCGCATTCGTGGAGGCTTGAAGGCCATGCAACTGAGCCGCCTCGACACGAATCCAGGCAGGACTGGACACGCACAACAACGTTCTACTATACCGGGTTGTTCATGATAGGGCCAACTGGCCGTTGGGGCGTAGGAACTGCGGGGGCGTCGTCGTGGTCGCAAAGCGTTTCTGCATGGTCTTCAGCGCCTCCGGATTCTGGTCGATGAGTAGGTACCGGCGCCCTGTCTCGGCTGCGGCAGCCCCCAGCGTTCCGGAGCCGGCGAAGAAGTCCAGCACCCAGTCCCCCTCGGCCGAGGATGCCTGCACAATCCGGCGGATGACCCCTAGGGGCTTCTGGGTGGGGTAGCCGGTCTTCTCCCGGGAGGTGGGGCCGACAATCGTGTGCCACCAGACGTCCGTGGGCAGTTTGCCGCGGGCGACTTTCTCCGGGGTGACCAGCCCGGGGGCCATATAGGGCTCCCGATCGACCTCGGCGTTGTTGAACCGGTAATTATCGGGGTTCTTCACATAGACCAGGATGGTGTCGTGCTTGGGCGGCCAGCGCTTATTGGTGCGGGCCCCGTAGTCATAGGCCCAGATGATCTCGTTGAGGAAGCAGTCCCGGCCGAAGAGCGCATCGAGCAGGACTTTGGCGTAGTGGACCTCCCGGTAGTCCAGGTGGAGGTAGAGGGTGCCCTCCTCGGTCAGCAGCCGCCAGGCCTCCTCCAGCCGGGGCTCCAGGAACCCCCAGTAGTCGGCGAAGGCGTCGTCATAGGAGCTCAGGGTGCCTTTGATGGTCTCATAGGTGTGGCCTTTGAAGCCCACCCTGCTGGCCCCCTCGGTACGGACCGTGCGCACAGTCTGGCGGGTCATCGTCCGTCCGGTGTTGAACGGGGGGTCGATGTAGATCAGCTGGAAGCTGTTGCTGGGCAGCTTTTCGAGCACAGGCAGATTGTCCCCATGGATCACGGTGTTCGGGGCATCTGGGCTCCACAGGGGCTGCTGACTCACTCGTTCAGCTTATCCGCTCGCCGCGCTCGGGTTTGGGCTGCGCGGTCCGCCAGGAGGTCATCGGCGGGGTAGTCCACCGATTCCAGCACCAGTCCCTGGGGCGGGGCCAGGCGGACCCGCTCATTCCATTCGGGATCCTGCAGCAGTTCAAACAGCCAGCCGGGGGCGCGCCGGCCCTCCCCCACACTGATCGCCGCGCCGATCAGGGCTCGGACCATATGGTGGCAGAAGGCATCAGCGGTCAGCCGCGCGGTGATCACCTCATCCTCACCTCGGGTGATGCTGAAACTCAGCAGGTCCCGAATGGTCGTGGAGTGCTCCCTGGGACGGCAGAAGCCGCCGAAGTCATGCAGCCCCAGAACACTGGTGGCCTCAGCGTCCATCAGTTTGGCATCGAGACCGCTGCGCAGCCAGGCGGTATCGAACCGACGCAGCGGATCCCAGAGTTCCCGCCGGTCGGCAATTCGGTAGGTGTAGGTGCGGCTCAGGGCCGAGAACCGTGCATCGAATTCTGCTGGCACCTCACGGGCTGAATAGACGACGACGCCGCCCTCCTGCCTGCCGAGGACACCATTGAGTCTGCGTGTCATCGCCTCTGCGGGCTGAATCTCCCGGCCGCGGGCGAGATTCTCGAACTCCTCAGCCTCGAGGTCGAGGTGGACCACCTGGCCGCGGGCGTGCACCCCGGCATCGGTACGGCCGGCCACGGTGACCGGGACCTCCCGCCGGATGATGGTGGCCAATGCCTCGCGGAGCACACCTTCGACAGTTTGCAGTCCCGGCTGGTGGGCCCATCCCTTATAGGCATTGCCGTCATAGGCCAGGTCGAGGCGGATTCTGGGCATGCTCCAACCCTATCGATACCGAATATGAAACGTTCAGGGAGTCAGGCCGCCGCCGGCCTATTCACCCACTCCCCCGCCGTTTCACCGCCCTCCACACAGATCCCCCAAATGAAACGTTCGGGGAGTCAGCTATGGCCTGATAGGAGAACTGACTCCCTTTCCGTCTCAGCGCAGAAACCATTGTGGTTAAACGGATGATCCCCCGACCGCAATGCGATCGGGGGATCATCAACGAAGACGAGAGGAAACTACTTCTCTTCGGACTCCTCAGACTCCTCGGACGCCTCTTCCTCCGCAGCCTCGGGGGTCTCCTCAGCCTCAGTGGCCTCGGCGGTCTCCTCAGCAGCAGCCTCGGTCTCTTCAGCCTCGACCTCAGTGGTCTCCTCGGCCTCAACCTCAGCCGGCTCCACCGGTGCTGCGGCGGCAGTTGCAGCCTCAGCGTCCTGGACGACCTTCTGCTTCGGGGAGACGGGCTCCATGACCAGCTCGATAACAGCCATCGGGGCGTTGTCGCCCTTACGGTTGCCGATCTTGGTGATCCGGGTGTAGCCACCCTCACGCTCGGCCATAGCCGGTGCGATCACGGTGAACAGCTCGTGCACAACAGCCTGGTTGGTGGCGTTGTTGGCGCTGATCTTGGCGACCACCTCACGGCGAGCAGCGAGGTCACCGCGCTTGGCTTTGGTGATCAGCTTCTCGGCGTAGGGGCGCAGCCGCTTGGCCTTGGTCAGTGTGGTGGTGATCGAGCGGTGCTCGAACAGGCTGGCCGAGAGGTTGGCCAGCATCTGCTTCTCATGCGCCGGGCTGCCGCCCAGGCGCTTTCCCTTAGTTGGGGTAGGCATGTCTGTTACTCCTTGGAATGGCGCTCACCAATCTGGTCGGCGAGCACGAATGACTTCAGGTCAGGCGCTCAGTTGGAGAACTGGGCGTCCTCGTCGTACTCGTCCTCTTCAGCGGCGAAGCGGGCAGCCGTCGGGTCAAAGCCCTCCGGGGAGTCCTTCAGCTGGAGGTTGTACTCGACCAGCTTCTCCTTGACCTCGTCGATGGACTTGGCACCGAAGTTGCGGATGTCCATGAGATCGGCCTCGGAGCGGGCGGTGAGCTCACCGATGGTGTGGATACCTTCACGCTTGAGGCAGTTGTAGGAGCGCACGGTGAGCTCCAGATCCTCAATCGGCAGGGCCATATCGGCGGCAAGTGCTGCATCGGTCGGGGAAGGTCCGATCTCGATGCCCTCAGCGGAGAAGTTCAGCTCCTTGGCCAGGCCGAAGAGCTCCACCAGGGTGGAACCGGCCGAGGCCAGAGCATCCCGCGGGGACAGCGAGGGCTTGGTCTCCACATCGATGGTCAGCTTGTCGAAGTCGGTGCGCTGCTCAACACGAGTGGCCTCGACCTTGAAGCTGACCTTCAGCACCGGGGAGTAGATGGAGTCCACGGGGATCCGGCCGATCTCCGCGTCCTCAACCTTGTTCATGGCTGCCGAGACGTAGCCGCGGCCACGCTCGATGGTCAGCTCCAGATCCAGCTTGCCGTCCTCGTTGAAGGTCAGCAGCTCCAGCTCCGGGTTGTGGAACTCGACACCGGCCGGCGGAGTGATATCCGCGGCGGTCACCGGGCCGGGGCCCTCCTTGCGGAGGTAAGCCACAACCGGCTCGTCGTGCTCGGAGGAGATGGAGAGCTTCTTGATGTTGAGCACCAGCTCGGTGACGTCTTCCTTAGCACCGGGGATGGTGGTGAACTCGTGCTGGATGCCGTCGATCCGGATGCTGGTCACAGCAGCACCGGGGATGGAGGACAGCAGGGTCCGGCGCAGCGAGTTGCCCAGAGTGTAGCCGAAGCCGGGCTCCAGGGGCTCGATGGTGAAGCGGGAACGGTTCTCGTCAACGACTTCTTCAGTCAGCGTGGGGCGCTGTGCAATGAGCACTGGTGATTCCTTTCAGAGTGCATCCGCTATATGACGCATTCTTTTTTCAGTGGTCTTTCCGACGACGCCGGCACCATAGGTGTGGTGCCGTGCGCCGCCGGGATTCAGGGCTGGGGTAAGAAGCCGCGTCAGACGCGACGGCGCTTCGGGGGACGGCAGCCGTTGTGTGCCGAGGGGGTCACGTCCTGGATGGAGCCGACCTCGAGGCCAGCTGCCTGCAGGGAGCGGATAGCGGTCTCACGTCCGGAGCCGGGGCCCTTGACGAAGACATCGACCTTCTTCATCCCGTGCTCCTGTGCACGCTTGGCGGCCTGCTCGGCTGCCATCTGCGCGGCGAAGGGAGTCGACTTACGGGAGCCCTTGAAGCCAACCTCACCGGAGGAGGCCCAGGAGACCACGGCACCGGTGGTGTCGGTGATCGAGACGATGGTGTTGTTGAAGGTCGACTTGATGTGAGCCTGACCCTGGGTAATGTTCTTTGATGCGCGGCGGCGGGGCTTGCGCGCCGCAGTACGAGTCTTTGGGGGCATTGGTACTCCTGACTACTTCTTCTTGCCTGCGACGGTCTTCTTCGGGCCCTTGCGGGTACGCGCATTGGTCTTAGTGCGCTGACCGCGGACGGGCAGGCCGCGGCGGTGACGCAGCCCCTGGTAGGAGCCGATCTCGACCTTGCGGCGGATGTCGGCGGAAACCTCACGGCGGAGGTCGCCCTCGACGGTGAAGTTGCCTTCGATGTAGTCGCGCAGGGAGACCAGCTGCTCGTCAGTCAGGTCCTTCACGCGGGTGTTGGGGTCAACACCGGTGGCCTCAACGGCCTGCTCAGCGCGGGTGCGGCCCACGCCGTAGATGTAGGTGAGTGCGATCACCGTGCGCTTGGCATCGGGGATGTCCACTCCAGCCAGACGTGCCATGTGGCAGTCCTCCTTGTGTCCTTCCGAAGGTCTTCGACAGTGCGGCCCCTACGGGACTTGTGATCCTGGCACCGGAGGAGGTGCCATCGTCGGGTCTCCGGCCTTCGGCAACCGGAGGTATGCTCGCCAGCTCATTCGCGAGCTGCACTGCCTTGTCTGTATTGAGCTGTTAGCTTTGCCAGGCACGTCTCCGCCCTCATTGGGGCGGAAGCGTTCAGCCCTGGCGCTGCTTGTGGCGCGGGTTCTTGCAGATCACTCGGACCACACCACCGCGGCGGATGGTCTTGCAGTCGGAGCAGATCGGCTTGACGCTCGGCTGAACCTTCATGGCGGTTCTCCTTAGTCTGCTTTTACTTGTAGCGGTAAACGATGCGGCCGCGGGAGAGGTCATAGGGACTCATCTCCACTACGACCCGGTCCTCCGGGAGGATGCGGATGTAGTGCTGGCGCATCTTGCCGGAGATCGTGGCCAGGACAACGTGATCGTTGCTGTCCAGCTTCACCCGGAACTGCGCATTCGGCAGGGCTTCGGTGACCTGACCCTCGACTTCAATTACGCCTTCTTTTTTCCCCATACTCTCCACACACCGATCGCGACCCCCTTGTGATATCCGAGCCGACGGCACAAAATGACGACGACGCCGAAAAATCAGGGGGTCTGGGTTTCTGCTTCAGTAAGTCTCATGTGGGCACACTGGACCACAGAGACAACCAACAGATAATCGTACCCGAGTCAAGCGCAACGCGCTAGTCGGCGTTCGTCCCGGCGGCGGGCTCCCCCTATGCAGGGATGGGGACTGGGGTGATGCCGAGGGGTTCGAGCTCGGAGGCTCCCCCATCTTCGGCGGTGAGCACCCAGATGCCGTCGCGGTGGCGGCAGACCGAATGCTCCCACTGGCTGGCGCGGGAACCATCAGTGGTTACGATCGTCCAGTCGTCGTCGAGGACATCGGTCTCGATGCTGCCGCGGACCAGCATGGGCTCAATGGCCAATGCCATACCCGGCTTGATCTTCGCCCCCGGCATCCGGGTGGCGTAGTTGAAGACATCAGGTGCCATATGCATGGCCGAGCCGATGCCGTGACCGGTGTAATCCTCCAAGATGCCCAGGCGCTTACCCTTCTGTGCCTGGACGAACTTCTGGATCGCCACACCGATCTCATTGGTATGCCTTGCGGTGGCGAAGGCGGCAATACCCTGCCACAGAGCCGCACGGGTGATCTCGGAGAGCCGCTCGTCCTCGGGATCGGCGGTCCCCTCCTGGCTGGATCCCAGGATCACAGTCCGTGCGGAGTCAGAGTGCCAACCGTCGATGATGCAGCCGCCGTCGATCTTGAGCACATCCCCGGTCTCCAGCACCCGGTCCCCGGGGATACCGTGGACGACCTCCTCATTGACCGAGGCGCAGATGTATCCGGGGAAGCCGTGGTAGTTCAGGAAGTTGGGCTTGGCCCCACGGGCGGTGATGTATTCGGCGAAGACATCGTTGAGCTCCCCTGTGGTGACACCTGGGGCTGCGGCAGCGATCGTCGCATCCAGGGCACCGCAGAGGATTGAACCGGCGGCGTCCATTGACGCCAGCTGCTCATTGGTCTTCAGCTCGACCCGACGGCCCATCAGCACTATGGCAGATCAGCCCTTCAGTGTGTCCATGATGCGGGCGTTGACATCATCTACCGAGCCGAGGCCGTCGACCTGCTTGAGCACACCGCGCTTGGCGTACTCGTCGATCATCGGGCGGGTCTCAGTCTCGAAGAGCTCCAGGCGGCGGCGGATGACGTTCTCATCGGCGTCGTCGTCGCGGCCTTCGGTCTCAGCGCGCTTCTTGATCCGCTGGGTCAGCTCCTCAGTGTCAGCCGTCAGCTCCAGCACGACGTCGAGGTCGACACCGAGACGGCTGAGCATCTCATCCAGGGTGGCCTGCTGAGTGCGGTTACGGGGGTAGCCGTCGAGCAGGAAGCCCTCGGCGGCGTCGTCCCAGCTGAGCCGGTCCTCAACCAGACGGTTGGTCAGGGAGTCGGGAACCAGATCGCCGGCATCAACGTAGTTCTTGGCCTCTTTGCCAAGTTCGGTCTCGCCCTTGATGTTGGCCCGGAAGATATCACCGGTGGAGATGGCGACGATGCCCAGCTTCTCGGAGATCAGCTTGGCCTGGGTTCCCTTGCCGGAGCCCTGGGGGCCGACAATCAGCATTCGCGTCATCGCAGCAGTCCTTCGTAGTTGTGTTGTTCCATCTGAGCGTTGATCTGCTTGACGGTGGTCAGACCCACGCCAACCATAATCAGAATTGAGGTTCCGCCGAACGGGAAGTTCTGGTCAGCGCCGATGAGCACAAAGGCGATCAGCGGGATCAGCGCGATGAAGCCCAGATACAGCGCACCTGGGAAGGTGATGCGGCTGATGACGTAGGCGAGGTAGCCCTCTGTGGGCTTGCCGGCGCGGATGCCGGGGATGAAGCCACCGTATTTACGCATGTTCTCGGCCACCTCATTGGGGTTGAAGGTGATCGAGACGTAGAAGTAGGTGAACCCGACGGTCATCAGGAAGAAGGTGGCCATATAGACCGGGTGGGCGCCGTCGAAGTACTGGCTGAGGAATACGAAGATTCCGGAGGGCTCCTCGCCGGGGGCCGGCTGGTTGAACTGCATGGCCACCGAGGGCAGCATCAGCACCGAGGAGGAGAAGATCACCGGGATAACACCGGCCATATTCACCTTGATCGGGATGTAGGTGCTGGTTCCACCGACAGTGCGGCGGCCGACCTGCTTCTTGGCGTACTGCACAGGTACTCGGCGCTGGGACTGCTCGACGAAGACGATGGCAGCGACCAGGATCATACCGATCACACAGACGGCGGTGAAGACTCGCCAGTCCTGCTCGGTCCAGATCTGGTGCATGGAGCCGGGGAAGCCGGCGGCGATGGCGACGAAGATCAGGATGGACATGCCGTTGCCGACACCGCGTTCGGTGATCTGCTCGCCGAGCCACATGATCATGGCAACACCGGTGGTCATCACCAGGATCATCAGCAGGATGACCGGCATGGAGTCATTGGGGATGATCTGGCCGGGCTCACAGCCGAGCAGGGCACCGGAGCGGGCCATGGTCACCAGAACGGTCGCGTTCAGGGTGGCCAGTGCCAGGGTGAGGTACCGGGTGTACTGGGTGAGTTTGGCCTGGCCCTGTGCACCTTCGCGCTGCAGCGATTCGAAGCGCGGGATAACCACACGCAGCAGCTGCACGATAATAGCGGCGGTGATGTAGGGCATGATGCCTAGGGCAAAGACGGAGACCTGCAGCATGGCGCCGCCGGAGAACATGTTGACGAACGCGTAGAGTCCGCCCTCGGTGTTCCCCAGGGCAAGGCACTCTTGGACCCCGGTGTAGTTGACTCCCGGGGCAGGGATAAACGCACCGATCCGGTAGATCGTGATGATCCCGAGCGTAAACAGGATCTTCATGCGCAGATCGGGTGAAGCAAACACCCTAGCAATTGCGCTGAACAAGCGTCCTCCTCATTTGGGCACGGCGGGCGAGCGGGCCGACCACATAATCTCAGTCATCCTAACCTGGACCAGCGCCGAGGCAAGAATCCTACAAAATGAGTTCAGCCCCCGCCCAAAGAGAGCGGGGGCTGAACACTAGTTCATATGGAGTTTCACTCCGCGGCGGGAGCGGCCTTCAGGGGCAGCTTCTCCACGGAACCGCCGGCTGCGGTGATCTTCTCCTCGGCGGATGCGGAGAAGGCGTGAGCCTTCACCTGCACTGCCACGGAGATCTCACCGGAGCCGAGAACCTTCACCGGCTGGCCCTTGCGAGCAACACCCTTGGCGATGAGGTCATCTGCAGTGACCTCGCCGCCGGAGGGGAAGAGCTCGGACAGCTTGTTCAGGTTCACCGGGGAGTACTCCACGCGGAAGGGGTTCTTGAACCCGCGCAGCTTCGGGAGGCGCATGTGCAGCGGCAGCTGCCCGCCCTCGAAGCCGGGGCGCACCTGGTAGCGAGCCTTGGTTCCCTTGGTGCCTCGACCTGCAGTCTTACCCTTGGAGGCCTCACCGCGACCCACGCGCTGGCGGGCCTTCCGGGAGCCGGGGGCAGGCTTGAGGTCGTGCAGCTTCAGGACCTCGGACTCAGCAGGAGTGTTCTCTGCCATCACTTGGCCTCCTCAACTTTCACGAGATGCTTGACAGTGTTCAGCATGCCCACGGTCACAGCGTCAGCTTCGCGGACCACAGTGTGGCCGATCCGCTTCAGGCCCAGGGACCGCACGGTCTCGCGGTGGTTGGGCTTGGCGCCGATGGTGGACTTGATCTGAGTGATCTCCAGCTTGGCGTCGGAGACCTTCAGATCCTTCGCAGTGCTGTAGTGGATGGTGGTAGCCATTGCTATGCACCTGCCTTCTGTGCTTTAGCCTCGCGGTCGGCAGCCATGGTCCGCAGCATCGGTGCGGGAGCAACCTCGTCGAGGGCCTTGCCACGGCGGGCAGCGACAGCCTCAGGCTCTTCGAGCTGCTTGAGGGCGTCGATGGTGCCGTGAACGATGTTGATGGCGTTGACCGAGCCCATGGACTTGGTCAGCACATCGTGAATACCGGCGCACTCCAGCACGGCACGCACCGGACCACCGGCGATCACACCGGTACCGGCGGATGCCGGTCGCAGCAGCACAACACCGGCAGCATCCTCGCCCTTGACCAGGTGCGGGATGGTGGAGCCGACGCGGGGGACGCGGAAGAAGTTCTTCTTAGCTTCCTCGACACCCTTCTGGATGGCGGCGGGGACCTCTTTGGCCTTGCCGTAGCCGACACCGACAGTGCCGTCGCCGTCGCCGACGACGACCAGTGCGGTGAAGCTGAACCGACGGCCACCCTTGACGACCTTGGAGACGCGGTTGATGGTCACAACGCGCTCGAGGAACTTATCCCGATCGTCGTCGCGTCCGCCGCGTCCGCGGCCCTCGCCACGGCCCCGTCCACGTCCGCGGCCTTCGCCACGTCCGCCACGGTCACCGCGGTTGTCTTTGTTCTGCTCGCCGGCGGACTGCGTCTGCTCGGCAGCCTCAGCGGCGTTGTTCTCGGTGGACTCAGTCACTGAGGGGTCCTTCTGGTTGGTTGCGTTCTCGCTCACAGCTTCAGACCGCCTTCCCGGGCACCGTCGGCGACGGCGGCCACGCGGCCGTGGTACTTATTGCCGCCGCGGTCGAAGACCACAGCTTCAATGCCGGCTGCCTTGGCGCGCTCAGCGATCAGCTCGCCGATCTTCTTAGCCTTGGCGGTCTTGTCGCCGTCGAAGCTGCGCAGGTCAGCTTCCATAGTGGTTGCCGAAACAACGGTCTTGCCCTCGAGGTCGTTGACGACCTGGGCGACCATGTGACGGGAGGAGCGGTTGACCACCAGGCGCGGACGCTCAGCGGTGCCGTGAACCTTCTTACGCAGGCGCAGGTGGCGCCGGCCGCGGGCAGCGGACTTGGACTTGCCCTTGATACCGATAGCCATGGTTTACTTACCTGCCTTTCCGGCCTTGCGGCGAATCTGCTCGCCTTCGTAGCGCACGCCCTTGCCCTTATACGGGTCAGGCTTGCGCAGCTTGCGGATATTTGCGGCGACCTCGCCGACCTGCTGCTTGTCGATGCCGGAGACGGCCAGCTTATTGGCACCCTCCACGGAGAAGGTGATGCCCTCAGGGGCCTCCACCGGAACCGGGTGGGAGTAGCCGAGTGCGAACTCGAGGTCCTTGCCCTTGGCCTGGACGCGGTAACCGGTACCGACGATCTCCAGCTTCTTGGTGAAGCCTTCGGTGACGCCGATGATCATGTTGTCGATCAGGCTGCGGGTCAGACCGTGCAGGGAGCGGAACTCGCGCTCATCGTTGGGACGGGTCACCGTAAGGGTGCCGTCCTCAATCTCCACGGTGATGCCCTCTGCGATAGTGCGGGAGAGCTCGCCCTTGGAGCCTTTGACGCTGATCTCGCGGCCGTCGATGTTGACTTCGACGCCGGAGGGGATGGTGATCGGAAGACGACCGATGCGTGACATAGTGCTTCAGACTCCTTCCGGGTTACCAGACGTAGGCGAGGACTTCCCCACCCACACCCTTCTTGCCTGCCTGCCGGTCGGTGAGCAGACCGGAGGAAGTGGACAGGATAGCGATGCCCAGGCCGCCCAGTACGTGGGGCAGGTTGTTGGACTTCGCGTAGACGCGCAGACCGGGCTTGGAGATGCGCTTGAGGCCAGCGATGGACCGCTCGCGGTTGGGGCCGAACTTGAGGTCGATGACCAGGGTCTTGCCGACCTCAGCCTCTTCCTCGCGGTAGTCGGTGATGTAGCCCTCAGCCTTGAGAATGTCGGCGATCCGGACCTTCAGCTTGGAGCTGGGCATGGAGACCTGGTCGTGGAAAGCCGAGTTGGCGTTGCGCAGACGGGTAAGCATGTCTGCGACGGGGTCAGTCATTGTCATATCAGGCGTTACGCCCTTCCTCGCGGTGGTTTCCGCGCTCCGGAACTCCCCAGCGTTCTGAGGCTCTGGTGCGCGGACCTCCCACGTAGTACTTACTGTTCGGTCTTGAACGGGAAGCCCAGTGCGCGCAGCAGCGCCCGGCCTTCGTCGTCGGTGGTTGCGGTGGTCACCACAGTGATGTCCATACCGCGCGGACGATCGATCTTGTCCTGGTTGATCTCGTGGAACACCGACTGCTCAGTGAGCCCGAAGGTGTAGTTGCCGTTGCCGTCGAACTGCCGGTCGCTGAGGCCGCGGAAGTCGCGGATACGAGGCAGCGCGAAGGTCACGAGGCGGTCCAGGAACTCCCACATGCGGTCGCCACGCAGGGTGGTGTGCGCACCGATGGGCTGGCCCTCACGCAGCTTGAACTGTGCGATGGACTTCTTGGCCCGGGTGACCTTGGGCTTCTGACCGGTGATGTTGGTGAGGTCCTCCACAGCGCCCTGGATGAGCTTGGAGTCGCGAGCTGCCTCGCCGACACCCATGTTCACCACGACCTTGACCAGGCCGGGGACCTGCATCACGTTGCCGTAGTTGAACTCGTTCTGCAGGGACTCACGGATCTCTTCGCGGTACTTGGTCTTCAGGCGGGGAGTGATCTTGGTGGCAGTCTCGGTCATGACAGCTCCTTCCCGGAGGCCTTGGCGTAACGGACCTTCTTCAGCTCGCCGTCGACCTCTTCGAACCGGTAACCCACGCGGGTGGGCTTCTCGGTCTCGGGGTCGATCACAGCCACATTGGAGATGTGGATGGGAGCCTCGGACTCAACGATGCCGCCTTCGGTCTGACCGAACTGGCCGGCACGCAGGTGCTTCTTGACCCGGTTGATACCTTCGACGATCACGCGGTCCTTCTTGGGCAGGACCTGCAGAACCTTGCCCTGCTTGCCCTTGTCCTTACCGGTGAGCACCTGGACCAGGTCGTCTTTTTTGATCTTTGCCATGGTTACAGCACCTCCGGAGCCAGGGAGACGATCTTCATGAACTTCTTATCGCGAAGCTCACGGCCGACGGGTCCGAAGATACGGGTACCGCGCGGCTCAGGGGTGTCGCCCTTGAGGATCACGGCAGCGTTCTCATCGAAGCTGATGTAGGAGCCGTCGTTGCGGCGGGTCTTCTTCTTGGAACGGACGACGACGGCCTTGACCACATCGCCCTTCTTCACGTTACCGCCGGGGATAGCGTCCTTGACGGTGGCGACGAATGTATCGCCGATACCTGCATAGCGGCGTCCGGATCCACCGAGCACGCGAATGACAAGGATCTCCTTGGCACCGGTGTTATCGGCGATCTTCAGCCGCGATTCCTGCTGAATCACTTATTTTCTCCTGTCTCACTGGTTCTCACCGGTTCCCGGCGAGCCTTGTGGAACGTTCAATCGAAAGGAACTCCCCCACCGCTTTCCCACACGGTTTCTCCTCGTGGAGGATGTTGTGAACCGGATGGCCGAGGCGGCCTTGGGGGACGCGCGCTGTCCGCGGCGGCTCTTGAGCCAACGCACACGGGCGCACAGCCTCAATATCATACCCTAAAACGCACAAGAGCCCCAACTCGCCGAAGCGGGCTGGGGCTCTTGCTGCTCTGGGCCTTGCGGGAGAGGAGGTTTACTTGGCCTTCTCGATGACCCGCACCAGGCGCCAGCGCTTGGTCTTGGACAGCGGACGAGTCTCGGAGATCAGCACGGTGTCACCGATGCCGGCCTCGCCGTTCTCGTCATGAGCCTTGAACTTGGAGTGCCGCTTCATGACCTTCCCGTACAGGGAGTGCTTCTTGCGGTCCTCGACCTCCACCACGATGGTCTTCTCCATTTTGTCGGAGACGACGACGCCGCGCAGGTTCTTGCGGTAGTTACGGTCAGCGCTGGTGTGGTCCTTATTGCGCTGTGGGGTTTCAGCGGTCTCGCTCATGCGGACTCCTCCTCGGTCTCTTCTGCCTCAGCCGGGGCGTCCACGGCTTCACGGATGCCGAGCTCACGCTCACGCAGCACCGTGTAGATCCGGGCGATGTCACGCTTGACTGCCTTGATCCGGGCGGAGTTCTCCAGCTGCCCGGTGGCGGCCTGGAAACGGAGGTTGAACAGCTCCTCCTTGGCTCCGCGCAGCTTCTCGCTGAGCTCGGCCTCATCCATCACCGCGAGCTTGTCGATGGTCAAGTCTTTGGATCCGACTGCCATGATCACTCACCACTCTCTCGGCTGATCACGCGTGCCTTCATGGGCAGCTTGTGGATTGCCAGACGGAGGGCCTCTTTGGCGACCTCATCGCTGACACCGGACAGCTCGAACATCACGCGTCCGGGCTTAACGTTGGCGACCCACCATTCGGGTGAACCCTTACCGGAGCCCATACGGACTTCGGCAGGTTTCTTGGTCAGCGGGTGGTCGGGGTAGATATTGATCCACACCTTGCCACCACGCTTGATGTGACGGGTCATGGCGATACGTGCCGACTCGATCTGGCGGTTGGTCACGTATGCAGGGGCCAGGGCCTGGATGCCGTACTCGCCGAAGGCCAGTTCGGTGCCACCCTTTGCCCGGCCGCCGCGCTTGGGCTTATGCGGCTTGCGGTACTTGACGCGCTTGGGCATCAACATCAGTTCTGCCCTCCTTCAGCAGAAGCGGCGGGTGCGGTCTCGGCTGCTGCAGGTGCAGCTGCCTCGCCACGACCCCGGCCGGCACCACGACGACGGCGCTCACCGCCGCGGCCACCCCGGTCGCCCCGGCCGCGGCCGGAGGGCTGGGAGGCCTGCTGTGCAGCAAGTTCCTTCGCGGTGAGGTCGCCCTTGTAGACCCAGACCTTCACGCCGATGCGGCCGAAGGTGGTCTTGGCCTCGTGCTTACCGAAGTCGATATTTGCACGCAGGGTGTGCAGGGGCACCCGGCCTTCACGGTAGAACTCGGAACGGGACATCTCGGCACCGCCCAGACGACCGGAGCACTGGATACGAATACCCTTGGCGCCGGCGCGCATTGCGGAGGAGATGGCCTTCTTCATGGCGCGGCGGAAAGCCACGCGGGCGGCGAGCTGCTCGGCGACACCCTGGGCGACCAGCTGTGCATCGGTCTCGGGGTTCTTGACCTCGAGGATGTTCAGCTGGATCTGCTTACCTGTGAGCTTTTCCAGTTCGCTGCGGATGCGGTCTGCTTCGGCACCGCGGCGGCCGATGACGATGCCCGGCCGGGCGGTGTGGATGTCCACGCGGACCCGGTCACGGGTGCGCTCAATCTCGACCTTGGAGATACCGGCGCGCTCGACGCTCTTCTCCAGCAGTTCGCGGATCTGGACATCCTCTTTCACGAAGTCCTTGTAGCGCTGACCCGGCTTGGATGAGTCGGCGTACCAGTGGGAGACGTGGTCAGTGGTGATGCCCAGACGGAAACCATTGGGGTTGATCTTCTGTCCCACTACTGATCTCCACCTTTCTCTTCTGTGCCGACCACGATGGTCACGTGGCTGGTGCGCTTGTTGATGCGGAAGGCGCGCCCCTGAGCACGGGGGCGGAACCGCTTCATGGTGGGGCCTTCGTCGACGCGTGCTTCGGTGATGACGTAGTCGTCCTCATTGAAGGCGACACCGGCCTTGTCGGCGTGCTGGCGGGCGTTGGCCATGGCGGATGCGACCACCTTGTAGACCGGCTCCGAGGCGCCCTGGGGGGCGAACTTCAGAATTGCCAGTGCCTCATTGGCCTGCTTGCCGCGGACAAGGTCGACGACGCGCCGGGCCTTCATAGGCGTCACACGCACATAGCGCGCAATTGCCTTGGCTTCCATTGCTTTCCTTCTCTCGTCTTTTCGAAGAAGTTCAAACGGTCACTGTTCCCGAAGGGATCAGCGGCGCTTGCCCTTCTTGTCGTCCTTCACGTGTCCGCGGAACGCCCGAGTCGGAGCGAATTCGCCGAGCTTGTGCCCGACCATGGACTCGGTGATGAACACGGGGATGTGCTTGCGTCCGTCGTGCACGGCGATGGTGTGGCCGAGCATGTCCGGGATGATCATGGAACGGCGGGACCAGGTCTTGATGACATTCTTGGTGCCCTTTTCGTTCTCAGCGGCGACCTTCAGGTACAGGTGCTGATCAACGAAGGGGCCCTTCTTCAGGCTGCGTGGCATGTTTCCAGGCTCCTATCGCTTGTTCTTCTTGGTGCGGCGACGGCGCACGATGAGCTTGTCGCTTTCCTTATTCGGGCGCCGGGTGCGGCCCTCGGGCTTGCCGTTGGGGTTGACCGGGTGGCGTCCACCGGAGGTCTTGCCCTCACCACCACCGTGGGGGTGGTCGACCGGGTTCATGACAACACCACGGACTGTCGGGCGAACGCCCTTCCAGCGCATGCGGCCTGCCTTGCCCCAGCTGATGTTGGACTGCTCGGCGTTGCCCACCTGGCCGACGGTGGCGCGGCAGCGCACGTCGACGTTGCGGACCTCGCCGGAGGGCAGTCGCAGCTGGGCGTATTTGCCCTCACGGGCGACCAGCTGGATGGATGCACCTGCGGACCGGCCGAGCTTGGCACCGCCGCCGGGGCGCAGCTCCACAGCGTGGATGACAGTACCCAGGGGGATGTTGCGCAGCGGCAGGTTGTTGCCGGGCTTGATGTCTGCATTCGGACCGGACTCGATGGCGTCGCCCTGCTTCAGCTTGGCCGGAGCCAGGATGTAGCGCTTGGTGCCGTCAACGTAGTGCAGCAGAGCGATGCGGGCGGTGCGGTTGGGGTCGTATTCGATGTGAGCGACCTTGGCCGGCACGCCGTCCTTGTCGGAGCGGCGGAAGTCGATCAGACGGTACTGGCGCTTGTGGCCACCGCCCTTGTGCCGGGTAGTGATCTTGCCCGAGCTGTTACGACCACCGGTCTTGGACAGCGGCTTGAGCAGGGACTTCTCCGGGGTGTCCCGGGTGACCTCTGCGAAGTCGGCCACCGAGGAGCCACGCTGGCCCGGGGTGGTCGGCTTGAGATTACGGATTGCCATGTTCTTTCTCTTCCTCGATCAAGTGGGTCCGGCTGCGTCAAGCAGCGGTCCCTCCGAAGATGTCGATTGCGTAGCCCTCTTTGAGGGTCACGATTGCCCGCTTGGTGTCGTTGCGCTTACCCCAGCCGTAGCGGGTGCGGCGGCGCTTGCCCTCGCGGTTGTTGGTGTTGACCTTCTCGACCTTGACGCCGAAGATCTTCTCCACGGCGTATTTGATCTCGGGCTTGGAGGCCCCGGTCGCGACGAGGAAGGTGTACTTGCCCTCGTCGATGTTGTTGTAGGACTTCTCAGAGATCACCGGAGCGATGATGACATCGCGGGGATCCTTCTCAGTCAGGACGCTCACTTGGCCTCCTCCTTCTTGCCCTGGGCGTGTGCCAGGAAGGCATCGTAGCCGGCCTGGGTGAACACAACGTCATCGGAGACGAGAACGTCGTAGGTGTTCAGCTGGTCAGCGTAGAGCGCGTGGACATCGGGCAGGTTGCGCACCGAAAGTGCGGCTGCGTCGTCGTTGCGGTCCAGAACGATCAGCCAGTTGCGGTTGGCACCGCCGATGGAAGCCAGGGCTTCCTTGGCTGCCTTAGTGGAGGGGGTCTCCCCCACCAGGGTGTCCACCACGTGGATGCGTCCGTTGCGGGCCCGGTCGGAGAGGGCACCGCGCAGGGCGGCGGCCTTCATCTTCTTGGGAGTCCGCTGGGCGTAGCTGCGGGGCTGGGGTCCGTGGACTACACCGCCGCCGACCATGTGGGGGGCGATCATGGAGCCCTGACGAGCCCGGCCGGTGCCCTTCTGCCGGAACGGCTTGGCAGTGGTGCCGGAGCGCTCGGAGCGGGTCTTGGTTTTGTGCGTGCCGGAGCGGGCAGCTGCCTGCTGGGCGACGACGACCTGGTGGATCAGCGCGTTGTTGGTTTCGACGTCGAAGATCTCAGCGGGGAGATCGACGCTTACCTTAGTGGTTGCCATGGGGTCATGCTCCCTTCACAGCCGTGCGGACGAGGATCACGCCGCCCTTGGGGCCGGGGACAGCGCCCTTGATGAGCAGCAGGTTCTTCTCGGCGTCCACGGCGTGGAGTGTGAGGTTGTGCGTGGTGTGGCGGACGTTGCCCATCCGGCCGGCCATGCGGAGTCCCTTGAAGACGCGGCCGGGAGTGGCAGCACCACCGATGGCACCGGGCTTGCGGTGGTTCTTGTGCTGACCGTGGGAGGCTCCGACACCGGCGAAGCCGTGACGCTTCATAACGCCGGCGAAGCCCTTACCCTTGGTCTTGCCGATGACGTCGACCTTCTGGCCGGACTCGAAAGCCTCGACGGACAGGTCCTGGCCGAGCTCGTACTCGGCGGCGTCGGAGGTGCGGATTTCGACCAGGTGGCGGCGGGGAGTGACCCCGGCCTTGGCGAAGTGGCCGGCCAGCGGCTGGGTCACCTTGCGGGGATCGATGGCGCCGAAGCCAATCTGCACGGCGGAGTAGCCGTCAGTCTCTTCGTTGCGGATCTGGGTGACCACGTTGGAGTCGGCCTGGATGACGGTGACGGGGATGAAGTTGTTGTTCTCATCCCAGACCTGGGTCATGCCGAGCTTCGTGCCCAGCAGTCCCTTAACAGGCAGTTCAGTGCGGGAAATGTTGGTCATAGTTCTCTCAGCACCCCCTTCTAAAGCTTGATCTCGATGTTGACGTCTGCGGGCAGGTCGAGACGCATCAGGGAGTCGACTGCCTTGGGAGTCGGGTCCACGATGTCGATCAGACGCTTATGAGTG
Source organism: Nesterenkonia sedimenti (assembly GCF_012641515.1). Taxonomy (GTDB): domain Bacteria; phylum Actinomycetota; class Actinomycetes; order Actinomycetales; family Micrococcaceae; genus Nesterenkonia; species Nesterenkonia sedimenti. The sequence goes on along the minus strand of NZ_JABAHY010000002.1, from coordinate 102,886 downwards.
CGCATCTCGAAGTGCTCGCGAGAGTCCTTGTACTTATGCGGTGAACGGATAACGGTGTACACGTTCTTCTCAGTCGGCAGCGGCACGGGGCCGACGACTGTGGCGCCTGCGCGCGTGACCGTGTCGACGATCTTCCGGGCCGAGGTGTCGATGACCTCGTGGTCATACGACTTCAGCCGGATGCGGATTTTCTGTCCCGCCATGGCGTTGAGCCTCTTTCTGACTTGGCTTCCAATACGTCTGGGTTTCGGCGCAGGCCATACGCAAAGGGACGCATTAGTCCTCAGAAAGAAGAGCTGTCAAACACCTTCTGCTGTTATGGCCTGACCGAACAGCGTGAATCCGGGATGATCCGGGGTGTTCCCGCTGCTGGCGTCCGGTCCCCGCGGTCGGGCGTGTCGCTTTGATGCTCAGAATTCTGGGCACAGCAACACCCGTGGGGACCGGGTAGATTTTTCGTCATACGCGTCAGGCATCAGCCCGTACGCAACTTATCTATCATGACACACGAAAACCCCCAGCGCAAATGCTGGGGGTTTTCGTAGGCCTAGAGGCTGGCTAAGGCATCAAGATTACTCGATGATCTTGGTGACCTTGCCGGAGCCCACGGTGCGGCCACCCTCACGGATGGCGAAGCCGAGGCCGTCCTCCATAGCGATGGGCTGGATGAGCTCAACGGTCATCTCGGTGTTGTCACCGGGCATAACCATCTCAGTGCCCTCGGGCAGCTCGATAACACCGGTCACGTCAGTAGTCCGGAAGTAGAACTGCGGACGGTAGTTGGTGTAGAAGGGGTTGTGACGGCCACCCTCATCCTTGGACAGGATGTAGACGTTGGCCTCGAACTTGGTGTGCGGGGTGATGGAGCCGGGAGCGGCAACAACCTGACCGCGCTCGACGTCGTCACGCTTCAGACCGCGAAGCAGCAGACCGCAGTTCTCGCCGGCCCATGCCTCGTCGAGCTGCTTGTGGAACATCTCGATACCGGTGACGGTGGTCTTCTGCTTGTCGCGGATACCGAGGATCTCGACCTCGGAGTTGATGGACAGGGTGCCGCGCTCGGCGCGACCGGTGACCACAGTACCGCGACCGGTGATGGTGAAGACGTCCTCGATGGGCATGAGGAAGGGCTTGTCCTTGTCACGCTCCGGCTCGGGGATGTACTCGTCAACAGCCTCCATGAGGTCTTCAACGGTCTTGACCCACTCGGCGTCGCCCTCGAGAGCCTTCAGGCCGGAGGTGCGGATAACCGGAGCCTCGTCGCCGTCGAACTCCTGCTCGGACAGCAGCTCGCGGACCTCCATCTCGACGAGGTCGAGGAGCTCCTCGTCCTCAACCATGTCGGACTTGTTGAGGGCAACCAGCAGCTGAGGCACGCCAACCTGGCGGGCCAGCAGCACGTGCTCACGAGTCTGGGCCATCGGACCGTCAGTTGCGGCCACAACGAGGATGGCGCCGTCCATCTGAGCAGCACCGGTGATCATGTTCTTGACGTAGTCGGCGTGACCGGGGGCGTCAACGTGTGCGTAGTGACGCTTCTCGGTCTGGTACTCAACGTGGGAAACGTTGATGGTAATGCCGCGCTCGCGCTCCTCGGGAGCGTTGTCAATGCCGGCGAAGTCCTTGGCCTCGTTGAGGTCGGGGTACTTGTCGGCGAGCACCTTGGAGATAGCAGCAGTCAGCGTGGTCTTGCCGTGGTCAACGTGACCGATGGTGCCGATGTTGAGGTGAGGCTTGTTCCGCTCGAACTTTGCCTTGGCCACTGGTTCCTCCTATAGAACGTGGTTTTTCAGTAAGACTTACTTCAGGCAGGGGGTGTCCCAGGCTGAAACTCTCGCAAGTCTACTAATTTCGGTGGTTTTGGGGAAATTTAGTTGATGCGCCGAATTACTCGCCGCGGTTCTTTTCAATGATTTCGTCAGCCACTGCCTTTGGCGCCTCTGCGTAGGAGTCAAAGGTCATGGTGAAGACTGCGCGACCCTGGGTGCGGGAGCGCAGCTCACCGATGTAGCCGAACATCTCCGACAGCGGCACAGTGGCCTTGACGACCTTGACTCCTGCGGCGTCTTCCATGGACTGGATCTGGCCGCGGCGGGAGTTGAGGTCACCGATGACATCGCCCATGTACTCCTCGGGAGTACGGACTTCCACTGCCATGGTGGGCTCGAGCAGCACCGGCTTGGCGCGCTTGACGCCCTCCTTGAAGGCCTGGGAGCCGGCGAGCTTGAACGCCATCTCGGAGGAGTCGACGTCGTGGTACTGACCGTCCTTCAGGGTGGCCTTGACGCCAACCATCGGGTAGCCAGCCAGAACGCCGAGCTGCATGGCGTCCTGGATACCGGCGTCAACACTGGGGATGTACTCGCGCGGGATACGACCGCCGGTGACGGCGTTCTCGAACTCGTACATCTCGTCCCCATCGGTCTCCAGGGGCTCGAAGTCGAGGATGACCTTTGCGAACTGACCGGAACCACCGGTCTGCTTCTTGTGGGTGTACTCGACGCTCTCTGCCTTCTGGCGGATGGTTTCGCGGTATGCCACCTGGGGCTTACCGACGTTTGCCTCCACCTTGAACTCGCGCTTCATGCGGTCCACGAAGACATCGAGGTGGAGCTCGCCCATACCGCCGATGACGGTCTGGCCGGTCTCCTCGTCCAGGGACACGGTGAAGGTCGGGTCCTCGGCCACCAGCTTCTGGATGGCGGTGGAGAGCTTCTCCTGGTCGCCCTTGGACTTCGGCTCGATAGCCACGTTGATCACGGGCTCCGGGAAGCTCATGGACTCCAGAACAATCGGGTCATCCGGGTTGGAGAGGGTGTCACCGGTGGTGACGTCCTTCAGACCGATGACCGCGTAGATGTGGCCGGCCTGAACCTCTTCAACCGGGTTCTCCTTATTGGCGTGCATCTGGAAGAGCTTCCCGATGCGCTCCTTCTTGTTCTTGGTGGTGTTCAGGATCTGGGTACCCGAGGACAGCTTGCCGGAGTAGACCCGGATGAAGGTCAGCTGACCGAAGAACGGGTGGGAGGCGATCTTGAAGACCAGTGCGGAGAAGGGATCTTCCTTGGAGGGCTTACGGGTGAGGACCTTCTCCTCATCGCCCATTGCGTGGCCTTCCATGGAGGAGATGTCTGCCGGGGAGGGCAGGTAGTCCACGACGGCGTCGAGCATCGGCTGCACACCGCGGTTCTTGAACGCGGAGCCGCAGAAGACGGGGTATGCCTCACCGGCGACGGTGAGCTTACGGATACCGTCCTTGAGCTCGTCGATGGTGAGCTCTTCACCCTCGAGGTACTTCTCCATGAGCGCCTCGTCGGCCTCGGCAACGGCCTCGATGAGCTCGTTGCGGTACTCCTCGGCACGCTCCTTGAGGTCCTCGGGGATCTCCTGGGTCTCGTACTCAGCGCCCATGGTTACATCGCCCTTGGCGTCGCCGGGCCAGACCAGAGCCTTCATCTGCAGGAGGTCGACAACACCGACGAAGTCGTTCTCTGCACCGATGGGCAGCTGCATCACCAGCGGCTTGGCGCCGAGGCGGTCCTTGATGGTGTCCAGGGTGAAGTAGTAGTCAGCACCGAGCTTGTCCATCTTGTTGACGAAGCAGATACGCGGCACGTTGTATTTATCGGCCTGGCGCCAGACAGTCTCGGACTGCGGCTCCACACCCTCCTTGGCGTCGAAGACTGCCACTGCGCCGTCGAGCACGCGCAGCGAACGCTCCACCTCAACGGTGAAGTCGACGTGACCGGGGGTGTCGATGATGTTGATCTGGTTGTTCTCCCAGAAGCAGGTCACTGCGGCGGAGGTGATGGTGATGCCGCGTTCCTTCTCCTGCTCCATCCAGTCGGTGGTGGATGCACCGTCGTGGGTCTCACCGATCTTGTGGTTCAGGCCGGTGTAGAACAGGATACGTTCGGTGGTGGTGGTCTTACCGGCGTCGATGTGAGCCATGATGCCGATATTGCGGACCTTCTTCAGGTCAGTGAGCACCTCTTGTTGTGCCACAGTGTTTCCCCTTAGTGGTTTAGCTTCTGGGTGTTCCTGGGTTTACCAGCGGTAATGAGCGAAGGCCTTGTTGGCCTCTGCCATCTTGTGGGTGTCTTCGCGGCGCTTCACAGCGGCGCCCAGACCGTTGGATGCGTCGAGGATCTCGTTCATCAGACGCTCGGTCATGGTCTTCTCGCGGCGGTCCTGGGCGTAGCCGACCAGCCAGCGCAGGGCCAGTGCGGTTGCACGGCCAGGCTTGACCTCCACGGGCACCTGGTAGGTAGCACCGCCGACGCGGCGGGAGCGGACCTCCAGTGCGGGGCGAACGTTATCCATGGCTGTCTTGAGGACATCCACGGGGTTCTCGCTGGTCTTGGTGGCAACACCGTCGAGGGCACCGTAGACGATGCGTTCTGCGGTGGACTTCTTGCCGTCGCGCAGGACCTTGTTGATCAGCTGGGTGACCAGCGGGGATCCGTGAACGGGGTCCTGGACGAGGGGGCGCTTCGGAGCGGGTCCTTTACGAGGCATTACTTCTTCTCCTTCTTGGCGCCGTAGCGGCTGCGGGCCTGGCCACGACCCTTGACACCCTGGGTGTCGAGGGCGCCGCGGACGATCTTGTAGCGAACACCGGGGAGGTCCTTCACACGACCACCGCGAACGAGCACGATGGAGTGCTCCTGCAGGTTGTGTCCCTCACCGGGGATGTAAGCGGTCACTTCCACACCGCCGCCGAGGCGGACACGGGCCACCTTGCGGAGTGCGGAGTTCGGCTTCTTGGGGGTGGTGGTGTACACACGAGTGCAGACACCACGGCGCATCGGGGAGCCCTGAAGGGCCGGGGTAGCGTTCTTGGCGGGCTTGGGGTTCCGCCCCTTGCGCACCAGCTGCTGAATAGTAGGCACTATGCAATCTCCGTTGTTGTCAGGTCTTTGTGGCCGTCTTCGGCCGGGGCACGTCTCTGCGCGGGGGAAAGCTCCACGTCGTCTTCAGGCCCGAGACCTCTAAACGCGGCTGAGCATGAAAATGGGTGGCATTTGTTGCGCACCTTCCCCGCAACCCGGACCGAGTCCTACTGCCACACAGAAACAATCGAGTTAACAATACCAGTATTCCGCGCATCCCGCTAACTAGCGGGCTACCACTCCCCCACCAGTAACGCAGAAGGCCCGGGAGGCTCTCCATGAGGAGTCCTGCCCGGGCCTTTCTGGATATTTGGTTTTCGTAGGGTTTTGATCTTTTCCTAGGTCTATAGGCCTACGATTTCAGCAAAACCCTACGAAAACTTGTCACCGAAAGTCGACGTCGGTGCTGTAGTCCTCCAGCGGGATGGCGTGGAACTCGCTGTCCCCCTCAGCTCCGGCGTAGTCGAAGCTGGAGCCGTAGAGGCTCGGACCGGTGAACAGGTTGGCCTTGGCCTCCTCAGTGGGGTCCACCTGGGTCTGGGTGTAGCGGTCCAGGCCGGTGCCGGCGGGGATCAGCTTACCGATGATCACGTTCTCCTTCAGGCCCAGCAGCGGATCGGACTTGCCTTCCATTGCTGCCTGGGTGAGCACCCGGGTGGTCTCCTGGAAGGAGGCCGCGGAGAGCCAGGAGTCGGTGGCCAGCGAAGCCTTGGTGATACCCATGAGCTCGTCACGGCCGGAGGCCGGGCGCTGACCCTGCTCGAAGGCTGCCTTATTGGCCTGCTGGAAGCGGAACCGGTCGGCCAGCTCGCCGGGCAGGAGGTTGGTCTCGCCCGACTCGATGACGGTGATCCGGCGCAGCATCTGCCGCACGATGACCTCCACGTGCTTGTCGTGGATGCCCACACCCTGGGACTGGTAGACCTCCTGGACCTCTGCGACCAGGAACTTCTGGGCAGCCCGGGGGCCGAGCACACGCAGGACCTGCTTGGGGTCAACGTGACCGCGGACCAGCTGAGTGCCGACCTCCACGTGGGCGGTGCCGGAGTTGTCGGCACCGAGGTCGATCAGCAGACGGGAGCTACGCAGCACCGGGTAGACCTGCTCCTCGGAGCCGTCGTCCGGAACCAGCACCAGCCGGGCCTGCTTCTCGTCCTCCTCGTAGCGGACCCGTCCGGAGGACTCGGCGATCGGCGCGACACCCTTAGGTGTACGTGCCTCGAAGAGCTCCTGGATACGGGGCAGACCCTGGGTGATGTCGTCTGCGGAGGCGACACCACCGGAGTGGAAGGTACGCATGGTCAGCTGGGTACCGGGCTCACCGATGGACTGTGCGGCGATAATGCCGACTGCCTCACCGACGTCGACCCGGTGGCCGGCTGCCATGGAGCGTCCGTAGCAGGCGGCACAGGTGCCGACCGGGGACTCACAGGTCAGCACGGAGCGGACCTTGATGGTCTTCACACCGGCTTCGAAGAGCTTCTCGATCAGCACATCGCCGACCTCGGTGCCTGCCTCGGCCAGGACCTCACCGTTGGCATCTGCCACGGTTTCGGCCAGGGTCCGGGAGTAGGCGGAGGTTTCGACCATCTTGTGCAGCTCGAACTCCTCGCCGTCGGCGAGCTCCTCGCTGATGTACTTCCGGCCGGACTTCACCAGCACGCCGTCGGGGCGCAGAACATCTGCGTGGGCGTAGTTCTTCGGCTGGGCGATCGGCACGGAGAGGCCGCGGCTGGTGCCACAGTCCTCATCGCGGACGATGACGTCCTGGGAGACGTCGACCAGACGTCGGGTGAGATAACCGGAGTTAGCGGTCTTCAGCGCGGTATCGGCCAGACCCTTACGGGCACCGTGGGTCGCGATGAAGTACTCCAGAACGGTCAGGCCCTCACGGTAGGAGGACTTGATCGGCCGCGGGATGATGTCACCCTTGGGGTTTGTCACCAGGCCACGGATACCTGCGATCTGACGAATCTGGTTCCAGTTACCACGTGCTCCGGAGGTGACCGTGCGGTTGATGTTGTTCAGGGAGTCCATCCCCTCCATCATCGCCTGCTCGATCTCGGAAGTGGCCTTGCCCCAGATCTCCTGCAGCTCCTGGGTACGGTTCTCCTTGCCGATGAAGCCGAGTCCGAACTCTTCCTCGACCTTGGCGACCTGAGCCTCGTACTTCTCCATGATGGCGGCCTTGTCGAAGTCGGAGGTGATATCCGAAATCGCCACGGTCACACCGGAACGGGTAGACCAGTAGAAGCCGGCGTCCTTGAGGTTGTCCAGGGTCTGTGCAACCTGCACGGTGGAGTACCGCTCGGAGATGTCGTTGATCAGCGAGCCCAAGGCCTTCTTATCGGCGACCTTGTCCTGCCAGGGGTAGTCGGTAGGCAGCAGCTCGTTGAACAGCACCTTGCCGAGAGTGGTCTCGATGAGGGCAAGCTGGCCCTCTTCCCAACCCTCGGGAGCGGGCACCTGCTTGGAGGGCGTGAAGCCTTCCACGGCGATCTTCACCGGAGCGTTCAGGTGCAGCTGCTTGAGGTCGAAGGCCATCTGAGCCTCACCCACGGAGGAGAAGACCCGGCCTGCGCCTGTCTCGTCCTCGCGGACGGTGGTCAGGTGGTGCAGACCGATGATCATGTCCTGTGCGGGCAGGGCCACCGGGCGACCGTCGGAGGGCTTGAGGATGTTGTTCGAGGACAGCATCAGGATGCGGGCCTCGGCCTGAGCCTCCGGTCCCAGCGGCAGGTGCACTGCCATCTGGTCACCGTCGAAGTCGGCGTTGAACGCAGCACAGACCAGCGGGTGCAGCTGCAGGGCCTTACCCTCAACCAGCTGCGGCTCGAAGGCCTGGATACCCAGACGGTGCAGGGTAGGTGCACGGTTCAGCAGCACCGGGTGCTCGGTGATGACCTCTTCAAGCACATCCCAGACCTGAGCGCGCTGGCGCTCGACCATCCGCTTGGCGGACTTGATGTTCTGGGCGTGGTTGAGGTCCACCAGCCGCTTCATCACGAAGGGCTTGAACAGCTCCAGTGCCATTTGCTTGGGCAGACCGCACTCGTGCAGCTTCAGCTGCGGGCCAACGACGATAACCGAACGGCCGGAGTAGTCAACACGCTTACCGAGCAGGTTCTGACGGAAACGACCCTGCTTACCCTTCAGCATGTCCGAGAGCGACTTCAGCGGGCGGTTGCCGGGTCCGGTGACCGGGCGGCCGCGACGGCCGTTGTCGAACAGGGAGTCCACCGACTCCTGCAGCATCCGCTTCTCGTTGTTGATGATGATCTCGGGTGCACCGAGGTCCAGCAGACGCTTCAGGCGGTTGTTGCGGTTGATCACACGACGGTAGAGGTCGTTGAGGTCAGAGGTCGCGAAGCGGCCACCGTCCAGCTGAACCATCGGGCGGATCTCCGGCGGGATCACCGGAACGGCCTCGAGGACCATACCGGTGGGCGAGTTGCCGTTGACCAGGAAGGCGTTGAGCACCTTCAGGCGCTTCAGGGCACGGGTCTTGCGCTGGCCCTTGCCGGTGGCAATAGTCTCGCGCAGGTTCTCGGCCTCTGCCTCCATATCGAAGGTGGCCAGGCGCTTCTGGATGGCCTCGGCACCCATGAAGCCCTCGAAGTACTGACCGTACTTGGCCCGCATCTCGCGGAAGAGGGTCTCGTCACCTTCGAGGTCGCCGACCTTGATGTTCTTGAAGCGGTCCCAGACGTTCTGGATCTGCTCGATCTCAGAGTCTGCGCGCTTGCGCAGCTGGGCCATCTGCTTCTCTTTGGTCTCGCGGAACTTCTTCTTCTCCGCGGCCTTGGCGCCCTCGGACTCCAGCTCAGCCAGACCGTCCTCGAGCTCCTTGGAGATCGCGGCGATATCGGCGTCCCGCTGGGAGGTGAGGTGGTTGACCTCCTGGTCGACCTCGGCCTGCAGGTTGGGCAGGTCCTCGTGACGACGGTCGTCGTCGACCCTGGTGATCATGTAGGCGGCGAAGTAGATGACCTTCTCGAGGTCCTTCGGCGCCAGGTCCAGGAGGTAGCCCAGGCGGGAGGGCACGCCCTTGAAGTACCAGATGTGAGTCACGGGGGCGGCCAGCTCGATGTGGCCCATCCGCTCACGGCGGACCTTCGAGCGGGTGACCTCCACGCCGCAGCGCTCACATTTGATGCCCTTGAAGCGCACGCGCTTGTACTTACCGCAGTAGCACTCCCAGTCCCGGGAAGGTCCGAAGATCTTCTCGCAGAACAGGCCGTCCTTCTCCGGCTTCAGGGTGCGGTAGTTGATGGTCTCGGGCTTCTTGACCTCGCCGTAGGTCCACCGCATGATGTCGTCGGTGGTGGCCAGCCCGATGCGCATTGTGTCGAATGAGGATTCAGTGGACATAGTCCGGTATCTCTCTTTTCTTCTCTAAAAATTCGTCAAGCGTTGTGGTCGAGCAGAAGCCTGATCAGACTTCCTCGACTGAGCTGGGCTCGGCGCGGGAGAGGTCGATTCCGAGTTCCTCAGCGGCAGAGAAGCCGGAGTCGTCGGAGTCGGCGTCGCGCATCTGGAATGCGTCTCCGTGCTCGTTGAGCACCTCGACGTTCAGGCACAGCGACTGCATCTCCTTGATCAGCACCTTGAAGGACTCCGGAACACCGGGCTCCGGGATGTCCTCGCCCTTGACGATGGCCTCGTAGACCTTCACGCGGCCGTGGATGTCATCGGACTTGATGGTCAGCAGCTCCTGCAGGGTGTAGGCGGAGCCGTAGGCCTCCAGGGCCCACACCTCCATCTCACCGAAGCGCTGGCCGCCGAACTGGGCCTTTCCGCCCAGCGGCTGCTGGGTGATCATCGAGTAGGGACCGGTGGAGCGGGCGTGGATCTTGTCGTCCACCAGGTGGTGGAGTTTCAGGATGTACATGTAGCCCACGGAGACCGGGTCCGGGAACGGTTCGCCGGAGCGACCGTCGAGCAGCTGGGCCTTACCGTTGGAGCCGATCAGCTGTTCGCCGTCGCGGCCGGGGTTGGTGGACTCCAGCAGGCCGGTGAGCTCATCGGTCTCAGCACCGTCGAAGACCGGGGTGGCCACCTTGGTGGGGCCGGTCTCGCGCGGCAGGTTCGGCAGGTTCTTCAGCCATTCGGGCTCGCCTTCGATCTTCCAACCATTGGCAGCGGCCCAGCCGAGGTGCAGCTCCATAACCTGACCGATGTTCATACGACCGGGCACACCCATGGGGTTGAGCACGACGTCGACGGGGGTGCCGTCGGGCAGGAAGGGCATATCCTCCACGGGCAGGATCTTGGAGATAACACCCTTGTTGCCGTGGCGGCCGGCGAGCTTGTCACCGTCGGTGATCTTACGCTTCTGGGCCACGTAGACCCGGACCACCTGGTTCACGCCCGGGGGCAGCTCGTGGTCCTCGGTCTCGGCGTCGAGGATGCGGACACCGATGACGGTTCCGGCCTCGCCGTGGGGCACCTTCAGGGAGGTGTCGCGGACCTCGCGGGACTTCTCACCGAAGATGGCCCGCAGCAGGCGCTCCTCGGGGGTCAGCTCGGTCTCACCCTTGGGGGTGACACGGCCGACGAGGATATCGCCGGACTCCACCTCGGCACCGACGTGGATGATGCCGCGCTCGTCGAGAGCCGAGAGCATCTCCTCGGAGACGTTGGGGATATCGCGGGTGATCTCCTCGGCACCGAGCTTGGTGTCGCGAGCGTCAACCTCGTGCTCCTCGATGTGGATGGAGGTGAGCACATCGTCCTGCACCAGGCGCTGGGACAGGATGATGGCGTCCTCGAAGTTGTGACCCTCCCAGGACATGAAGGCCACCAGGAGGTTCTTGCCCAGTGCCAGCTCGCCGGCCTCAGTGGAGGGGCCGTCAGCGATGATGGACTGGTACTCGACCCGGTCGCCCTCGGAGACACGCACCTGCTGGTTGTAGGCGTTGCCCTGGTTGGAGCGCTGGAACTTCATGATCGGGTAGTGGGTGTAGGAGCCGTCGTCGTTCTGGACGGTGACCAGATCGGCGGCAACCTTGGTGACCACACCGGCCTTGGTGGCGGTGACGGAGTCGCCGGCGTCGACGGCGATGAACTTCTCCATACCGGTTCCCACCAGCGGGGACTCGGGCTCCAGCAGCGGCACTGCCTGGCGCTGCATGTTCGCGCCCATGAGTGCACGGTTGGCGTCGTCGTGCTCCAGGAATGGAATCAGGGCGGTTGCCGCGGAGACCATCTGGCGCGGGGAGACGTCCATGAAGTCGATATCGCCCGGGGAGACCAGCAGGGGCTCGCCCTGCTCGCCGCCGGAAGCCTCGGAACGACCACGGCAGAGGACCTTGTCCTCGGAGAAGGTGCCGTCCTCCTCCAGCGGAGCGTTGGCCTGTGCAATGTTGGCCAGCAGCTCGTCGTCGGCGGTGAGGTAGGCGATCTCATCGGTGACCTTGCCGTCGACAACCTTGCGGTAGGGGGTCTCGATGAAGCCGAAGTTGTTGATCCGGCCGTAGGTAGCCAGCGAGCCGATCAGACCGATGTTGGGACCTTCAGGGGTCTCAATCGGGCACATACGGCCGTAGTGCGAGGGGTGCACGTCGCGGACTTCCATACCGGCGCGGTCGCGGGAGAGACCGCCGGGGCCCAGTGCGGAGAGGCGCCGCTTATGGGTCAGTCCGGCCAGCGGGTTGTTCTGGTCCATGAACTGGGACAGCTGGGAGGTTCCGAAGAACTCCTTGATGCTGGCCACCACGGGGCGGATGTTGATCAGGGTCTGCGGGGTGATGGCCTCAACGTCCTGGGTGGTCATGCGCTCACGCACAACGCGCTCCATGCGGGACAGACCGGTGCGGACCTGGTTCTCGATCAGCTCGCCGACGGCACGGATACGGCGGTTGCCGAAGTGGTCGATGTCATCGACGGCCACGTAGATTTCGGTCTCTTCGCCGTCGCGGATGCCCTTGATGGTCCGCTGACCTGCGTGCAGTGCGCACAGGTAGTGGATCATCGCGGTGATGTCCTCTTCGGTGAGCACGGAGGCATCGGCGTCGGTGAAGTCCTTGTCCACGCCCAGCTTGCGGTTGAGCTTGTAGCGGCCGACCTTGGCGAGGTCGTAGCGCTTGGGGGTGAAGTAGAGGCCCTCGAGCAGACCGCGGGCGGCCTCGACTGTCGGGGGCTCGCCCGGACGCAGCTTGCGGTAGATGTCCAGCAGCGCCTCGTCCTGGGTCTCGAAGGTGTCCTTCTCGATGGTGGCGCGGATCGAGTCGTAGTGACCGAATTCCTCGAGAATCCGGGACTCGGACCAGCCGATGGCCTTCAGCAGAGCGGTGACCGGCTGCTTACGCTTACGGTCCAGGCGTACGCCTACCTGGTCGCGCTTATCGATCTCCAGCTCGAACCATGCACCGCGGGAGGGGATGACCTTGGCGGTGTAGATGTCCTTATCGGTGGTCTTGTCCTGAGAGCGCTCGAAGTAGGCGCCCGGGGAGCGGACCAGCTGGGAGACCACAACGCGCTCGGTGCCGTTGATGATGAAAGTGCCGCGGTCGGTCATGAGCGGGAAGTCGCCCATAAACACGGTCTGCTGCTTGATCTCACCGGTGTTGTGGTTCATGAACTCGGCCTTGACGTAGAGCGGGGCCGAGTAGGTGGTGTCGTGATCCTTGCACTCATCCACCGTGTACTTGGGGTCAGCGAACTCCGGATCGGAGAAGCTCAGGGACATAGTGCCCTGGAAGTCCTCGATCGGGGACATCTCCTCGAAGATGTCAGCCAGACCGGAGGTGTCGGAGACGCCCTTGATGCCCTTTTCCTTGGCCTCGGCCACACGGGCGGCCCAGGCTTCGTTGCCGACCAGGCGGTCGAAGGACTCGATCTGCAGAGCCAGCAGCTCCGGGACATCGAGGGGTTCGTGGATCTTTGCGAATGAGAGACGGCCGGCGTATTCAGCGGTGCGGGCCGATGCAGCGGTTTGGATTGAGGTGCTCGAGGCGACCAAGAGGGATCCTTCCACAGACCTTTTATCGTTATGCGTACGGGATCGCTTCCATGTAGAGGCATGCCAACCGCTATTTGAAGGCACAGAAAGATACGGGAAACGCGAAGTTTTAGGATACACAGAAAATTCGGGCGCACGCAAGTGCATGCCCCGTGAGGGCCCGGCGAAAGGCCGGGGCCGACTTTAGGTGCGAAGCTCGACGAAGCCTTGCCGAGCGAGAGCTGAGCGGGGTTTCCCCGCCAGCGGGACCGGCCCAGCCGGGCTAAAGCCTAGCAGAGAGCACGACGACGCCTGCAAGACTCCTTCTGCGCGTGTCAGATATCGCGATCTCTAGGCTAGTCAGCGCCTCTGCGCCGCAGGGAGAGGATGAACCTCTCGGCGGCCGCCGAGATCCCCTCCCCCTTACGCCGGACGATGCAGATTTCCCGTTCCACAGTCGGGCGCAGGGGGATGAACCGCAGCTGGGCGAATTCCATCAGCGGGCGGACCAGGCCAGGGATTGCGGTCACTCCGAGCCCGGAGGCCACGAGACCGGCCACAGCACCCACATTGGAACCGACCATTGTGGAGCTGGGCACGACCCCGGCAGCTTCCAGTGCAGTTTCCACTGGGCGGGAGATGCTGCTGAACGGCGAGAAGGTTATGAAGGGCTCCCCCTCCAAGGCACCCCAGGTCAGTTCCTGGGCTTCGCTGAGCCGATGACCTCTGGGCAGAGCGCAGTAGAACTGGTCGGCTCCGATTCGCTCATAGTGCAGGTCGTCATCGCGACTGCTCAGGGCGGTGATTCCGAAGTCCACCTCACCGGCGCGCACCTGCTCGAGCACCTGGGCCTTCAGCGCGTCCAGGACCTCCACACGGACTCCGGGAAAGTCCCGGGAGAAATCCCGGATGAAGCCGGGCAGGTAGCTTGCTGCAATCGATGGCAGACAGCCGATGGTGATGGACCCCTTCTCCCCTGCTGCCTGTTGATAGAGCTGCTCCATGCCCTGGTCGAATGCCACGAGCACACTGCGCATCTGGGCCACCAGCACTCTTCCGGCAGCAGTGGACTCCACGCGACGGGTAGTCCGGCGAAAGAGCTGGGTGGCCAGGGCGCGCTCGAGGTCGGCGATCTTTCGGCTCAGCGAGGACTGCGAAAGCCCCATCTCTCGGGCTGCCTCGGTGAAGCTGCCGGTACTGCCCAAGGCCACTGCGGCACGGAGGTGCCCCACCTGGATCTGATCATTTATGCGCACTGTGCATGACTCTATCCTCAATTGCCTATTGTGCCTATAAGTGACACAGGACACACTCGAGGAGGTTTACTCGGATAAAGGAGGCTTCTCGTGCTCGCAATCGTCGGGTTCTTCGTCATTGCGCTGATCTTGGCATTACTGCTGACCCAAAGGGTCCATGCCATCATCGCGCTGGCAGGCATCCCCCTGGTCGGTGCCCTGATCGCCGGGTATTCCCTGGAGGAGGTCTCCGGTTTCGCCACCACCGGCATCGGTGGGGTGGTCGGCGTCGTCGCCATGTTCGTCTTTGCCATCATCTTCTTCGGCGTGCTCCGAGATGCCGGAATGTTTGACCCCGTGGTGGACCGGATTCTGCGGTTCGCCGGGGATAAGCCGGCCACCATCACCCTGGCAACGACCCTGTTGGCGCTGGTGACCCATCTCGACGGCGCCGGAGCCTCCACTTTTCTGATCACTATTCCGGCCATGCTGCCGCTCTATGAGCGGATGGGGATGAGCCGATTGGTTTTGGCCACCTGTGTGGCCCTGGGTGCGGGTGTGATGAATGTTCTGCCCTGGGGTGGCCCGACTGTCCGCGCCGCTGCCACCGCGGAGATTCCGGCAAATGAGCTCTGGGTTCCACTGATTCCTGCCCAGGCGGTGGGTATTGTGCTGGCTCTGGCGATCGCCTACTACCTAGGAGTCCGGGAGAAGAAACGCCTGGCCCGGGTGGCCGCCGGGGATAAGAAGGCCGAAGTGCCAGAGTCCACAGCCCGGGTCCCGCAGGATGAGTCCTCCGAAGCACCCACTGCCTCCGGGGCGGAGACCGAATCCGGCACAGTGCAGGTCGATGCTCCCGAGACTGATGAGAGCCTGAAGCGGCCCAAGCTGCTGATCGTGAACTTCCTGCTGACCGTCGTAGTCGTCGGCGCCCTGATCGCCGGAGTGGTGGATCCTGCGGTCTGCTTCATCGTCGGTGCCATCCTCGCCCTGGTCATCAACTACCCGGGGATGAAGCAGCAGACTCAACGGATCAACGCCCATGCCCCCGGCGCAGTGCTGATGGCCAGCACCCTGCTGGCGGCGGGCGTACTGCTGGGTGTTCTCTCCGAATCCGGGATGGTCGAGGCCATGGCTGAATCCGGAGCGTCGCTGCTTCCGGAGCCATTGGCCCCTGCACTTCCGGTTATCGCCGGGCTGCTGGGCGTACCGTTGAGCCTCGCCTTCGGCCCCGATGCCTATTACTTCGGGGTCATGCCTGTGCTGATGGGCGTGGGATCCGAGTTCGGCGTTGACGGCACCCATATCGCCCAGGCCTCGATTCTGGGGCAGGAAACCGTTGGCTTCCCCATCAGCCCGATGACCGGCGCCTTCTTCCTGTTGGTGGGCCTGGCGAAAGTCGATATCGGCCGGCATATCCGGCACTCTTTCCTCTGGCTGTGGCTGATCAGTGTGGTCATGGTCGTCGTCGCACTGATTATTGGGGTGATTCCTGGATGGGCATGAGTGACCGAAGCATCCGGCTGGGCGCCGGGGCAGGTTTTGCCGGAGACCGGATCGATCCGGCAGTGGAACTGGCTGAGCACGCGAATCTCGACTATCTGATCTTCGAAAGCCTCGGTGAGCGCACTGTCGCGGCCGGCCAGCTCCGGCGTCTGCAGGACTCCACCCAGGGCTACGACCCGCTGCTGGTCCCACGTATCACTGAGGTGATCAGACCTGCCTTGGCTTCCGGCACCACGGTGATCACCAACGGCGGCAGTGCCAACCCCCTGGCCGGAGCCCGGGCCGTGGCTGCGGCCCTGGAACAGATAGAGCTGCCGCGTGCGGTACGGATAGCGGTGGTCACCGGCGACGACGTCGCAGAAGCGGTACGCAGCTATGACCCCTTGATCTGGGAGACGCGTCAGCCGGTCTCGGAGTATCCCAGCGAACTGACTTCTGCCAATGCCTATCTGGGCATCGAGGCGATCCTGCCAGCGCTGGCGGAGAATCCTGATGTGGTGATCACCGGGCGGGTGGCCGATCCCTCGCTGTATCTGGCGCCTATGGTGCATGAATTCGGCTGGCCCAGCGATGATTATGAGCTGCTGGGGCGCGGCACCTGCCTGGGGCACTTACTAGAATGTGCCGGGCAGATCACCGGCGGTTATTTCGCCGATCCCGGCACTAAGCCCGTTCCTGACCTGGATCGACTCGGCTTCCCATTTGCTGATGTTGCAGCGGATGGATCCGCGGTGATCAGCAAATTGGCGCAGGCCGGTGGACTGGTCGATGAGCGCACCTGCCGTGAACAGCTGCTCTATGAGGTGCATAATCCGTATGCCTATCTCACTCCGGATGTCACCGCTGACTTCTCCGGGGTCAGCTTTGCTGAAGTGGGCCCGGATGAGGTGGCCGTCAGCGGGGCTACTGGCACCGAGCGACCCCTGGAGTTGAAAGTGAGTCTGGGCTTTGTCGGCGGGTACACCGGTGAGGGGCAGATCTCCTATGCCGGTCCCCGGGCCGAGGACCGGGCGCGGCTGGCCGCCGACATCGTCGTGGCTCGGCTGATGCGGGTCCATGGCATAGCTCAGGAGGACCTCACGGTGGAACTCATCGGAACCGGGGCCAGTTTCCGGGGTTCGCCGGGCAGCCACAGCGGCACCCACATTCCCGAGGTCCGGCTGCGAGTGTCAGGGACCTTCGACACCCAGCAGCTGGCCAAGGCGGTGGGCTGGGAGGTCGAATCTCTGTACACGAATGGGCCAGCCGGTGGCGGAGGTGCCCGGACCGGCAGCTCCGAGGTGGTTTCGATCAGATCGGCCTCGATTCCTAGGGAAGCGGTGAACCACGCGGTGGAGGTTCTGGAGGTGCCGGCATGATCGTCGATGATCTCGCAGATGTGCGTACCGGTGATAAGGGTGATGACCTCATGATCGCCGTGCTGCCCCGCTCAGCCCGGGCCTACGAGCAGTTGAGCAGTACCTTGGGTGCTGCCGAGGTGGCCGAACGCTACGGCTTGGTGCCTTCCGATGTCAGCCGGGTGCTGCTTCCGGCGAGCCAGTCCATGGTGTTCCACCTCAGGGGCCTGTTGGCCGGCGGAGTGACGGGAAGCAACTACCTCGACGGCCACGGCAAGACCATGGGGTATCACTTGCTGAGCCTGCCCATTGAGGGTCCGGGCAGCTGATACCGGGGAATTCAGGCTGTGGTTGTCCGGTTCACCCAGCGTTCGTAGCCCAGGACGGCGGCGGCGATCAGGACGGTGGCCAGCATCAGTGCCACCACTCCCCCGGGGACAGTTGTGCCGGTGAAGACCCGCACTGCCATCCAGACCAGGGTGGTGATGCCTAGGACTGCTGCACAGCGGCCGGCGTAACGCACCCAGAGCCCGCTGGGCGGGCTGGCGGCCAGCGGCACCGCCGAGGCCAGGGCCGCGCTGGTGTGGATGATCAGCAGCAGTGCCGCCGCCAGGAGGGATCCTGCTGTGGCAAGGTCGTCATTGACCACTGTCCAGACCACCACGGCGTAGACCATCAGCACCGGGGTCCACGGAGCCTGGGGGAAGATCATCGTCAGCACCCCGAGCCCCAGGGGCAGCAGCACGGTCCAGAAGTTGAAGGCCCCCTGCTCTGCTGTCCAGTTGAGCAGGATGGACAGTCCCACGGTGCTGAACAGGATGGCTGCACGCAGCAGCGCCTGTTCAATGGAGAGGTAGCGCAGTTCGCTCATCACATCGCTCCTGCCCGGCCCCGGCGGGCCAATTGGCGCAGGATCAGATCCAGGCTTCCGGGGCCTCGCCATGGGACCACGGCCGCCCCCGCCTGCTGTACCCGGCGGATCTCCCGGTCTCGCTCCAGCATGCGCAGCCGCCAGGCCAGTTGTTCATGCTCGGGCTGGCCCCGGTAGTCGGGGGCACTGTCACCGAGCACATCGATGGCCACCACAGTGATCCCGCTGTGCGCCAAGGCGGCGGCCCGGCTGAACATCGCCTCGGAGACCAATGAGGAGACGATGACGACCAGGGTGCCCGGGGTGATGCCCAACCGCACCCTTTCGGGGTCGATTTTGCGTTCCGGGGAGGGCACGGCGGTGGCCAGCACATCGAGCAGCCGCCGGAAATGCTTTCCCCCGGTGCCCGGGGACAGCCGAACCGGCAGTGCCCCGGAGATGACCTGCAGACTCACCCGGTCGCCCTGGGCGGTGAAGTGCTCCCCGATGGCGGCCGCCGAGCGCACCGCCCGGTCCAGGGTGGATGCCTTGCCTCCGTAGCCCTCGGATCCGCCGAGGTCATTCTGGGCGTCCACGATCAGCGCCACATGGGTGTCCTGATCGGCATAGGAGGAGGTCACATGCAGTTCCCCGGTTCTGGTGGAGCGGGGCCAGTTGATGCGTTTGAGCCGGTCGCCCCATTGGAAGGGGCGGATGCTGTTGAACTCACTGCCCTGCCCGGCCCGGGCGGAGCGGTGATGCCCCACCAGCCCCCGCGGATGCGGGGCCGGTGCCCCGTTGTCGAAGACCTCTGCCGCCGGCACCATCCGGCGTGTGCCGCTGGCCAGCGGAAGTGGACCCCAGGAGTAGGCACCCCAGGCCCCGACGACGCCGACCAGGGCCGTGCCGTAGCTGCGGTTTCCCCAGCGTTCGGGATCAGCCCCGATGGTCAGCTGACTGGCCTCCTGTTCCCCTGAGGGATCAAGAAGCTCGACGACGGCGCCGTGTTCTGGGCGCCTGCGGATCCAGGCGGTGGCGGCTAGTGAGGCGGCTACCAGTTCTGCTCCCTGTACTCCCTCAGTGCTGATCACCACGGCATTGGACTGGCCCTCCGGTACGGTCCCCCTGGCCACCTGGGCCTCTGCGCTGGGGCTGCCGGTGGGGCGCAGCGCAATACTCCAGATCACAATGATCACCAGCGGGGCGATGACCACCAGGGCATCCGGGCGCCCACCGATGACACCGATGAGCACACCCACAGCTGCCACCAGCACCGCGGAGAGATGCGCCCGGGTGAACAGCCAGCGGCCGCTGCGTCGTCGTTGTCCGGGCTCCGGTTGGGGAGCGCTGGAGTAGGTCATTGGGCAGGCCCCGCCGGCGGCTGGGATCCGTTCTGCTGGGCAGGCGCTGCCGCCTGTGGGGGCATTCCCTGCTGCGCGGGCGCCTGGTGGTAGCCGGCGGCTGCACCCTGAGGTACTGCCGCTGCGTTGTGGGGTGCTGGGGCGGCCTGCCGGGCAGCAGGTACCGGCACATCGTTGAGCACCTGCTGGACGACCTGGTCAGGCCGGGCCTGGGACATCCACAGTTCCGGCTTCAGCACGATCCGGTGGTCCAGCACCGCATGGGCGACTGCTTTGACATCCTCGGGGACGATATAGCTGCGCCCGTTGATCACTGCATAGGCCCGAGCCACCAGCACCAGGGCCAGGGAACCGCGCGGGGAGGCTCCGACCTGCACTGAGCTGGACCGGCGGGTGGCGGCGGCGATCCGCACACAGTATTCGGAGATCTCCTCCTCCACCGGAATGGCTTCTACGGCTCGCTGCATGGCGGCCAGTCCGGCGGCGTCGGTGACCGGCTGCAGGGTCTGCTCCTCACGCTGCCGGCCGAGCCTGCGGCGCAGCACCTCCTGCTCCTCGGCCTGTTCGGGGTAGCCGAAGGACAGCCGTAGCAGGAAGCGGTCCAGCTGTGCCTCCGGCAGGGGGTAGGTTCCTTCGTATTCCACGGGGTTCGCGGTGGCCAGCACGTGGAAGGGCCGTTCCAGCTGGAAGGTCTCCCCTTCGACGGTGACCTGTTTCTCGGCCATGGCCTCCAGCAGGGCTGACTGGGTCTTCGGCGGGGTGCGGTTGATCTCATCGGCCAGCAGCAGCCCGGTGAACAGCGGCCCCTGGCGGAATTGGAACTTCCCGTTCCCCTGGTCGTAGACATAGGCGCCGGTGAGGTCGGCTGGCAGGAGGTCCGGGGTGAACTGGGCCCGGGCGAAGTCCAGCCCCAGGGCCTGGGCGAAGGATCGGGCGGCCAGGGTCTTGCCGAGCCCAGGGAGATCCTCGAGCAGGATATGACCTCCGGCCAGGATTCCGGCCAGGGTCAGGGTCAGGGGTTCGCGTTTGCCGACCACGGCCTGACCGACCTGGTCGATGACGGCTGCTGCCCGTCGGCTGACTTCTTCTGGGGTGATCTCTGGTGGGTTCTCCGGGGTGCTCACAGTTCCTCGATTCTGTTGATCACAGCGTTCAGGGTCTTGGCTGATACCCGGGGTTCGGGTCGCGAGGTCAGGTAACCGGCGACTTCTGGGCCCAGGTATTGGTGGAAGGCCTGCGGATTTCGCTGGAGGTCCACTCCCCTGGCCTCCAGTTTCTCCACGGCCAGGGTGTTGAGCAGATCGTGCAGTTCCGCACTCGAGGGCCGGGTGCTGCCCTTGGGTGGGTCCACGGCGTCGTGGACGGTATGCCGCAGCCTGCGCAGGCGGGGATCGGTGGCACCGAAGACGGGGCTGGGGGTGGCCGGGGCCGCAGAGAACCATCCGATATGGGTGCTGAAGTCCTCAAAACGAACCAGTTGCCCGATGATGGCGATCATCGCCAGTGCGGCGAGGATGCTGATCAGCAGCCCCAGCTGCCAGGGGTTGGCCACCAGGCCCTGGCTCCAGAGGAAGATAAAAAGCCCGATGCCGCCCAGCAGACCCAGCACAGCGCGTCCGATGATGGATTTCATGTGCGCCTCCTGCGTTCCTCGGCGGCTGCTGCGCGTTCGGCGTCCACGGCGGCTTTATGCGCAAGGATTGCCGAATGCACTCGCTGCAGGGCGTTGACCGCGCGGTGGCGGTCATCGGCAGAGAGCTCTTCCCGGGAGAACCGGGCTGTCCGGTAGAGCTCGGCCAGTTCGTGGATGGTTGCGGAGTCCACTTCCCAGCGGCTGAGTACCCGTTGGGTGAATTCCTCGGAGGTCTCGGAGCCCTTACGCTGCAGGCCAGCTGCTTCGGCGGCATCCTCCAGGGCGACCCAACAGGCGACGACGGCGTTGCGGGCAGTGCCGGTGGCCGAGGCCTGTTCGATCGCGGCTTCCTCAGTTGCCTTGGCTGCTGCTTCGAGATCCTCGATCTCCACCGGTTCCGGCCGGCTGGTGTCCCGGTTCCGCAGCCAGCTGGTGATGAGGTAGGCCAATGCGCCGATGAGACCGATCGCGCCCAGTATCAGCAGTACCCGCAGCACGGGGTCCAGCCAGGAGAGGTCCATCGGTTCCCGGTCCTCGATCTCCTCCTCAGGCTCGAGGCATTCAATGGGGACGGTGGGATCATCCGGATCAGGATCCGGCGGGCAGGTGACGGTCTCTTGGGGCTCCGGGGTTTCCGGTTCCGGCGGTTCAGGTTCCCAGTCGAGATTGAAGCCGGGAAGTTCGCCGTCGTACCGGTCGATATCGGTGCTGGCTGCCCAGACGAACACGAGCAGCGCCAAGGCCGACAGTACTATCGCCCAGCGTGCTCGTGTCCCGTTCATCGGCTCCAAACTATCGAAGAAACTTGCCGTAAAGCTGGGTGGGGCTGGGAGTTTCCTAGATGTTTGGTGTGGAGTTTGTCTCAGTCATCTGTGGGCAGATCGCGTTCTGCGTCCTGCTCCGCATCCTCCTGAACCTGGTCGGCCTCCTCGACAATCTGGTCCTCGGGGGTCTCCCACCACCAGGACTCCGGATGTGCCGGCCCGGGGTTCATGAAGGGGCTGGCCTCATAGGTGATATGTGGGGCGTTGCGGAGGTCGTTGTGGACCACACCGGCCCGGTTGGGGCTGGTGGAGACCCCGATTGCCCAGAAGGTGTCGGCGGAGAGTTCGAGGACCTCGTCGAAGAGTTCGGCCTGACGTTCGGCATCGGGTTCCATCATGATCTCGTCGTAGAGCTCCCACTGCTGGTGCACTGGGTGGTCTTCGGGAGGTTCGATACCGGATTCTCCGTCGGTGTAGTACCACTCGGCCCATAGTGGGGCGAAGCTTGCTTCGCCCTCGTCAGTGGGCATGTACCAGTAGGGGCGCAGGATGGCATCGAGCAGTCCCGCTGAACCGTCGCGCATCTGGGCGTCGTAGTTATTGGCCTGGCGCAGCTCATTGCGCAGGTCCCGGTCCATAGTGTTGATCTCCATGGTCACCCCGACCTCCTCCCAGTACCCCTGGACTAGTTGGAGGAGGTCCACATGTTCAACGGAGCGGTCGCTGGCCACATCCATGGCGAAGGTGAAGGGTTCACCGTCGGGGCCCAGGCGCATGCCGTTCTCATCGGTTTCAGGCAGCACCTCGTCGAGCATCTCATTGGCGAGGTCGACGTCGTAGTCCAGGTATTGGGTGGCCAGGCGCTCGTTGTAGTACGGGGAGTCTTCCTGTGGGGCCACCTGGGCGGGTTCACCTTGGCCGAAGTAGATCAGTTCAATGAGCTCTTCGCGGTCCAGGGCGTGGCTGAGGCCGGCTTTGAAGTTGTGGTCGGAGAAGATCTCCGCCATGTCCTCGTCCTCGTGGTGGTGGTTGAACATCAGCACTGCGGTGTTCATATCGGTGGAGCGGATGTCCAGCAGGGAGAAGTTGTGCTCCTCCATGGATTCGGCCAGCAGGGGCCGGAAGTCGTGGTCGATATGCCGTTCCTGGTGGGCAATGTGTCCGCCGGCGGCACGGAAGGCCACCGATTCCTGACCTTCGATGAAGTCGAAGACCATCCGGTCGACATAGGGCAGCTGGTTGCCCTCTTCGTCGACCTTCCAGTAGTAGGGGTTACGCACTGCGGTGGCCCGGGTGCCCTCATAGGCGGGGGTCTCGATGATCCAGGCGTTGATCACCGGCAGCTCGGAGTTGATCCAGCGGGCGTCGTGTTCGGCTCCGAGGGTGGTGTTGCCCTTGGCGTTGAACAGTTCGGCCCAGTTGTCGTAGCCCTCTTCTTCGGCCAGCTGGTCGGCATCGGGGTTGTAGTCGATGTGGTACTGCTCAAGGTAGTGCCGGGGGAAGCGGTGGAAGTCCACATCCTCGCGTCCGCGGGCGAGGTCCAGCAGGAAGAGTCCGTTGGGTACGGAGAACTCCAGTTCCACGGTGTAGTCGTCGAGGGCGGTGATCTCGGGGAAGTTGCCCTCGGCGTCGACCAGGATGTCATTGGGTGCTGGTTCGATCTCCTCATTGGCGCGCACGTCCTCGTAGCCGAAGACGAGGTCATCGGCGGTGAAGGGTTCGCCATCGGACCAGCGGATGCCCTCTTCGAGGTGGAAGGTGAAGGTGGTTCCGTCCTCGCTGACCTCCCAGTCCTGGGCCACCCCGGGCTGGAGCTCATCGGTCCAGTCGGCATCCCAACGCACCAGGGGTTCGTAGCCGACGTAGCTGCGCAGGAACCGGTCATCATCGGCCCCACCCATGGCGAAGGCCATCTCGCCGCCGTATTGGCCGGGGCCGTCGGCGCCGATGATGGTGACGGCCTCTTCGGGAAGGCGTTCCTCCAGTGGGGGCAGTTCCCCTGATTCGACCTGTTCTTCCAGGTCGGGGGCCTGACCCGCGGGGGCGGTGCGCTCATCGCTGATGGCTGGGGCACCGGTCTCCAGGCCGGTGTCGATCTGGTCTCCGTTGCTGCCTGGCTGGTCCCCGGCGGCCTGCGGGCTGGATCCGCCTCCGCAGGCTGTCAACGCCAATGCGGCCACGGTGAACACTGTGGTGCTGCGCGCTGCATTTCGCATAGCTGTCCCTCTCACAGGTGAGTCTCACTCGAGTGATATCCCAAGTGGTTATCCAGGCTCACCGTAGAAACCAGCAGTTATCGGTGGGTGAACTCTGGTGTGACAGCCGTATAAGTTTCAGCCGATTTCTGCTGGACCGTTCCAGAACGACGACGACGCCTCAACTGCGGCGGCGGTGGTTGGCGTGGTCGGAGTACTGGGGCAGCCACCGGCAGAGTGCTGCCGATGCAGCCGGACCCAGTGCCGCGGCAATCCAGAGGCCGACTGCCAGGGAGCCGGCGGCCGCGGCGGTGGCCAGCAGCAGGGGGCCCGCCGCACTTCCGGTATTGGACAACAGCCGCCAGGCACTCAAGAACTGGGGCCGGGCATAGGAAGGTGCGACGTCGGCAGCGATGGTCATCATGATCCCTGCGCCCATCCCGTTGACCAGTCCCAGGAAGACCCCCGCAGCACCCAGTGTCAGAGCTGAACCCGTCAGGGGCACCAGGGCCATGGCGATGCCCAGTCCGGTCAGTGAAGGCACCGCCACCCAGAGCCGACCCATCCGGTCCATGACCTTCCCAGCGGGGTAGAACAGCAGCATGTCGATTCCATTGGTGATCCCGTAGATCAGCGCGATCATCGCCGGATCCAGGCCGATGGCCTCACCCCACAGGGGAATGATGTGCCGTTTGGCCCCGCGCAGCATCCCCACCAGGGCCACGGCCACTCCCAGTGTCCCCAGGACCCGGCGGTGGTCTCGGATCACATGAAAAACCCTGGTCGAGGGTTTCTTACCTACGGCCCCCTGGGCGTCCTCGGGCTGTTGCTCCTCAGTCTGAGCCAGCCCCGCTGTGATCGCCGCGGAGGTTGCTGTGACCACGGCAATCAGAAACACCCAGCGCAGATCCCCGCTCCAGGCCACCGCCGCACCCAGGAAGGGACCGATGAAGCGGCCGATCCGGTTCACCCCCGCCAGGGTGGAGAGCACCCGTGCCCGATGTTCAGCCGGGGTCACCGCTGCCAGATAGGAATGCCTCGCCAGCTGAAAGACCGTCCCGGCAGCACCGACCAGGAAGATCGAAACCGCCAGGGTCATCAGGGAGGGAAGCAGGGCTGCGGCAGCGAAGCTCACCGCCGCTGCCCCGCCGGCGATCATCATCGAGCGGCGCTCGCCGATCCGGGCCACGAGGACACCTGCCGGTAGGGAGGCCAGCATCTGCCCGATCTGGGCGGCGGCGACAATCACTGCGGCCAGCGCCAGAGTGGCCCCTCGTTCCACGGAGAAGGAGGCCAGGATCGGCAGTACCGCACCCATCCCCATGGCGTAGAGGAAGGCCGGCAGCATCGCCCCGAGCACCACTGCCCGGATAGGGAACAGTCGTTGACCTGTGGGGGCTGTACGGCGGTGCTGAGTCCTGCCTGAATCCGCCATTATCCGCCTCCTGGGTCCCAGCTTAGGCCGTGCCCATCAATCTAGCGCTGGACTCCCATGAGGTTGAGCTCCTCGGCGAAGTGACAGGCAGAGCGCCGTCCGGTGGGATTGCCCTCGGCATCTTGGACCTCCCGCAGCTCGGGGGCCTCCAGGGCACAGATCTCCTGGGCGAACCGGCAGCGGTTCCGGAAGGGGCATCCCTCGGGCTTCTCGGTGGGATCGGGCAGTTCCCCGGAGATCTCGATGCGCTCGCGGGCCCGCTGCCGGACCGGATCGGCGATCGGCACCGCAGAGAGCAGCGTCTCGGTATAGGGGTGTTTGGGGTCGGCGAAGAGCGCCTCCGTGGGTGCGGTCTCCACCATCCTGCCGAGGTACATCACCGCCACGCGGTCAGCCAGATGCTCCACGGTGGACATGTCATGGGAGATGAAGAGGTAGCTCAGCCCGCGGGAGTCCTGCAGCTCCCCCAGCAGATCCAGGATCTGCGAGCGCACCGAGACATCCAGCGCTGAGACTGCCTCATCGGCCAGCAACACGGCTGGATCCGTGGCAATGGCCCGGGCGATGCCGATGCGCTGGCGCTGCCCACCGGAGAAGGCATGGGGGTATCGGTCCAGATGCTCTGGCTCCAATCCCACCAGTTCCAGCAGTTCCACCAGCCGTTCACGGGCCACGGGGCCATCCCCGCGCAGCGGCTCGGCCAGAATGTCGTGGACAGTCATCCGCGGGTTCAGGGAGCCGAAGGGGTCCTGGAAGACCATCCGCATCCGCTGCCGGTAGCCGCGCAGCTCAGCCTCCGGGGCGGTGGCGACATCCTGACCCGCCCTATCCTGCTGGTTCTGCTCATTGCCCAACCGGTGGGTGATGCTTCCGGCACTGGGTTTCTCCACCCGCAGCAGACATTTGGCCAGGGTGGACTTCCCACAGCCTGACTCCCCCACCAGCCCCAGGGTCTCCCCGGGCAGGATCTCCAGATCCACACCGTCTACCGCATGCAGATGCCGGCGTCGTCGTCCCAATACCCCGGATTTCAGGGTGAAGGTCTTGGTCAGTCCCTTGACCTCCACCAGGGGTTTGGTCTTCTCGGCCGGCCCATGGCCCTGGCTGTCCTGATCGATGAGAGCCGACGACGACGCCTCGGCCCGCCGGCCCTCGCGAAGTTTGGGGGTGGCCTCCAGCAGCATCCGGGTGTATTCATGCTGGGGTGCGGCGAAGAGGCTGTGCACTGGCTGGCGTTCAACGATCTCCCCGCGGCGCATCACCGAGACCTCATCGGCCATATCGGCGACCACACCGAGATCATGGGTGATGAACAGAATCGCCATATCCCGCTCGGCCTGGATCCGCCGCAGCAGTCGCAGGATCTGGGCCTGGGTGGTGACATCCAGGGCGGTTGTGGGCTCATCGGCGATCAGCAGCCGGGGCTGACCGGCCAGGGCGATGGCGATCATCGCTCGCTGGCGCATACCCCCGGAAAGTTCAAAGGGATAGGCCTTCGCCCGCAGCTCGGGGCGGGGAATGCGGACCTCCTTGAGCGCCTCCACCGCGGCCTCCCAGGCGGCAGGTTTGGACAGGCCCCGGTGCAGCCGCATGGCCTCGGCAATCTGGAAACCGATGGTGTGCATCGGTGAAAGCGAGCGCGCCGGCTCCTGGAAGATCATTCCGATCTCCCCGCCGCGGATATGCCGCATCTGTTTGCCCCGGGCCTTCAGCTGGGCCAGATCCAGCTCTTGTCCGGACTCCAGCCGGTAGCGGATCTGCCCATCAGTAATCCGTCCGGGTGGGTCCAGCAGCCCCAGGGCGGCCCGGGCGGTCTGCGATTTCCCGGAACCGGATTCACCCACCAGGCAGTGCACCTCATTGGGCCGGATGCTGAGGTCGATACCGTCCACCGCGGTGACTAGCCGCTCATCGGTGGGGAACTCCACCCGCAGTCCGCTGACCTGCAGAAGGGGCGCCGGCTCGGGCCCCGCCGTCGTCATCGTGCGTTCTTCAACAACAGTCATCTACGTTCGCTCGCTTCCCGCCGCATCCTGCGGCTGCGTCGGGTCCCCTGCTCGCTCATCTTGTTGCACCTCCGTAGGGGTCGGCGGCGTCTCGGAGTCCGTCGCCGAGGAAGTTCAGGGCCAGGGTCGCGATGACCACTGCCGTCGAGGGCACGATCAGCAGCCAGGGCGCGGTGATCACACTGCGGATGTTCTGCGCCTCCTGCAGCAGCACACCCCAGGAGACCACCGGGGGCTGCAGACCCAGCCCCAGGAAACTCAGCGAGGTCTCGGCCAGGATCATCGCCGGCACCGCCAGGGTCACCGAGGCGATGATGTGGCTGGTCAGCCCGGGCAGGATATGTCTTCGGATCACCCTGACCCGGCTGGCGCCGTCGAGTCTGGCGGCGACCACATAGTCCTCACTGCGCAGGGTCAGCACCCTGCCGCGGACTTCTCGGGCCAGGGATGTCCAGCCGATCAGGGACAGCAGCACGGTGATCGCGAAGTAGATGGTCAACGGGCCCCACTCCCGGGGGATGGCTGCGGCCAGGGCCATCCACAGCGGGATCGATGGGATGGACATGAACAGCTCGGTGATGCGTTGGATCACCGTATCCACCACCCCGCGGAAGAACCCGGCCGCAGCACCTAAGGCGATCCCTATGACCAGAGAGAGCACGACGCCGATCAGCCCGATGGACATCGAGACTTGGGTTCCGTAGATGACCCGGGAGAAGATATCGCGGCCATTGGAGTCGCTGCCCATCAGGAAGAAGGGAGCATCGGGGTCAGCGGGGGCAAAGAGTTTCCGGTCGGTGGTGAACAGGCCCAGGAACTCATAGTCATGTCCGCTGTTGACGAAGAACTCGATGCGGTGGAGCTCATCGGGGTCCTCGGTGTAGTACCGGTTCCAGGAGACCTCGTCGATCTCCTGGGTGTAGCCGTGGACATAGAGCCCGAAGCCGCGGCCGTCCCCGGGATCGGTCAGGGTCATCGACTGCGGTGGCAGCAGGGGGTAGTCGGCATTGTAGTCCCCTGCGGGCCGGGGTGCGATGAGATCAGCGAAGATCGCGATGAGATAGACCCCGATGACGATCCACAGTGAGACCAGGGCCAGCTTATGGCGTTTGAAGCGCCGCCAAGTCAGTGAGACCGAGGAGCGCTGAGCCGAGGCCTCATCCACTGCGGCATCGGTTTCCGGGGTGTTCCTGCTGCGGTGCTTCCGACCGATCAGGGGCAGTTTGGAAATCACTGGGCGGCTCCTGAGTGTTGGCGTCGGACCCGGGGATCCGCCCAGGCGAGGATCAGATCCGAGATCACTGTGCCGACCACGGTGAGCACTCCCAGGATCAGCAGGAAGCTGCCGGCCAGATACATGTCCTGGTTCCGCAGTGCTCCCAGCAGCACCGGTCCCGTGGTGGGCAGGGAGAGCACCGAGGAGACGATGACCTCCCCGGAGATCACTGAGGGGATGGCGTAGCCGATGGTGGAGATGAACGGGTTCATCGCTGCCCGGACCGGATAGCGCATCAGCAGCACGTTCTCCTTCTGGCCGCGGGCCCGGGCGGCGACCACATAGGGCTGGACCAGCTCATCGGAGAGATTGGCCCGGGTGATGCGGATCAGCCCGGCGGTGCCGGCGGTGGCGATGATCAGTGCCGGGATCGCGAGGTTCTGCAGCAGATCCATGACCCTTGCCACTGACCAGTCGGCCTCCACATACTCCGGGGAGAAGAGTCCCCCTACGGTCATGCCGAAGTGGGCGAAGGCGATGTACATGAACACTAGGGCCAGCACAAAGTTCGGTACTGAGAGGCCGATGAACCCCAGGAAGGTGAAGAAGTAGTCGCCGATGGAGTAGCGCTTCACCGCAGTGTAGATACCGATGGCGAAGGCGATGATCCAGGTCAGGAACATGGATCCGCCGGCCAGCAGCAGGGTGAAGGGCAGGTACTCCATGATCACCTCGGTGGCTGGGCGGTTCCACCGGAAGGAGTAGCCGAAGTCGCCCTGGGTGATGATCCCGGACATCCACGCCCAGTATTGGGCGTACCAGGGTTGGTCCAGGGCGTAGCGTTCGCGCAGGACCTCGATCTGGGCTGCTGAGAGCCGGCGTCCGTCCTCCTCTGCCTGGGCCATCAGCACCGAGACGAAGTCCCCGGGCGGGGCCTGGATGATGAAGAAGCAGACGATGGAGATCAGCCAGATGGTCAGCAGCGACCAGCCGAGTCTGCGTAGGGTGTACTGGATCATCTAGAGGCTAGTCCTCCGGCAGTTCTTCGCCTTCGTACTGGTCGATGTCCTGCTGGGTGGAGTCCTCGTCGTCGGCCACCGCGCCCTCGGGGTCCTCCCACCACCAGACGGCGGGGTAGGCGGGTCCGGGGTTCTGGAAGGCTGAGGCCTCGTAGAGGGTGTCGGGGGCGTTCATGAGGCCTTCGGCCTTGACCCCGGCACGGTTGGGGCTGGTGGAGACGCCGATGGCCCAGAAGGTTTCGGCGGAGATGTCCAGGATCTCCTCGAAGAGTTCGGCCTGCCGTTCGGGATCGGCCTCGACCAGGATCTCGTCGTAGAGTTCCCACTGTTCCCAAACCGGGTGGTCCTCCGGGGGCTCGATTCCGTCCTCGGCGTCCTCCCAGTACTCGCCCCACAGGGGCGCGAAGGTGGAGCTGGTGCCCTCGGGCATGTACCAGCGCGGCCGCAGGATGGCGTCCTGCAGGCCGGCTGAACCGTCGCGGACGATCACATCGAAGTCTCCGGAGTCGCGGCGCTCATTGCGCAGGTCGCGGTCCATGGAGTTGATCTCCATGGTGATGCCTACCTCGTCCCAGTACTGCTGGACGAACTGCATGGCATCGACATGTTCCACCGAACGGTCGGTGGCCACATCCACGCTGAAGGTGAAGGGTTCCCCGTCGGGGCCGAGCCGGTTGCCCTCGGAGTCGGTCTCGGGCAGTACCTCGTCGAGGTACTCATTGGCGAGGTCGACGTCGTAGTCCAGGTACTGGTTGGCCAGTTCCTCGTGGTGGTAGGCCGATTCCTCGCGGGGGCTGACCTGGGAGGGCTCGCCTTGGCCGAAGTAGATCAGTTCGATGATCTCCTCGCGGTTCAGCGCGTGGGAGAGGCCTGCTTTGAAGTTCACATCGTTGAAGACTTCGCGGAGGTTGTCATCCTCGTGGTGGTGGTTGAACCCGAAGACGATGGTGTTCATATCGGTGGAGATGACATCGACCAGGGTGTAGCCGTGTTCCTCCTGGGATTCGGCCAGCAGGGGCCGGAAGTCGTGGTCGAAGTGCCGCTCCTGGTAGGAGATATTGCCGCCGGCGGCACGGAAGGCGATGACTTCCTGGGAGTCGAAGACGTCGAAGACCAGCCGGTCGGTATAGGGCAGCTGGTTGCCGTCTTCGTCGACCTTCCAGTAGTAGGGGTTGCGGGTCAGGGTGATCCGGTTGCCCTCATAGGCCGGGGTTTCGATGATGTAGGGGTTCAGCTGGGGCAGATCGGGGTTCATCCACCGGGAGTCGAAGCCGGTGCCGAGGGTCACCCATCCCTTGGAGGTGAACATATCGGCCCAGTCCTCGTACCCCTCCTCTTCGGCGAGCTGCTCGGCATCGGGGTTGTAGTCGATGTGGTACTGCTCGAGGTAGTGCCGGGGGAATCGGTGGAATTTGCCGTCCTCCTCGGCCCGGGCGAGGTTCATCAGGAACAGCCCGTGGGGGACCTCGAACTGCAGCTCGATGGTGTAGTCGTCGATGACGTTGAGTTCGGGGAAGTTGCCCTCGGGGTCGGTGAGGTAGTCGGTGGGTCCGCCGGGGGTCAGTTCCTCATTGGAGAGCACATCCTCATAGGCGAAGACGATGTCATCAGTGGTGAAGGGTTCGCCGTCGGACCAGCGGATGCCTTCTTCGAGGTGGAAAGTGAAGCTGGTGGCGTCCTCGGAGACCTCCCAGTCATGGGCGACACCGGGGGTGAGTTCATCGGACCAGTCGGCATCCCAGCGGACCAGGGGTTCATAGGCGGCGTAGCGGCGGATGGTGGAGTCGTCGTCGTTGCCGTTCATGGCCAGCTGCAGTTCCCCGCCGTACTGGCCGACCCCGTCCTTACCGATGATGGTCACGGCTTCGGCAGGCATCCGCTCTTCCAGCGGGGGCAGTTCCCCGGCCTCGACCTGCTCCTCCAGTTCTGGGGCCTGGCCGGCCGGTGCGGTGCGTTCCTCGCTGAGCGCGGGTGCCCCGGTGGTCATGCCGGTGTCCACAGCATCTGCGGTGCTGGCCTGTGCGGTCTCGGAGTCTGGGGCGCTGCCGCCTGAGCAGGCGGTCAGTGCCAATGCGGCGATGCTCAGTGCCGCAGTCGCCCGGGCGGGTGTGGTCTTGGCTGCGTATCGCATGGGTGTGATGCCTCTTCTGTGTGCTCGGGGTGTGGGTCGGTCTGCCGGGATGAACCCGCTGGTGGACCGTTCCATCTGCGAGGTTATGGACGGGGAGTGATCGTTGAGTGAACTGCAGGAAGCCTCTGAGGGAAGATTGGCCGGTTTTTGACTGGAACGGTCCAGCACCGGCCGAATCGGGTCAGATCAGCAGGTCCGGGATCTGACCTGGGGTTTCGACCACATCGGTGATCCAGCCCTGGTTCTGACCGTGGCGGATCTCCTCATCGGTGCCGGATCCACCCCGGGTGATGATCCGCCGGCCGATGCCCAGTTGGGCGGCACCGAAGGCATCGTTGAAGGGTTTATCCCCGATCATCACGGCCTCCTCGGGTGCTGCACCGGCCATGGCCAGGGCGTATTCGAAGATCTGCGGGTGGGGTTTCTTCAGCCCGTATTCATCGGAGCAGACCCAGCCGGCAATATGCTCGCCGAGCCCGTAGCCGCGGATGATGCTGCGCACCCCAGTGCCGCAGATGGTGTTCGAGACCACGACGACGCGGCGGCCAGTTTCACTGCAGTGTTCCAGCAGTTGCCGGATCCCTTCGCGCTCGGTTTTCTCTGATTTGGCGTGGTAGAGGGCCAGCTGGAGCTGGTCTGCTTCGGCCAGCAGGGCTTGGCGCTGCTGTTCGGTGATCTCCGCGGCGGCGGTGAACTCCCCCCAATACTGCCGAGCGGTGATCTCCCGGTAGGCCTCGTTCTCGTCCACCTCGGTTTTGTGCTGTTTGTACTGCTCATGGGCGGCGAGGATGATCTCCAGACCACGGCCTGCTGTGACCGGGCAGCCGGCTTTGGTCAGCACGGTCTCCAGCTGCTGGCCGGCTGCGGCGAAGGGCTGTGCCGGTTTGGTGCTGTGGGAGACCACTCCCCCGTGGTCGAGCAGGATGACCTTATTGCGCAGCCCGGAGGGCAGGTGGACCCTGACCCCCTGGCCGGTGCCGGCGGAGGTGGTTCCATTGCTCTGCGGCTGGCCGGGGGCGCCGTCGTCGGTCTTTTCGGTGACCTCTTGGAGCAGGGTCAGCAGCTCAGCGGGGTCCTCCACCACGGCTTCTGGCTCATCATTGATGGGGAAGGGTGGTTCGTGGGTGTGCTGGGAACGGGTGAGCACTACCGCTCCGACCTCGGAGCGGCGGCCGGCCACCAGATCGCGGTCCATCGTGTCACCGACGTACCAGCAGTCAGCCAGGTCCACACCCAGGGCGGCGGCGGCCCGGCCGAGCATCTGGGGGTGGGGTTTACGGATTCCGGCCTCATCGGAGTAGATCTGGACCCCGAAGGCGTCATGGATACCCAGTTCGGTGAGGATCCGGCGGTGGGCCCGTCCGGAGTGGGCATTGGAGACCACCCCGAGGGCGATGCCGTGGGCCTGGGCGTAGTCGATGAGCTCGCGGGCCCCGGGGCGAATGTTGTGGTCGGTCAGGGCGGTGGACATCTCATCGAGCAGCTCGGCGCCGTCGGTGGTGAGCATCAGCCGCGCCGGTTCGGGGAGGTCACCGAAGTAGAACTCCCCGAGGATCTCCTCCACAGTCAGCTCCCGGGGCAGGCGGCGGCGGGAGGAGGCGTGCTTCCAGTGCTTGAGGGCAGTGGCCCCTGCGGCCAGGCAGCCTTCCAGGACCTCGGCGTCGATCTCGATTCCGGCATTCTGCAGGCGGGCCTGCAGCTTCGCGGCGAACTCCGCCCTCCCCTCGGGACGCTTCTGGGTGAGGATGATGACCCCACCGAAATCCAGCAGGAGGCCTTTCGGTGCCCGGTCCAAACCGGTGGTGGCGGTGGCAATTGTTGCGGGCACAGCGGATGTCATAGGGGCCTTTCAGCTGGAACGGTTTACTTCAATCAATACAGCCGAAAGTACGAACAGCCGGTGACACGTTGGAGGCCGCGAGGTAAACAGTTGTGGAACGTTCCACAACAATGTGCTGGAACGCACCAGTTAGGCCGTTTTCTGCCATCTTCGCCGCATAATCTGTGCTTTGCGCACTCCATGATCACTCACCTTTTATGAGCACGGATAGGACTTCACGGCGATGACCCACTCCCCTGCTGGCACCGAGACCCTGCTGCCGGGACGGGGCCGGCGTGCAGGCCGGAAACCGACGATTCACGATGTCGCTGAGGCCGCGGGGGTCTCCAAATCTGCTGTCTCGCTGGCCATCCGGAATCAGCGTGGGGTCTCCGAGGCGACCCGGGAGCATATCCTCAATATCGCCCAGGAGCTGGGATACCGCTCGAATGTCTGGGCTCGTTCCCTGGTGCAGGGACGCACCGGGCTGATCGGGATTCTGCTGCAGGATCTGGGCAACAGCTACCACCGGGATGTCACCGCCGGGGTGGAGGACGCCGCGGTGGAGAACGATCTGCGCCTGGTGATCGGTCATGGCCGCAGGGACGCCAAACGGCTGCAGGCGGAGTTGGATTCGCTGCTGGCCCTGGGGGTTGAGGGCGTTGTGATCGTCTCCTCCTGGGTGCCGCCGCAGTATTTGGAGAAGATCGGCAAACGGGTGCCGGTTGTCGTCGTCGGGCGTCTTCCGGAGCCGGTCTCAGGGATCGATACCGTAGCCAACCGGGATGAGATCGGGGCACGCCAGGCGGTGGAGCATCTCATTGAGCTGGGGCATACCCGGATTGCGCATCTGACCGGCTCTGCCCGGCCTGCGGCAATGCACCGGCGCGGGGCCTTCAGTGAGCTGATGCGCAGGCTGCTGCCCGGGGTGGATCCGCAGGTGGAGGGGCCCGAACAGTTGGAGGCCGCGATCCGTTATCTGGTCTTCCAGATTCAGGAGGAGAAGGGTGCGCCGACTGCGGTATTCACCCAGAACGACCGGGTGGCCGCGGATCTGGTGGGCGCGAGCCTGGATGCGGGGCTGCGGCTGCCGGAGCAGCTGAGCATTGTCGGCTATGACAATTCAAGTGTCTGCCGGATGCTGCGGCCTCAGCTGACCAGTGTGGATCAGCCGCGGTCGCGGATGGGGCAGATGGCCCTGGAGATGCTCAGCGAGCGCATCACCGGCCGCACTGAGGATAAGCATGTGACCATCGCCCCGAATCTGGTGGTGCGGGAATCCACTGCCCCGCCGCGCAGCTGAGGCGCCCGCTCCCGCCGGTGGGGTCAGACGATGCGGCGCTGTTCGGCCCAGCGGGTCAGTTCGTGGCGGCTGGAGAGCTGAAGTTTGCGCAACACCTTGGAGACATGTGTCTCCACAGTCTTGATGGAGAGGAACAGTTCGGAGGCGATCTCCCGGTAGGTATAGCCACGGGCGATCAGCCGCATCACCTCCACCTCACGTGCGGAGAGCCGGTCGAGTTCCTCATCGCGGACCTCCTCGGCCAGCCCCGAGGTGCCGAAGGCATCGAGGACGAAACCGGCCAGCCGTGGTGAGAAGACGGCGTCGCCGGCTGCCACAGCATCGATGGCGCTGACCAGCTCCTCAGTGCTGATGGTTTTGGTGACATAGCCACGAGCCCCGGAGCGGATCACCGAGACCACATCGGTGGCGTCATCGGAGACGCTGATGGCCAGGAACCGGACCTCCTCCAGGAGGTCGCGGCAGAGTTTGACCACCTCAGCACCGCCGCCTCCGGTGCCGCCGGGTAAGTGGACATCCAGCAGCACAACCTCAGGTTTGGTCTTCCGGATGACCTCGGCGGCCTCATCTACTGTGGCGGCCTCGCCGATGACCTCTACACAGTCGCCGAGCTCGGCCTTGAGTCCGGAACGGAAGATGCCGTGGTCATCGACGATCACCACTCGGCGCGGACTGCGCTGCTGGGCCCCGGAGGCCTGGGCTTCGCTCATGCTTCTGATCTCCTTCACGTGGCTCCCCAGTGATTTTGCCGTTTCCTGGCGAAATATCACGGGGAAGACGAAATATGGCTGGGAATTATGGGCTCTGGTGTGGAGATGGGGCGGATTTCGCTCCGGGAGTCTCCTGGGTAGAGGGTCCTTCCACCGGGAGGAAGAGTTGGACCTCTGTGCCGTTGGTGTTGGAGCGGATGCGAGCACTGCCGCCGGCTCGCTGCATTCTGCCGATAATGGATTCGCGCAGTCCCATCCGGTCCTCGGCGATGCCGTCGAGGTCGAATCCGGGGCCGCGGTCGCGGATGAAGACGGCATCCTCGGCGGCGGTGGATTCGATGTAGACCGAGGTGGGTCCGGCGTGCTTGATGGCGTTGAGAATGGCTTCGCGGGCTGCGGCCACCAGGGGCTGGTGGTCAGTGCCGCGGGACTCCCCCACGGCGACGACCTCCACCGGCACTGAGTGCATCTCCTCCAGTTCGGCGGCCACCGCCATGATTTGGTCTTTCAGGGTCCCACTGGCCGCGGCGTTCTGCCGGTAGAGCCAGGAGCGCAGCTGCCGCTCCTGGCTGCGGGCTAGGCGTTCCACGGCGGCGGGATCGTTCTTCTGCTTCTGGATCATCGCCAGGGTCTGCAGCACGGAGTCATGCAGATGGGCGGCGATATCGGCACGTTCTGCCTCTGCGGCGGCACGGGCCCGCTCGGTCTGGGAGGTGCGGTAGAGCTTGATCACCCAGGGGGCCAGCACCAGGGCCAGTCCGGCGATGAGCATCGCGGCCACGATGATTCCGGTGATCAGCTCACCGGTGCCGACCATTCCGCCGGCGACGATCAGCATCGCTGAGAGCACCAGGGCGGCCCCGAAGCCCACCTGCCAGAGGGCATTCCTGCGGGCGGCAGTCCCAGGGGGCTGGCCGCGGTCAGTATGGCTGCGGTCGGGGTGGGTCTTATCGATCTGGGACCAGGCCAGGATGATGCCGCCGAGGATGATCGCCGGAACGACGACGACTCGCCAGTTGACGCCCAGACCCACCAGCTGACCGAACATCAGTGCACCGACACCCAGGAGAAGGAAGCCGACCAGGACCTCCGGGGAGGAGGTCAGCGAGTCCAGTCCACGCTGTACTCGCCCTGCAGCGGCGCTTGTTGCGGCTTCGGGGTTCTCACTCTCAGCGGAAGTGCCGTGGTGGGCGGTGCTCTCTGGTTCTTGGACTGCCGGGCCGCTGAGTCCGCGGCGGGCGGCATCGGGGACCGGTTCCTGTTCTGAGGGGACGAAGACCCAGAGCCAGCAGTACAGCAGCAGGCCCGCCCCACCGGTGATGGTCAGCACGATAAAGGCCACCCGCACCAGAGGAACCGGGAAGCCCAGGTGCCGAGCCACCCCGAGGCTCACCCCGGCGATGGGGGTGCCGGGCGCGCGGCGCAGCGGCGGCCGGTCAGGGCCTGGCCGGCTGCGCTGCCCGGTCGGGGTACTGGTCTCCATAGCCTCCATAGTGCCACGCCCTGACCCCGGCTCAGCAGGGGCTTCGGGTCTTTCAGGGCCAGACTCAGGGTCGGATCAGGGCATCCCCGCATAGCGGTGGGGAACCTGCGCGGAGGACGATAGAGGCATGAGCAATGCAGATCAGAACCAGTCTGGTGCCGGAGAGCCCCGGGAAGCTGGTCAACAGATTTTCGATTGGGTGCGCTCCACCGGGATCTACCGGCCCGACGGCGCCTGGGCCGGTGGCGTCTTTGCCGCGGCGGCCGCCAAGCTGGGCTGGGACGCGGTCCTGGTCCGCGGACTGGGTGTGGTGGCCTTCCTGCCGTTCTTCTCCCCGATGGCCCTGTTCTATGGTGTGGCCTGGCTGTTCCTGCCGGATCCCCGAGGGAGGATTCACGCCCAGCAGGCACTGCGCGGAGAGTACACCAGTGGCTTCTGGGGTGCTGCGGCGCTGAGCTTCATCGGTGCGGTCAATGTCTTCACTCCGAATATCGCCGGACCCTTCGCTGTGTTGCTGAACCTGGCGATTATCGGTGTCGCAGCCTGGGCGCTGTGGCTGCTGGTCTGCAACTATCGTCAGAACCAACAGCAGGGCGGTACGCGCTCTAACCACTCCCCCTCCGGGGGCACCTCGGCAGCCGGTAGCTCAGAAGAGGACTCCCAGAAGGATTCCGATTCCTCCAAGGGACAGCGGGATCGCGGTGTTCCCGCCTGGTACCCCAAAGAGGGCCCACCCCCACGGCCGGCTCCGGAGTCTGCTGCCACGGCGCAGGCACCCTCCACCGGCTATGCCGCAGGGAGTGACCACACTAGGCCCATGCCCGAGGGCGGGCTGAAGACCCATGAGGAGCCGAAGAAGCAGAAGCCCAAGGAGGATTCGCGGGCACGTGAGGAGCGGCGTCGTCGTCGGATGGTCAGCTTCGGTTTGCTACTGCTGGCGGTTCCGCTGATCGCTGGTGCAGTGTGGTTTGCCGCAGCCAATGGTCTGGCTGTCCAGACCGCAGTGCTGCTCGGTCTTGCCGCAGTGGTGACCCTATTGAGTCTGATGCACCTGTTCTCGGCCCTTCGTGGGAAGAAGGGGCGGGGCGGGCTGCTGGCCTTGTTCACCGTGTTGATGATGCTGGTCTTTGCCTCCCCCATGCAGAACTGGCAGAACAGCTCCCATCATGTCTTCGGCAACTACACCACGGACTCCCCCACGGTGAACAATGCGTTCGCGAACACCACAGTGGATCTGCGCGACCTTGAATTCAGTGAGAGTGACGCACTGGATTTCAGTGATGCCAATGTGCAGATGCCCCATGAGACCGGTAATTATGCAGCGATCGCGGAGGTCAACAACGCCTTCGGCAACACCACGGTGATCGTCCCTGATGGGGTCTATATCGATATCGACCCCAATGTCTTCCTGGCGAATGTGAATATCCGAACCCAGGACTGGTGGGACAGTGATTCGGGCATCAGCAGCAACTCCCGTGGCGGCGGCCCCGAAGAGGCGGTGGGCGCAGTTCAGCTGAACTTTGCCAATGCCTTCGGCAATATCACCATCTACGACGCGACAACCTATGCAGAAGAGCATGCAGACGAGGAGGCCCCCCGATGAGCCGGAAGAATCAGCACAACTATGTGCCGGAGCCTGAGGATGTCGATGCCCTTCTGGCCGAATCCCTGAAGGCCCAGAGTGAACGCGACTTCACCTGGAAGGAACCGGAGCGTAAACCCCGGTGGTGGGAACGGGCAGAGGTTCAGGAAACCACTGGCGGGCTGCAGACTCGCTCCGGCACTGGTGCCGAGGTGACCAGCTCAGCTCGCAGTGACCAGGGCGTGCGGATCGGCTCGGCGATCTTTGCCCTGGTGTGCTTGGTGTTGGCTGCCTGGGTGGTGGCCTCAGTGGTCTTCAATCTCTCGGTCAACCCGCTGATCGTCGGTCTTGTGGTCTGCTCACTGGCGGGTCTAGCCCTGATCACTGCCGGACTGCGACGACCCGGAGCCCGGATCTGAACCTGCTGGGATCAGTTGCGCTCCAGGAGGACATAGAGTTCCTCCCTGTTCCCTGTGAGCATGTCGCGGTCAGAGCCGCCGCTTAACGTAGAAAACCCCCGGGACCACTGTGGTGATCTCCGGGGGTTCTCTGTTCAGCTATATGAAGCTGTGAAGTGCGGCTTAGGCCGCAATCATCACTTGAGGGTGACGGAAGCGCCAGCGCCCTCCAGGGCCTCCTTGGCCTTCTCGGCAGCTTCCTTGTCCACGCCCTCGAGGACGGCCTTGGGAGCGCCGTCGACGAGCTCCTTGGCCTCCTTCAGGCCGAGAGAAGTCAGACCGCGGACCTCCTTGATGACGCCGATCTTCTTGTCGCCGGCAGCCTCCAGGATGACGTCGAACTCGGTCTGCTCCTCAGCAGCAGCGCCGGCGTCGCCGCCGCCTGCAGCGGGGGCAGCAGCCACAGCAGCCGGAGCGGCAGCGGTGACGTCGAAGGTCTCCTCGAACAGCTTCACGAACTCGGAGAGCTCGATGAGGCTCATCTCTTTGAACTGCTCGATCAGTTCGTCGTTGCTCAGCTTAGCCATGAGATTGGCTCCTTAATATCTTGCTTGATGCGGATCTTGTCTTGTGTTGTCAGTGGTGGACGCTTATTCCGAGGCGTCCGCCGGAGTCCCGGTCAGGCTCAGGCTGCTTCTTCCTGCTTGGCCCGCAGTGCCTCAGCCGTGCGAACGGCCTTGGACAGCGGAGCCTGGAAGACGGCAGCAGCCTTGGACTGAGCACCGATGAAGGCGCCAGCCAGCTTGCCGAGCAGAACCTCACGGGATTCAAGATCCGCGAGCTTCTTGACCTCGCTCTCGTCGAGGGGCTTGCCATCCATGTAGCCGCCCTTGACGATGAGCTGAGGGTTGTCCTTGGCAAAGTCACGCAGAGCCTTTGCAACGTCAACGGGGTCGCCGTGGACGAATGCGATCGCAGAGGGGCCCTCCATCTTGCCTTCGAAGGCATCGATGCCGGCTTCCTTGGCCGCGATCTCGGTCAGCGTGTTCTTCACCACGGCGTAGTTCGCGTTCTCCCGCACCGAACGCCGCAGAGTCTGCAGCTGCCCGACGGAGAGGCCGCGGTATTCCGTGAGCACAGCAGCACTGGACTCATTGAAAAGCTCTTTGAGCTCTTCAACGGCAGCTGCCTTCTCAGGGTTCGCCATGGCACTCCTTCCGATGTGTTACGACCGCCTTGCGGGCAAAAAAAATGCCCTGCTGCACAGGCAGACAGGGCACAACGGAAGAACATAGGAAACACCATCAATGGTGGTCATAGTGTTCAGTTGGCTTAATCTCACCTGCGCAGGACGATCCCTGTGGGATCTTTATAACCGGGAAACCCGGCGACCGGCGGTCTTTGGTCAATTGAATACTTTACATGCACATCGGCGGCGGCACCAAATCGACCCCGTAGGGGCCAACTGGTACCGCCGCCGTTGTGTCTTACGGCTTCAGAAACCGATCAGGCTCAGGCTTCCTCAGCCCCGCGGTGACCGATGCGGTTCTTGTAGCCAAGTGCTGCCAGGCCACCACCGATCAGCAGAAGCAGACCGGAAGCCAGACCCGCATCACGGGCAGTCATACCGGTAGCAGCCAGCTCATCCCCCTGGGGGCCCTTGGCATCAGCGCCAGGTCCGGGAGCTGGACCTGGGTCGGTGTCACCGACTGGACCGGGGTCAACCGGTTCAGTGACGGTCAGCGCGGCCTCGCCGGTAACACCGGAGTCCTGGCCGACTGCGGTCAGCGTGTAATCACCGGGCTCGGTGTCCTCCGGGACGGTGACAACGGCGGTGAGCACGCCCTCTTCGTCAGTGGTGAAGCTGCCCAGCTCCGGGTTCAGGCTGATCTCAACCTCTTCCTCAGCGCCGAAGCCCTCACCGTAGACGGTGACCTCATCGCCAGCAGCGACTGAGTCAGCGTCAAGGCTCAGCTGGACGATATCGGACTCATGATCTTCCGCGGAGTCGTCATCGGGAATGTAGTCCTCGTCATCGTCATCCCCGGGGTCGACGTCGTCGTCATCCTCGTCGTCGTCACCGGGATCGACATCGTCATCGGAGGTGCTGTGCCCTCAGAGCGTGTTCACAACCTCAAGGGGAACTACAGCTAGTTCATCTTTGAAAGACCAGATCCATCCGTTTTGAAAGCCGCGTCACACTCGTGACATTCCATGAGGCGTGTTCGGAGTGCCTGATCAGTTGCTGTTACTGGGCACTTAGCGGGTGTTCAGGCAGTGTCCACAGTAGCCCCTAAAGCTTCCGGATATAGCAAAAGGCCCGGCTCCCCTGTTTGGGAACCGGGCCTCTGCTCAGAGACTTTGGCTTGCGCCGTCGTCCTTCAATCAGCCGTCGACGACGACCTTGGTGACGTTGGGGTCAACCGGCACACCGGGACCGAAGGTGGTGGAGACGGTGGCCTTCTGAATGTAGCGGCCCTTGGAAGCGCTGGGCTTCAGGCGCAGGACCTCTTCCAGAGCGGCTGCGTAGTTCTCAGCCAGCTGCTTCTGATCGAAGCTGGTCTTACCGATGATGAAGTGCAGGTTGGAGTGCTTGTCGACGCGGAAGTCGATCTTTCCGCCCTTGATCTCACCAACAGCCTTTGCGACATCGGGGGTCACAGTGCCGGTCTTGGGGTTCGGCATCAGGTTACGGGGACCCAGGACCTTGCCGAGGCGGCCGACCTTACCCATCATGTCGGGGGAAGCCACGGCGGCATCGAAGTCGGTCCAGCCCTCGGCGACCTTGGCGATCAGCTCGTCGCCGCCGACGTGGTCAGCACCGGCCTCTTCGGCCTTGGCCACGTTATCACCCTGGGTGAAGACGACCACGCGGGCAGTCTTACCGGTGCCGTGGGGCAGGTTCACGGTGCCGCGGACCATCTGGTCAGCCTTGCGGGGGTCAACTGAGAGCCGCAGGGCCACCTCGACGGTGGCGTCGGTCTTGGAGGGGTTGGTCTCCTTGGCCAGGGCGACTGCCTCGGCCGGGGAGTACAGGTTGTCAGCGTCGATCTTCTCGACTGCTGCCCTATATGCTTTGCTGCGCTTTGCCATCTGCGTTTTCTCCTTAGCAGTTGTGGTACGTGGGCCGCGCTCGACCCTTCCCACCGGCCCGGCCTAGCCGGACCTTCTGGATGTTTCTGTAGTGGTCGAGTCTTACTCGACGGTGATGCCCATGGAACGGGCGGTGCCGGCGACGATCTTGGAGGCTGCCTCCAGATCGTTGGCGTTGAGATCTTCCATCTTGGTCTGGGCGATCTCCTCGACCTGAGCCTGAGTCAGCTTGCCGACCTTGTCAGTGTGCGGAACGCCGGAGCCCTTCTTCACACCCGCAGCCTTCTTGATCAGCTCAGCGGCCGGCGGAGTCTTGGTGATGAAGGTGAAGGAGCGGTCTTCGTAGACCGTGATCTCCACAGGCACAACATTGCCGCGCTGGTTCTCAGTCGCAGCGTTGTAGGCCTTGCAGAACTCCATGATGTTCACGCCGTGCTGACCGAGAGCAGGACCGATCGGCGGTGCCGGGTTAGCGGCACCTGCCTGGATCTGCAGCTTGATCAGGCCGGCGACTTTCTTCTTCGGGGCCATCTCTTTCCTTTTCTGTCTTGCGGTTCCTCAAGCCTCAGGAGCGAGGCTTCAGGGGTGAGCGGACCTGGCCGGGCCGCTCGTGCCGTCGTCGTTCCCTCAAAGCACTAGAGCACGACGACGAAGTCTTCAGTATGTGTCCGAACTTCGGAAGATCAGTAGATCTTCTCGACCTGGTTGAAGTTCAGGGTCACCGGGGTCTCACGCTCGAAGATGGAGACCAGCACGACCAGCTGGCGGGAATCTGCGTGGATCTCGGAGATTGTGGCCGGCAGGGTGGCGAAGGGACCGTCGGTAACGGTGACGGATTCGCCGACCTCAAAGTCGACCTTGACATCGTCTGCCGGTGCAGCAGCTGCCGGGGCGTCCTCGCCTTCGACAACTTCGACCTTCTTCTCACCGGGCTTGCCCAGGCGGTGCTCGGCGAGCATATTGAACACCTCGTCGGTGCTCAGCGGCTGGGGGTCGTGAGCGTTGCCCACGAAGCCGGTCACACCGGGGGTGTGGCGCACTACGTTCCAGGACTCATCGGTGAGCTCCATGCGGACCAGGACGTAACCGGGGATACGAACCCGGTTGACGACCTTGCGCTGGGTGTTCTTGATCTCGACGACCTCTTCGATCGGAACATCGATCTCGTAGATCTCGTCCTCAATATCCTGGGTCTGGATACGAGTCTCAAGATTGGTCTTGACACGCTTCTCGTAGCCGGCGTAGGTGTGCACGACGTACCAGTCACCGAGGTCGCGGCGGAGCTTGGACTTCAGCTCCTCGGCACGCTCCTCGTAGGACTTCTCCTCCTCAGCAGCATCCTGGGCAGCCTCAGCTGCTTCGTTCTGCTGCGTCAGTTCCTGGTCAGACACGTTTCTCCTACTTATCAGGTGATGCATGGGCCGCCGGCTGCGGCTTCAGCGGTCAGTTATTCGGGCCCGGCTCCGCCGCCGAAGATCAGATCTGCGGCGTTGCTGAAGATCCAGTCGAGCCCTGAGACGATACCGATCACGATCAGCACGAAGAACAGGACGACCAAGGTGTAG
The DNA here is from genome assembly GCF_012641515.1 of Nesterenkonia sedimenti. Lineage (GTDB taxonomy): Bacteria > Actinomycetota > Actinomycetes > Actinomycetales > Micrococcaceae > Nesterenkonia > Nesterenkonia sedimenti. Next base: position 59,411 of record NZ_JABAHY010000002.1, on the reverse strand, counting down.
TTCAACAGTTCCCGCCGGGTGGGAACGATGACCTTCCTCAGCTCATCGAACACCTGCTTGAGGAACAGCCAGATCCTGGCAAAGGGGTTCTTCGGGCGCGAACCGCCGCCAGATGATCCGTCGGCGTCGGTCACTGGTGTCTGGGACACGAAGACTCCATCTGCTCAGCTTGCGTTTTCCACAAGAGTGTTCAGCGTTAGGAGGCGCCGCCGAAGCGGCGTCCTAGCAGGGCAGACAGGACTCGAACCTGCAACCTACGGTTTTGGAGACCGTTGCGCTACCAATTGCGCCACTGCCCTATGGACGCGATCCGTGGTTGCACGATGGCACGCCCAGTAGAGGTGTTCTAGACACCGGCCATTCAGTCTACGCCGCCAGGGGCCGGGATGCCAATTCTCCGGACTCCGGGAGGGCTTCGACCAGGGAAAGACGGCGACCCTGGGGGTCCTGGCAGCCCATTCGATTGCGCGGATCTGTCTGCGAACGGTCGATCAGAGAATCCAGCGGACAGTCGGCGTCCACGCGCCAGGGAACACAGAACCCAGCGCATTCGTAGAAGCTGTAACCAGCCCGCCATCCACGGGGAACCTGGTAGCTCATCGCGAAGATCCCATCGCCGAGGTATTCCATCTCCGAGCGGCTGGGCTGGGTGGCATCGGTGAGGCAGTCGATGTAAAGCAGAACAGTGTGGACCCCCGGTGCCTTGCGCAGGAAAGTCACGACGACGGCGTCGGACCCCTCTACGTCCTGCTGGATGATCGGCCAGTGGTGGGCACGCCAGTGCAGCGGCAGTTTCGGCACCGGAACTCGCCGGGGCTGACTGTTGGGAGCAGGCCCCTGCCCAGGGTTCACACCGACACCGGATCCCGGATAGGACACCCCAGCACCTCCTGAACCATCCAGACCGGCCTCACTCAAATAGTTCATAGCTCTATTATCTTATCCCAGTACCCCGTGGTCAGCGCAATCCCCTCTCCCCCAGCGGAAACTGCCGGACCCCGATAGGCTGGAGACAACCACATTTTCACTGCGCCAGCGCCAGAAAGGACGCCGTCACTATGCCGCTCCCCTCCCGCAGGATCTCCACACGCATCGGGTCGATCGCAGAATCCGCCACGATGAAGGTGGATGCCAAGGCGAAGGCCCTCAAGGCCGCCGGGGAGGGTGTGATCGGCTACGGCTCGGGCGAACCGGATTTCCCGACCCCGGATCATATTGTCGAGGCTGCTGTCGAAGCGGCCAGGGATCCCAAGAACCACAAGTACACCCCGGCCGCCGGCCTGCCCGAGCTGCGCGAAGCGATCGCCGAGAAGACCACCCGCGACTCCAATTACGCAGTCGAGGCCTCCCAGGTGCTGGTCACCAATGGTGGCAAGCAGGCGGTCTATGCCGCACTGGCCACCCTGGTGGATCCCGGCGATGAGGTCATCGTGCCGGCTCCTTACTGGACCACCTACCCTGAGGCCATCAAACTTGCCGGCGGGTCCATGGTGGATGTCTTCGCCGGCCCCGACCAGGACTTCAAGGTCACCTTGGAGCAGTTGGAGGCAGCGGTCACCGACCGCACCAAGGCGATGCTGTTCGTCTCCCCCTCCAACCCCACCGGTTCTGTGTACTCCCCCGAGGAGACCCGAGCCATCGGCCAGTGGGCAGCGGAGAAGGGCATCTGGGTCATCACTGATGAGATCTACGAGAACCTGACCTACGACGGCGTGCCCTTCACCTCCATCGCATCCCTGCCGGAGCTGGCGGATCAGGTGGTCATCCTCTCCGGTGTGGCCAAATCCTTCGCGATGACCGGCTGGCGAGTCGGCTGGATGACCGGTCCTGCTGATGTCATCAAGGCCGCCACAACACTGCAGACCCATCTGACCTCGAATGTGGCCAATGTGTCCCAGCGGGCTGCCCTGGCGGCGATCACCGGCCCCACGGAGCCGATCGATGCCATGCGGGAGGCCTTCGACCGCCGGCGCAAGACCATCGTTGAGAAGCTCAACCGGGTCGCCGGCTTCGAAACCCCAGTGCCCAAGGGCGCCTTCTACGCCTATGTGGATGCCCGCGGCGCTCTGGGACAACCGATTGCCGGGCGCACCCCCGAGACGACCACCGAGCTGGCCGAGATCATTCTCGAAGAGGCCAAAGTCGCCGTCGTCCCCGGTGAGGCCTTCGGCCCCTCCGGTTACCTCCGGCTGTCCTACGCCCTGGGTGATGAGGATCTGGCAGCAGGAATCGACCGGATCGAGAAGCTGCTGGGCAGCAAGAGCTGACCCACACCAGCCTGAGCCAAGCAGACGACGACGCCGCCGACTGCGTAGACTAGCGCTGCAGATACCTGCCGAGGATGTCAGGACCTGAAACGTTTTTTCGTGAACGAGAAGGAAGTGAGGCATCCATGCGCATCGGACTGCTGACCTCCGGGGGCGACTGCCCGGGACTCAATGCCGTGATCCGCTCGGCCGTACTGCACGGTGTGAAGAGCTACCGGGATGAGTTCGTCGGCCTCAAAGCGGGCTGGAAAGGTCTTATCGAGGCCGACTACACCGAGCTGACCCGCCACGATGTGCGCGGTATCGCCCGCGAGGGTGGCACTATCCTGGGCACCTCCCGCACCCACCCCTATAACCACCCCGAGGGTGGGCCCGAGAACATCCTCAAACAGATGAAGCGGCACGATATCGATGCCGTGATCGCCATCGGCGGTGAGGGGACTCTGGCCGGGGCCAAGCGCCTGGCCGATGATGGCGTGCCGGTAGTGGGTGTGCCCAAGACCATCGACAACGACCTGCGTGCCACCGACTACACCTTCGGTTTTGATACTGCGGTCTCTATCGCCACCGACGCCATGGACCGGCTGCGCACCACCGGCGAATCCCACCACCGCTGCATGGTCGCCGAGGTCATGGGCCGGCATGTCGGTTGGATTGCCCTGCACTCCGGAATGGCCGCCGGTGCACACGCGATCCTCATCCCGGAACAGCGGCTGAGCCTCGATGAGATCTGCGAGTGGACCGAGCAGGTGCATTCCCGTGGCCGGTCTCCGCTGGTCGTCGTCGCCGAGGGCTTCATTCCTGAAGGTGCCGAAGAAGCCCTGGCAGATAAGGGCACCGAGGCCGATGGTCGTCCGCGGCTGGGCGGCATCGGGGAGTTCATCACCACCCAGATCGAAGAGCGCACCGGTATCGAAACTCGTAATACGACCCTGGGGCATATTCAGCGCGGGGGTAACCCCACCGGCTATGACCGGGTCTTGGCCACCCGGTTCGGCATGAGGGCCCTGGATCTGGTCCACGAAGAGGCCTGGGGTCATATGGCTGCCCTGCGTGGCACTGAGATCGTCAAGGTGGATCTCAGCGCAGCTCTGGACGGACTCAAAGAAGTTCCCACTGAGCGTTACGAGGAAGCAAAAATTCTCTTCGGCCGGTGAAACTCCCGGAAATCTGTGCTTTCCCTGTGCGGTTTGTGACATTTACGACTTTTGGCTAGACCGTGTCCGACATGGGGCTATAGAGACTCCGATCACAGAAACGTAACTTTTCAGCATCAGCACCGTTTCAGTGAGGAACTCACTCTGGCTGCTGCCGATGACCCCGTGTGGGGCGCATTCGAGCAGCACATCAACCCCGGTGATGTCACGGTTGAGCTCTACGATTATTCCGAGGAGGCAATAGCCTCCACGACCATGGAAGCGGTCACCATCACTCTGGAGGACAATCCGCAGGTGATCGGCGTCAACGCTCCGGAGCAGACCGGGAACACTATCGAGATCCCGGAAGTTGAGGGAATCACCTATTTTGTCAATGGTGAGCAGGCTGAAGCCGGCGAACTCCCGGTTCCGATGGAGGGCTTCACCGTTACTGCTGAGGCCAACGAGGGCTACGAGTTCCAGCACGGTGCCATCACCGAATGGGACTTCGAGTTCGACCCATGGGCGATTGACCCGGAGCTCAGCATCGATCCCGAGGTCATCATTCCGGAATCCGACTTCACCATCACGATCTCCGGCCTCGAGGACATAGCCGGTGAGACCGTGGAGTCCGCTCTCTGGTTCGACGCTGAGATTACTGACCAGCGCACGTTCGTCACCTGGCCCGATGAGTCCGATACTCAGGTCACAGTCCCCGAGGACGGCGTGGTAACCCTGGATCAGACTGCGATCCCCGCCGAGGCATTGGAGCCGGATCCATGGGAGGCTGCCGATGAGGGGGCAACCCTGACGGCAACTCTCGTCCAGGACGACGGCAATATTCTAATGGGTGAGCAGTCCGTGGAACTGGCCCTGGAGGCTCCGCCTGAGGTTGTCACTCCGATCGAGCCCGAGCACAACCCTGAGGCCAACCGGATCTACATCGCTGATCAGGAAGGCATCTCCTGGAGCACCGGTACTGGCGTCCACGATATTCCTGAGGAGGGACTGACCGTCACCGCAGAGCCGGAGGATGGTTACACCTTCGACGGAGCTCAGGACGAGTGGCACTTCGACTACACCCCGGAGGAGCCCACACCCGAGATGGCCACCCCGGTCGCACCGGCCCAGGACGGTAACTCTGTGACTGTCCCCGAGGTCGAGGGCGTGGAGTACTCCGCTGAGGGAACTGTAGACATCCCCGAGGAAGGTCTCACCATCGAGGCCACCCCCGCCGAGGGCTACGAATTCCCCGAGGACGCCACCACCAGCTGGACCTTCAACTACATCGACAGTGAGCCCGAACTGGTAGAGGTGGAGCCTGAGGCTCCCAGCCAGGACGGCAACACTGTCGTGGTCCCCGAGGTTGAGGGCGTGCTGTACTTCCCGGAGCCCGGTGAGCACAGCGTTCCCGAGGACGGCCTGACCGTCACCGCGGAGCCTGCTGAGGGGTACACCTTCCCCGAGGGCACCGATGCGGAGTGGAGCTTCTCCCACATCGAAGAAGACGATGATGATGACGACGACACCACACCGCCGCCATCTGACGACGACGATACGCCGCCGCCTTCAGATGACGGCACTCCCCCACCCTCGGACGATGACGACACCCCTCCGCCCTCAGATGATGACGACACTGTTGCCCCGAGCATCACTGTCGACGTCGACGAGGTGCGGGCCGGTGACGACCTCTCCATCGAGGGTGAAGGCTTCCCTGCCGGGGAGTCCGTGGAGTTCAGCCTGAACCCCGAGCTCGGCTCTGCTGAAGCCGACTCCGGGGGCACACTCAGCGCTACGGTCACCATCCCCGAGGACCTCGAGCCCGGTGAGTACACGCTGACCGCCACACCGGAGACCGGTGACGCGGCCACTGCGACCATCACCGTGCTGGAGCCTGAGGATGCAGGTGCCGGACCCGCAGGTGATGATGTGTCCGATGAAGAAGATCTCGCAGCAACCGGTACCATCCAGGGAGCAATCATCCTGGCACTGCTGGCACTGGCTGCAGTGAGCTTCGGCACGATGGCACTGATCATCGCTCGGATGCGGCCTCAGGAAATCGCCTGATCTGACCCGCTGACAGTTGAAGGCCCGGGCCCCATTGGGGTCCGGGCCTTCAACTATGTCTGGGACCTTATCTAGGCCCTTCCTCCTACCCCAAAGAAGTTCGTAGGGTTTTGCACTCTTCGTAGGGATATAAGCCTATGAAGAGTGCAAAACCCTACGACAAATGTGGGGACCGCGCTTGGAGACCGACCACGGCAGACCAAATGGGGAGAGGTTCACCATCGGGGGCCCAAATGCGGCCGGTGGTCGTGGGGTTGTTGGCCTTTCGCGTCCTTATAGGTATGCGGCATCCCAATAACCCCACGACAAGTAGTGGGCTACAAGGGTTGGGCCCGCTGAGACATGCTCAGGGAGAGCTCAGGCTTGCTCAACGGGCTTCACGCGAGAAATCACCCGTGGGAGAGTAGCCAGTCGTCTGTCTGGCGGGCTGACGGAGGCTCAGCGGGGTTTGCGCACGAAGTCGCCCTTGGGGCGGCCGACCTTCTGGCCGGCATCAGGACGGACGATGAGCTCCTGGGAGGCCGCGTAGTACACCGGAGTCGGCTCCTGTGCCTCTTCCTCGGCGGCTGCCTGCTCCTCGGCGCTGTCGGCGTCGTCGTGCTCTGTCTGCTCCGGGATATCCCGGACCACCAGAGTCGCCTCGGTATCGACCTTGCGTTTGACCAGGGCCAGGGCAATCGGCCCAGCCTCATGGTGGCGGGCCACTGAGGTCACCACACCGACGGCACGCTCACCGGCCAGCGAATCGCGGTCGCTGGGGTCCTTGGGCGCCAGCACATCGGATCCCGGTGCCGGCAGCGTGTGCTCGGAACCGTCCAGGTGCAGGAAGACCAGACGCCGTGGCGGGTGGCCCAGGTTATGCACCCGGGCGATGGTCTCCTGACCCTTATAGCAGCCCTTGCTCAGATGCACTGCGGTGCGGATGAGGTCCAGCTCGTGCGGGATCGCCTTGGCATCGACCTCGCTGGCCAACCGCGGGCGCCAGGCGGCAACTCGCAGCGCCTCAGCTGCCAGGGATCCGGCTACTTTCCAGCCCTGGTCCTCACAGCCGGCGACGACGGCCTCAAGCTGTTGACGCGGCAGGATGGTCAGCTGCCAGCTGTAGTCCTGCCCTGGGTGGTCTTCCTCGGCCACCGCGGCATATGATTCAGCGCCCACGCCCAGCTGGGGCCAGGGGTCCTGCCAGACCACGGGGGTCAGCTCGCCCAGGGCTTCTGGGGGTAGGGGGGCGGTGCTGCCGACTACGGCGTATTCCTCAGTCCGGTCGGTGATCTCGACCCGGAGCATGAACTTCATGGAGTCCAGCCACTGGGCCAGTGCAGCACCGTGTGAGGCTTCCGTGATCAGCCAGGCGGTCTCACCATCGTCAGTGATGGCAGGTGCCTGTTCAATCCGCCCTGAGATGTCCAGCAGCAGCAGTTCGGAGGACTCCCCCGGCTTCAGGGAAGCCACTTCCTGGGAGGACAGGGTCGTCAGCCAGGACAGCCGGTCGGGTCCGGTGACGGTGACCACCGACCGGTTGGAGAGGTCCACAAGGGCCTTCCCGGTCTCCAGGGCACGCTGTTCGGGAACCGGCTGGCCGTAATGGGCGGCTACACCAGCATCAATGCCCGCGCCGGCTACGGCGCCAGGCCGGTTCAGCAGCGGCGAGATACTAGGGGTAGTGATCAGCGCTGTCCTTTGAACAGACGGGAGAGCACAACAAAGCTGATCCAACCGATGACCAGCACGGCCGAGACCAGGAGGCCGATGAAGAAAATCTCCAGCGCAAGAATCTGTGCGTCGCTCATAACAGACAAGCCTACCTCAGAGAACGAATCGCTCCCTAGACGAACAGCAGCCGTTCAGTGAAGTAGACGACAGCGCCCATTCCGGCAATCGGGGCAGCACCTACTGCCAGTCGGGAGAGCAGCTGCTCGGGCGGGCCCTGCAGCACCAGGAATCGACGGAAGCTGGCCAGCAGCACACCTGCAGCCAGGCCAAGGACTCCGGCGAAGAGCAGGGTCAGCTCACCCCAGAGCAGTGCGATGCCCAATGCGGCCAGGGTGCTGGTGAGCACAATCAGCGGCAGCACGATCCGGTCGCGCACCGGCAGACAGGCCACTGCACAGCCGGCCAGCAGGCTGAAGGCCGCCAGGGCGACTACGGACAGTTCACCACCGGGGCCGGTGACCCCCAGGACCTCCCAGTCCTCATAGGGGAAGAGTCCGCGCACGCGCAGCATGCCCAGACCATCGCCCTCATCAGTTCCTGCCATACCTGCCGGATAGCGCAGTCCGGCGACCCAGCCAGCTGCCGTCGTCGTAATAACTACACCAGCGCAGGCACCCAGGGTGGATTCCAGGCGATGGGGACGTTCCGAACCGCGCAGGACCTGAATGATGAATACGATCATCACCCCGAAGGCCAATGCCACAGATGACCAAAAGAAGAGGCTCTCCACTTTGGTAACAATCCCGGCGCCTACCGCGGCCACCACACCGGTGGTCAGAATCACCGCCGAAAGTGACTTCCGGGCAGTGACCCCCATCAGCTGTGGCCAGCCCAATGCCACCACCAGGCAGAGGGCGCAGACCACCACTGTCATCGCGGCGACTCCCAGCCAGGAGGCGCCTGCTAGAGCGGCAGCAGCGACGACGGCGGCCAGGGCGACAGGCGAGTATTTCACTCCTCCATCCTGCCAGAGCCATGAAGATGGCTATACTCACTACGTTCACTCAATCGCTTTTCATAATGCGGAAAAGTTGCAGTGCATGATGCATCTCACGCTGTAATTCCGTGTGCCGAAACCGGCTGAGTGCGACACTTGATGACTACGTCAACTGAGGGAGGATGCACGGATGGCTCAGGTGCTGCTGCTCTCTGATGCCCCGGAAGACACCCTGCCGTCTCTGGAGCTGCTCAACCACCGAGTACGTCCCTTTCCCGCCGAGGCGGCCTCCATTGTGCGCGCACCGAATGCCGACATCACGCTGATCGATGCTCGTAGCAATCTGGCCCACGCCCGCTCACTGTGCCAGCTGGTGAAGTCCTCGATGCTCTCCCCGGTGATCGTTGTGGTCTCCGAGAGCGGCCTGGCCACACTCAATGAGACCTGGCAGGCCGATGACTTCGTGCTGACCACCGCCTCCCCCGGTGAGGTGGATGCGCGAGTCCGCATGGCCGCAGTCGAAGCCGAGGATGAAGCCCCTGCCGGGGAGATCCGCGCCGGTGCGATCGTGATCGATGAGACCACCTATATGGCCACTATCCACGGCAAGCTGCTGAACCTGACCTATAAGGAGTTCGAGCTGCTGAAGCATCTGGCTCTGCACCCGGGTCAGGTCTTCACCCGCGACCGGCTGCTGCACGATGTCTGGGGCTATGACTACTTCGGTGGTACCCGAACAGTGGATGTGCATATTCGACGCCTGCGCTCCAAGCTCGGACCCGAACATGAATCCCTGATCGGCACGGTCCGCAATGTCGGCTACCGGCTGCTGGCCGAGGGGGCGGAGACCCCGGAGTCCGAGGATGAGGACAACGGCAGCATCAGCGCTGCCTGAGACACCGGACCCATAGGCTTCGGCTATATCCGAGGCGCACTGCGTCACGCTACCCTGGGGCTGTGACTGATCAACACCTTGCTGAAGACGACCAGGATCTCACCATTGATCTGCTCCGGGGCGCCCCGGATACCCCGCAGCAGCGCGCACTGCGCCAGCTGGCCTCTGCGGCCCAGGATGCTGATGGAGCCCCGCCCTTCGGTGATCAGACCTGGGTGGAGCTCAGCAAAGGCAATGCCACAACTGCTTATGCCTGGGTGACCCCGGAATCTGGTGATCCTGTTCTGGCTGCGGCCGCCGTCGTGGTCGCCGGTTCTGATCAGGAGGGTGCTGAGACTGCCGAGGCAGAGCCTGACGTGCTGGAACTTGTGGTCCACCCCGACCACCGCGGCTCCGGTATTGCCACGCACCTGGGGCAGGCGTTGCAGGAGGCCGAGGAGCTGCAGGCTGAATCCGATCACCCCCAGCGCGCCTGGGCCCATGGTGGGCACCCCGGGGCACCGCGCCTAGCGGAGAATTTCGGCTGGCAGCCGGTGCGGGAGCTGTGGGTGATGCGGTTGGAGAACTCAGTTGAGCTGCCTCAGGCTGAGCTTGCCGAGGGTGTGCAGCTGCGCAGTTTCCAACCCGGTGTCGATGAGCAGCGATGGCTGGAGGTCAATGCTGCCGCATTCGCCGATCACCCGGAGCAGGGCAGCCTCACCCTGGAGGATCTCGAGGCCCGCAAGGCAGAGGATTGGTTCTCTGCTGAGGGATTCCTCATGGCCTGGGAGCCCACCGCCGCCGGTGAAGAGCTGCTGGGCTTCCACTGGACGAAAATCCCTACTGATGCCGGTGAGTATATCGGCGAGGTTTACGTCGTCGGTGTCTCCCCCACGGCACAGGGTCGGGGCCTGGGCGCTGCGCTGACCGTGGCCGGTATTGACCATCTGCGCCGCCAGGGAGTGGATGCGGTCATCCTTTACGTGGATGCCGGAAATACGGCGGCCGTGAAGCTGTATCAGAAGCTGGGCTTCGAGGTCTGGAAGACCGACACCCAGTACGCCCCGTGATGGAAGCGGGTGCCCTCCGGTGCGAACCCTCCGCTTCTGCGTGAACTGCAACTGAGCCTGTGAGGCACGAGCGCAGCGATGTGCCGACTTTAGGCCCGAAGCTCCGCGTAAGCGGAGCGAGAGCGGCCGCGACATGTGCGCGGCCGCGGGACAAGCACTGGTAGATTTCAGATGTGAACACTTCGCAGTCCATGACTGAGGTTCCGCGCCGCCGCGCCGCCAGAATCGCCGACGACGGCATAGACGCTCAGGTCATTGCCGCAGGTGCGGTTATTTGGCGGTTGTATAGGGGCGAGCTGCAGGTCCTTTTGATCCACCGCCCCCGCTATGACGACTGGTCCTTCCCCAAGGGCAAGCTGGACCCTTCAGAGACCATCCCCGAATGCGCCGTGCGGGAGGTTTCCGAGGAGGTCCGCCTCAAGGTGCGGCTCGGTGCCCCCCTGCCGATCACCCGTTACGAGGTCACCAAGCACACCAAACAGGGTGAGGTCACGCGGTCCAAGGCTGTCTGGTACTGGGCCGCCCAGGTGCTCGACGGCACCGCGGAGCCCGATGGTGAGGAGACTGACGAGGTCAGGTGGGTCACCCCTGAGGAGGCTCGCGACCTGCTGACCAATGAGGGCGATGCCGAACCATTGGCCGAGGTGGAGAGGCTGCATGAGCACAACAGCCTCAATACGGTGCCGTTCATTGTGCTGCGCCATGCCAAAGCCAAGCCGCGCTCATCCTGGTCCAAGGCTGAGTCTGAACGGCCTCTGGCGGCCACAGGCAAGCGCCAGGCCAAGGCAGTGGAGCGGCTGCTCGCCGCCTGGCGGCCCCGCCAGGTGCACTCCAGCCCTTGGAAGCGCTGCGCGGAGACCATCGCCCCCTATGTGAAGAAACACCGGCACCGGATCAAGTACCGCAAGCCGCTGACCGAGAAGCGCGCCCGGCAGGCCCCCGGCAAGACCGTCGCCCGGGTGCGGAAGTCCTTGGAGTGGACCCAGCCATCGCTGATCTGCACCCACCGTCCAGTGCTGCCGATTGTCCTCGGGGAACTGGCCCGCTGGGTCAAAGACCGCGAGATCGGTGCCGCACTGCCGCGGGAGGATCCATATCTGAAGCCTGGGGCCGTCGTCGTCGCCCAGCAGGCGGTGGACCGCGGCGGCGAGGTGGTCTCACTGGAGATCTACGAACCCTACGAAGACTGAGACCAATCCCACCCGTGGGTGACGTATGTCATACCTCAACGGTAAGGTTGGCACATGAGTGAGCAGAAGAACGTCCACCCGCAGGCTGAGCTGGTCCTCGACACCGATCGTTGCCGGGCCGAACTGTGGGACGTCATCGACGGCGAGCGCACCTTTATCGGGTTCATCGGCTATGCGGAGGAGACTATCGGCGGCGAGCCGGTCTGGCTGCTGATGCACACGATCGTCAACGAGCGCTTCGGCCGCAAGGGCTACGCACGCGCCCTGGTCACTCTGCTGCTGGATCATCTGGCCGCCGAGGGCAAACGCTTCACCTCCGAATGCACCTATATCGACCAGTTCCTGACTCGTTACCCCGAATACCGTAAACACCAGGCGCTCTTAGCCTGAGCGCTCAGCCGAAGTAGCTACACTAAGCGGCGTGACGTCAACTCCCACGCCCTATGAAGACCTGCTCGCTGATGTACTCGCCAATGGTGCGCAGAAAACCGACCGGACTGGCACCGGTACCCGCAGTGTCTTCGGGCGGCAGATCCGCTACGACCTCTCTGAGTCCTTTCCGCTGATCACCACCAAACGGGTGTATTTCAAAGCCGTCGCCCTGGAACTGCTGTGGTTCCTGCGCGGAGATTCCAATGTGCGCTGGCTGCAGGAACGCGGCGTGCGAATCTGGAACGAATGGGCTGATGAGAACGGCGATCTCGGACCCGTCTATGGAGTCCAGTGGCGCTCTTGGCCCACTCCCAATGGTGAGGAAGTTGACCAGATCGCCCAGCTGGTCGAGCAGCTCAAAGCCAACCCGGACTCCCGCCGCCATGTGGTCACCGCCTGGAACCCCGGGCAGGTCAGCGAGATGAACCTGCCGCCCTGTCACATCCTCTTCCAGTTCTATGTGGCCGACGGCAAGCTGTCCTGCCAGCTTTACCAGCGCAGCGCCGATATGTTCCTCGGGGTTCCCTTCAATATCGCCAGCTACTCGCTGCTGACCATGATGATCGCCCAGCAGGTCGGCCTGGAACCTGGCGAGTTCATCTGGTCCGGTGGGGACTGCCATATCTACGACAACCACCTCGAGCAGGTCCGTGAGCAGCTCAGCCGCGAGGCCCGCCCCTACCCGCAGCTGCGCATCAATCGGCAGCCGGAATCCATCTTTGACTACGACTACGAGGACTTCGAGGTCCTCAACTACGATCCGCATCCGACGATCAAGGCAAAGGTGGCTGTCTGAACGTATGAGCGAGACCCTGATCGGTGCCATTTGGGCCCAGACACCTGAGGGTGTCATCGGAGCCGATGGGCAGATGCCCTGGCATGTACCGGAGGACCTCACCCATTTCAAAGAGACCACCGCCGGCTCACCGGTGATTATGGGACGCAAAACCTGGGAGTCCCTGCCCGAGCAGTTCCGGCCCCTGCCGAAGCGGATCAATATCGTCATCACGCGCGACGCCGACCGCGCCACCGAACTGCAGTCCGCCGGTGCGATGACGGCCTCCTCATTGGAAGAGGCTATTGAACTGGGGTCTGCCCAGGCAAGCGGGCCCGATCCAATGGTGTGGATCATGGGCGGCGGGGCCATCTACGCCGAGGCCGTGGAGAAGGACCTCATTGATATCGCCTCGGTTACCACTATTGAAACCCCTGCCCCAGGTGATACCTACGCCCCGCAGCTGAACGCGGACAAGTGGGAGCAGGCCGAACCGGCTCCGGAGTGGGAAACCTCCCAGACCGGACTGCGTTACCGCTTCAACACTTATCGCCGTCGCGGTTTGAAGAAATCCCGGGGGTCCAAGGTCGCCGCGATCTTGATGATCGTGCTGGGCTCATTCCTCTTTCTGGCATCGGCCGCGGGCAATCGGGCCACCGAGGAGCGCTCTGGGGATACGGCGTATTTGGTGACCGGTGTGGTCCTCAATGTTCTGCTGCTGCTGATTGTGATCTGGGGCATTGTGATTCTGGTGCGCAAGCCTCGCCGCCGCTGATCGGGACGGGAGCCCTGACCAGAGCCCGGCGAAACTCGTTAGGCTAGAGTCCATGACTTCTGCTTCTGCTGAAACCTCTGCTCTGTCCGCTGCCGCCGGTGAGTCCCGTTCCGTGGGCCTGATCGGCTGGCGAGGAATGGTCGGCTCCGTGCTGATGCAGCGCTTCGTTGATGAGGGCGACTTCGCCCACTTCAACCCGGTGTTCTTCTCCACCTCCGCTGCCGGCAAGCCCGCCCCTGAGTTCCAGGGCGCGACCCCGGAGACCGCGGAGCTGCAGGACGCCTACGATATTGAGACCCTGGCGAAACTGCCGATCATCGTGACCATGCAGGGTGGGGACTACACCAAGGAGGTCTACCCCAAACTGCGCGAGGCCGGCTGGAACGGCATCTGGATCGACGCGGCCTCCTCACTGCGGATGTCGGAGTCCTCGATCATCGTGCTGGACCCCATCAACCGGGACGTCATCGACGCCGGCCTGGCTGCCGGGGTCAATGAGTTCGTCGGCGGCAACTGCACGGTCAGCTGCATGCTGATGGGTCTGGGCGGACTGTTCAAGAACGACCTCGTTGAATGGGGCACCGCCATGACCTACCAGGCGGCCTCTGGGGGTGGCGCCCAGCATATGCGGGAGCTGCTGAACCAGTTCGGCGCTCTGCACGGAACGGTGGCTGATGAGCTGGCTGATCCGGCTAGCGCGATCCTGGAGATCGACCGTAAGGTCCTGGCAGCCCAGCGTGGGGAACTGGATGCTTCCCAGTTCGGCGTTCCGCTGGCCGGTTCACTGATTCCTTGGATCGATGCCGACCTCGGCAATGGCACCGCCAAGGAAGAGTGGAAGGGCGGGGTTGAGACCAATAAGATCCTCGGCCGCGGCGATAACCTGGCCCCGGGCGTGGAGCGCCGCGGCGGCGCAATCCCCTTTGAGTCCCTGTGCGTGCGAGTCGGCGCCCTGCGTTCCCATTCCCAGGCCCTGACCCTGAAGCTGCGTGAGGACCTCTCGGTGGATGAGATCGAAAAGATCATCGCCGAGGGCTCGGATTGGGCCAAGGTGGTTCCCAATGAGAAGGAAGCCACTATGGAGCACCTCACTCCCGTGGCAGCCACTGGTGAGCTGACCATCCCGGTGGGCCGGATCCGCAAGCTAGAAATGGGCCCGGAGTACATCAGCGCCTTCACCATTGGTGACCAGCTGCTCTGGGGTGCCGCCGAACCGCTGCGCCGCATGCTGCTGATCACCCTCGACAAGCTCTGAGCCGCCCACAGGGCCTTTTTCCTATGGTATAACTCACATTCTTAGCCAGGGCCCCGGTGTTCCCCATGGAGCACCGGGGCCCTTTTTCGCCTTATGGAATAAGGCCATCAGCAGTATCGACGAACTCCAGAACCCCCAGAACCCCTCTCTGACCTGCACAGTCGCGGACCCTATGATGACCGACGGCTCAAATACTGGAACTCCAGTGAGAACGAGCTGAGTAGAAACTGGAAACTTTTGGCTCATCACCTGCCGCAGGGTATTACAGAAAGGACCGCATGGAGGAGACTGGTTCACCAATCCTCAGCACGGCAACTGTCGTCTTGCTGTTAATCGCGTTCTACGGGCTGACGCTCTACGTCGCCTTGCGCATCCGCAAACGCAAAGAAAACGCGGATGCCTATATGACCGCCGGCAATAAAGTCGGCTTCGGCGTTGCCGCCGCAAGTATGACCGCCACCTGGATCTGGGCGTCATCGCTTTATGCCTCTGCCACCTCTGGCTACAACTACGGGATCTCAGGCCCCATCCACTATGGCCTCTGGGGCGCCCTGATGATTCTGTTCATCTACCCCTTCGGCCGCCGTATCCGTCAGGTCGCCCCGCGGGCTCACACCCTCGCGGAGGTCATGCGAGCCCGCCACGGAAGTTCCAGTCAGCTGCTGCTGGCCGGATCCAATGTGGTCGGCAGTGTGATGAGCCTGATGACCAACTTCGTAGCCGGCGGCGCTCTGATCGCCATGTTCTCACCCCTGAACTTCGTCCAGGGCGTGATTGCCGTGGCTGCCGGTGTGCTGCTCTACACCTTCTGGTCAGGCTTCCGGGCCTCTGCCCTGACCGACTTTATGCAGGTTCTGGCCATGCTTCTGCTGGTGGGCGTGATCATCCCCATCATCTTCTTCGCCGCAGGCTTCCCCGAGGCCTTTGAGACCGGCTCGGCCAACCTCACACCCGAACAGGGCAATTTCTTCTCCTCGGAGGCGTTCCTTGAACAGGGCGCCCCCTATATCGCAGCAGTTCTGGCCTATGCCATCGGCAACCAGACCATCGCCCAGCGCCTCTTCGCAGTACGAGAAGACCTCATCAAGAAGACCTTCGTCACCGCCACAGTCGGCTACGGCGCAATGGTGATCGGCGTGGGCATGCTCGGTGTGATGGCGCTGTACCTGGGACTGGAACCCGTCGACGGCGACAGCAACAACCTGGTGCCGCAGATGGCCGCGGAGTACCTGCCGACCCTGCTGATCGCGCTGTTCCTGATCATCATCATCGGCGCACTATCCTCCACCGCTGACTCCGATCTGTCTGCCCTGTCCTCAATTGTGATGGCCGATATCTATGGTCAGAACATCGCCAAACGGGGCCGGGCCAACCCCAAGACCATGCTGTTCGTCGGCCGGATCACCATGATCGTGGCAACTGCCACGGCAGTGGTCATCGCGGGTCTGCAGCTGGATATTCTCGACATGCTGGTCTTCGTCGGAGCGCTCTGGGGTGCATTGGTCTTCCCGGTGATCGCCAGTTTCTACTGGAAGAAGGTCACCAACCCCGCCTTCGTAACCTCGGTGCTGGCAGCCCTGGCAGTATTCCTGCCGGTGCGCTTCGACTGGGTCCCGATGGATGTGGCCATCTTCGCTATCGGTATCGACCTCCTCAACGCCATCGGTATCGGCGTGATCCTGGGGCTTATGGCCTTCGGGTTCTTCGGCCTACGAATCGGGCAGATCACCGGTGTAGCCGCCACTGTGATCAGCCTTCCGTTGGTCTTCGGCTGGATGCATGAATACACCGTGCTCAGCGCCTCCCTGGTGGCCTACGCAGTCAGCACGATCGTCTGCATCGCCATGTCAGTGCGCAGTGGCGCCTCCTTCGACTTCTCACTGATCAAGGAGCGGGTCGGGGACTTCGACCGGCGCGAGGAGACTGACGAGCCGGCCGCAGCGACCACTGAGTCCGATGACGCCGACTACCAGACAACTGCTACCGGAAGGAGCTAAGCACCATGGAGACCATTCTTCTGACCCTGTACGTTCTCGTCTGGCCGGTCATTGTGCTGGCAGTGCTGGGAATCTTGGTCAAAGGGTTCATCGTCGACTGGCGCCAGGCCCGCCGCGACGGCGAGAGTCTCATCTGAGACGCCCCTCACAGTAAAATGTTACGCCCGATTGCGCGCCAGCAGCAGACAGGAGCCCGGGGGGTAAAATTGACTCTTATGTCCCCAAAAACCTCCCTTAAGGTTGCCAGTGTGCTGGCTGCCTCCAGCCTGCTGCTGGCCGCCTGCGGCGATAACGGCGATTCCGACGCCGACTGGCCAGACTCCAACCTCGAAATGCTCATCGGCTTCGAAGCCGGCGGAACCCCCGATCTGCTGGGCCGCGGCATCGCCGATCAGCTCGAGGACGAGCATGGCATCAACGTAACCTCCACCAACCGCACCGGCGGAGCGAGCACTATCGCATTGAACGAGGCGCTCTCCGCTGAGGCAGATGGCACCACCCTGGCCCTGGCCACCTCGAATGTGCTGCTCTGGCAGCCCCTTGTCGAAGAGGGCCTGGAGTACACCCAGACTGAGGGCTACGAAGCTCTGGCCAAGGTCGGCGAATCCGCCTTCTCCCTGATGGTGGCCGCAGATGGCGAATTCGACACTATGGATGACTTCATCGAGGCAGCCGAGGCCGGTGAAGAGCTGGGCGTGGCCGTCACCGGTGAGGGCGCACAGACTGACCTCACCGTCCAGCTGCTCAATGAGCAGAACGGTTGGAACCTGCGCAGTGTCCCCTACACCGACGGCGCAGGGGAAGGCATTCTGGCTGTCCTGCGCGGTGAGGTCGACGCCCAGATCAGCACTACTGCCGGTGTGCAGGGACAGATCGACTCCGGTGAGATCGAGATCCTGAGCATCCTGGCCGATGAGACCGAGCCGCTCAACCCCGATGTCCCGACCCTGGACGAGTTCGGCCTAGAGGTCCCCATGGGCACCACCTTCTACGTGGTGACTTCCGATGAGGTCGACGAGGAAGTCCGCGAGGATATGGCCGATGCTCTCGAGGACATCGTGGAGTCCGAGGATTGGGCTGCGCATCTCGAAGAGATCGGACTGCCCAACGCGGTGCTCGACTACGATGACACCCAGGATGAAATCGAAGACCTCATATCCCAGTACGAGCTCCTGGAGCCCTAGGAACTTATGAGCCAGGAATCCCTGGACGAGCCCCAAACTGATCAGAGACCGGCGACTCTCCCTTGGATTGTCGCCGGTCTCCTGGGTCTATCCCTGGCCGGGCTCACCGCCTGGGTGGGGTGGAACAACTACGATCTGGGCACACTAGACCGCCCCGGACCCGGATTCTTTCCCCTGCTGGTGGCCGGGTTCCTGGCCCTGACCTCGGTTATCGCGCTGCTGGAATCCCGGTGGGCGCGTTTTTCCGATGAAACCATTCCCTGGCGCCGCTTCGGCATCGCCGTTGCCATCATCCTCGGCGGGGCACTGGCGCTGCCCTATATCGGTTTCCTCGCGGTAGCCTTCATCGGCGGAACAGTGCTCGCGGTACTGATCGAAGGCAGCTTCCGCTGGCGGATCCCCATCGCGATGGCTGTGATGACTGTGGCCGTCTGGCTGATCTTTGAATACGTCCTGGAGATCAATCTGCCATGAACCTGTTGAACACCGTCATGGCCATGGGCCCCATGGAGGGCCTGCTCCACGGACTCAGCATCGCCCTGAGCCCTGAACTTCTGCTGGCCGCCCTGGTCGGTGCCCTGCTGGGCACCATCATGGGTCTGGTCCCCGGTATCGGACCGGTCACCGGTGCCGCCATCCTGCTGCCGCTGACCTATGTCTTCGATCCGCTGACCGGGATGATCGTCATCGCCGGAATGTTCTACGGGATCATGTACGGCGGCTCCACCACCTCAGTGCTGCTGAATATGCCCGGTGAGGCACCCTCCGTAGTTTCCTCATTCGAGGGCTATCCCCTGGCCAAACAGGGCCGGGCCGGTCCCGCTCTGGGTGTCATCGCCATCGCCTCCTTCGTCGCCGGAACCGGCGGTGTGATCCTGATGAGCTTCGTGGCCGCTCCGGTCGCCCAGGCCGCCGTGGTCTTCGGCTCCGCAGAATTCTTTGCCCTCACCCTAGGTGGGCTGATCGTGCTGGCCCGGATTATGGGTGGGTCCCTGGCCGGGGGCCTGCTGCCCCTGGCGTTCGGTCTGTTCCTCGGCATCCTCGGAGAAGACGCCATCAGTGGAGCGGCCCGCTATACCTTCGGCGTCCGGGAGGTCTCCCAGGGTGTGAGCATCGTGGCCCTGGCCGTGGGGCTCTTCGGCCTGGCCGAGCTGCTGCGGATCATCATCCACCGCGGCGATACCCCCTATGTCGGCTCCCTGCGCTGGCGCAGCCTCATCCCCACCCGCGACGATGTCCGCAACTCCTGGGGCAGCTGGTTCCGCGGCGGCGGCATCGGCTTCGGCATGGGACTGCTGCCCGGCCCCAGCATCTCGCTGGCCACCCTGCTCAGCTATAAGGTGGAGTCCCTGTTCGGCCGGGACCGCAAGAAGTTCGGCAAGGGCGCCATCTCGGGCCTGGCCGGCCCGGAGGCAGCCAATAACGCCGCCGCCACCTCCTCGATGATCCCGCTGCTGGCCCTGGGTCTGCCCTTTTCCGCAACCCTTGCGGTGATGCTGGTGGCCATGCAGGTCCACGGCATTCAGCCCGGCCCTCAACTGGTGAGCACCAACCCCGATCTTTTCTGGGGGCTGATCGCCTCCCTGCTGATCGGCAACATCATGCTGCTGGTGCTCAATGTGAACTTCATCCGCCTCTGGGTGGCCATGCTGCGGGTGCCCAACTGGATCCTGTTGCCGACTGTGGTGGCCCTGTGCTGGGCCGGCATCTACGCCTTCCGGCTCAG
Source organism: Nesterenkonia sedimenti (assembly GCF_012641515.1). GTDB lineage: Bacteria > Actinomycetota > Actinomycetes > Actinomycetales > Micrococcaceae > Nesterenkonia > Nesterenkonia sedimenti. Next base: position 40,013 of record NZ_JABAHY010000002.1, on the reverse strand, counting down.
CTGGTTCGACCTCGCAGTCGCCGCGGTACTGGCGATCCTCGGCTTCTTCATGATCCGGTACAACTTCCAGATCGTCCCTGTGCTGCTGGGCGCACTGATCGGCCCCCTGGTGGAGCGGCATTTCCGTCAGGGACTCACCGCCGCCAATGGGGATCTCACCTATTTCTTCTCCCAGCCCATCGCCGTCGGCATCTGGATCACCGTGGCTGTACTGGTGCTGGGCCTGCCGATCATGCGCTGGTTGATGATCCGCCGCGAGAACTCTGAGAGCTCGGCTGCGACGACTCCCCCGGCAGCAACCAGCTAGCGGTCAACAAGGCCCGACGACGACGCAGCTGAGCCGCAGCGCCCTCTGGCCACTCAGGGGCGGGGCACTAGGCCCTCACGGCCCCCGGAGACCCAACCGGAGTTGAAGCTGCGCTCACCGGCCACCTCGGCGGCCAATCCCTCGAGCTGTTCCAGGGCCGCGGCGCTGACGGTTCCTCCGCTGCCATCGGCACCGAGTCCAGCCTGCAGCTCATTCCAGTGCTTGGCGTACCGGGTCCCCGGAATCGGTGAGATCGTCGCACCGAAACCTGCTGCCTTCTCGAACAGCCAGCTCAGGGCCAGTGCTGCAGTGGGGACACTGACCTCGGCGGCAATTTGCCGAACCTTCTGCGCCAGCTGCTGGTTATGTGTGAGGTTCTCTCCCTGGAACCAGGGGAAGTTATGTCGACCATCGCCCTCGGTGAGGTCATCGGGGCTGAAATGGTCAGTCAGCAGTCCTCGTCCCACCGGGGAGTAGGGAACGAAGCCGATACCTAGTTCGGCCACTGCAGGCAGCACGTGGACTTCAACGTCCCGGGCGAAGATGCTCCATTCGGACTGCACTGCACTGAGCGGGTGCACCGCATGGGCCCGCCGGATCTCTTCTCCGGTGGCCTCGGACAGCCCGATGCCGCGAACCTTACCGGCCTCGACCAGTTCCCCCAGTGCCCCGGCGCTCTCCTCGATGGGCACCTCGGGGTCCACCCGGTGGAGGTAGTAGAGATCCACATAGTCAGTGCCCAGCCGGCGCAGACTGTGGTCGATCTGCTCTTTGATGTAGGCAGAGTCGCCGCGTGCCCGGCGCTGGCCGACTCCCCCGCCCTTTTCGATGCCGACCTTGGTGGCGAGGACGAACTCATCCCGGCGTCCGGTGAGGAATTTGCCGACGATTTCCTCGCTGACCCCGTCGCCGTAGATATTGGCGGTGTCGATGAAGTTCACACCGGATTCGGAGACATGCTCCAGCAGCTGAAGTGCCGCGTCCTCGGCGATGCTGCCGTAGGCGCCGGCGATCGACATGGCGCCGTAGCCGATATTGGTGGTGGTCAGCGCAGCCTGACCGGTTCCGAGAGTGACAGTGGCAGGTGTTGGCAGGGTCTCAGGCTGTGCGGAATCAGTCATGCATCAGAGATTACAGCCAACCAGCACCGGTTCGGGATGCAGTGTCACATTGAAGCGCTCCTGCACCTTCTGCTGGGCTGCCCGGGCCACTGTCATGAGGTCTGCGGCCGTGGCCTGCCCGCGGTTGGTCACTGCCAGTGTGTGTTTGGTGGACAGGGAGGCCCGCCCATCGGTGAGCTCAGCACCGAAGCCTTTCTGGCAGCCTGCCCGGTCGATCAGCCAGGCCGCAGAGAGCTTCACCAGCGGCTCCCCCTCCGCTGAGGTGCCTGCGGGGAACAGGGGTGCCCCCTCGGGCAGTTCAGGAAGCGACGAGGCCGGCAGGATGGGGTTGGTGAAGAAGGATCCGGTGGACCAGGTGTCGTGGTCCTCGGCGTCGAGGACCATGCCTTTGCCGGCACGCAGCTGGAGCACCTTCTGCCGGACCTCGGCCAGCGGGGCTCGGCGCTGTTCCTCCTGTGCGGCAGGGTCCAGGCCGAGGCTTCTGGCGAGTTCGGCGTAGCGGACCGGTGCTGAAAGCGCCTGGCCGGCACGGTGGGTGAGCCGGAACCGGACCGAGAGAACAACGTAGCGGGGTGAGCCGTTGATCGTTTCGCGTTTGAGCAGGGAGTCCCGGTAGCCGAATTCCAACTCGGCGTTGCTCAGCTCAACCAGTTCGTCCTCGGCGCGGTCCCATGCCCGGATGTCCAGCAGGGTCTGGGAGACCTCGGCACCATAGGCTCCGACGTTCTGCACTGGGGTGGCCCCGGCTGCCCCGGGGATTCCGGAGAGCGCCTCGAGGCCGGTCAGGCCACGTTCGACGGTCCAGGCCACGGCCTGGTCCCAGTTGTGTCCGGCTGCCATGGTGACGGTGACGGCGTCGTCGTCGGTGTTTGTGGCTGGTTCGGCGCTGATACCGGTGAACGCCAGTTGCAGGACGGTTCCGGGGAAGCCCTTGTCATTGACCACCAGGTTGGATCCTCCGCCGAGCACCAGGAGGCTGTCCTTACCGGCGGCGCGCTCAGCCGCAGTGGGCAGGTGGTGTTTCTGCAGCACCTCGCGGGCGGTGGACTCATCCTCGGCGAGGATCCACTCCCCTGCCGGGCCGCCTACCCGGACGGTGGTATGGTCCCGGAACTGCCGGGGGGTGCTCTGGTTCAAAGTGGTCACAGCGGATAAGCCTACCGGCGACTATTCGCCCAGGGGGTTGAGCACGCGGCGCAGGAAATCCTGGGTGCGGGGCTGGCTGGGGCTGCCGATGACCTCATCAGCGGGGCCCTCTTCGACGACCACGCCTTGGTCCATGAAGACCACCCGGTCGGCGACCTCGCGGGCGAAGCCCATTTCGTGGGTGACCACGATCATGGTCATTCCGGCAGTGGCGAGGTTACGCATAATGCCCAGAACATCGCCGACGGTCTCCGGGTCCAGTGCGGAGGTCGGCTCGTCGAAGAGCATCAGGGAGGGTTTCATGGTCAGCGCCCGGGCGATGGCCACGCGCTGCTGCTGTCCGCCGGAGAGCTGTGCCGGCCGCCGGTCGGCGAGGTGGTCCAGTCCCACCAGCTCCAGCTGGTGCATGGCCCCCCGCTCGGCATCGGCCTTGGGCTGCTTGAGCACCCGACGGGGGGTGATGGTGCAGTTCTCCAGGACTGAGAGATGCGGGAAGAGGTTGAACTGCTGGAAGACCATGCCGATCTGCCGGCGCATGGCATCAAGGTTCACATCGGGATCGGTGGCCTCGAACTCGCCGACGGTGATCCGCCCGGAGTTGGGGTCCTCGAGCCGGTTCACACAGCGCAGCAGGGTGGATTTGCCGGAGCCGGAGGCGCCGATGAGGCAGACGACTTCGCCGGGGTTGACGGTGACGCTGATGCCTTTGAGCACCTCGTTATCGCCATAGGACTTATGCAGGTCCTCGATGACGACGCCGGCTGGTGCGGTTACTTCTGTGCTCATTTGACCCCTGCCGTAACTGGGGATTCGGTGGCTTTCTTCTTGCCGCGGCGTCGGGAGGACTTCCCCGGTGAGCGTTCCTCCATGCGGCGGGCCAGGATGGACAGCGGGACGGTGATCAGCAGGTAGCAGGCACCGGCGACCACCAGCGGGGTCATACCCGCACCGTACTGGAGGATGCCGTCGCGGCCGATCTTGGTCAGCTCGGCGGCGGAGCCGGCCATACCGACCACGAAGATCAGTGAGGAGTCCTTGGTCAGCAGGATCGCCTCATTGGTCAGCGGCGGCAGCACGATCCGGAATGCCTGCGGGATCTGGATGGTGACCATGGCCCGCCAGGCCGGCATACCCAGAGCCCGGGCGGCCTCCATCTGGCCCTTCGGCACAGCTTGGAGACCGGCCCGGATGGTCTCAGCGATATAGGCCGATCCCACGATGGCCAGGGCCGCTGAGGCGGTCTGGAGGGTTGAGAGGTTCAGCCCAAAGGCCAGGGATGCCCCGAAGCCCAGGGCGATGAACACCAGGATCGCCGGGATACCGCGGAAGAACTCGATGTAGATCGTGGCAATCCAGCGGTAGACCGGGAAGCTGGCGATCCGCATCAGGGCCAGCACGGTGCCGCCGAGCAGTCCGAAGAGGAACCCGAAGAAGGTGTACTGCACCGTGTTCCAGAGGCCGATGGTGATGACCTCGGGGAACATCCCGGAGACATTCTCCAGATCGAAGAAGCTCCGGCGCACAGCGCCCCAGTCGATGATCAGGATCAGGGCGACCAGGATGGCCACAAATATTCCGGCCTGGATTCCCAGTGAGAGTCGGGCCCGGTCTCGGTTGGATAGCGCCATCAGCGGTCAACCCACCCCTTCGGAGTGCTCAGCAGCAGGGTGACTCCTCAGTCCTCGTCCTCGTCGTTGTCATCGTCGTCGTCATCTTCCTCAGCTTCGCCCTCGTCGGGGGTGTCATCGGAGTGGAACCAGTTCTGCTGGATTTCCTCGAGGAGTCCCTCGGATTCCAGTGCGGCCAGAACTTCGTTGACGGCGTCGATGAGTTCCTGGTTGTCCTGCTGGGCTGCGATGCCCAGCTGCTCGCCGGTGTCGATCTCCTCGACGAATTCGAAGGCGTCGTCGTCGCCGGCCTGGTAGCCGATGATGGAGATATTGCCGATCAGAGCCTCAACCTGTCCTGCCTCCAGGCCCTGCAGCAGCAGTCCGGAGTCCTCGTACTGCTGGACATCGAGGCCGAGTTCCTCTTCGGCGTAGGTGTGACCGGTGGTGCCGTTCTGGACACCCACGGAAGCGCCCTCGAGGTCATCGAGGGAGGTGATGCCGGCTTCGGCGGCGGCCAGCAGACCCAGGTTGTCATCCAGGTAGGGGTCGCTGAAGAGCATATTGCCCGCGCGCTCCTCGGTGATGGTCATACCGGAGATGACCAGGTCGCAGTCCTGGGATTCCAGGGCGATGCCGGATTCCAGGCCTTCCCAGGAGGATTCGATGATCTCGAGATCAAGGTCCAGGGCATCGGCGATGGCGGCGGCGATGTCGATGTCGTAGCCGACCACATTGCCATCGGTGTCGTAGTACTCGAAGGGCGGGTAGGGAACATCGGAGCAGACCTGCAGTTCGCCCTCTTCGAGGGTCTGGACATCGGCGTCGATGTCGATATCAGTCTCCACCTCGGATTCGGCGTCGACGTCTTCTCCGTTGTCGTCGCCATTGTCGTCACCGCAGGCGGTCAGTGCCAGGGCGGCGATCGAGGCTGCGGCCAGTGGTTTCAGCCACGGCTTCTGCTGAAGGTCAGCAAGGCTGGTCATGGTGTGCTCCCCATTCCATGGTGCGTTGAGTGTGAGTGCTTCGAGATTATACGCATCCGGCCTGTTTCACGGATATCACGCCGCTCAACTCTGACCGGAGGGTGCTGAAGGGCCTGGTCAGCCGAAGCTCACCACGGCCTGAGATTTGGTGAGCACCTTGGTGCGTTCTTCGCCTTCGACCAGTTCGACGGTGAGGTCCACCCGTGCGGTTTTTGAATCCTCGTCGAGCTTGCCGATTTTGCCGGTGACGGCCAGTTCTGCGGTGGCGGTCTCCGGGGAGCCCTCGGCGGCGTCGGGCACCGGGACAGGTTTGGTGAACCGGGTCTGGTAATCGGTGACTGCGGCCGGATCGCCTGCCCAGTCGGTGACCAGTCCGACGGCGGCCCCCATCGTGAGCATGCCGTGGGCAATGACTCCATCGAGACCGACTTCGCGGGCGAAGCGTTCATTCCAGTGAATGGGGTTGTGGTCCCCGGAAGCGGCCGCGTAGCGGATGAGGTCGGCGCGGGAGAGGCTGAAGGTGGTGGAGCCGATGTTCTGACCCTTTTCCAGCTGGTCCCAGGTGGGTGTGGGGCTCATCAGTTCTCCTCTTCGTCGTCGGCACGGACCAGCAGGCTGGAGGTGACGGTGGCACGGCGGGTGCCGTCCTCGGTGTGGATTTCGGTGCTGGTGGTGACCATGGCCCCGGCGCCCATGATGCGGATGCGTTCCAGGGTGGTGGCTGCGGTGAGGTTGTCACCGGCGGTGATGGGGCTGTGGTGGGTGAATCGCTCATCGGCGTGGACAACCCGGGAGAAGTCGATGCCGACTTCGGGGTCTTTGACCACTTCGGCTTCGGCCTTTTGAGAGACGACGACGGCGAAGCTCGGCGGGGCGATGATGTCGCGGTGGCCCAATGCCTGGGCGGCTTCTGCCTGGTGGTGGGAGGGGTGCTGGTTCTTCACGGCAACAGCGAATTCACGGATGGCCTCGCTGCCGACCTGGTAGTCCACGCTGGGATAGGTGTGCCCCTCGCGGGCGGTGTTGATGCTCAAGTGTTTACTCGCTTCCGGCTGCGGATTGGCGGTTCCGGATGATCTGGGTGGCCTGGCGTTTGCGCAGGCCGATGCCGATCACGTGGCTGAGGATTCCGGCGCCGATGAGGATCATCCCGGTGGTGCGCAGTGCGCCGATGTCTGTGAATGCGGCGGTGATCAGCGCCAGGATTCCGAGGAACGTGGCGCCCATGCCGATCACCAGGGCAGCCCGGTATGCGGGGGTGCCTGTGCTCCATGGGTCCAACTGCGCGTTATTGGTCATCGCTGGACCATTCTAAGTGGGATTACCAGCCGACGCCGTTGCTCTGGTCTTCCTCGGACTCATCGTCGTCGTTGTTTCCGGTATTGCCGAAGGGACCGCCGGTGCTGCCGCCGGCGCCTTCGCCCTCGCGGTCGATGCCGATGTCGTCGAGGTAGAGCCGACCGCCGGCGGAGAAGTCGAACCGGTGATTCTCCTCGTCGTAGGTGACCGTGCTGTGCTCGGTCTCACCCTCGTATTCGACAGTGCACTCGGTGGAGCTGCCATCTTCGAGGTCGATACCGCTGTCGCAGCTGAGGTCAAAGTCCATGCCGGCGGGGGCGTCGCGGCCGAGGGCCTCTTCGAGTTCTGACTGCGAGAGGTCCTCACTGCCACATGCGGTCAGGGTCAATATGGCCAGGGCAGCAGCAGCCAAGAAGGTTTTCTTCACGAAAGTCTCCAGACAAAAGGAAGGAGTTTGAGCTTAGTGCCATCCTATCGGCGCGTGATTTCGCGCCTTCGCGCATTTCAGCATTACTACGCGAGTGCGGCCGGTGGTTGAGGAGAAAGCGATGGCGGCAAAGACCTCGCTCTGGGTCTCTGCCGCCATCATCAACCTCGCATTGGGCTCGGTCAGGGCTTACTCATCGGGGACGGGGAAAGACGAAGGCCCATGCTCTTCGAGTTCCGGGTCGTCGAGATCAATCTCGGCCTCTTCGTGCCAGGTGAAGCCCATGTGCGGTTTTGCTCCGTCATCTCCGTCGATCACACCTTGGTAGATCGCCAGAGTTTCATACTCTTCGCCGTCGTTGGTCTCATACGTGCAGGTTTGCTCTGCGTCCTCTTCCCGGTCCAGAGCCCCGTCGCAGTCGGCTGAGGCGACGTCGCCGTCGCGGAGATCGAACGCAGCGTGGTGACCAAAGAGCGAACCGACATAGCTCGGGGCAAGATTCTGCGCCGCTGGTTCGAGGAACGTGTATTGCCGACCTTTGCCGACCGCATACTGCCCTTTGATCTGCCAGCCGCGCGCATTCTCGCCACTTTCCGCGTTCCCGAGCACGCGCCATTGGATGATGCCCTCATCGGGGCTGTAGCTCAGTCTGCCGGAATGACCATTGCCACCCGCAACACCAAACACTTCGAACCCCTCGGAGTGGCTTGCTTCAACCCCTGGCATGGCCCAAATCGATAGGCGCATAGGGAGAATGACACCTTAAACACCTGGCTGTGTGGAGATGCCGAAGGCCCCGGGCGCTGATGCGATCCGGAGCCTTACATATTTGGGATTCTGTAGCTGTGGGCGGGCTCGAACCGCCGACCTCACCATTATGAGTGGTGCGCTCTAACCGACTGAGCTACACAGCCACGGACGATGGCTCGTCCAGAATGAGAATTGCCCGGGCGCAGCATAGATAAAACTGAATCAGTTTAGAACTGCTGCGCCGCGGGCTCTCATTCGGAGCCCCAACCGGGAATCGATCCCGGGACCTCAGTCTTACCAAGACTGCGCTCTACCACTGAGCTATTGGGGCAACGGCAGTACACTTTAGCACCAGTTTGGACCCGGTCTCAAATCCGCGTACTTCCGCATGCTAATGGGCATCTCTCAGCCGCCCTCACACCGGGCTCCAGCCACCTCATAGGCTCGAGCGAGGAGCCCCGTGAGGCGGCTTGGAGTCACCTACTCAGCCGATCAGCGCTTGGCAAAACCGCCCTTGCGGGGGCCCTTTTTATCGAACTTCTTGCCGCCGTCGAACTTCTTCTTGAAGCCACCTGTGCCATGGGGGCCGGAGTCCAGTTCGATGTTCAGCTGACGGCCACCCACCCGGGCCTTGCCCAGGGCTGAAAGCTGGTCCCGCGACAGATCCTTCGGCAGCTCCACCAGGGAGAAGGTCGGGTAGATATTGATGCTTCCCACCTGGTTGCCCCGGAGGTTGGCCTCACCGGTGATAGCCCCAACAATATGCCCGGGGTTCACACCGTCCTTCTTACCCACGGCGATCTTGTAGATCGCGTTCCCCGGATCAGCAGAGGGCTGACCGTGCTTACCGCCGCGGGGACCACGCTCGCGGTCGCCGCGACCACCACGGTCCTCCCGGTCGAAGCTCTGGTTAGCAGCGCGCGCAAGATCATCCTCAGCCTGCTCATCCAGCAGCAGCGGCCGGCCGTCGTGAACCATAGCCACCAGCGCAGCGGCAACATCCTCAGCCGGGGTGTTGTGCTCCGAGACATAGCTGGTGACCAGACCCCGGTACTCCTCCAGCTCCTCACCGGCCAGAGTCTGGGTGATCCGCTCTGAGAAACGCTCCAGACGCGAAGCATTCACATCGGCCACAGTCGGCAGGTTCATCTGCTCAACCTGCTGACGCGTTGCCTTCTCGATGGCCCGCAGCAGACGCTTCTCACGAGGAGTCACGAACAGGATGGCCTCACCGGAGCGCCCGGCACGGCCGGTGCGCCCAATCCGGTGCACATAGGACTCAGTGTCCAGGGGGATGTCGTAGTTGAAGACGTGACTGATCCGCTCCACGTCCAGACCGCGGGCGGCGACATCGGTGGCCACCAGAACATCAATCCGGCCGTCCTTGAGCTGCTCAACAGTCTTCTCACGCAGGTTCTGCGGGATATCCCCATTGATCGCCTGGGCGCGGAACCCACGGGCGCTCAGCTTCGAGGCGACCTCCTCAGTGGCCGAACGGGTGCGCACAAAGACAATGGCAGCATCATGCGGCTCAGTCTCCATGATCCGGGCCAGGGCCTCAGGCTTGGCGTGGTGCTTGATGAACACGAACCGCTGACGGATATTGGCACCGGTGGTGGTCTTAGTCTTCACCGCCACCTCCACCGGATCATTGAGGTAGTCCTCGCTGATCCGGCGGATGGCCTTGGGCATAGTGGCGGAGAACAGGGCAACCTGCTTAGTCTCCGGGGTCTGGGCCAGGATCTTGTCGACTTCCTCGGCGAAGCCCATGCGCAGCATCTCATCGGCCTCATCCAGGATCAGGTGCCGAACCTCGGAAAGGTCCAGAGATCCCTTGGCCATATGGTCGATGACGCGGCCAGGGGTACCGACCACAACATTGGCTCCGCGGCGCAGACCGGCCAGCTGCGGCCCATAGGGAGCACCGCCGTAGATGGGCAGCACAGAGATACCGTCAGTCTTGGCCGCATAGCTGCTGAAAGCCTCAGCCACCTGGATCGCCAGTTCGCGGGTGGGAGCAAGAACCAGCGTATTGGGCGCAGACCCGAGGTCGCCGGCGTCGTAGGACTGGGCCATATGGGTCAGGGCCGGCAGCGCGAAGGCTGCGGTTTTACCGGTCCCGGTCTGGGCAAGCCCGACGACGTCCCGGCCGGCGATCAGGTGAGGGATGGTCTCTGCCTGGATGGGCGAGGGGTTCTCGTAGCCCATCTGCTCGATGGTCTCCAGGACCCGGGGATCTAGTCCCAGCTCGTTGAACGGTACGGTCTGCTGCTGTGTTTCTTCGGTCACTATGACTCCTTAGTCACAATTGGGGCGGACCAATCCCCTGCGAAAACGCTTCGGTGGCAAGATTCTTCAACCACTGGTGCTCGAACTGGGCATGCTTTGGGCATGCCTGCAGTGCATGGGCACAGCAGGATTCATCAGGTGGTTTTCACACGGAGGTGTTCACAGGGACGGACCGCTATTGGGGTTCCGGAGTTGCCCGTGACACAACACAAGAGTCTCGACCGGACCTACCGCCCGGAGGTTAGTCGGGCGCGCCAGGAGTCTGCACAGATAAACGGGATATCCGGAGGACTCCACTAGTCTACGGCATCAGTCACTGATTTCCCGCATCGGGGTTCTGCTGCTGGCCTTGACCTGGGGATTGACCAGGATTCTGCTCCTGGTTCTGCCCGGTTTCGGTCTGCGGGTTCTGCTGCGGCGGGGCCCACTGACCCTGTTGAGGTGGCTGATACGGATAGGGCTGCTGGTACTCCGGCTGCTGCTGCGGGTTGCCCTGGTGATATGGCTGCCCCTGCGGCTGTTGGAACTGCTCAGGCTGCGGGTATCCAGGCTGCCCATAACCGGGTTGCCCCTGAGGTTGCTGGAACTGACCGGGCTGCTCATAACCCTGCCCCTGGTAGCCCTGCTGAGGGTACTGATGCGGCGGGTACTGATAGGGATCCGGCTGCTGCGGCTGCTGGGGGTAAGCCGGCTGCTGCACGGTATAGGGCTGGGTCGGCGCGGCACCGGGAGCAGCATAGGCCGGCTGCTGCTGAGGTGCGGATTGCTGACCCTGCTGACCGTAGGGGGCCTGTTCCTGCTGAGCAGGATCGTAGGTGGGCGCTGGGTTCCTTGGCTTCTTGGCTCCCCGGATGAACAGCGGCATCACGAATCGTGACAACAGCTCGACGACGAGGCCCACAATCATCAGAATCAGGAAGGTCCACCATGCCGGGGCCACAGAGATGTCTGCCGAAACCATGCTCATCATGTCCATACTGAAGTGAGTCTGGCTGAAGAACATCAGCAGCAGACCCAGCAGGCCGTAGCTCAGCGGCAGAGTCAGCCATCCGGTGACGGCGCGGAAACCGCGGGTGCGCTTCTCCCGGGCCTTGGCCCAGACCATGGCAGTGGCCAAAACGGCGATGACGCCCAGTGCGATGGCAATCGTGAGCTCCCACCACTGGAAGCCCTCGAAGATGACACCGGAGATCCAATCGGAGTCTTGGACATCATCAGCGAATTCGGAGCCGAGTTCGCTGTTCTGCATATCCTCCAGCCCGGAGCTCCACAGGTAGAAGGGCGCAGAACCGGATTCATTCATCTCACCGGAGGGATCGATTTCGGAGTTGGCGCGCATTCCGCCTGAGAAGTAGTTCGCACCCGAGGTCATCCAGACAATGGACATCGTTCCGGCGTTGGAGGCCCAGGTGAAGAAGGACACCAGCATGCTCCAGCCCTCATCGATGACCAAACGCACCGTGGTATAGATGATCGCGGGAAGGCTGAGGATCAACACATGGGTAGCCACTGCCTTGGGGGCCTTATTGCTCGAGGGAAGCAGCTTGCTGAGTCCACGGGGTGCAGTGGACTTCTCCTTCGGCGGCAGGGTGACCATCAGACCGATGATCAGGTAGAAGACGAAAGCGCCGATGAAGAGGCTGAACCCGGCAGTGCTGACAGTGAAGGACATGTCCATATCACTGACATCGACGTCGAAGAACTGCCCCATCTCTTCGAGGTCATCCTGGGTCATGCCGTCGGCCTCCATGGCCTGAGTCATGTCCAGGGACTGCCGGAATGTGGTGGCCCAGGTGAGCAGGAGGGTGAGTCCGGCCAGGGCGGCAGAGACCAGAACGCTGACGATGATCTTGGCTCCGGCGTGGAGTTCAGCCAACTGGGACTGTGCACCGCGGCGGGCCATCTTCCGTCCCGCCCAGACAGCGATGGAGGCTGCGATTGCGGCTACCAACAGGTTCGGCAACCAGGCCTCGACGACCATATCGGGGCTGGCGTTGAAGCCGGTCCCCGCGAAGATCTCACCGAAGAAGTCCGGCAGGCTCATCTCGAACTGAATCTGTCCGAAGAGCCACATTCCCGCGATTTGGAAGGGAACAGTCAGAATCGCCAACCAGTCGCTGAAATCGGGTGTGCCGAAGAGGTCAGTGAATTCTCCGATGGCCTCACTGTCGGGCAGATCGCTGGTGCTCACTGCGTCGATCATGAAGCCGATGGCAGTCAGCACCGAAAGGACCAGCACGACGGCGTAGCCGATGAGCATTGCACCGAGTGCTTTGAAGAAATGGCGGGGACGCAGGCCTTTCAGGAAGGCCGGCATCTCAGGTGCCGACGGGCCCTGATCCTGCGTCTGCACAGGAGAGTACTGCTGCTGGTAATAACCCTGTTGATACTGTCCTTGCTGATAGGGATCAGGCTGGTAGCCAGGCTGCTGCCCCTTGCCCTGCGGCTGCTGCTGGTAGGGATCCTGGTACGGCTGGCCGGCCTGCTGGGGCGACTGCTGTGGGTCCTGGGGCCACTGACCCTGTGCTGCTGGGTACTGCTGCGGCGGATACTGCGGAGCCTGGTAGTGCTGTGAGGAGTCCTGAGGTTGACCCGGCTGAGGCTGCTGGGGCGGGTAGCTGGGAGCCTGCTGTTCGGGCTGAGCCTGCCAGGCGGGGTCCTGCTGAGGGGAAGCCTGCTGTGGCGTGTATGGCTGTTGTGAGGTCTGGGCCTGGTCCGGAGCAGTGGGCTGCTCACCGGGCTCATGGGACGGCTCCTGGGGGCCCTGAGGACCGGGGGTGTTCCCGCCCTCCCCCTGAGGGTTTTGCCCGTCCTCATGCTCCTGATTGGTCACTGCGACTCCTCATTTTCTTTCCGCCCAGACTGCGTGACAGTTCCACCTTAGACGCATTTCTTGGTGTGTCCTGGAAGTTGTCCGAACGGTGACAGGTCGATGGAAACGGACTATGGGCCGGCTCCCCTCCGTGGAGGGGAGCCGGCCCATAGTCATTTCTTTACGAATATTTAGTTACAGCCTGAGCTGGTCAGCTCTGCGGCGGTGCCGGCGGCTGCCCCGGTGCAGGGGGCTGTGGCGGCTGGTGGCCGCCACCCTGCTGCGGAGGCTGCTGCGGCGGGTAACCGGGCTGCTGGCCTGGCTGCGGCGGCTGCGGCTGACCGTGTTGCGGGGGCTGGCCCTGGGGAGGCTGGCCCTGCGGCGGCTGCTGGGGTGGGTAACCCGGCTGCTGCGGGTAGCCACCGTGCTGCGGGGGCTGCTGGTAGCCGCCCTGGTGCTGGGGAGGCTGCTGCGGCGGGTAGCCCGGCTGCTGCTGGGTGCGCTGCGGGGCGGTAGCTCCAGCGAACTCGTGGGGCTTGCCCACAGCCAGCAGCTTCTTGATGCTGCCGGGCAGGAACCCGACGATGAAGGGGGAAACGAACCGGGAGAGCACATCAATGACCACACCGATGACGATGAACAGCGCGAAGGTCCACCAGGCCGGTCCCAGGTTGAAACTATCGGTGAAGATGTACCGGCCGAAGAAGGTGAAGATGACCGCGACCAGGAGGTAGATAGTCGGCAGGGTCGCCCAGGACAGTGGGTTGGCCAGGGCCTGCTTCCGGTTGTCCCGGACCAGACGCCAGCTCAGGGATGCTGCGAACAGAGCGATCAGGCCCAGCAGGATGCTGACCAGCACCTCCCACCAGGCGAAGTGGCCGGTGTAGAAGCTCAGGGTGTCATCACTGGTGGTTTCACCGAAGAGTTCGGCCGCCACGCTTGCTTCGGAGACTCCACCGGAGTTCAGAACCACAAAGGCGCCGATAGCGGCCTGGCTCATCCAGGCGAAGAAGGTGAGGATGCCTGCAGCACCGAGTTCTTCGCTGCCGAAGTTCCAACCCACGGGACCGACTTCAACACCGAAGAAGATGATGGTGTAGATCCATGCGGGGATGGCGATGATGAGGAAGTGCACTGCCACCACGCGCCATGCACCGCCAGCTGCGGGCAGGAAGCGGGAGAAGATCCGGCCGATCCGGCTGAGCAGGCTGACCGGGGTGGCGATCAGGAAGGCCACGGTGAGGTAGGTCAGGAATGCACCGAAGAACAGGGCGAATCCGGTGACCGACTGGGTTCCGCCGTCGCCGCGGTAGGCCAGGGCGAAGCTCAGCAGCAGAGTCAGCAGGCCAGCTGCCAGGGAGAGGGCTGCCACGAGCAGGATCTTGGCGCCCCAAGCGAGGTTCTCCAGGGGCTCCTCGCCCTTATTGCCGAACTTCCGGGCGATCTTGATCGCCACGAAGGCTGCGATCACCAGCAGGATGATATTCGGCGCCCACATGCCGCCGTCGTAATCGGCGTGGCCGAACACACCGAAGAGCCAGAGGCCGGCGAACTGGAAGGGGAAGGTGAAGAACGCCCAGGGCGCGGAGTAGCTGTCGAAGACCGCACCGGAGCCGATGACGTCACCGATCTGCAGACCAATGACGGTCAGCAGGCCGACGACGACCAGGATGCCGTAGAGAACACCGAAGCCGATGCCGAAGGCAGCCAGGTGACGACCGCGCACGGCCTTAAGGAAGTCGGGGACCGAAACCTCAGCATCATCCTCCCCCTGAGGCTGCTGCTGGTAACCCTGAGGCGGCTGCTGGTACTGGCCCTGCGGCGGGTATCCACCCTGCTGCGGCTGCTGCGGGTAACCGCCCTGCTGCGGGGGCTGCTGATACTGCGGCTGCTGGTACTGGGGCTGAGCCGGAGGCTGCTGTGGCGGTGGTGCAGCACCAGGTGGCGGGGCGGGGTTTGGCTGCGGGGGGTTCTGAGGCTGCTCAGGACCCGGTCCGCCGGGGTGGTTCGGGTTATCCGTCACGTCCGACTCCTCGTTCTTTCAATGGTCTGTCCGTTCCGGCTCTTATAGCCCTGACTATAAGAACGGCTAGCTCCACCTTACGCAATCAAGGTGCACTGGTGGTGATCCAGCACAGAAAAGTCATCTGACGAGACCATTCGGTGCTGGACCACCGCATCAGCGCTGCTCAGATGGGGACTTTACTGGCCCCGCTCAATCCACTCCTGCAGTTTGGGCGATTCCTCACCGATCCGGGTGGAGGGGCCGTGGCCGGTGTTGACCACTGTGTCACCGGGAAGTTCGAACAGCTTGGTCCGGATGGACTCGATGATGGTGTCGAAGCTGCTGAAGGAGCGACCGGTGGCTCCGGGGCCGCCCTGGAACAGGGTGTCGCCGGAGAACAGCACGGGCTTGCCCTCCAGCTCCTCGGCGAAGAAGCAGGTGGATCCCGGAGAATGCCCGGGTGTGTGGAGGGCCTTCAGCTGGATGCCGGCCACGGAGAAGGTATCGCCCTCCTGAATCTCGGCATCGGGTTCAACACCCTCGAAGACCTGGTCCCAGAGCATCCGGTCCTCAGGGTTGAGGTGGATCTGACCACCGATCTTGCTCTTGACCTCCTGGACCTGGCGGATGTGGTCATCATGTCCGTGGGTCAGCAGGATGGCGGCCACCCGCCGCCCGCCGACTGCCGAAACCACAGCCTCGACATCGTGTGCGGGGTCGATGACGATCACTTCGGAATCGTCGCCGACAATCCAGACATTGTTATCCACCTGGTGGGTCTCGCCGTCGAGGGAGAAGGTACCCGAGGTTTCCAAATGGTCAATACGTGCAGCCATGTTCTGTTACTCCTTCGTTGGGTGATGTACTTCTGGCTCAGGCGGAGAGTTCGACGACGGAGCGCAGCACATCTCCACGGTTCATGGTCTCGAAGGCTTCCTGGACCTGGTCCAGTTTCACCCGCTCGGTGACGAAGGCATCGAGGTCCAGTTTGCCCTGCTGGTAGAGGTCCACCAGCATCGGGAAGTCCCGGGAGGGCAGGCAGTCGCCGTACCAGGAGGACTTCAGGGATCCGCCGCGGCTGAAGAAGTCCTGCAGCGGCAGCTCGATCTTCAGGGTGGGATCGGGAACCCCCACCAGCACCACACGACCGGCGAGGTCACGGGCGTAGAAGGCCTGCTTATAGGTGGCCGGGATGCCCACGGCGTCGATGACCACATCGGCACCGAATCCTCCGGTGAGCTCCTGGATAGCCTCCACGGCGTCGGTCTCCTTGGAGTTCACCGTGTGGGTTGCGCCCAGCTCCTGAGCCTTCTCCAGCTTCCGGGGGTCAAGATCCACCGCGATGATGGTGGTGGCACCGGCCAGTTTGGCCCCGGCGATCGCGGCAGTTCCGACGCCGCCGCAGCCGATGACGGCCACAGATTCGCCGCGCTTGACCTCACCGGTGTTGATCGCAGCACCGATTCCGGCCATCACACCGCAGCCGAGCAGGCCGACGGCGGCATTGGAGGCGTCGTCGACGTCGTCGATCACTGTGCACTGTCCGGCAGCGACCAGGGTCTTCTCGGTGAATGCTCCGATGCCCAGGGCGGCTTCCAGTTCGGTGCCGTCGGTCAGCGTCATCTTCTGTTCGGCGTTATGGGTGTCGAAGCAGTACTTCAGATCGCCCTTCTTACAGGCCCGGCACTCGCCGCAGACGGCCCGCCAGTTGAGGATCACCTTGTCGCCGACCTTCACATTGGTCACACCGTCACCGATTTCGGAAACCCGCCCGGTGGCCTCGTGGCCGAGCAGATAGGGGAAGTTGTCACCGACCTCGCCCTGCTGGAAGTGCTGGTCGGTCTGGCAGACGCCGCAGGTGAGCACATCGACGATCACCTCACCGGGGCCGGGGTCGGGGACGATGATCTGGGTAACTTCGGCCGGAGCGTCCTTCTCAGTGACGATAACTGCGTTGACGGTATGCGGCATGGCAGGCTCCTTCTGCTTACAGGTGCTTGAACTCGGTCTACAGGTGCTACTTCGAGCCTAATGGAGTGTGATCTATGACACTAGGGGTCGGTTAGCTTCTCATTCGCGAGGCCGTGGGGTCGAACAGCGGCTCCTGACTGACACTCGCCCGGCTACGCTCTCCAAAGTATGCCACTTCTAAGGTGGTTCCGACCTGGGCGTTTTCGTTCGGCACCCAGGCGTAGGCGATGGAGGCGCCGATGGTGTAGCCCTGGTCCGCACTGGTGATGTAACCGATGGGTTCGCTGCCCCCTTCGGCGTAGACCGGCTCATGGCCCATCAGCACCCGCGCGGAGTCCTCCAGGGTGAGACAGACCAGCCTGCGGGTGGGGGTATCAGCCCCCAGTTCGGTGAGTTTCTGTGCTGCGGCCCCTCGTACGGCGAACTCCAGTCCGGCTTCTGCGGGGGTGTGCTCGGCAGTCATATCGGCACCCCAGAGCCGGAAGCCCTTCTCGAGCCGGAGGCTTTCGAAGGCCCGGCGGCCGACCGGAAGAATATGCTCGCCCTTTCCGGCGGTCATGAGCTCATCCCAGAGGTAGCGGCCGAATTCGGCTGGAGCATAGAGCTCCCAGCCCAGCTCCCCCACATAGCTGAGCCGCATGGCCAGCACCGGGACACCGGCGATGCTCAGTTCCCGGCAGCGGTAGAAGCCGAAGGCCTCGTGGGAGATATCCTCCTCGACCAGCGTGGCCAGAACCTTACGGGCTGCCGGCCCCCAGATCCCGATGCCGCAGGACCCGGAGGAGGCATCGGTGAGACTGAGCCGGTAGCCGAGTTCGCGCATCTTCTGCTGCAGCCAGGCGGCGTCCTGATTGCCATTGACCCCCAGGTGGTAGGCATCCTCCCCGGTACGGGCAATGGTCACATCAGAGAGGATCCCGCCGTTGTCATTGAGCATCAGGGCGTAGACGATGGTGCCGACCTTCTTACCCACGGGCCGACTGAGGGCACCCTGCTCGGCCAGTTGAGTCAGGAACTCGGTGGCTCCAGGCCCACTGAGCTGCAGTCGGGGCAGGGCGGACATATCCACCAGGCCCACTGATTCACGCAATCGCTGGGCTTCGACGGCGACCACTGGGTTCCAGTGCTGGGCGGCCCAGCGGTCGCGTGGGGGCAGAGGGTGCTCCCCGAGCATCGGCACCGCTGGAGTTCCATCGGGCAGGGTCATATTGGACTGGTACCACAGGGGCCGCTCCCACCCATTGGCCACACTGAAGGCCGCCCCCTTACCGCGTTGGCGCTCATAGAAGGGTGAGGTCCGCAGCCCACGCATGCGCAGGGTGGAGGATTTGGGATGGACGATGTCGTAGACCTCGTCATAGGACTCCTCACCCTGCTCGCGGCTCCACTGTTTGGAGGTCAGGATGGGGTCGAAGCGGTTGAGGTTGAGGCTGTGCGTACCGATGCCGGGATCACCGTTGACGATCCATTCGGCCATCACCTGCCCGACCCCGGCAGATTGAGTGACCCAGACGGCTTGGGCCATCCACAGCCCCTCGGTGGCCGACACCGGTCCCAGCAGGGGCCCGCCGTCGGGGGTGAAGGAGAAGATCCCGTTGAAGGATTTCTGTTCATCCAGACTGCTCCCGCGCAGAGCGGGGATAAGTTTCTGCACTTCCTCCCAGGTGGACTCGTAGTCAGCCCGGGTGAAGGGGTGGATGGAGGCTTGGACCCCGCTGCGCCGGGCCTCTTCGGGGCTGGTGATCTGGTGGTGCTCCACCGGCAGGGGCTGATGCTCATAGGCGCCGATGGCGATCCGGTTGCCCCATTCGCGGAAGTACATGCCGTGACCCTGGTGGCGCAGCATGGGGCGGGCAACTTCCGTGGCCTCATCCAGGGAAGTCACCTCTTCCACCGGTTGGCTGAAGCCGAAGCCGTGCTCCACCGGCAGCATGGGGATCTCCAGGCCGAGCAGTTCCCGGGCCAGGCCCGGCCCCCAGAGCCCGGTGCAGCAGACGACGACGTCGGCTTCGAGCAGCTCGGGCTCTGCCGCGGCTCCGACCGGGAGAATTTCGACGCCGGTGACCTTATCGGCACTGCGGCGGATGCCGGTGACCTTGGTGTTGGCCAGAATGCGTGCGCCACCGGCAACGGCTCGACGGGCCTGGAATTCCACCGCCCGCACGCCCTTGACCACCGCATCGGTGGGGGTGTGCAGACCGCCGAGGACCTCCGAGGTATCCAGCCCGGGCCAGAGGCGAGCGACCTCCTCGGGTGAGATCAGCTCGGCGGGGACACCCCAGGATTGAGCGAAGCCGTAGCGGCGGTGCAGCTCCTGGAGTCGCTGTTCAGTGGTGGCCAGTTCGATGCCACCTACACGTTTCATCACCCATTGGCCGCCCACTTCGGCGCCGTCGAGCTTATCCAGGGTGCGCTGGGCGAGCTCAGTCAGAGCCTTATCTGGCCCCGTCTGGAAGACGAAACCGGGGGCGTGAGAGCTGGAACCCCCGGTTTCATAGAGCGGCCCTTGGTCCACCACAGTGATGTTCTGCCAGCCGCGCAGGACGAGCTCATCAGCCAGTGAGGCACCGACGACTCCCAGTCCGATGATGACCACGCGGGGGCCGCCTGAGGGGGCATAGTGCGACATATGTCCTCCAAATGTTGCGCTAGTTGCAACAGGGTTTATTTGGTGCAACCACTCTAGGAAGAAAGTGAATAGTTGCACAAGAGGTTTTCACCCTCTGATGAGGCTATCCACCGAAAAACCCCAGTCGAGCCTCCAGTCGCGCGGCCTCTTCGGCAAGAATCTCCGCCACTTCCGCGAAATGCGACTCCGGCAGCCGGAAGGAGGGGGCAGTAGTGGACAGCGCGGCAACCACTTCCCCATCGGAGCCGCGTACAGGCACTGCGAGCGCATTGATCCCCCGCTCCCATTCGGCAACGGCCGAGGCCCACCCCCTGCGGCGGACAGTCTCGAGCTCGGTAGCCAGTACATCGGGGGCAGTCATGGTCATACCGGTGAAGCTCTCCAGCCCCCGGCTGATGAGACGGTCAAACTCTTCCTCCCCGGCATGGGCCAGCAGCATCTTCCCGGTTGAGGTGGCATGCAGAGGCCCGCGCTGACCCACGTATTGACGGGTAACCCCAACCATCTGATCCCCCTGGGCCTGGGTGATGGTCACGGCATAGCCCTCATCCAGGATGGCGGCGTTGACAGTCTCATTGAGCCGCTCGGCCAGGGCATCGCAGCTGCCCTGGGCATCCCGGGAGAAGTCGATCTGATCGGTGACCGCACTGGCCAGCCGGAGAATACCGAATCCGAGGCGATAGGAGCCGCGTGCCGACTCCTGCTCGACGAGGTCATGGGCCTCCAACGTGCCCAGGACCCGGAAGACTGTCGAGCGGTGCACTTCCAGGCGGCGAGAGATCTCACTCATGCTCAGCGAGGGCTCCTCGCGCAGCAGCTCCAGAATCTGGATTGCGCGCTCCACGGACTGAACGGGGGCAGCCTTGGAAGATTTCATCTGAGTTAAATCCTTTTCTTTCGCTGAGAACTCTTGACATCGCTGGAGACCCTACTGCGATACTTATCACACTCAGTGTTGCGCATATATTCATTCGTTGCGCTATTCGCAACATTAGTCCTAGCTGGTGGTGATTGCAAGTGAGTTTCAAAGCCTGTTCCCTACAGGACCTGACCCCGGGTGAGGGGTTGCGCATCGACTCCGTGAGTCCACCTATCGCCATCTTCCTCACCGAAGAGGGCACAGTTCATGCCATTGATGACACCTGCACCCACCAGGACGCCTCATTGGCAGCCGGCTGGGTGGAGGACTGCCGAGTGGAATGCCCCCTGCATGAGAGCACCTTCTCGCTGCGCACCGGAGCGGTGGATCAGCCACCGGCCAAGAAGGGCGTACGAGTCCACACTGTGGAGCTCGACGGCGATGACGTGCTGGTCGAACTCTCCCAAGACGCACCCAATCTGCCCCCAGGAGTGAAGATCTGATGCCTACCGCTGCACTGCCTGCTGAAGGCCATCTGCTGATCGTCGGTGCCGGATTAGCGGGCTACCACACCGCGCGCGGGGTCCGAGCCAATGGTCACACCGGCCCCATCACGATCTTCGGTGAGGAGACCCGGCCGGCCTATGACCGCCCGGCCCTGAGCAAGGCTTATCTCACCGGGGCAGTGGCCGAAGAGGATCTGCTGCTCGATGACCCCGAGGATCCGTTGGACGTCACCTGGGTCAGCGGGGTCGGCGTCGTGAGCCTCTCCGGAAACCCAGAGGGCACCGAGACCTTGGGCGTGCATACTGCCGATGGCCGTTTCCACCCCGGTGACGCAGTGGTGATCACCACTGGAGCCTCGGCACTGAGCCTTCCGGTGGCCTCCTCCGAACAGGGGATCAGTGCCCGGCCCTATGTACTGCGGAATATGGAGGATGCCCTCGCCCTGCGTGAGACCAGCCTTCAGGGTTTGGCTGTGGCGGTGGTAGGCGGCGGGTTCCTCGCCCTGGAAGCTGCTGCCACCTGCACTGAGCGCGGCGCGGGATCAGTCACGGTCGCCGCCGGAGAACAGCTGCCCGGTGCCCGCCGGCTGGGGACGGCAGTCGGTGAAGCCATCCTCTCTGCCCACCAGGCCCATGGCGTGCAGTTCGCACCCCCGGCACGCGCCCAGGCGGTGCGCAGCTGCACCCGCGGACATGAGGTGATTCTGGCTGCTGGGGAGACCATCACTGCCGATGTGGTCATCTGCGCCATCGGGGCCAAACCACGTACCGAATGGCTGCTAGATTCGGCCGTGCAGCTGACCTCCGGGCATGGGGCAGTGATGTGTGACGACACAGGGGCGACCTGTATCCCGGGAGTCTATGCCGCCGGTGACTGCGCCCAATGGGCTTCGCACTCCAGCGGGCTGCGACCGGTGGGGCACTGGCAGGAGGCCGTGGAGGAGGCCGCCGTCGTCGCCGCCGCACTCACCGGTGCTGATCCCGTTCCGCTGCAGGAGCCCTATTTCTGGTCCGATCAGTTCGATCTGCGCATTCAGGGAGCCGGCCGCATCCATCTGGCTGATGAGGTCACAGTGGTCGATGGCACCCCGCAGGAGGGCAACCTTCTGGTCCACTACGCCCGGGGCGGGCAGAACCTGGGCATCCTGGGGATCAACCGGCTCCGGGACGTCACCCGCTGGCGGAAACAGCGCCGTATCCGCCCGGCCCAGCTCCACTCCCCCGCCGCTGAGCACCCCATGACTGTGGGTTCACATCCCACCGCTGCAGAAACCGCACCCACTGCCGCCTAGGAGACCTCACCGATGATTATCGACCACCTCGAGGAGCCGCTGCCGGGTTCCTCCCTACTGCCGACCCCCAGCGGAGATGCCTATACCGACCCCGAGATCTTCGGCACTGAACAGACTGAGATCTTCGAGAAGATGTGGAACTGCGTGCTGCGCGCCGATGCCCTGCCTGCCCCCGGCCACTGGCAGAAGGCCACAATCGGGCGCGAGGAGATCATTGTGGTCCACACCCGAAAAGCCGGTATTCAGGCCTATTTCAATGTCTGCGCCCACCGCGGCATGCGAGTCTGCACCGCGGAATCCGGGAAGAACAAGACCCTGCAGTGCGGCTACCACGCCTGGACCTACGCCCTCGAGGGAGATCTGGTCGCTGCCCCGAATCTGACCTCGATGCCCGACGTCGACCGGAAGGAATACGGGCTCAAGCCTGTCCACGTCCGTCAATGGCTGGGCTATGTATGGGTATGCCTCGCCGAGGAGCCCCCGGACTTCGAACAAGAGGTGCTCGGCGAGGTCCGCACCCGGTTCGGTGAGGTGGAGTCCATCGATAACTACGGGATCGAGAACCTCAAACTCGGGGAGACCAAAACATATGATGTGGCCGCGAACTGGAAGCTGATCATCGAGAACTTCATGGAGTGCTACCACTGCGCGACCATCCACCCGGAACTGACCGAGGTGATCCCCGAATTCGCGGACGGTCTGGCCTCTCAGCGGAAGAACGGGGAGGTCCACGGTTCGAACTTCGGTGAGGAGATCCAGGGGTTCACCGTGGACGGCACGGCCTCCGGGGTCGCCGAACTGCCGGCCATCGCACCGGATCAGGACCGGAAGTACTTTGCGATCACCGTCAAACCCCAGGTGTTCATCAATACGGTGCCCGACCATGTGATCATCCATCGGACGTTCCCAGTCTCCGAATCCCGCACTGTGGTCGAATGCGACTGGCTGTTCCTGCCCGAAGTCGTCGAACACGTCCAGGCCGGGGAGCTGGACATCTCGAAGTCCGTGGAACTCTTCCACCGAGTCAACCAGCAGGACTTCCAAGCCTGCGAGCTGACCCAGCCCTCGATGAGCTCAGCAGCCTATGCCTCCGGCGGGGCCCTGGTACCCAGTGAACACCACATACAGGAGTTCCACAGCTGGTGGTACCAGCGGCTGGGCCTGCAGGCACCGCTGCCGGCGGCCTCCGGATCTGAGAAGGTTGCTTAATGGCTGAGAAACTGCCCGAGCACCCGAAGTTCCTCTGGAACAATCCTGAGCCGAAGAAAAGCTACGAGGTCGTCATCGTCGGTGGTGGTGGCCACGGACTGGCCACGGCCTATTTCCTGGCCGCCCGGTATGGCATCACCGATGTGGCGGTCCTGGAACGCGGCTGGCTGGCCGGTGGAAATATGGCGCGGAACACCGCTATCATTCGGTCCAACTACCTCTGGGATGAAAGCGCCCATATCTACGAACATTCCCTGAAACTCTGGGAGCAGCTGCCCGAGGAGCTGGACTACGACTTCCTGTTCTCCCAACGCGGGGTGCTCAACCTCGCCCATACCCTCGGCGATGTCCGCGAGTCGGTACGGCGGGTGGAGGCCAATAAGCTCAATGGGGTCGACGCCGAATGGCTGACTCCCGAAGAGGTCAAGGAAGTCTGCCCGATCATCAATATCGGTGAGGACATCCGCTACCCCATCATGGGGGCGACCTACCAACCCCGGGCCGGTATCGCCAAGCATGACCATGTCGCCTGGGCTTTTGCCCGGAAAGCCCAGGAACTCGGCGTGGATCTCATTCAGAACTGCGAGGTCACCGGGTTCCTCAACGACGGCGACCGGGTCACCGGGGTCGAGACCAGCCGGGGCACCATCCACGCCGGAAAAGTGGGGCTTGCCGCCGCCGGGCACTCCTCAGTGGTGGCGAAACTGGCCGGGTTGGATCTGCCGATCCAGTCCCATCCGCTCCAAGCTCTGGTCTCCGAACTGTTCGAACCTGTCCACCCGACAGTGGTGATGTCCAATCATGTCCATGTCTACGTCTCCCAGGCGCATAAGGGAGAGCTGGTCATGGGTGCCGGAATCGACCAGTACAACGGCTATGGGCAGCGCGGAGCATTCCATGTGATCGAGGACCAGATGGCCGCCGCCGTCGAGCTCTTCCCAATATTCGCCCGGGCGCATGTGCTGCGCACCTGGGGCGGAATTGTGGATACGACCTTCGACGCATCCCCGATCATCTCCAAGACCCCGATCGACCAGCTCTACGTCAACTGCGGTTGGGGAACCGGCGGATTCAAAGGCACCCCGGCCTCCGGGGACACCTTCGCCCACACCATCGCCACCGATGAGCCCCATCCGCTCAACGCGCCCTTCTCCCTGGAGAGGTTCGAGACCGGATTCCTGATCGACGAACACGGCGCCGCCGCCGTCGCCCACTAATGGAGGCCCGCCCATGATGCTGATCCCCTGCCCGCACTGCGGGCCCCGTAATGAGACAGAGTTCCGCTATGGGGGCCAGGCCCATGTGGCCTACCCCCGGGACCCCTATGCGCTCACCGATGAGCAGTGGGGCCGGTACCTCTTCTACCGGGAGAACCCCAAAGGGCAGTTCGCCGAGCGTTGGGTGCACACCGCCGGCTGCCGGAAGTGGTTCAACGCCCTGCGCGACACCGTCACCTATGAGTTCCTCTCCACTGAGGCCACCCCAGGAGCCGCTTCATGACCGCAGCGCCGCGCCGGATTGCCCCCGCATTGGCCCCCTCCTGCCGGGTGGAACCCACCCGGACCCGCCAGTTCAGCATGGACGGTCAGGCCCTGACCGGAATCGAGGGAGACACCTTAGCCAGTGCACTGCTGGCCAATGGGATCCGGCGCACCGGGGATTCCATCTACTTAGGCCGGCCCCGCGGGATCTACGCGGCGGGGGTTGAGGAGCCCAATGCCCTGGTCACGGTCACCGATAGTCGCACTGATCAGCCGGCCGAATCGATGCTGACTGCCACCACCGTGGAGCTGACCGAGGGGCTGAAGGCCCAGCTGCTCTCCGGTTTGGGGCAGCTGGATCCCCAGACCGATACCGCCTATTACGACCATAAACATGTCCATACCGATGTTCTGGTGGTCGGCGCGGGTCCGGCCGGATTAGCTGCAGCCCGGCAGGCTTCCCGGACCGGGGCCCGGGTGATACTGATCGATGAGCAGTCGATACCCGGTGGTTCGCTGCTCAGCGACCCAGGGGCACGGATCGACGGGCAGCCGGCCAGCAGCTGGATCGAGGGGGTCCGGGGCGAGCTGCGGGATAATCCGGAGGTCAGTTTCCTGCCGCGGACCACCGTCATCGGCAGCTATGACGCCAATTATGTGGTCGCCGTCGAGCGCCGCACCGCCCATCTGGAGCTGCCCGCACCTGAGGGTATGTCCCGGGAGCGGGTCTGGCATATCCGGGCCAGCCAGGTGGTCCTGGCCACCGGCGCCCATGAGCGGCATCTGATCTTCGCCAATAATGACCGGCCGGGGATCATGCTGGCCTCGGCAGTGCGGAGTTACCTCAACCGGTACTGTGTGCTGGCCGGAGACCGGGTGGTGCTGACCACCACCAATGATTCGGTCTATGACCTCGCCGGGGAGCTGATCGACGCCGGAGCTGAGCTGCTCGCCGTGGTCGATTCCCGTGCAGAACTCAGCCCACGGGCCCAGGCCCTTCAGGAACGTGGGGTGCGGGTGCTGCCCGGTTCTGCCGTGGTGGACACCACCGCCGATGACGAGGGCGCCCTGCACACTGTGCATATCGATCAGCTGACCACCGAGGGTCTGGCCGGGGAGCAGTTGGATCTGCAGGCTGACCTCCTAGCGGTCTCCGGTGGGTGGAATCCGGCGATTCATCTGCATACTCAGCGGCAGGGCAAGATCCGCTGGGATGAGCAGCTGCGCTCCTATGTGCCCAGTGCGCAGGTGCAGGATCAGCATCCGGTTGGAGCGTTGACCGGGGAGCTCAGCCTTCCCGGGGTTCTGCGGCAGGGGGCTGAGGCCGGTGCCCAGGCGGCACAGGCGGCGGGTTTCTCCACTGGTGCTGCCGGCGTCGATATCCCGCATGCGGAGGCCGAACCGCTCACCCCCGCAGAGCCGGTGTGGCTGGTGCCTTCCCCGCTGGGCAGCGACGCCGAAGCCTATCGGCGGCATTTTGTGGACCTGCAGCGGGATCAGACGGTGGCTGATGTAATACGCGCGGTCGGTGCCGGGATGGAATCGGTGGAACACGTCAAACGCTATACCTCCATCTCCACCGCCCATGATCAGGGCAAGACCTCCAGTACTGCTCTGGTGGGCGCTCTGGCTCAGCTGCTGGGCCGCGGCAGTCCCGGTGATGTCGGTATCACGGCCTTCCGTCCGCCCTATACTCCGGTGTCCTTCGCGGCCCTGGCCGGAACCCGCCGGGGTGGGCTCTTCGATCCTGCGCGGGTGACCTCCATTCACCGCTGGCATCTGGCCCATGGCGCTGAGTTCGAGGATGTCGGACAGTGGAAGCGGCCCTGGTACTACCCGCAGCGCACCGCCTCCGGTGAGTTGGAGGATATGGATGCTGCGGTACTGCGTGAATGTGCCGCTGTTCGGGAGTCGGTGGGTTTCCAGGACGCCAGCACTCTGGGCAAGATCGAGATCCGGGGTAAGGATGCCGGGGAGTTTCTGAACCGGATCTACACCAATGCCTTCGCCAAACTGGCTCCGGGTAAGGCCCGCTATGGGGTGATGTGTCATGCCGATGGGATGATCTTCGACGACGGCGTGACCCTGCGGCTGGATGAGGACCGCTACCTCATGACCACCACAACCTCGGGGGCTGCCGATGTGCTGGACTGGTTGGAGGAGTGGCTGCAGACCGAATGGCCCCAGCTGGATGTCTACTGCACCTCAGTCACTGAGCAGTACGCCACCGTGGCAGTTGCCGGCCCGAAATCCAGGGCCGTGATCGCTAAGATCGCCCCGGATCTGGATGTCTCCGCCGAGGCTTTCGAGTTCATGTCCTTCAGGGAGACCACCTTGGCCTCCGGAATCCCGGCTCGGATCTGCCGGATCTCCTTCTCCGGGGAGTTGGCCTTCGAGGTCAATGTGGCCACCTGGTACGGGCAGACGGTCTGGGAGGATATCGCCGAGGCCGGTGCGGAGTTCAACATCACCCCCTATGGCACTGAGACCATGCATGTGCTGCGGGCTGAGAAGGGTTTCATCATTGTCGGGCAGGACACTGACGGTACGGTCACCCCACAGGACGCCGGAATGGATTGGGTGGTCTCGAAGAAGAAGGACTTCATCGGAAAACGGTCCTATCTGCGGGCGGATAATCAACGCGGGGACCGCAAACAGCTGGTCTCAGTGCTGCCGGTGGAGCGCTCGCTGAAACTGCCCGAGGGCACCCAGCTGATCCACCCCGATGCCTGCCTCACCGCTCCCCCGGTTCCGATGGAGGGCTGGGTGACCTCCTCCTACCGCTCCGCCGCCCTGGAGCGGACCTTCGGGCTGGCGCTGATCACTGCCGGCCGGGAACGGATCGGGCAGACCCTGCATGCCGTCGTCGATGGTCAACGGGCTGCGGTGACCATCGGGCCCACTGTGCTCTATGACCCGGAAGGGAGCCGCCGCGATGGATGATCTTCGCATCTCGCCTCTTCAGCATCTGCACCACCGGTTGGCTGAGGCCGGCTCCGATGGCCCGCGGGGAGTGCGTCTGCGGGAGTTGGCCTTCTCCACTCAGATCGGGCTGCGCGCTGAACCTGGCTCAGCAGCACATCAGCGTCTGGCCGAGGTCCTCGGGGGTCTCCCCGGGGCTGTGGGTGAGACCACGGGAAGCCCTCAGCAGACGGCCACCCTCTGGTTGGCCCCTGATGAGTTCCTCACCCTCGCTGCCCCGGACAGCGACCACCTCCTGGATCAGCTGAAAGAAGCCCTGGGCGATGATCCGGGACAGGTTGTCGACCTCTCGGCCAACCGGACCACCGTGGAACTGATCGGTGGGGCCGCACGCGAGACCCTCGAGAAGGGGGTCCCGGCGGATCTGCATCCGAGAAGTTTCGGTATTGACCAGGCGGTGACCACCACCCTGGGGCCAGTGCCGGTGCTGTTATGGCGGACTGGGGAGAACAGCTTCCGAGTGCTGCTGCGCTCCTCCTATGCCGAGTATTTGGCCCATTGGCTGCTGGACGCCGTCAGGGAGTTCCAGGTGACCAGCTGACCCCTATCAGGCAAGACCCTCACCGAAGGAGGATTGACCATGGCAGTACAGACTGAGGGAATCGGCACGGAAACCACGACGACGACCCGGGCCTCCGCCCAGCCGAAGCAGGGCAGCCCGGAGGGACTGGTGCTGACCTTGGACTGCCCCTCGACCCTGGGGATCGTCCATGCGGTCAGCGGAGTGCTGGTCGAGCATGGGTTCAACATTATGGAACTCGACCAGTTCAACGACACTCTGGGCGAGCGGTTCTTCATGCGGGTCCACGCCGAGCCGGGGCAGGATGACTACTCCGCTCTGGCTGATGTCCGTCAGGCAATGACCCCCGTGGCCGAGAGTTTCGGGATGCAGTGGCGACTGCGCTCCCCGGTTGAGGCGCCACGAGTGCTGATCATGGTCTCCAAGACAGAGCACTGCCTGAATGATCTGCTCTTCCGGACCCGCAAAGGCGACCTGCCCATCGAAATTCTCGGGGTGGCCTCAAACCACCTGGACCACCAGCGACTGGTGGAGTGGCATGGGATCCCCTTCTTCCATATTCCCATCACCAAAGACACCAAACCCGAGGCAGAGGCCAAGCTCTTGGAGCTGGTGAACCGCTTGGAGGTGGATCTGGTGGTCCTGGCTCGGTATATGCAGATCCTCAGTGATTCCCTGGCGACCCAGATGGCTGGCCGGATCATCAATATCCACCATTCCTTCCTGCCCAGCTTCAAAGGCGCCAAGCCCTACCATCAGGCCTTTGAGCGCGGGGTCAAGACAGTCGGTGCCACCGCGCACTACGTCAACAGTGACCTCGATGAGGGGCCGATCATCGCCCAGGAGGTTCTGGCGGTGGACCACACCTATGGACCGGAGGATCTCATTGCTGCAGGTCGGGACACCGAGGCCAAGGCCCTCTCCCAGGCTGTGCGCTGGCACGCCGAGGGCAGGGTGATCCTGCACGGGAACAAGACTGTCGTACTGCGCTGAGCACCGCTGATTGCCCTGCGCTGCCCAGCTGAACTGTGATTCATATCTCACTGAAGCGCCCTACACAAGCCCCTGGATATTAGCTAGTGTGACTCACAGCACACTCAATCTATTGAGGAGCACGCTACTTATGACGACAGCTGCGCAGCAGAACCGGTCCGAGCCCATGCAGCGCATCACGGCCAGGCCAGGCTTCAACAGATGGCTGATTCCTCCGGCAGCACTTGCCATTCATATGTGCATTGGGCAGGTCTATGCCACCAGCGTCTACCGAGATGCCATTCAAGTTCACTTCGACGCCAGCCATACCGCCATCGGAATCATCTTCTCCCTGGCGATTGTGATGCTGGGGCTCTCCGCGGCCCTCTTCGGCACCTGGGTGGACCGCAATGGCCCCCGTCGGGCCATGTTGGCCTCCACCGCCTGCTGGGTCACCGGCTTCGTGGTCGGCTCCGCCGGTATCTTCACCTCCCAGCTCTGGCTGGTGTATCTCGGCTATGGGTTCATCGGCGGAATCGGCCTGGGCATCGGCTATATCTCCCCGGTCTCGACTCTGATCAAATGGTTCCCCGACCGTCCCGGGATGGGCACCGGAATGGCCATCATGGGTTTCGGCGTCGGTGCGATGATCGCCTCCCCGCTCTCGGCCTTCTTCATGAATCTCTACAACGGTGGGGCACCAGAGGGCGATGACGTACACAGCGGCCAGTCTGTCGGCTTCCTCTTCCTGACCCTGGCGGCGCTGTATCTGGTGATGATGCTCTTCGCCGCCTGGATCGTGCGGGTCCCGGCACCGGATTGGAAACCTGCCGGCTTCGATCCGGATAAGGCAAAGAAGTCCGCCATGATCGCCCAGGGCAATGTCACCGCAAATAACGCGTTGAAGACACCGCAGTTCTGGCTGCTGTGGATTGTGCTGTTCGTCAATGTGACAGCCGGCATCGGCATCCTGGAACAGGCCAATGCCTTCGTGCGGGACTTCTTCCGCGACGGCGATGGCAACACTGTGGTGGCCATGGCAGCCGCCGCCGGTTTCGTGGCCTTCCTGAGTCTGACCAATACCCTGGGCCGGTTCATCTGGGCATCCACCTCGGACAAGATCGGCCGCAAGCCCATCTATATGGTCTACCTCGGCCTGGGTGCGCTGCTGTACTTCAGCCTGGCCACCTGGGGCAACACCTCTATGGCCCTGTTCGTGGTGCTGGCCGGCGTGATCCTGTCCTTCTACGGCGGAGGATTCTCCACTATTCCGGCCTACCTCCGGGACCTCTTCGGGACCCTGCAGGTCGGGGCCATCCACGGTCGGCTGCTGACCGCCTGGTCCCTGGCCGGTGTTGTCGGTCCCCTGATCATCAACAGCTTCCTGGACCGGGCAGGCGGTGAACCCGGGACGCTGACCGCAGATGCCTACCGGCCCGCGCTCTACACCATGGTGGGGCTGCTGGTGATCGGTTTCATCGCGAATCTGCTGGTCCGCGCGGTCAACGAACGCCATCACGAGGAGAACAAATCCGGTGACGAGGCCACAAAGAAGGCCGATGAGAATGGCAAGGGTAAGAAGGCTGGTCCTCGGACGGTTGACCCGGCAGCCACACCAGTGGTGCCGGTGCCGCTGGCCTGGGTGATCGTGTCAGTGCCGATCCTCTACGGCCTGACCTATACCTTCATCAACGGCATCCAGCTCTTCGCCTGAGCCCCGGCTCGACTCCGGCCTGTTCAGAACCTGACTCGCTCGGGGTGGGTGTAGAGATTGATGGTCCTGCCGCGGGAGAACCCGGCCAGGGTGATCCCTGCCCGGTCGGCGAGATCCGCGGCCAGGGAGGAGGGCGCACCCACTGCGGTGAGCATCTCCACTCCGGCCAGGGCGGCCTTCTGCACCAGCTCGAAGGAGGCCCGGCCCGAGACCTGCAGGGCCGTGCCGCTCAGCGGGAGCTGGTCATCGAGGAAGGCCCGGCCGATGACCT
Organism: Nesterenkonia sedimenti; assembly: GCF_012641515.1. Classification (GTDB taxonomy): domain Bacteria; phylum Actinomycetota; class Actinomycetes; order Actinomycetales; family Micrococcaceae; genus Nesterenkonia; species Nesterenkonia sedimenti. Next base: position 8,858 of record NZ_JABAHY010000002.1, on the reverse strand, counting down.
TATCCACCGCATTATGCCGACCGACATCCTCTCTGAGGATCAGCAGCTTCCCCTCACCGTCGAAGAGTCCGGCGGCATGGACCCCGCCTGTTTTGGCGAAGATTTCCTGGGCTTCCCGGAGGGCACCGGGAAGGTCCAGCAGGGTCTCCGCACTGATGCTGAGCTCCTGGGTGGCCTCGGCATGGGGCAGTGATTTCTCCACGGCATCGATACTGGTGGTCCCGCAGATGCCGCAGGCGGAGCTGGTGAGCACATTGCGCTGCTGGCTGACCGCAGTGGCCATCGCGGCGGGATCAGCCAGTTCCAGATCGATGACGTTATAGGTCTGATTGCCCTGGTCATCAGTTCCTGCGCAGTAGCGCATACTGCGCAGCTGATCAGCCCCGGCAAGATCATCAGTGCTGCGCAGCAGCCCCTCGGCCACACAGAACCCGGCGGCTAGTTCAAAGTCATGGCCGGGGGTGCGCATGGTCACGGTGAAGGATTCCCCGCCGATGCGCAGTTCCAGGGGCTCCTCGGCGGCCAGGGCATCGGGGCGGGTGGCCGAGGTGATGCCCTCCTCGGTGCGTCTGATCCGGGTGATCCGCCGGCGTTGGGTCAGTCGTCCCACGGCTGTATGCCTACCTCCTGTTGAGTGGGAATCGGCAGGCAGTCTACCGGGGCGCCGGCGGGGATGCCCTCTCCCCTGTCCCCGGTGGGCACGATGGCGAAGGCCTGGGCATGGGCCAGCCCACGCATCATATGGGGCCGGTCGAAGCCGGCTGGGACAACACCATTGGGGGTATAGCGCACCGGCAGCAGCCGGGTGCCCTTTCGTGCCGGTTCCAGATCCTGTCCTGCCCGCATCCTCCGCGGCTGTGCGGCAGCGGATTCCGGGAATCCGCGCAGGGCGTTGATCAGGGGCAGGCCGATGGCGGTCAGGGCTGCGTATCCGGCCAAGGGGTTGCCGGGCAGACCCAGCACATAGGTGGCCTGCCCAGGAGCCGATTCCGGCAGCTGGGCCAGCACCACGGGATGGCCCGGGCGCATATCCACTGCCGGGAACAGGATCTGCGCTGATCGGGCTGCCAATGCCCGGCGCAGGGGGTCGGCGGGGGAATGGGCAGTACCTCCTACGGTCACCACAAGTTCGGGCGAGTCTGGGCCGGGGGCCAGGGAGGCGGCCAGCGCCTCGGCGTCATCGGGGTTTCTCAGGATCTGCCCCTGCGGCTGGGCACCCATGGCGGTGAGCAGGGCCGGCAGAGCCATGCTGAAGCTGTCCCGGACCTCTCCGGGGGCGGGGATTCCGCTGCTGATCACCTCAGTGCCGGTGGCGATGATCTGGGCCCTCGGCCGGGGGCGCACCAAGAGGGTGTCCACACCGGCCACCGCGGCAGTGGCTGCGCGCAGCGGAGTCAGGAGATCCCCTGCCGCCAGCAGCTCTTCACCCTGATCAGCCTCGGCTGCGCGGGTACGGATATTGCGCCCGGGACTCAGATCCGGGGTCTCTGGTTCGGCGTGCAGGCGCCCCTGCTCATCCCGGCGAGAGTGTTCCGAGCGCAGCACTGAGCTGGCCCCCTCTGGGATCGGTGAGCCGGTGACCACTCCGGCAGCCTGGCCAGACTGCAGGGGTTCGAGGATATCGGCCGGTCCGGTGGCGGCGATAGGGCTGACCTCCCAGCCCTGCCCCGGCGGATCTGCGGTGACCGCCCAGCCGTCCATAGCGGAGGTATCGGCATGCGGGATCGGCAGCAGGGTTCTCACCGGCTCGGCCAGAACGCAGCCCAGCCCCTGCTCGACCGGCACCTGGACCGGGCTCAGCGCAGCCTGGGCTGCGGCGAGACCACGGGCCTCTTCCAGGGGGATCATGGGTATTCGTCGTCAGTGGTCTGCTGGACGGCGTCGCGTTCCTGCAGCAGACGTCTGGCCACACCACTAGCGGCAGCCTGGGCGGTGGTGAAACTGGCCTGTCCGGTGGCCTCGGCGAGACCGGCGACATAGCCGATGATGAATGTGGTCACCGGGGCGGCGGGCCGGACCACGGTATGGGCGGCCTCGCCGGCGAGGCTGAGGATCGCATCGATATCCAGGGCGGTCTCTTCGACCTCGAGGGCGCGGGCCAGTTCCCGGGCCCATTCCTCCACAGTGGCCAGTCTTGCGTCATCGCTCATGGTGGTTATTGTTACAGCTCAGATCAGCTGCGGTCGATGCTTTTCTCAATCTGCCAGCTCCACGCCGAGTTCGGCGGCATCCTCAGGGGTGTCCACATCCCGGTTCAACCCCGCCGGCAGCACGGGGTGGGCGGTGCGCGCCCCGGCAAGCAGCCAGCGCAGGGATTGACCGTTCTCCTCCCCCGGGCTCAGCTGCTGCACCCGGGCGCTCAGCCAGTCAGTGCTGATCATGGAGCACAGCATCTGGAATCTGCCCTCGGCATCCCGGGGCACAATAGCTTCCTCACCAGAGGGGTTCTGCTCGGTGCGCAGGGCCGGCAGCCAGTCGATGAGCCAGTCCAACAGCGGGGCCGGTTCCACAGTGTCCACTGATAACAGCAGCACCGCGCCGTCGTCGGTTCTCTGTTGACCAGCCACCGGGGCCTCTTCGACCAGGGCGCGGACTCCGGCGCAGACCCCTGCGGCGGGACCGGCCAGCGGAGGGTCCTCCCGGGTCAGGGAGAAGCCCTCGGCAGGCAGCAGTGCCCCGAGGTTCTCAGGACCGACGACGACGCCGCCGATCCCCCGTTCTGCCAGGGCTTCTGTCCAGTGACGGAGGAGGCTGCGGCCGTCCCGGCGCAGCAGGGCCTTATCCGCTCCGCCCAGTCGGGATCCGGCCCCGCCTGCCAGCAGGACGGCGGCCAGTCCGGGGCCGGGTTCAGCGGCAGGCACTGGGCTCAGACCGCTTCCCCGGCGGTGGGGATATTGCCGCTGTAGAGGCCGGTGGAGAGATAGCGTTCGCCGCTGTCGGGGAAGATGGCGACGATGGTCTTACCCTTGTTCTCCTCGCGGGTGGCCAGCTGTTCTGCGGCGTGCAGGGCCGCACCGGAGGAGATGCCGACGATCAGCCCCTGGGATTCGGCAAGTTCTCGGGCCACCCGGTAAGCCTCAGCCCCGGGGACATCGAGGACCTCATCGGCCAGATCCAGATCCAGCACCGGAGGGATGCCGTTGCCGCCGATGATCCCCTGGATGAGGTGGGGGTTGAAGCCCTCGCCGCCATTGCGCAGCACTGGGGCCTCAGCCGGTTCCACGGCGATCACCTTGACCTCGGGGTTCTGGGATTTGAGGTATTCCCCGGCTCCGGTCATGGTGCCGCCGGTTCCGGTGGTGGAGACGAAGAAGTCCACCTCGCCGGCGGTGTCACGCCAGATCTCGGGTCCGGTGGTCTCGCGGTGGATCTTGGGGTTGGCGGAGTTGCCGCCCTGACCGGCCAGGAATGCGCCCTCGATCTCCTCGACCAGTTCGCCGGCGCGCCGATTGGCTCCGGCCATGGACTCCGGTCCGGGGGTCAATTCCACCTCCGCGCCCAGGGCTGCCAGGAGCCCGCGGCGTTCGGTGGAGACATCATCGGGCATGGCGATGACCACCCGGTAGCCCAGGGCGGCGCCGATCCAGGCCAGGGCGATACCGGTGTTGCCGCTGGAGGCCTCCACAATGGTGCCGCCAGGTTTGAGCCGGCCATCGGCGATGGCCTCCTGCACAATCGACAGGGAGGTGCGGTCCTTCACGCTGGATGCTGGATTGAAGAACTCCAGCTTGGCCAGGATCCGGGCCTGGGCTCCGGGGACGGCGTCGGTGACATCGAGCAGCGGGGTGTTGCCCACCAGCTCGGTGAGGTTGGCATAGATGCGTTGAGAAGTCACCTTAGACATTCTTACAAAGACATCTGGGATTTCCCTCCCCTATGCGACAGTAGTGGTAATGCCAGGTCATATTTCTGCCCCTGCGGCACCTGTTCAACCCAGTCTGCACACTGCGGAGACTGTGGTGGATTTCGGTGGGTCCCCCTATGATCTTCCAGCCACTCTGGGTGTACTCCAGCGCGGCTTCGCGGATCCGGCCGTTCAGATTGATGCCCAACACCGGGGCCGCTCCGCTGCCTCCGGGACCCCGGGGGCAGGTGCCTGGCTGTGTCAGCACATCTACGACGACGCCGGGGCTCATCTCGGTGCGGTCACCTACCGCTTCGACCAGATCGACGCCTCGGCCGTGGAGGTCCAGGTGACCGCGACCACTGCCGAGGCTGCCGCTGCAGCCCTTCAGCGGGCACCGGCAGTGCTGGGCGCCGGGGATGACTGGTGGGAGTTCGAGCTGCTGCTGGATGCTCTCGGGGATCGGATCTCCACGGAGCTGGCCGGGATTCGGCGCCGGAACCCGGGGCTGCGGCTGCCGGCCACCGGGGCGCTTTTCGACCAGCTGGTGACAGTGACCCTAGAGCAGAAGGTCACCCATGATCAGGCCCGGCACAGCTGGCGGAATCTGCTGCGCCGCTTCGGTGAGGCCCCGCCGCTGAGCGAGGAGATGCGCAGCAAGCTCAGCCAGGGCCAGCTTCGGCTTCCGCTGCGGCCTGAGCAGCTGCGGGGGATTCCCAGTTGGCAGTGGCATAAGCTCTGGGTTCAGCCGCCACTGTCGAAGACTGTGCTGCGGCTGGCCGAACGGGGCTCGGCCATCCACCGGTTGGCGGCCGTGCCGGCCGAGACCACCCAGGTGGCTGAATTGGCTGAGACCCTGACCAGTATTCCGGGGATCGGTCCGTGGACCGTGGCCGAGGCCCTGCAGCGCTCCCATGGTTCGGCGGATCTGCCGGCGGTGGGGGATTACCACCTGGCGCATTTCGTCGGGGAGGCTCTGACCGGCCGCAGGACCGACGACGCTGGGATGCTGCGGCTGCTGGAGCCCTTCCGTCCCCACCGGCAGCGGGTGGTGCGGCTGCTGGGGCTCTCCGGTTTCCGGATGAGCCGCTTCGGCCCGCGCCTGGCCCCTGAGGACCACCGGGACCGTTAAACACAGAACGTCTCAAAACCTTTGGGAAACTGCCCCCGGTCTGGGTGGTCAGTTCCCGAGTTTTGAGACGCTGTGCTGAGGTTTAGGGGTGGGGCTTAGCCCTGTTCCTGACCCTGGTCCTGCTCCTGTTCGGCAACCTGCTTGTGGACTTCTTCCATATCGAGGTCCTTCACGGCGGTCACCACCTGGTTGAGCTGCTCGGCGTTGAGCGCGCCGGGCTGGGAGAAGACCAGAACCTTCTCCCGGAATGCCATCAGGGTGGGGATGGAGGTGATGTTGGCTGCTGCGGCCAGCTCCTGCTCGGTCTCGGTATCCACCTTGGCGAAAGTGATTTCCGGATGCTGCTCGGAGACCTCCTCGTAGACCGGGGCGAACTGCTTGCAGGGGCCGCACCATTCGGCCCAGAAGTCGATGAACAGGATCTCGGAGTCGTCCAGCGTCTTCTGGAAGTCGTCGGCGGTCAGTTCTGTAGTAGCCATGGGCGCCACAATACGTCAGCCGACCGGCGTTGTAGAGCCTGGGAGCCCATTACGCAGTAGGCGAATCCCGGAATAGCCCCGGCATGAGCCTTCCGGAAACCCCTGACCGGACCCCGCTGCCCCGGGCTCAGTCCAGTGCTGCGGTGGTGTAGGCCGCGGTGGTGGCACCTGCGGGATTGGTGGCCTTGACCACCACGAAGATCTCCTCCTCCAGGCGCCGGCGGGCCCGGGAGACCCTACCGCTGAAGACCCCGCTGCGCCCTTGGGCCGGCAGCAGGATATGCCCATCGGCCCAGGCCTGGATCTCCAGGTCCTCTCTTCCGGTGGTCGCCACACTGACGGTGACCTCCCAGAAGGTCTCGGTCTTGGTCACGGTGACCTCAGGTGTCAGGCTGGCCCCGGCGTCGTCGTCGGTTTTCTGTACTTGTTTGGCCCGGATCTGGTTACTGGGCAGGCTGGGGGTCAGGAAGGCGCGCTGGCGGCGCTTGCTGGCCTGCTCATAGGCCCAGGCGTAGTCCAGCAGGGCGTCATCGGTATAGGCGGCTCCGACGAAGGTCAGCCCCACCGGCATCTGGATATCGGGCATCACGCCCATGGGCACCATGACCGTGGGGATGCCCAGGTGGCGCAGGGCCCGGTTGCCATTGGAGTAGACCACGCCGTTGCGGATGGCTGCGGCCATGGACTCCTCACGGTGGAAGAGGTCATCGCGGGCGACATCGCCGGCGGCGGGGAAGACCACGGCATCCAGTCCTTGGTCGGCCAGCCATTGCTCCAGGTCTTGACGCCGGGCTTCCTCGAGACCGCGCAGCACCTCGGGCAGCCCTTCGATGGCGTCATAGTTCTCCGGCAGTCCGGCCTTGACCAGTTCCGCTGAGCGCTGCCAGTCGAAGCCGCCGCGGGCGCGTTCGACCCAGGTATGCATGGGCTGATCAGCCAGCGGGAAGACGGAGTCGCCGTCGACATCGGCCCAGCTGTTCAGCTCGGGGTCGCCGTTGTTCTTCAGGAACTGTTCCAGGGCCAGGGCAGACAGCGGTCCGCCTTCGATATCCCGCCACTGCGGTGGGACCAGGCCGCGCTGGGGCAGGCCCTGGGCATCGGGGCGGTCCTCCTCATAGTTGGACATCACCGGGAAATCGCATTCGATGACCTCAGCACCCAGGGCTTCGAGATCGGCCCGGGCCCGCTCCCAGAGCACTTCGACTGAATCGCGGATCACCGGCGGCACCCAGGATTCCTGGTCCTTACCGATGTACATCTTGGGGATGCCGAAGCGCTTGCCCTCAAGCCGTTCGGGCCGCTGCCGCAGGAAGGGACGCTGGCCGATCTCCTGGGGTTTGGGCAGTTCCACGGCGGTCTGCTGGCGCCAGAAGTCACCGGTGGTATCGGGATCATCGACGACGACGACATCGAGCAGCCGCAGCAGATCCTCCACGCTGCGGGTATGCGGGACCACGACATCGCAGGTGGGCCGAAGCGGCCAGTTGCCGCGGATGGAGATCAGCCCACGGGAGGGGGTGTAGGCGACCAGGGAGTTATTCGAGGCCGGGGAGCGCCCGGAGGAGACGGTCTCCTCCGCCATGCCGAAGGCGGAGAAGCTGGCCGCGGTGGCGGTTCCGGAACCATTGGAGGAGCCGGAGCCGTAGGCGGCGGTCATGTAGTCGGGGTGGTAGGGGCTACGGGCGTAGTCATAGGCCCCGGGCTGGATACCGCCGGCGGCCATCGGGGGCATATTGGTCTTACCGATCAGCACCGCACCAGCTGCGCGCAGCTGCTCCACTGTGGCCGCATCCTTATGGGCGATAAGGTCCTTCAGCGCCGGGGAGCCGGAGGCCACGGTCAGCCCCTTGACCATATAGCTGTCCTTGACCGTGAAGGGCACACCTTCTAAGGGGCCGAGTTCCTCACCACGGCGACGACGGGCATCGGAGGCCTCGGCCTCGAGCAGGCACTCGGGGTTGAGCACCGGGACCGAATGCAGGCACAGGCCGGTTTTGTCGTAATAAGCGATCCGGTTGAGGTAGGCACACACCAGGTCGACACTGGTGAGCTCTCCGGCCTCTAGGGCCTGGAGCATCTCAGCGGTACTCATTTCGACGACGTCGTGCACTGTGGTGTTGTTCGGCATACCGAACACTGTAGAACACTGATCCCTGACCAGGGGTTTAACTCGCCCCTGGAACGACTTAGGGCCTGAAGGCATCCTCTGGGAGGAGCTTTCAGGCCCTAAGTGCTTGAGCTGAACTCGTGGCGGGTGAGGGATTCGAACCCCCGTAGGCAGTGCCAGCTGATTTACAGTCAGCCCCCTTTGGCCGCTCGGGTAACCCGCCTCGAAGAGAGGTTCAGCGGTCAAGCACCGGACAACTTTACCCCACCATCGGGGGATTCCTCCAATCGGGGTGCTGAGCGGCGTCAGCGGCGAAGACCGCGACCATAATTCCGGCGGTGAGGCCGGCGAAGGCCACCAGGGATGAGACCAGCCTGCCGGCAGCGGTGATCGGGAAGGCATTGATCGCATCCTGGATGGCCGAGACGATCCGGACACTGGGCAGCAGAATCATCAAACCGCCGGCGACCACCATGGATGGGGTGTTGCAGGTGCCTCGGCGCGGATGACCCGGCGGAAGACGTAGCGCAGGGCCTTCTGCCGTCCCGGGTGGAAAGTGGGAGCGGAGTTTAGTGATTGATGCGTGTAGTGCAGCGCAGGAAAACTGTTTTCGGGGTCGCCGAAATAGGGCGGGGTTTCAGGCAAGGGGCCTCCCTAACGGGGCGGCAGGGGCAGGTCTGGGTTATGACTCGCCGGAGTTTGGGAGGCGGGGAGATAGCCAGCGGGAACCGCGACTCGACCTGTTCACTACTTTCACCAAATGCCCTGATGGGCTGTACCTGAAGACGCCTCATCTCCGACGTGGGGCCATCCTCCCACGGCCGAAGTTCTGTACACAACAAGGGTGTTAGACCCTGACAGTGTGTCGTTTTCAGCCGGAACCAGTTGACGGCTTTGTGGAACCTTCTATACAGTCTTCGGCACTGCCACAATTCTTGGTAACACCGGCCGGATAATGCGAGGCCTCGCCTCGGCCGCTCCTCAGGTGGCAGTTTCATGTCCCACGACTGAAAGGAGCGGTAAATGACCGCCCCCAATTCTCTGACAGAACGGCTCAACGCCGGCCCGGTGATCTGCGCCGAAGGTTTCCTCTTCGAACTTGAGCGCCGCGGCTACCTCACCGCCGGGGAGTTCGTCCCCGAGGTCGCCCTGGAATACCCCGAAGCCCTGCGGAATCTGCATGTGGACTTCCAGCGGGCCGGATCCGATGTTGTCGAGGCCTTCACCTATAATGGCTATTCACCGTTGAGCGTGGAGCCCTTGTTGGTGGGGGATCCTGCGGCGTCGGCGTGTCTG
>NZ_JABAHY010000019.1 GCF_012641515.1 Nesterenkonia sedimenti | reverse complement strand
GGCGGCGGCGATCTGGTGGGCATCCATAGCATCGGACTTGCCCACCCCGCGGCGGGTGTTGGCATCCATCCGCGGAGCCTCAGCGACCGGGTAGCCGTAGATGGCCACAGTCCCGGCCAGGATGGCCCCGTAGGAGGCTGCACCCTCGATCACCCACAGGGTGTCGGCGTCGGCGTCAGTGCGGCGGGCCACCCAGGCCATAGCCCGGGTGATCCCGGCAGCGGAGGTCGGAAATGATCGGGTCTCAACCAGGGCACCGGTGGCGGGTGCGAGGATTGCATAGACGTGGTTGCGGGCGTGGGTGTCGACCCCCACGACAAATGGATAAGAATCAGCGACGATAGACATGACGGTCAACTGCACCTTTCCAACGTGATGGACATGGTTCTCACGGCCGTCACCGGCCGGTACCAGTCCGGGTAAGGGTCACGTCGGAACAGCACTGTGACGGGTCACACCCAGCGGGTGGACAATCTTCTAATCAAGCTACCGAGGTGGGCCGGGCAGGTACCGGCCGACCACCTCACGACCAGACAAGTCAAGCCAAAGACATCCAAAAGTCAGTTTTCTAATGAGTCATAGCCACGGAGTGGAACGGCCAGTACCTACCCTGCCAGCCGGTCCCAGACCAGCCACCATCAAGACTCACAGTTTTCTAACGTGGATGCCGAGCATGACCCGCCCACCGTCACACCCCACCTATGGGGTTCACCGGGCCGGTGACTGGCCGCGGCAGCGCCCTGTTGCCGCTGGTGACACACCTGCCCCGGATGGGAGTGATTGATGACCGGATTCGACCTGCTCAGTTTCGCTTTGTTCATCGGCCTGGACGTCGGCAAGACAGAGCACCACGCCACCGCCCTGAGCCGCTCCGGGGAAAAGGTCTACGACAAGGCTCTGCCCAACGATGAGACCAGACTCTGTGCCCTGCTTGCGGAGCTGACCACAGCCCACGGCCCAGCACTGCTGGTAGTCGATCAGCCCGCCACCATCGGCGCACTACCAGTCGCTGTAGCCCAGCAGGCCGACAATGTCGAGGTGGCCTACCTGCCAGGGCTGACGATGCGCCGGATGGCCGACTTACACGCCGGCTCAGCCAAGACCGATGCCCGGGACGCGTTCATCATCGCTGAAACCTCCCGCACAATGCCTTCTGCGCTGCGGCAGATCGCAGCCTCTGATGAACAGATCGCCGAACTGGCCGTCCTGAGCGGGTTCGACGACGATCTGCTGGGCCAGACCACCGCAGCCAGGAACCGGCTACGTGGGCTGCTGACCCAGATCCACCCCGGCCTGGAACGCGCCCTCGGATCACACCTGCACCACTACGGGGTCCTCGATGCCCTAGTCACCTGGCCGACCCCGCAGAAACTGAAGACCGCTGGCCGGGGACATGTGCGCAACCGGATCAAGAAACACAACCCCCGCCTGGCTGAAAGGATCACCGAGGCCATCTTCGACGCCCTGGATGCCCAGACCGTGGTGGTTGCCGGCACCGGGGCTGCCGCCACGATCGTGCCGATCCTCGCCGGGCAGTTGAAGGACCTCTACTCCCAGCGGGCCAACGTACTGGAGCAGGTTGATGCCCTGGTGGAGGCCCACCCTCTTCACCAGGTCCTGACCTCGATGCCCGGAGTCGGAGTCAGGACCGCAGCCAGAATCCTCACCGAGGTCGTCGGCAAGAACTTCAAGACTGCCGGTCACCTCGCTTCCTACGCCGGGATCGCCCCCACCACCCGACGTTCCGGGACCAGTATCCGCGGGGAGTTCGCCAACCGCGGCGGGAACAAGAGACTGAAATCCACCCTGTTCAACAGCGCCTTCGCCTCATTGCACCACGGACCTTCACGGGCTTACTACGACAAGAAACGCGCTGCCGGGAAGACCCACAAACAGGCCGTCATCGCCCTTGCCCGCCGACGCCTAGACACTCTCTACGCCCTGCTCAGAGACGGCACCTTCTACCAGGAACCAGACAACGCCCGCGGAAGCTCAGGCCACGCCCTCGCAGCTTGACGAAAACCATAGAGGCACCCCCCGAAAGGGGACTAATGCTGTGCAAAGACGACAACCGCAGAAAAGCCGGCGTCTAACCAGTTGGGTGGACGATTGGCTCAGGGCGGTTCAGCGCCCGGGCGACAGAGGAGCGACTCACCCCCAGAGTCCGAGCAACTACATTGCCTCCATACGCCGCGCGAGGCGACCCTGGCCACCACGTTCTGGCCGATGATCTCAAACCCTTAATAGGCAGGGTGAGAGCGACGCCACCGAGACGCAGTGTAAATATGGCGCCAATCGAAAGCGGCTACCTTCCGCGATACATATACGGCGCGATCGTGCGAGAGTATTGGGTAATCGCTATCGTCCCGGTGCTGATGATGGCCGCTAGGCCAAGCGAGGTTTTCTTGGAGGAGCCAATGGAGCCAAAGACTGCGGGGAGACCCCACGACGGTCAAGATGCGGGCGCATCCTCCGGTGAGACGTCCCGCTCAAGTAGCAACGTTCCGTCGGACGGTAAGAGGCAGAAGACCGAGGTGCTTTCCGGTTCCAGCCCATACTCGACTGGCGGTGGGGGCGTCTCCTTCGCGCATTCGGTCGCAACGGTGTACTTAGCGAGTATCCTGACTGGGTCCCGCCGTCCTGAGCTATCTGAGCTACCTGTCCGCCGGATCGCGTTCCAAACCGGCCCAGAACACCCCGTTGATGACTTGCTTGTCACCGGTGGAGATGACGCGTCGGAGGTGACCCTGGCTGTCGCGTGTCGTGCGACTCCTAACTTTGTGCAGAGTGACGACGGGACCGTTAAGTTGGTCGGCTCGCTGCTGGCAGAGGTGGAGAAGTTCAACAGCGACACGCACCTGGTAGCTGTAGCAGCGGCAGGGCACGCAAAACAGTGGGACGAGCTCGCTATGCTGTCTGACATCGCTCGGGCACACGCAGACGCGCCTGCGTTCGAGGCGTCCACTAATGTGGATGGCCGTTGGGCCACGCCAGTGCGCAGTCGGTTCTCCCAGTTTCAGGCCATGGTCAGGAAGGCGCGTGGTAGTGACGTCAGCGACGCGGAGGTAGCTCACCTCACGTGGCGTCTGTTGCGCCGTTTTCGCATGCTCACGTTCGCGGTGCAAACACCAGATGAACGTGATCGTACTGCGGTTGCGACTGATCTGGATCCAGTGACGAACTCAGGGGCCAACGGAGTGGCACTTCGGGACAGGCTTGGGATCGAGGCGGCGCGCTACGACCGGGTCGGTGCCGTGGTTGATCGCGATGTTCTGCGCCGTGACGTCCATCGACTGTTGAACGTCGCTCGGACTCGCAGCAGTGCCGCGTGGAAGGTGATGGAGGGTAACCGGCAGCTGGCGCTAGACGGGTTACGCGCAAGCATCGGGGATAACGCTGCCGGCAGTTCTCTTGAACTGTCTTTCACCGATCGGCGTGAACGTCTTAGGGAAGCCCTGCTAGCAGCCGGTGCCGATGGGGGTTCGCCGCTATTGGTTCACGGCCAGTCCGGTACGGGCAAGAGCGCGATGACGATTTCGACTGTCGCGGAACTAGAGGCTGAACACCGGGGCGGGTTCGAGGCGGTGATCTTGAATTTCAAGAACCTTCCCCACTCGACCTTTGAGTTGCATACTGCTCTGGGCCTGTCGGTTCAGGAGTTGCTGACTGAACTTTCTGCTCATCTTAGGGTCCTGGTCATAGACGCAGCTGACGCGGCTCTGGAACGTTCGGCCCCGCTACTGAGCGACCTTATAGTGTCTGCTAAGTCTGCCGGCGTGGGGGTCGTTGCGATCAGCTCCGATGTTGCATCCGAGTTCGTGTCGGAGCAGCTAAGGACGGGATTCGGTCGGTCCGTGGTCCCGTTCGAGGTCGAACTGCTCGGTGATGACGATATCGAGATCGTTGCCGAAAACTTCGCGCTCATACGTCCGGTTCTGCGCGATTTGCCAAAGAACTCTCTCTTGCGTCGCCCCGTCGTGCTCGATCTCCTTGCCCGGACCGGAGTCAGGCTCAATGGCACACTTAGCGAGTGGGAATGCATGAATTTAGTGTGGGCCAACGTCGGCCGCGGCGAGAATCGTCCTAGCGCCGGGTCGGCGCAGGCCCGTGAGCAGACCCTTTTGGCGGCGGCGGCAACGGTAATGCAGCTTCCGCCAGAGTTGCGTCCCGTTGCTGGCACCGATGCTGAGGCCGTCGATCAGCTAAGGCGAGACCACTTACTCGCGCCTGCGAACCCGTACCAGGAACAGCTCGAGTTTGCCCATGATGAGGTGCGTCGCTATGCGACCACCATCTTGCTTGTTCGCGCTCAGGATCTAATCCAGGTCCTTGAGGCCGCTGGCGCCCCGAGGTGGGCGTTATCGGCTGCGACGCTCGCGTGCAACGGTCTGCTAAAGGATCCCAGGGTCCGGCCGGAACAGAGGTTCCTCGATTTCATTGCGGGGTTCCGGGCATTCGCCGGCAAGCACGGAGCTCGATGGGCAGATGTTCCGGTCGAAGCGGTTCTGGAGACACCGATGGCGTACGAATGTCTAAAGGCTGGGATCGCTGACGCAGGGTCAAACCTGGAGCTCGCCGATGTCGTCCGAATCGTGGGGCAGAGGCACCGGGCCGGGGGGCTCATCGACACAGACGTTGCAGGCGCCGTGGTCCGTTTCCTCTTAGATCATGAGGAACCTTGGAACATCTCTGAGGATTCGTTCGAGCTTCTTGCGGATTGGCTACAGGCCCTCGTCTTTGCGGACGCTGCAGAGGGGAACGAGCTGCGCGTCGCTCTGAGGGCACGTGTGCTTAAGTATTGGAAGGCCTGCCCCCCGCTCAAGCCGCGCCCAGAGGACGACATTCCAGGCGCTGTTCGGTTCGGCGGCTTCTCGACCCCGCGTCGCAGTCGAAGGCGCCGCAAACTGGACTACCAATTGACCAGAGCGAACTTTGTCGAAACCTTGGCGCTCCTTGGAAAAGACCTCAACGACGAGGCCGAGGCATGCCTGCGCGACCTCGCTGAAGACGCGCCATCTTTTCTTGCACCTGCGGTTGACTCACCGTTAAGCGCTCGTGCTATAGCACAGCGCGACCCTAATTTGCTCGCCACGTTGATGGAGTCCTACTACATCGAGGACGAACTCCACTCATTTCACGACGAGGGCGTCAGGCGACATGATGGCCGGTGGACGAGCGTGGGCGGACCTTTTTCCATGTTCTATTTCGGTGGCTTCTGGTCGCTGTGTCATTACGCGGACCCGACGACTCTCGTACGTGTAATGAACAACATTTTAAACAGCGGTGCCAATGCGCGCGTCCGAACCATATCGCGGCTTACGAGCCCCGACCAGTTCGCGCTTCAGGTAGACAAGAACGGCCAGGTCGCTGGGACTGACGAGGGCAACGAGGACGAAGAGAGGGGTTGTGTCCTAAACATCGACGGTACCCGACGGCTATACGTCGGCGATTCGCACGTTTGGAGTTGGTACCGCGGTACCAGCGTGGGCCCATACGCGGCGACGAGTGCCCTGCAGGCGATGGAACGCGTCATCGAGATGTGGCTGGAGCACGGTATTCCGGCCCGTCGAGTCGTCGACTTAGTCCTAGAAGGTTGTGAGAATCTCGCTATGCCCGGCATGCTTTATGGCGTCTTGGTCCGTCACATCGACGTCGTCGGCGATGCACTCGACTCGTTCCTGGCGGAACCGGACGTGTGGACACTTGAGTTCGCACGCGCGACGCAAGAGCGTAACGGCCTTGCGGCGTCAACGGAAGGACTTAAGAACCTCAACCGCCGCCAGTGGACACCTCGCGACGTCGCCTTTTTCATGATTACCCATTGCGGTGCAGAGCGAATCGAGGCGCTCAAGACGGTCGGCGAGCAGCTCATCGAGACCGGTGATCTGTTACGCTTCGATCCTGGTCTGACGAGGGGTTGGGCCGCCAGCCTCGACGCAGATCAGTACAAGCGAACGTCCGTGCCCGAAGGTGTGCTCGTAGAGGTTGAACCGCCACCCGAACTGCTCGCCGTGCAGCAAGCCAACGCTGCTTATCAGAGGACGGTCAATAACATCGTGGGACTCCAGAATCGATACTGGGGCTCGGGTACACGGGACGTCGATGGCGTCCCTCTTGCATCCGAGGAGATCGCCGCGGACCTAGAGACGTGTCACGCGCTGCTTCAAAGCGAGGAAGAGTTTGAGGCGATCGGTCTCACGGACGCAGTTGCTCACGTCATCCGGGCGGCGGTGGAGAGAGCCGCTGCAGGTGACCTGGACGCGCTTGGCGACTATGCGGCCTTGGCGATCCAGTTCGTCCTTGAACTCGCGTCCTCGTTCAGTGATGTCGAAAACCAGGGGGATGACGGTCAGTACTTTGATCTCGGCGCCGACCGTGCTGTAGCTCACGCGCTGCCGGCATTCCTAACCCCCGAGCTAGCCGCAGCACTGAACAGTGCGGCCGGTAGCGTGCGTGACGTCGTGGATGCAGGGTTTGCAATAGCTGGCAATGCCCCCCAGGAAACTCGGCTCTTCCTTGCCCGCGGCTGTGACGTCATTTGGTCCTCCCCCTGCAATGGCGATCCATGCATGCACCAAACTGCCCTGGACTGGCTCCTCGAGACCGCACGCAACGCGGAGATCGGTCCGTGGAACGAAAGTGGGCACGGCCGACAGCTGGCTCCCATCGAAGGCGACATCGTCACGCGGCTTGAGGACCTCCCTGGTGGAAGGGTGTACATCAAAGTACTCGACCCAGCCATCCGCGGCCTTGGAGCCGCTCAAGCTACCCAACACTGCCGCACTGCGGCAGCAGCTTCATTCCTTGCGACTCTGCTCGATGTTCAGGGCCGGGCTCTGGTGGCACACGCGCAACAAGGTGTGGGCGCAGATGACCGCGGCACCCACACCCTTGTCGCAGCACGGGCGCTCCTAAAGGTGTACGCGAAAGGTTGTGACTCGTCACCAGTATTGGCACAACTCGACATCCTGAGCGTTGAAGCAAGCAGCATGTTGAACTTCCTGCACGGATTGGCTGCAGCTGGCGCCGAGAATGAAGACCTCGCCAATGCCGCGCGGCGCATATGGCCGACGGTCCTCCGTCACGGAATCACCTATCACCATGATGACGTGAGTCCGTACGCTCACCACCACTGGGGCGATTGGGCAGCGGCCGCTCTGCTTCCCGACCCTCTGCCGTGGGCCTCAGGACTGCAGAACGAAGTCACGAGAAAAGCCATCGACTGGGTCTGTGCCGAAGATCTACTCGACTTGGTTGAGAGTTGGCTTCCTTTAGGACGGGGTAAGGCTAGGTGTGTCGAAGCGCTCGTCCGTCTCCTGAAGAGACTTCCAATAAACGTGCAGGTGACACGGGGCATTGCGTGGGTTGCGAACCTGTGCATCCAGTCCGGGCGCGTTACGGTCAGGCAGCCGTGGCTGCTAAATGATTGGCTTAAGGAAACACGTAACGCTGCGGAGGAACTTGGTCGTCTCGGGGACTGGCAGATGCTGGTCGACTCCCTTGTGGTTGCTGGTAACAGATCGTTGGCTCCCTACAGCCGATAAGCGACCGAAGTTTGGCGTGAAGGTCGCTTGCGGATGGATCATATTTTGACCGTGCTGAATTTCAGCGCCCCAAAAGGCGATGTGTCTTTGCGTAACAGTACGTGTTAGCCGGGGTACCGTGGCAGCAGTAGCTTTTGCCGGACTGCTCACCGCCATCCTGACCTCGGACACAGTTCGGGGCTGGTTGGAAGCGCTCGTGCAGCAGGCCCTGAACCCGTAGGGCGTGCGCCTCATGAGACGGCATGGTTCCCATGGTTCCGCTGAGGCCGAGCGCGGCTCAGTGACTGCTGAGTTCGCGCTGGCCATCCCCGGGATCATCCTGGTGCTGCTGCTGGTGCTCTCGCTGGGATTCCAGTCAGCGGCCCGGGTTGCCCTGGAGGACGGCGCTCGTGCTGCCGCCAGGGAATTGGCCCGCGGAGAGACTGCCGCTGCTGCTGAGAGCATCGCCCGGGAAACCGCCGGGGATGATGTCTCAGTAGCGATCTCCGCCGAGGGCGAATATAGCCGAGTGGTCCTCACCCGGCAGGTGAGCGTGCTCGGTCTGATCGAGCTCAATGCGGAGCAGTCTGCTGAAGCTCACGCCCGGACCGAGCACCTGGCCAGCCTGGGGGATGTCCCGTGATCCGCGGTGCTCATACCGAGGATCGCGGCTCCGGAACAGTGGTCGCCGTGGGAATCATCGCCGTGCTCATCCTCCTCCTGGCCCTGGTGGCTGTGCTGGGCGCCGTGGCGGTGGCCACAACGCATGCCACCCGCGCGGCGGACCTTGCTGCCTTGGCTGGGGCCGATACCGCCCGCGGGCTGAACACCGGGGACCCCTGCACAGTGGCCGGTCAGGTAGCTGCCCGCAACGGCGTGGAGCTGGAGTCCTGCTCGGTCGGCGGTGAGTATCCCACTGAGGTGAGGGTGACGGTGAGCAAGCGTTTCGACGTCGTCGTACTCTCCGAGCTGCTCCCCGCCGAGCTGAGCACGCAGCAGACCTCGCGCGCCGGACCGCCGGAGGCCCTGCACGGCAGCTGACCCTTTATTATGAGGGGCATGAGTGAGCAGCAGGGGCCGCGGTTGCTATCGGGTGGCAACCCGCAGATCCCCAAGGGTGAAGGCGACGGCCCGGTGCAGGACTACATCGCTGCGATGCCCGGCTGGAAATCGGAGTTGGGGGCGCGGCTGGACGCGCTGATCATGGAATCCGTGCCGGAGGCGCATAAGGCCGTGAAATGGAACCAGCCCTTCTACGGCATGACAGGCGATGGGTGGTTCACTGCTTTCCGTTGCTACACCCGCTACGTGCAGTTGCAGTTCTTCCGCGGGACCTCCTTGGACCCGGAACCGCCCAAGGCCTCCAAACATCCCGAGGTCCGCTATTTGGACATCTACGAGGACGACGACGTCGACGAGGCTCGGCTGCGCTCCTGGTTCCAGCAGGCAGCCCAACTGCCTGGGGAGAAGATTTAGAAGCCGAGGGTTTCGGGGATGAGGCTGGCTACTACCGGTACAACCCCGAGCAGGATGAAGGCGGGCAGGAAGCAGAATCCCAGGGGAAGCATCATTTTGACCCCGAGCTTCTCGGCGGCGGCCTCGGCCTGGGCTCTTCGCTCGGCGCGGGCGCGGGCTGCCGCGGCCTTGAGCATCCCGGTGCTCGGCGCCCCGGTGGCGTAGGCGAAGCTGAGGTGGTCGCAGAAGCTGTGCAGATCCTGGTGGTCGGTGACTAACTCCGTGGCCTGCTCCCAGGGCGCCCCGGCAGCCAGTGCCCGGTGGGCTGCAGCCAGTGGTTGGGCCCCCGGAACTGTCCGGGCCAGCCGGTCCAGGGCCGCCTCAATCCCCACCCCGGCACTCAGCAGCGCTGCGGTGAGGTCCAGCAGGATCGGTGCCTCAGCCTCCTCCCCGCCCTGCTCACGACGACGAGAGCGGATTCTGCCGAAAACTCGCCTATGCAGGTGGGCAGTTTTATGCTCGGCGGGCACCAGGATGAGCACTGCGGCAGCTGCGGCGAGCGCGGCGGTGAGCACCAGCAGGGCATCAGACATGGTTGTTCACCGCCTGGATCATCCGTTGGCTCCAGGCCCGGCCGGCCAGCAGGCACAGCATTCCGCCGGTGAGGCAGGCCAGGCCGAGCCCGCCGCCCAGCAGCAGGCTCAGCGGTTGGGCTCCCATGATCTGGCCCAGCGCGACTCCGCCGACCGGCAGCAGGGTGAGGATCAGCTGGGTGAGTTTGGGGCCTGCAGTGGCGGTCTCCACCGCCCCGGCCAGCTCAGCGGCATCATCCAGGGATTCAGCCAGCTGTTCCACCAGTCCAGAGAGCGGCGCACCAGTCTGCTCGGAGAGCGCGGTAACTGCCAGCAGCCGGGAGACCAGCCGGCTGAGCTCAGGGTCGTTTGCCGTGCTATCAGCCTCCAGGCAGCGGCGCAGGCCGTGGGCAGTCCCGGTGCCCGCCTGCTCGGAAGCCGCAACCTGGGTGCAGATCGCGGTGAAGGGGTGCTCGGGGTCCCGGCGGTGCCAGTGGTTGCGCAGATCGGCCCAGGCCTGGCCCTCTCCACGCCCTGAAACCAGCAGCGCGGAGAACTGACGCAGCAGTTCCGCGGCGTGTTTGCGGGTCTGCGCAGTGCGGGGCCGGAGCCTGGCAGCGACCCAGCTGCGTGCTCGGCTCAGCGTGAGCCTGAGGCTCACGTCGCTGCGCTCAGACCGGACAGTCGGCGGAACAGCAATGAGCACCGCGGCGGCACCGGCACCAGCTGTGAGTAGGAGCAGGAAGAGACTCATCCCAGCAGCCCTTCAAATCCCGGTCCGCGCACTGCCCGCTCCCCCTCAGTGGTGAGGGCCGGGACCATCTGCAGTCTGCCGCCGTCGTAGGTCAGGGCCGAAAGCGCCACTGGCATCCGCTGTCCGGACCGGCGCTCCACATGGATAACGGCGTCCAGGGCGGCTGCAGCCTGGACAGTCACGGTCTCCGGGGCCAGGCCCGCCAGGGCTCCCATGGCCACCAGCCGCGCGGGCACCGCCGCAGGGGAGTTGGCATGTACCGTTCCGCCGGCCCCGGAGTGCCCGGTGTTCATCGCAGTCAGAAAATCCCGCAGCTCCGCGCCCCGGCACTCGCCGACGATCAGCCGGTCCGGACGCATCCGCAGCGTCTCACGGACCAGCTGACCCATCTGAACCCGGCCAGCGCCTTCCACATTGCCCTGACGGCCCTGCAGATGCAGCACATGCGGGTGATCAGGGGCCAGCTCGGTGGTGTCCTCAACAATCACAATCCGCTCCCGGACGGGAACTTCACTCAGCATGGCCGCCAGCAGGGAGGTCTTCCCAGATCCGGTGGCCCCAGAGACCAGCAGGTTGCGCCGCTGTGCCACCAGCGCCTGGATCACCGCCAGCCATTGCTCCGGTGCTGCCCACTGTCCGGCCAGCTGCTCAAGGGTGGCGCTGGAACCCCGGGAGACCCGCACCGAGATCATGGTGCCCTCTACAGCGATAGGCGGGATCACCGCGTGGATCCGGCAGTTGCCGATCCGTCCGTCAGCACAGGGGTGGCCTTCATCCAGACGGCCGCCGGCCACCGAGACCAGCCGACGGGCCAGTGCGCGGGCCTGCTCCTCACTGCCGATCCGCTCCCCTGTCTCACACAGCCCGTGCTCCCCGTCGGTCCAGATCTGGCCGTGACCGTCAAGCACCACGTCGGTGACCCCGGGGGTGTCCACGAACTGCTGCAGCGGACCTAAACCAACCAGTTCATCACGCAGTGCTTTGACCAGCTGGGCGGTGGTCCCCGAGGCCAGAGCCAGGCCCTCTGCACGCACCACTTCTGCGATCCGACCCGCGGTCACCGGCTCGGCCGAGGAGGTCAGCTTCTCCCGCAGAGCCTCCAGTTTCAGCTCATCCATGGGCCGCTCCCACCGCTTGCAGCAGTCCGGCGATGATTCCCGCTCCCCGGCGGCTGCGCAGCAGCTCATAGGCATCTGCGAGATCATCGGCCTTACGCAGCCAACGCTGCTCGGGAAGATCGGTGGCCACCGGCACGCCCAGGGCTTCCTCCACATCCGTAGGACTCCAACCGGGTGCGCAGGCACCGTTGAGCACAATCCGGGGAGTACGGGGCTTTGCCCAGCTCAGCAAGTGATCAGCGGCGTCTACGCCCCGCCGGGAGGCCCGGGTGACGATGACCAGCTCATCGACCTGCTCCCCCAGGGCGGTCAGCATCTCCGCGCGCTGCCCAATATCCACCACGACGACGTCGAAGGCTCGCCTGCCGGCGGATACCGCGGGACCGAGCATCCCGGTCAGCTCCGCCGTCGGCCCGGTGCCGGTGAGCATGCCGATACCGTCGCGCAACGGCACGGCGGTATGCAGGTGAGCAGGGGAGAGCTCACCCTCAATCCGGCACAGGCGTGTCCAGTCCAGATCCCCGCCGGTGAGTTCTCCGGTGCTCCGGGCGGTGCGCACCAGATCTGCGGCCCCGGAGCTGGGCCCTGCCACGGCGTCAACCAGCAGGGGGTTGGAACCGCGGACGGCCAGCTCGGCGGCGCAGAGATAGGCGAAAGTGGTTGCCCCGGCCCCACCGGCTGCCCCGGCAACAGCAATGACCTGGCCCTGGGCGCGGTCGAGCACCCGGGCGGAGAGATACTCGGTCAGCCAACGCTCCCCGGCTGGCAGCGGCACCGGTGTCAGGCCCGGCATCTGGGCAGCTGCGGCCCAGACCGCTTCAGTGGCGTGCCCGGCCAGCAGGGTAGCCTCAGCCTGCTGTTCACTGGGCGGCAGAGTCTCAGCGGAACAGATGACCGCGAGCGCCTCCACCGGCTGCTCAACCTGGGCCCAGTCATGAAAGAGGTCAAGGCGGACACCTACCACCGCGGCGATCAGAGAAAGGTCATCGGCCAACTGCTGGTCCCGGGCGACCAACAGGACGCTGGACTCGTCCTGCTCGCCATCCCCACGGCGCTCCCTGCGCCGGGCCGGCGTCGTCGTCTGCTTGTCTCCCATAGCAGACAGCGTGCCCAGGGACGGGCGGCTACAACCGAATCCTTAGCAGTTCTGTGGAGGCTCCGGCGTGCCGCGCCCCAAGAGGCGGAGCTGGGGAAATCGTTAGCCGCTGCGCTAGTCACCGCGGCCGAAGGTATGCGGATCCACTTCCCGGGTGGTGTCCCAGGGCCGGGACCAGCCCAGCCGCCGGGTCACCCGGTCCAGCAGCATGGCGGTGAACCCCCAGACGAACACCCCGCCGGTGCCCGGGGTCAGCCAGAAGGAGGGCGAGGGCAGGCGATTGCCGCGGAATTTCACCACCGCGGTGTAGCGGTTCTCCGGCTCCACGAGGTCAGCCAGAGCAACCTTGAGCACATGCTCGACCTCACCGACCTGTGGGGCCAGCACACCTGGGTCATCAGTCACCGCGATCACCGGGGTCACATTGAAACCGCTGATCGGCACCGGGGCCGGCGGCAGCGCGCCCAGCACCTCTACCCGAGCCGGATCAAGCCCGACCTCCTCCTGGGCCTCACGCAGGGCTGTGGCGGCGACGTCGTCGTCGAACTCTTCCACCGCTCCACCCGGGAAAGAGATCTGTCCCGGGTGTTTGCTCAGATGAGCACTGCGCTCGGTCAGCAGAACATGCACTGCCCCGGTTTCGGGCTCATTCCAGAACAACACCAGCACTGCGGCCTGCCGAATATCCTCACCAGCGGAGAACTTCGGCGGGAATCCGTCCATCCGCCAGAACTCACCGGCTGCGGCCTCCTGCGCATACTCCGTGGAATACCGGTGGCCGGTCTCCACGAGCTGATGCAGCGCCTCACGCAGCTGCACGGACCCGGAGTCGAGCCGCAGGCGGTTCTGGGCCCCGGCGTCGTCGTTGTTTTCAAGCTCCAAGGGAGTACCCCTCTGCGCGCAGCTGACGCCGGGTGTATCCGGCCAGGTACTTCTGGTGCAGCTCCTCACGCCCGGGAGCCATCTCATACTTCAGCAGTTTCTTCGCCTCCTCGGGATCAGTCTCCCCGGTCCCATAACTGGGGCACAGCTGCGCCACCGGGCAGGCCCCGCAGGCCGGTTTCCGGGAATGGCAGATTCTGCGGCCGTGGTAGACCAGCCGCTGGGAGAGGTCGGTCCAGTCTTTGGGCTCGAAGAGCTCAGCCACCGCATGCTCGACTTTGACCGGATCCTTCTCCTCGGTCATGCCCAGTCGGCGGGCCAGACGGCCGAAATGAGTGTCCACAGTCAGCCCCGGCTTGCCGAAGGCGCTGCCGAGCACCACGAATGCAGTCTTCCGCCCCACTCCGGGGAGTTTGACAAGCTCCTCCATGGAGGGCGGGACCTCACCGTTGTGGTCGTCCACCAGAGCGTTGGCCAGCCCCAGCAGCGAGCGCGTCTTCGCCTGATAGAAACCGGTGGGCCTGATCATCTCGGCAAGCTCAGCCTCATCGGCGGCGGCCATCGCATGGGCATCCGGGTACCGCGCGAAGAGCTCCGGGGTGATCTGATTGACCCGCACATCGGTGGTCTGGGCCGAAAGCACAGTGGCCACCAACAGCTCGAAGGGGTTCTCAAAGTCCAGCTCAGCCACCGCATAGGGGTAGGTCTCCCCGAGGATGCGGTTGACCTTCCGAACCCGGCGCTTCTTGCCGATGAGTGTCTTATCCATCGTCCACCACCCTATAGGGACCGTTTACGGACACTGATGAACTCTGCTGCTGGACCGTTCGGGACACAATCCCTACCGCTCATCACGTGAGCTGCCTCACACTGTGACCTCCGTCTCGCCCCGAGCTGCCGAATCACGCTATTGTGAGGCTAGACACAGCACGTCTGCCCAAGGAGGTACATACATGACCACCACGCCGACTGACGATGTTCAGACATTTCCTCCCAGCGAGGAGTTCGCGGCGCAGGCCACCGCTAAGGCCGATAAATACGACGCCGCCAAGGCTGACCGGCTGGGCTACTGGGCAGACCAGGCCCGCAGCACTCTCAGCTGGGACACCGACTTCTCCGAGACTCTGGACTGGTCGGATGCGCCCTTCGCCAAGTGGTTCGTAGGCGGGGAGCTCAACGCCTCCTACAACTGTGTGGACCGGCATGTGGAGGCCGGCAACGGTGAGCGGGTCGCCATCTACTTCGAGGGCGAACCCGGCGACACCCGCGAGATCACCTACGCCGAGCTCAAGGACGAGGTCTCCCGTGCGGCCAACGCGTTCGAATCCCTGGGCGTGGCCAAGGGCGACCGGGTGGCCATCTACATGCCAATGATCCCCGAGACCGTGGTCACCATGCTGGCCTGCGCCCGGATCGGGGCCATCCACTCAGTGGTCTTCGGCGGATTCAGCTCCGATGCGCTGCGCTCCAGGGTCGACGACGCCGAGGCCAAACTGGTTGTCACCGCCGACGGCTCCTACCGCCGCGGTAAGCCCTCCCCGCTGAAGCCGAATGTGGACGCCGCACTGGCCGCTCCCGGACACACCGTGGAGAACGTCGTCGTCGTCCAGCGCAATAACGAGTCGGTGGACTTCGAAGAGGGCCGCGATATCTGGTGGCACGATCTGGTGACCGGCCAGTCCGCTGAGCACAAATACGTCCCCCATGACTCTGAACACCCGCTGTTCATCCTCTACACCTCCGGAACCACCGGGAAGCCCAAGGGCATTCTGCACACCACCGGCGGCTACCTCACCCAGACTGCGGTTACCCACCGGGACAGCTTCGACCTCAAGCCTGAGCAGGATGTCTACTGGTGCTCGGCCGACGTCGGCTGGGTCACCGGGCACAGCTATATCGTCTACGGGCCGATGGCCAATGGCGCCAGCCAGGTGATCTACGAGGGCACCCCGGACACCCCGCATAAGGGCCGGCTCTGGGAGATTGTGCAGAAGTACAAGGTCACCCAGTTCTACACCGCCCCCACCCTGATCCGGACCTGCATGAAGTGGGGCCGCGAGATCCCGGATAAGTACGATCTCTCCAGCCTGCGCGTGCTGGGCACCGTGGGTGAGGCCATCAACCCCGAGGCCTGGCTGTGGTTCCGCGAGGTCATCGGCGCCAATAACGGTCCCGGCAAGGAACCCAAGGCTGATCCCGCCCCGATTGTAGACACCTGGTGGCAGACCGAGACCGGCGCTCATATGATCGCCCCGCTGCCCGGTGTTACCCACACCAAGCCCGGTTCGGCTCAGACCCCGGTTCCCGGTGTGGAGATCGGCGTGGTCGATGAGGAGGGCAAGGCACTGGGCAAGGGCGAGGCCGGCCTGCTGGTCATCAAGGAGCCCTGGCCTGCGATGCTGCGCGGGATCTATAAGAATCCCGACCGCTATAAGGAGACCTACTGGGCCCGGTTCGGCAATCTGTACTTCGCCGGGGATGGTGCAAGGTACGACGGCGACGGCGACGTCTGGCTCATGGGCCGCGTCGATGACGTTATGAACGTCTCCGGGCACCGGCTCTCCACCACGGAGATCGAATCCGCGCTGGTCGCCCACGAGGCTGTGGCCGAGGCCGCGGTGGTCGGCGCCAAGGACGCCACCACTGGTGAGGCCGTGGTCGCCTTCGTGATCCTGACCGGTTCGGCCACCGAGGCAACCTCCGATGTCGAGGCCCTGGAGCAGGAGCTGCGCACCCATGTCGGTCAGGAGATCGGTCCGATCGCCAAGCCGCGCAATGTGCTGGTGGTGCCTGAGCTGCCGAAGACCCGCTCGGGCAAGATCATGCGGCGTCTGCTGAAGGACGTGGCCAACGGCGACGAGGTCGGCGACGCCTCCACCCTGGCTGATCCCTCCGTGATGGAGAAGATCGCCCAGGATATGCGCGCCAAGCACGGCAGCTAAGCCTTCCTGGTTCTGTGAAAGCGGCGGGTACCCCTCCGCCTCAACACCTCCTCCTTCGCGAGTTTTCGGCTTCGCCGAAAGCCTCGCCACAGGGGTCCCTGACGTCTGGGACCCGCGCGGATCTGTGATCCGGGTGGGCCACGTCAGGGAGAATCCTCCGGTGTCGAAGGCTCCGACCCACCGCTTTCGCAACCTGAGTTCTGCCGGCCCGCAGCTGAGTTAATACTGAGGCAGATACCGTAGGCGTCATGGACCACACAGACCGGGAACTCCTGACCGGCGGCAATATGGATCCGGTTCTTCGGGTCGGCGATACCGTCAGGCGGACTGCCGGTCCCTGGACTCCTGCGGTGCACCGGCTGCTCCGGCGGCTCAATGCCGTATCCTTCTCTGAGGCTCCGCGCCCATTGGGCCTGGACGAAGAGAATCGCGAAATCCTCACCTTCATACCGGGGGAGGTGATTGCCGACCTGCCTCCGGCCGAGCTGTGGTCCCCTGCTCTGCTGAAGGATGCCGCGGCGATGCTGCGACGGTTCCACGAGGCCACCGCTCCCCTCATTCCCGACAAAGGCCCATGGCGATCGGCAACCCACCACCCGGTGGAGGTCATCTGCCACAACGATTTCGCCCCGTACAACCTGATCCTGCGAAACGGCCGGGTCTCGGGGGTCATCGATTTCGATATGGCCTCACCCGGGTCCCGGCTGTGGGACTTGGCATACCTCGCCTACCGCCTTGCGCCTTTCGCAGAGGATGCAGTCGGGCTGGAGCCAAACCGCGACGGCGACCGCGAGACTCGCCTGAAGCTGCTCATAGAGGCTTATGGGGTGAACTACTCAATAAGCGAGGTACTGGAAGTCGCAGCCGAGCGGCTGGACGAACTCGCCGAGTTCACCGACCAACGTGCGGTGACAACTGGTCGCAGTGACTTCACCGAACACGCTGCGATGTACCGAAGAGACGCCCAGCGCCTACGCACCAAGCACGGCAGCTAAGCCTTCCTGGTTCTGTGAAAGCGGCGGGTACCCCTCCGCCTCAACACCTCCTCCTTCGCGAGTTTTCGGCTTCGCCGAAAGCCTCGCCACAGGGGTCCCTGACGTCTGGGACCCGCGCGGATCTGTGATCCGGGTGGGCCACGTCAGGGAGGATCCTCCGGTGTCGAAGGCTCCGACCCACCGCTTTCGCATAGGCTAAGAGAGCGAGCCGGGGACCCGCGGTTCGCACAGCGAAGTGTGGGAAGCGAGCGAACGATGAATGGTCGACTGCTGATTGTGCATGGGCCGAACCTCAACCTGCTGGGGACCCGCGAGCCGGAGATCTACGGCTCCGACACCCTCGAGGACGTCAACGAGCTGTGTCGATCGACCGCTGCGAGGTATGGCCTGGAGATCGAGACCGTCCAGTCCAATCACGAGGGTGTCCTGGTGGATGCCATTCAGGCCGCCCGCGGCGCCGTGGACGGAATTGTCATCAACCCCGCCGCCTATACGCACACCTCGGTAGCGATCGCTGATGCCCTGGCGGCCGTGGACCTACCCGTCGTCGAGGTGCACCTGTCCAATGTGCATGCCCGCGAGGAATTCCGGAAGCACTCCTATGTCTCTCCGCTGGCCAGCGCTGTGATCGCCGGGGCCGGAATCACTGGCTATCGCTTCGCCGTCGAGCACCTCGCCGCCCAGCTGCGGGGCTAGCGACTCACACACTCCCCAGTCGAGACAGTTTCGGTATAGGCATCGGGGTTGGTCAGCACATCGCCGGCCTCCTCGGCGGTAACCGCGAAGCCCACCGCATTACCCTCCATGGCGCGGGCGAAGATAACCCCCGCCACGTTCCCCTCGGCGTCCACCAGCGGACCACCGGAGTTGCCCTGACGAACATCGGCATTGAGCTGATAGATCTCCAGCTCAGAGGGCGATGACCCATAGATGTTGTTGACCATAGAGACATCCCTGGCCTGAACAAGCGCGGTCCCGGCCACAAATGGTCCACCGGCGGGATACCCCATCACATAGCCGCGGGAGCCGACATTCATCGGACCCGCCACCGGAGCCGGGGCAGTGGAGAGCTCATCCACAGCCAGCAGCGCGAGGTCATTGGCCTCATCGAAATGCACCACCCGGCCGGTGACCATCTCACCGCTGCGCAGTTCCACCGAGGGCTCCGAGACACCGGCGACCACATGCGCGTTGGTCACCACACGGGTCGGGGAGATCGCCACACCGGATCCGGACTGGGACTGCCCGCACTGCTCGGCAACCCCGGAAATCCTGGCCACCGCCTGCGAAGTCGCCTCCGCGGCCTCGGTCAGCTCCTCACTGTCGGGCACCTCATCGCTCTCCGGGACCAGCAGCTGAGCGATCTCCGGGATATCGGAGGCCATCACCGTCGAACGCACATCGGCGAACATCGCCTCCACCGGCTCCGGGATCATCGAATTGATCCCCTGCAGCACAGCCGACTGCTTCATATGCTGGTTGACCTGCGGGAAGCCCATGGCCTGCACCGAGAAACTCAGGGCCGCAATAACGACGACGGCTACAATGAGATTGACCACACCGCCGATCAGCGCTGAGACGTACTTGATGGTCGGGGATTTGAACATCCGCTGGATCTCATGGCCGGCAGCCGAGCCCAGCCCATGACCGGCCACCACCAGCACAATTGAACAGCCGATGACGGCCACGATTCGCCACATCGGATCCGGCACCCAGCCCGCCACGAGCGGGATCGCGAAGAACGCGGCGGTGGCTCCGACCAGGAACCCTGCAGCACCCCCGACGGTCACCCAAACCCCACGTGCCAGCCCGGAAACCAAGAAACCCAGCAGCACCAGCACCAGGATCACGTCCAGAAAAGTCACGCACACCAGAATCCCATACCTGGAGCCCTTCCCCAGAACAACACGGGATGATTCGCTAGCTACCAGGGGCTACAACCTGGTAACTTCTAAGACAAAAGTTGATTACCTCACAACTAGGATTGGACTCCGGCTATGGATCTCGATGTGCTGCGCCGCGCGCCCCTCTTCGCCACGCTCGACGACGACGTCTTCGCAGCACTGACCAATGAGCTCACCGAAGTGGACCTCTCCCGCGGCTCATCGGTCTTCCACGAAGGCGACCAGGGCGATCAGCTCTACTTCATCGTTTCCGGCAAGATCAAGCTCGGCCGCTCCACCCCCGACGGCCGGGAGAACCTCCTGGCTGTGCTCGGCCCCGGTGAGATCTTCGGCGAGATGGCGCTGTTCAACCCCGCGCCGCGTACCGCCACTGCCACCGCAGTCTCCGAGACCCGACTGGCCGGCCTGAAGCACCAGAACCTCAAAGAGGTCATCGCCTCCAACCCGGATATCTCCGTGCAGCTGCTGCAGGCATTGGCCCAGCGCCTGGCACGCACCAATGAGTCCCTGGCTGACCTCGTCTTCTCCGATGTGCCCGGCCGTGTGGCCAAGGCACTGCTGGATCTGGCCGACCGCTTCGGCCGCCCGGCACCCGATGGCATCCTGGTCGCCCACGAGCTCACTCAGGAAGAGCTGGCCCAGCTGGTCGGCGCATCCCGCGAGACCGTCAACAAGGCCCTGGCAGAATTCGTTCAGCGCGGCTGGCTGCGGCTCGAGGCCCGCGCCGTGGTCATCCTGGACATCCAGCGCATCAAGCAGCGCTCTCGGTAGGCTGCATATTCACTGACCGCGCGAGCGGGATGGCATTAGGTATTAGAGGTCCTTGCTCCAGGTCGCGTTGGCGTATTTCTTGCGGTAACGGGCTGCCCGCACCGCCAACCAGGCCCGCCGCAGCAGGGACTTATCCCCGCGGTAGTAGAGCGGGTTCCGGACCTTCTTCTCGCGGATCATCCGGGCGACATCCTCGCGCACGGAATCGGCGGTGACGTACTGCTTCAGGATGTACTGCGGCACCACGGTGAACAGCACTTCCTTATCCACGAAGGCGCATTCGGCGCTGCGGTTGTCGTGGACGAGGTCCTCCACGAGGTAACCGGCCAGGTTATGGCCCTGGGCAGTGGCGTACCAGCTGGAGCGGCCCTGCCGGACGTTGACCTCCAGGACCTTGAAGGCGTCGTCGCGGGCATCGTATTTGAGGTCCACATTGGCGATCCCGGTATAACCGATAGCCTCCAGGAATTCCTTGAGCTGGGTCATCACCTCACGGTTGAACCGGGAGAGGATCGCGGTGTAGTTACCGATCGCGGAGGCCTCATGCTCCTGCAACAGCACCTGCCCGAAGTTCACGAACTCCGCTTTGGCCTCAGTGTTGAGGTACAGCACCGAATCCCAGATGAACGTATCGTCACCGGGGATGAAGTCCTGGATGATGAGGCTGCCGCGGTAGCCGGAATCAGCAATACGGGCGACGACGCCAGAAACCTCTTCGGCTGAGTTCAGCCGGTAGACCTTCTCCTGGCCCTCGAATTTATTGCGGTAGTACTCCACCGAGTTGCCGGGCTTCAGGATCACTGGATAGCGGCTGATCGCGCCGGTCAGCTCCTCCACCGGTTGGCCGACCTCGTGGATATGCGTCTCGGGGATCTCCAGCCCATGCTGCTGGGCCAAGGGGTAGAAGGCATCCTTGACGTGCAGGGCGTTGAGGAGTTCCTCGCTGGGGTAGTTGAACCGGTAGTACTCGCTCAACGGCCCGGCGTTCTCGATGATCAGCCGGACGTAGTGGTCACTTGTGCCCACCAGCAGCAGCCGCTTACCGGCGATCTCGGGGTCGGTGATCAGCCGCGCGGCGTAGTCGCGCAGGGCAGGGACGAAGACCTCGGCGTCGTCGAGGTTCTCCACATAGCTGATCTCGCCGATGATCGTGGAGTAGTTGGTGAAGCCCAGCTGCACCTTCCCGATCACACGGGGCTTGATCCCATAGGCCTCATGGAAGGAGGCCGCCATGTGGTAGGCGTTGAGATCCGTCCCGACTATTACCGGTACAAAATTGTTCATGGGCATTCCTGTGTGGCTTTGGCGGAGTGCTGGGCAAGGGAGCTGAGGGAAGCGGGCCGCCTAGGGCCAGCGACCGATGCGAGCGCCGATCCAGTGCCCGTCAAACCTCACAGGTGGGCGATCAGGTCGACTTCTACGGGAGTATCCAGCGGCAGCACCGGAACGCCGACTGCGCTGCGGGCGTGGGTGCCGGCATCGGCGAAGGCCTCGGAGAGCAGCTCAGAGGCGCCGTTGATGACCTTCGGCTGACCGGTGAAATCGGGTGTGGAGGCCACGAAGCCGCCGACCTTCGCAATCCGGGTGACCCGGTCGAGGTCCACCACGGACTTCAGTGCGGCAACCAGGTTCAGACCGCATTGGCGGGCCAGCTCATAGGCCTGCTCGGGGGTCACCTCGGCACCGACCTTGCCCTTGGCGGGCAGCTCGCCGCCGACCAGGGGCAGCTGACCGGAGACGTAGACGACATTATCGACGACGACGGCGGGCTGGTAGGCAGCCACCGGCGGCACGACCTCGGGGACAGTCAGCCCGAGGGCAGAGAGGCGTTCTTCGACCTGCGACAAACCGATCAGCTCCTTACTGCTTGGGGCGCTTCAGATAGGCAACGGGGGCGTTGCCGTCGGGGCCGGGCAGCACGGTGACCAGCTCCCAGCCGTCCTCGCCCCACTGGTCGAGAATGCCCTTGGTGTTGTGGATGATGAGCGGAATTGTGGCGTACTCCCACTGTGTCAGTTCAGCCATGGCATCAGCCTACCGTGCTGGTCCCGGCAGCGGGGAGACCCTGAGGATGTCACAACCCGTCGCGCCAGGTGGAGGCGGCGTATTTCTTCCCTTGGCGCAGGTGTCGGCCGGCCAGATAGGCCATCCGCTTCGGGGAGCGATCACCGCGGTACCACAGGGGGTTCGTGGCCTTACCGGCTTTGATGAGGCGTTTGACCTCGGCGCGGACCTCGGGGTTGGTGACGTATTTGCGCAGGATGTAGCGCGGGGCCACATGGAAGAGCACATCGCCCTTAGCGAGGGTGAGCTCCTTGCGCCTGCCGAAGACGAGGTCATCGACGAGGTATTTCATCAGGGGGTGTCCCAGCAGGGCGGTGTAGTAGCTGGAGCGGCCGGGACGCGCGTTGATCTCCATGACCTTGTAGACGCCGTCGCGGGGGTCGAATTTGATGTCCACATTGGCCACTCCGGTATAGCCCACGGCCTCGAGGAAGTCCTTGTACTTGGTCATCAGGGCTTCGTCGAACCGGGAGATGATCGCAGTGTAGGAGCCCACCAGATGAGATTCGTGCTCCTGCAGGGCGACCCGGCCGAGGGTGACCAGCTCACATTTGCCCTCGGTGTTGAGGTAGAGCACCGCATCCCAGATATTGGTGTCATCGCCGGGGATGAACTCTTGGATGATCAGCCCGTCGCGGTAGTCGGAGGCCTCCACGGCGGTGACCACCTCGCGGACCTCCGCAGCGGTGTTGAGCCGGTAGACCTTCCGATGGCCGGCGATCTTATGCTGGTTGCGCCACCAGGCATTGGGGTTGGCGGGCTTGATGATCACCGGGAAGCGGTCAACCTCGAGCTCGAAGGGTTCGCCGACCTTATGGACCTGGGTCTCGGGGATATCCACCCCGTATTCGGAGGCCAGCTGGTAAAACCGCTCTTTGTCCATGAACTTCTGTCGCAGGGAGTCCTCTGGGGTGTTGAGCAGGAAGTGCTCCTCCAGGGCCGCCCGGTGCCGGGTGACAAGTTCCACATAGATGTCGGTGCTGGGCACCAGCAGCAGAGGCACCCCGCGTTCGGCGGTGAGCTCCTCGGCGCGTTCGGTGAGGATGCGGAGGAACTCGGCGTCGTCGTCGAGGTTTTCATGCAGCTCCACATCGAGGATGCCCGAGTCCCAGGTGAAGCCCAGTTTGATCTTGCCGATCATCACCGGTTTCACACCGTAGGTCTCATGGAAGCTGCGGGCGTGGGTGTAGCCGTGGATATTGGTGCCCAGGATCACCGGCTGGAATCCAGCCCGCCGGGCGGCCTCTACTGGTTTCATGAACATCAGGCTAACGGGTTCTAGCCCCACTTGAGCATGGGGCTTAGATTGGTTTGACGGCGGCGATATCATTGATCGCATGGCTCCTCGGAAATCCCCCCTTTTTGACACGGCTACCACCGTGGGCAAAATCATGTCGTTCCTGGGGGTGGCCGCCCTCTGCGGACTGCTGGGCGCTGGCCTGGTCTTTCCGCTGGCCGCAACCGGCGGCGCCGCTGCATCTGCAGGCAGCGACATCCTTGAGGAGATCCCGGCTGAGCTGAGCGAGGAGCCGATGTCTACGCCCTCGCGTATTTACGCCAACGACGGCGAGACTGTCATCGCCACCTTCTTCGCCGAGAACCGCGAGCCGGTCAGCTATGACGAGATCTCGCAGGATATGAAGGACGCGATCATCGCCATTGAGGATGAGCGCTTCTACGATCACGGCGGCGTCGACGCCCAGGGTGTGGCCCGTGCTGCGGTCATCACCCTGACCAGCTCCAGACAGCAGGGTGCATCCACCCTGACCATGCAGTACGTCAACAATGTGCTGAACAACGCTTCTGTGGTCCGCGGTGACGGACCCATCCTGGGTGCTTTCGCCCAGGAGAAGACCTATGCGGACAAGCTGCGCGAGATGAAGCTGGCCGTGGCCATTGAGCAGGAGATGACCAAAGAAGAGATCATCGAGGGATATCTCAACATCATCCAGCTCGGCGGACGCAACTACGGCGTGGAAGCCGCAGCCCAGTACTACTGGGGTGTCCCGGCATCCGAACTGGACATCCAGCAGTCGGCAGTGCTGGCCGGGATGGTGCAGGCCCCGAACACCTACCACCCCATCGAGAACCCTGATCTCGCCATGGAACGCCGCAATGTGGTGCTGGGCACTATGCTCCGGCAGGGCTTCATCACCGAGGAGGAGTACGAGGAAGCCGTCAACTCCGATCTCGGTGTGATCCCTGCTGAGGAACGGCCGAGCCTTGACTCCGGCTGCATGTCCACCTCCTGGGCCAATTACTTCTGCGACTACGTGGAGCAGGAGATCCTCACCGATGAGACCTTCGGCGAGACCCGTGAGGACCGCGAGCGGCTGCTGCACCGCGGTGGCCTGAACATCGTGACCACACTGGACGCTGAGCTGCAGGAGCAGGCCGAGGCCACTGCCATGGAGCACCGGCCCGACGGCACTGGTGCGGTGGCTGTGATCAACTCCCAGGAGCCTGGCACCGGCAATGTGCTGGCCATGGCCCAGTCCACCCGCTACGACCCCAGTGAAGAGGCTGAGGACGGCGGCGCGACCTCAATGAACTTCAACGCCGGCCAGTCGCACAGCGGCGGTATCGGTTTCCCCGGCGGCTCGGTGATCAAACCCTTCGTGGCAGCTGCCTGGATCGAAGAGGGCGGCGATATGGATGACCGTGTCGAAGCCTGGCGGGATGAGTACGAGTACTACGAGGAGTGGGACGCCAGCTGTATGGACGGCGGCTCGGTGACCCTGCTCCCTGAGGACGATCAAGAGCACTGGGAGATCAACAACGTCATCGACGACACCGAACGTGAGATGTCGATCGACTTCGGTCTCTACTACTCGATCAACACCGCCACGGTGGCAACCGCCTATGACATGGACCTCTGCGCCATCACCGATGTCACCAACCGGCTGGGCATCGAGGGCTTCAACGCCCTGGACGACTACGGCGGACTGCGTCCGGACACCCCCTCCTTCATCATGGGTACCGCCACGGTCACTCCGATGGTGATGAACCGCGCCTACGCCGCATTCGCCAATGACGGTGAGGTCTGCGAGGAGCGGGTTCTGGAGTCGGTCACCGACGCCCAGGGCACCGAGTACGAGGTCCCCGGCATCAACTGTGAGCAGGCCATCGACCCCGATATCGTGGCCCAGGTCAACGACACGATGATCAATATCGCCGAGACTAACGCCTACGTCGAGCAGCTCGACGACGATCCGCCGTTCCCGATGGCCGGTAAGACCGGTACCCATGAGTCGGTCTCCGCGATGTCCTTCCAGGGCTTCACCGAGGGCATCTCCACCGGTGCTTACATCGCCCGCCCCGGTGACGACACCAGCCTCTGGGCCAACGGCAACGTGCCCACCGACCAGTACGCATCCTCGGTGGCCTTCCCGTTCTGGTACGACTACATGCGCGAGGTCGCAGGCAACTACGACACCGGTGACTTCCCTGAAGCCGATGATTCGCCGTTCGACAATCGCCGCGACACCAGCCGCTACGCCTTCTCCAATATGGGTGGCACCGGCGGCGGCTCCAGCGACAGCGATGACAACGGCGACGACGACGATGACGACTGACGGTGCCGCTGCTTTATCGGCTCGCTGCCGCCGCGGGGACGCTGACGGCTCTGGGAGCGGGCACCCTGGTCTACGCCAACCGGGTGGAGCTCAACCGGTTCACCCTGCGACGTGCCGAGGTGCGGGTTCCGGGGCTGAAGTCGCCGCTGCGCGTGTTGCATATCTCGGATCTGCACTATGTTCCGGGCCAGCAGAAGAAGTCTCAGTGGGTTCGGTCCCTGGCGCAGCTGCAGCCGGATCTGGTGGTCAACACCGGGGATAACCTTTCCCACGCTCAGGCGGTGCCCGAGGTGCTGGAGACTCTGGAGCCACTGCTGCAGTTCCCGGGCTGTTTTGTTCCGGGATCAAATGACTACTACGCCCCACGGTTCAAAAACCCCCTGAAGTACTTCAAGGGGCCCTCGACCCTGCACCCGGAGGCACAGACTCTGCCCACTGAGGAGCTCTTCGGTGCTTTCGGCCGGGCGGGCTGGGCGAATCTCACCAATGCCCATTCGGCCGCGGAGATCGCGGGCCTGCGGATCGAGTTCTCCGGAACCGATGACCCGCATCTGGATCTCGATGAGTTCTCCGGCTGGCCCAGTACTGACCATCCCAGCACTGAACAGGACGAGGGTGAGACTACCCCCGCCCCGGATCTCCGGCTGGGAGTCACCCACGCCCCGGTACGCCGGACCCTGGAGACCTTCGCCGATGCCGGCGCTGATCTGGTCTTCGCCGGCCATACCCACGGCGGCCAGGTCTGCCTGCCCGGCGAGCGGGCATTGGTCACCAACTGTGATCTGCCCACCCAGCACGCCAAAGGGCTGCATACGATTCGCCGTGCCGACGGCGGAGTCACCACAGTGCATGTCTCAGCCGGTCTGGGCACCTCGGCCAAGGCGCCTATCCGGCTTTTCTGCCCGCCGGAGGCGACACTGCTCACAGTCCTGCCCCAGTGACCTAGGGTATTTTGGTGCTCATCATCTCCTACGAGTAAAGTAGTTGCGATATGCAACAATCTGAGCAGAAGGGGGCTCCTGGCGCCCAGGAGCGGGCTGCACGCCAGCGTTATGAACGCGGCCAGCAGCGCAGCCTCATCGAGGCGCTGAAACGGCTGGTCCCCTACCTTGAAGGCCTGAAACTGCGGTGGTTCTTCGGCATGCTTGCCGCCATCGCTGCTGGCATCATTGCGCTTTCAATCCCGGTGGTTCTGGGCGGACTGGTCGATGACATCGAAGCCGAAGGCGCTGCCGCTGCAGTGGTCTGGACCGCCTTCGCCGTCGTGCTCGGTCTGGGTGTTCTGGAAGCGATCTTCGTCTTCCTGCGCCGTTTCTTTGTGATCCCCCCGGCCTCCGATGCTGAGACCAATATGCGGGTCAGCCTCTTCGAGCGGCTGGTGGGACAGTCGGCAGCCTTCCACGGCGCCTGGGAGGCAGGTCAGCTGCAGTCCCGCGCGATCGCCGATCTCAATATGCTCCGGCGGTTTTTCGCCTTCGGCTCGCTGATGCTGCTGACCTCCTCAATTACGGTTCTGGTCGGCATCGGTGTGATGTTCAGCTGGTCCCCGACCCTGGCCGCACTCTTCCTCTGCGCGGCCGTTCCGGTCATCGCCCTGGGGCCGGCCTTCCGCCGCAAATTCGTCCACTACTCCCGCTCCGCCCAGGACCAGGCCGGTGAGGTCGCCACCAAGGTGGAGGAATCGGTCCACGGCATCCGTGTGCTGAAGGCCTTCGGCCGCGGTGACTGGGCCCGCTCCAGCTTCAAGGAGGAGGCCGCGACCCTACGCGACCTCGAGGTTTCGAAGATGCGGACCCTGGCGAAGTTCCAGATGCTGATGGTGCTGCTGCCCGAGGGTGTGCTGGCCGCGTGTATCTTCACTGGCCTCTACCTCGCAGGCCAGGGTGATCTCACTGCCGGTGCATTGGCCGGGTTCTTCGCCATGGCCGTGGTGCTCAAACAGCCCATTGAGGGTATCGGCATGCTCATCGGTATGGTCTTCATGGCCAAAACCAGTATCGACCGGCATATCGATGTGATGGATGTCGAACCCGATATCGTCTCCCCCGCCGAACCCAAGACCGCGGCCGAGAAGGGCCTGGTGGAGTTGGAGGATGTCCACTTCCGCTACCCCGATGCGGCCGAGGACCTCATCCGCGGGGCCAATCTGCGGATCGAACCCGGGGAGACGATGGCCCTGGTCTCGGCCACCGGTGGCGGAACCTCGACCCTGCTGAATCTGGTTCCCCGGCTCTATGACGTCACCTCAGGCACTGTGCGGATCGACGGCGTCGATGTCCGTGACTACAGCCTGCCGGATCTGCGCTCTAGGGTCGCCGTGGCCTTCGAGGATCCCACCCTGTTCTCCACCACGGTGAAGTCCAATGTGCTGCTGGGGACTTCACACCAGCGCGACGACGACGATCCCGCTCACCCCAGCCGCGATCGCGCCCCCTCCAGGGATCAGCTGGACGAGATTCTCGACGAGGCCCTGCACACTGCCGATGCGGAGTTCGTCCGCGAGCTGCCGGAGTCCCTGGAGACCCGGATCGGTGAGGAGGGGCTGAGCCTCTCCGGCGGTCAGCGTCAGCGTCTGGCACTGTCCCGGGCCATCGCCGCCAAACCCTCAGTCCTGCTGCTGGATGATCCGCTCTCCGCCTTGGATGTGCGCACTGAGGAGCGGGTCACCGCCCGGCTGCGCGAGGTCCTGGACGGGACCACCACGCTGATCATCGCCCACCGGCCCTCCACGGTGGCCCTGGCTGATCGGGTCGCAGTGCTGCATGAAGGACGGATCGCCGATGTCGGCACCCACACCGAACTGCTCGAACGCAGCGCCATCTACTCCAGGATTATGAAACCCACTCCCCCCGAGAGCCAGGACCTCATGGACGCCATCCCCGCGGATGAGGATCAAGGCGAAGCCGCAGATCCGGCGGTCAGCGCGAATACGGAGGTGACCAAATGAGCGAGCGCAACGGCCGTACCGCAAACGTCGACGACGCCCACTTCACCGATACTGCCGCCCTGGACCTCTCCAAGATCACCCCGCCGCGGGATGAGGATGAGTTCGCCCATCTGCGGGGCACCTCCGCCGAGGAGGATGTCACCTTCACCAAGGCTGAGCGGAAGTTCATCCGCCGTCGCTCCCTCTCCCTGCTGTGGCGGGCCTCGGCTGGAGTGCGCGGCAAACTGCTGTTGACCGCGATCGCCGTCGTCGTCTCTCAGGGCGCTCAAGCGGCAACGCCGTTCATCGCCGGTGGTCTGGCCATCGACTGGGGTCTGCCCCGGCTGATGGACGGTGACTCCGCCGGCCTCTGGGTGCCTGCTCTGCTGTATCTGCTCTGCGCGGTCACCGCCGGTGTGCTGCTCTACTGGTACACCCGGATGACTGCCGAGGCCTCCCAGGCCATGCTGTACAAACTGCGCGATGAGGTCTTCCGCAAGACCCAGGCGCTGAGTCTGGACTTCCATGAGGACTACACCTCCGGGAAGGTGATCTCACGGCAGACCTCTGACCTGGAGGCGCTGCGAGAACTGCTCGACGGCGGGGTCAACCAGCTGGTGCAGGGCCTGATGTTCATGCTCTTCACCACCATCTACATCTGGATCAGCGATTTCCGCTCCGGACTGGTGCTGCTGGCCGCGGTGGTGCCGATCATCTTCCTGGGCCGCTGGTATCAGAAAAATGCTGAGGTCGCCTACCGGCGCACCCGCATCTCCTCGGCACGGATGATCGTGCACTTCGTGGAGTCCATGACCGGTATCCGCGCGGTGCAGGCCTTCCGCCGCGAGGACGCAAGGTCGCGGCAGTACCGCAAACTGGCCAAGATCTACCGCGATGACATGGTCCGCTCCATCGGGCTCTTCGGGGTGCTGCAGCCGGGGCTGATGCTCATCGGCAACCTCGCTGTGGCCGCCGTACTGCTCTGGGGTGGTTTCCGGGTGCTGGAGGGTGACCTCGGCGCCGGGCTGCTGCTGGGTATTGTGCTGGCCACCAAGCGGGTTTTCCAGCCGCTGGATATGATCGCGATGTTCTACAACTCCCTGCAGTCGGCAACTGCTGCCCTGGAGAAGGTCTCCGGTCTGCTGGAGGAGACCCCGAAGGTCCGGCAGGTGAAGAGCCCGCAGCGGCTCGAGGACTGCGCCGGTGATATTGAGTTCACCGATGCGGAGTTCAAATACAGCGATGACGGCCCGGTGGTCATGAAACAGCTGGATCTGCATATCCCAGCTGGTCAGACCGTGGCCGTGGTGGGGCGTACCGGTGCTGGGAAGTCCACTCTGGTCAAGCTGTTGGCCCGGTTCTACGATGTCACCTCCGGTTCGCTGACCCTCGACGGGGTGGAGCTTCGCGAACTATCCGAGGATGACCATCACCGGCATGTGGCGATGGTGACCCAGGAGGCCTTCCTGTTCTCCGGTTCGATCCGGGAGAATATTGCGCTCTCGCGTCCGGAGGCTACCGAGGATGAGATCATCGCCGCGGCCAAGGCCGTGGGCGCCCATGAGTTCATCATGGGCCTGCCCGAGGGTTACGACACCGATGTGAATAAACGCGGTGGCCGGATCTCGGCGGGTCAGCGTCAGCTGGTCTCCTTCGCCCGGGCCTTCCTGGCCGATCCCGCAGTGCTGATCCTGGATGAGGCGACCTCTTCTCTGGACCTGCCCAGTGAGCAGCTGGTCCAGCAGGGACTGGAGCGGTTGCTGGGCAACCGGACTGCGCTGATCATCGCCCACCGGCTCTCCACGGTCTCAATTGCCGACCGGGTGCTGGTGATCGACGAGGGTCAGGTGGTTGAGGATGGCTCCCCACAGGAGCTCATCGACGCCGGCGGTTACTTCTCCAAGCTTCATTCTGCGTGGTCCGCGACCATGGGCAACTGAGCCGACCCGATACGATAAGTCCAATGTCGGCTCATCTGTCCTCACCCCATCATGCCCCCTGGCGGCGGCGACTCGGCGAATGGGTGGAGTCCACACCCATTCAGCGGTTCGTCATCGCGGTCATCCTGATCAACGCGGTGGTCCTGGGTCTGGAGACTTCACCTCGGCTGATGGATGCCGCCGGCGGGGTGCTGATCGGCATCGATACCATCTGCCTGGCGATCTTCGTCGTCGAGATCGGACTGAAGCTCGCGGCCTTCGGCTGGCGGTTCTTCCGCGACCCCTGGAATGTCTTCGACTTCGTGGTGGTCGGGGTCGCCCTGGTCCCAGCCGGGGCTGGACTCGAGGTTCTGCGTACCCTGCGTGTGCTGCGTGTGCTGCGGCTGATCTCCCAACTGCCCCAGCTGCGCAAGGTGGTCGCGGCCCTGCTTTCGGCAATCCCGGGGATCCTCTCCACCGGTGCACTGCTGGGCCTGATCTTCTATGTGGCCGCAGTGATGGCCACGACCTTCTTCCGGGAGACCATGCCGGAGTTCTTCGGCAATTTCGGTGCCTCCCTGTTCAGCCTCTTCCAGATCGCGACCCTGAGCTCCTGGGAGACGATCGTCCGCTCGGCCATGGATGAGCATTCCTGGTCCTGGGCCTTCTTCATCCCGTTCATCATTCTGGCCGCATTCACTGCCCTGAACCTCATCATTGCGGTGATCGTGGATGCGATGAACACCCTGCACGATATGCCCTCTGCGGTCACCAGCAGCGCCGAACCGGAGACTGAGCAGGAGACTGATCAGGAGACTGTGCACCAGGAGGTCAAGGCTCTGCGGGCCGAGATCGCCGAGCTGAAGGAGATCATCCAATCGGCAAAAGGCCCCCGCGACTCCTGATCACATGGGCTGATCAGCCTAGACTGGCAGGTAGATTGCTGAATTGAGGCACTACACGAGTTTGTGAGGGTCGGGCACGCATGTCATACGTTTCACCACCGGATGTCGCCGAGGACATGCTGGAACAGGGCACCTCAAAGGCTGAGCTCAGCACCTTCCAGCAGCTCCTGCGTTCCACCTTCGCAGTCTTCATCCTCGGCGGGGCCACTGCCATGGCCATCCAGGCCACAGAAGAGACTGGTATCGGCCTAGTCGGCGCCCTGGTCTTCCCGCTGGGGCTGACTGTGGTCGTGCTGCTCAGCATGGAACTTCTGACCGGGAACTTCGCTCTGGTTCCCTTAGCAGTTCTCGAGGGACGGGCGAAGCTCAGCGGACTCCTACGGAGTTTCGGATGGGTACTGGCCGGACACGTCATCGGCGGGCTGCTCTGCGCTGCCCTGTTTGCCGCCCTGCTGACCGAGTTCTGGACGATAGACTCCGGCTTACTGCTCAATGGGTTCATAGAGAGCGCGGAGGAGAACACTCTCAGATATCAGCAGATGGGGGCTGTAGCCGGTATCGGCCTGGCCCTGCTCAGCGGGATCCTCTGTAACTGGCTGGTGGTCCTTGGCGTGGTGATGGGTATGACCAGCACCAGTACCACCGGCAAGATCATGGCACTGTGGCTGCCTATCGCTGCTTTCTTCTACCTGGGGCTGGAGCATGCGGTGGTCAATCTCTTCGTGATTCCCGCGGGAATGTTTATGGGAGCCGATGTCAGTATTGCCGACTGGTGGATCTGGAACCAGATTCCGGTGCTGATCGGCAACCTGATCGGTGGCCTTGTCCTCCTGGGCCTCCCGGTCTATTTGGCCTACCGGCAGAAGCAGTAACCGGCTTCAGCGCACCACTTCGCGCAGCGAGGCCTCGACCCGGCGGGTCCAGCCCCGGGAGTCCAAATGCTCCAGCAGGGGTATAGCCACTCGCCGTGTGGTGCCCAGAACCTGCCGGGCCGCACTGGTGGTGAAGGGCTGATCCAGCGAGGACAGCTCCCGCATGGCAAGGGCAGGGGTACTGGGTAAGAGAATCACTCCCCCGGACAGCCGCAATAGCCGGCCCTGACGCTCTGCGGCAGCAAGCTCACGCTCACCCAGTCCCAACTCCTGCAGCCGGTATGCCTCCGGAGCGTTGAAGGGCTGTTCACCCAGCTCCTGCTCCAGGACCACCACTGATTCCTCGGCCTTACCCAGTCCGCGCTGCTGACCGACAGTGGTGATCCGACCGGCACTCTGCTGGAGGCCAGCCTCCTGGACCAAAGGCGTCAACAGGGCCTCATCTGGA
Organism: Nesterenkonia sedimenti; assembly: GCF_012641515.1. GTDB lineage: Bacteria > Actinomycetota > Actinomycetes > Actinomycetales > Micrococcaceae > Nesterenkonia > Nesterenkonia sedimenti. Next base: position 15,098 of record NZ_JABAHY010000019.1, on the reverse strand, counting down.
AGCTGCAGGGAGTCGATGGCGGCCCCATCCGACAGTCCCGCAGACAGCGCATCCTGCTGCAGACGGGTCTCGGTGATGCTGCGCAGCTGCCCCACCCACTGATTGACCTGCTCACTGTCCACCAGCCAGTCCCCCAGCCGGCGGATCCCGGCCGGAAGCTGCTCGGGTATTTGATAGCCGATTCGCTGCAGCATATCGGCGGTGATGGCCTTACGCCGGCTGATTTCCTCGTCAAAATCACCACCACTGGACATACCGGCCAGCGTGGCACTGCGACGATTCCCATCACCGCGCCGTGCCAGTGCCGGTGGGGCGACATCGAGGACCTCGGCTCCGGTCAGCACCGTCCGGTGGGCTGAGCTGCGCAGCAGTAGCCGGTCCCCGATCACCAGGGGCAGCCGACGAGACAGTGTGATTCGCCCATGCTGGGCGTCAAAGGGACGGCACCGGGCTGCCACAGCTGCGGTGCCGATATGAACCGTCACATGCCTGGGGGTCTGAGAAAAGTCCTCCCCTGAGGCATATCGAATATCCACGGTGTCTGTCAGATGCCAAGCCCCGGGAGTCAGCAGAACGTGTCCGCGTCCCAGCTGTTCAGTGGTGATGCCACGCAGATTCACCGCTGCTCGGTTGGCGGGGGTGAGCGTGTCGACATCGGCCCCATGTGCCTGCAGACCGCGCACCACAACGGTGTCATCGGTTTCCTCACCGAGGATATGGAGGTGCTGCTCGCGTTGGAGCCGGCCAGCGGCCAGGGTCCCGGTGACCACAGTCCCGGCTCCACGCAGGCTGAAGGCCCGGTCCACCCACATCCGCACGGGTTCGTCCTCCGAGGGGGTGTTTCCGGCGGCCAGGACGTCGTCGAGCGTCGTACGTAATTGGTCCAGGCCCTGGCCGGTAGTGGCCGAAATCGTCACAGCCGGTGCGTTCTGCAGGCCAGTGGCGGCCAGTTCCCTCCGGGTCTGGGCTAAGACCTCAGGTGCCCTTTCTGGGGCCAGATCCGCGCGGGTAATGACAATCAGACCGGTGCTGATCCCCAAAGCGGCGATGGCGTCGCGGTGATCACTGGATTGGGCCTGCCACCCCTGATCAGCGGCCACCACAAAGCAGACCATAGGAGCCGGGCCGAGACCGGAGAGCATATTGCCGAGGAACCGCTCATGGCCGGGCACATCGACAAAGGACAGCACTCGACCAGAGGGCAGGGTGGTGGCGGCGAAGCCGAGGTCGATGGTCAGTCCCCGGCGGTGCTCCTCATCCCACCGGTCAGGTTCGGTTCCGGTCAGGGCTCGCACCAAAGTGGACTTGCCGTGGTCGACATGACCGGCTGTGGCCATGACATACATTTCAGGCCCCTCCTGGGGCTGGCCCGGGGTTCTGTTTCAGATCCTCTAGGACCGTGCGGACTGCCTCCAGTACGGTGGCATCCTCTGCCTCTGGAACGCAGCGCAGATCCAGCAGACACCAGGAACCTGTGGTCCGGGTGACGATAGGCTGATCCTGGGTCCGCAGCGCAGCCGCGGCGGGTTCGGGCAGTTGAACTGCCCAGCCGGGCAGCGGCACTTCAGCGCCCCCGCCGCCGCCGACCCGGCCCTCATGGGGCACCAATTCAACGCCCAGGGCTTCGGCAAATTTCTGGGTCCGCTGGCGCAGCTGATCTGCATCGGCGTGAACTGCCCTCTGCACCGGTGTCGCGCCAGAGGTCAGGGTGGCTTCCATGGCGGCCAGGGTGAGCTTATCGGTGCGCATAGCCCTAGCCAGGGGGTGTTTGGCCAGTTGGGAGATGACCTCAGTGCTGCCCAACAGCAGACCCGCCTGGGGGCCGCCGAGGAGTTTATCCCCGCTGGCGATGACCAGATCAGCCCCATCGGAGAGGGCGCTGCCCAGATCCGGTTCCTCCGGCAGGATAGGCTCCGGGGCCAGCAGCCCACTGCCGACATCGACCACCAGCGGCAGCCCATGTTCCCGGCTGAGCGCGGCCAGCTGCGCAGTCGGCACCGCGGAGGTGAATCCGGCAATACGGTAGTTACTGGGGTGAACCTTCAGAACGCAGGCCTTGGCGCCATCGGGGATTTTCTCAACTGCTGCGGCATAGTCTTCCAGATGAGTGCGGTTGGTGGTGCCGACTTCCAGCAGTTGGGCCCCGGTGGACTCAATGAGCTCCGGCAGCCGGAACCCAGCTCCGATTTCGACCAGCTCACCTCGGCTGATGATCACCGTTCCGCTGCCCACCAGTGCCGCTGTGGCCAGGGCCAGTGCTGCGGCCCCGTTATTGACGATCAGTGAGTCCTCGGCCGTTGGGCACGCCTCCAAGAGGGCACGCCGGGCGGCCGTTCCCCGTTTGGACCGCCGGCCGGTGACGAGGTCCATCTCGACATCGACGTATCCGGCGGCCTCGGTCACAGCATCACGGGCTGCCGCTGATAATGGGGCGCGGCCGAGATTAGTGTGAATCACCACTCCCGTGGCGTTGATGACCGCACGCATAGAGGAGGGCCGGAAAGCCTTGAGGTTATCCAGGACCTCCGATTCCACCTGCTCAGGGGCCAGTCCCCCCTGGCGCGCACGGTCCTGGGCCTGATGAATGATCCGCTGCAGAACATGCCGGCCGAGCTCCTGTGCGGCCTCACGCAGGCGCGGATTCTCCAGGAGCGTGTCGGTTCCTGGGATTCGCCGTCGGGGATCCTCTCCGACCACGTCTGACCTCCTCATCAGGGGGTGGCAAACGGAGTTTGGCGGAGGTGGACGGGAATCGAACCCGCCAGACCGAGGTACTCGGTCTCAACGGTTTTGAAGACCGCGGAGCCCACCAGGACTCATACACCTCCACGGCTCAAAGTACCACGGAAGCGCCCAGGTCAAACCGGCTGCGTCAGTGACACAGCACAGCGAAACCAGTTACCGGAACCCCCGTGACGATGTGACCGAGGTCTCCTATACTCGAGCCATGAGTCTTACCTCCACTGCCGCAGAGACCACCGCACCGCGTCTGACCGGCTACGCCCATGGCGGGGGGTGTGCCTGCAAGATTCCACCGGGTGAACTCGAGGAGGTTCTGGGGTCACTGCCCAGCCCGCAGAATGACCAGGTCCTGGTGGGTCTGAATAACGGCGACGACGCCGCGGCCGTGCGATTCAATGATGAGACCGCCATTTTGTCCACCGCCGATTTCTTCACCCCAGTTGTCGATGATGCCTATGACTGGGGCCGGATTGCCGCGGCCAATGCTTTCTCCGATATCTACGCCATGGGCGGGACCCCCACGGTGGCGATCAACCTGGTCGGCTGGCCGCGGGACACCCTGCCGATGGAGCTGCTAGCCGAGGTGCTCCGCGGAGGCCTGGCCGTGGCTGAGCAGGCCGGTTGCCCACTGATCGGGGGCCACACAGTCGATGACCCCGAACCGAAATATGGGCTCTCAGTCACTGGGACTGCAGCCTCCAAGAACCTTCTGCGCAATGACGCTGCCGAACCGGGGCTGCCCCTGACCCTGACCAAACCGATTGGCCTGGGCCTGTTGAACAACCGGCATAAGGCAACCGGGGAGGTCTTCGAGGAGGCTGTGGCGACGATGACCACACTGAACCGGGAGGCCGCCGAAGCTGCTGTGACGGCAGGTATCCGGGCAGCCACCGACGTCACCGGCTTCGGCCTCTTGGGGCATCTGTACAAAATGTGCCGCGGTTCGGGGGTGGGCGCTCAGCTCGATGCCGCTGCAGTTCCCCTGGTCTCCGGTGCGGCCGAGGCGCTGCGGGATGGTTATGTCTCCGGGGGAACCCGGCGGAACCTGGACTGGGTGCGCGATCACCTCAGCGCCGGTGCCGGTATCACCGAGGAGGATCTGCTGACCCTGGCTGATGCCCAAACCTCCGGTGGACTGCTCGTGGTCGGCGAGATCCCCGGGTATCCGGTGATCGGTCACACCACTGAGGCTCCCGAAGCAGGCGGGGCAGTGATCGAGATCCGCTGAGCCGGAGACTGCGCTGCAGCCCCGAACTGGACCGTTCGTTCAGCCGACTGTGGTGATGGAGTCGTCCACCACGCCTTTGGCTCGGCGTTTTTGCAGCCGCGCCTTCTGCGGCTCCACAGTATGCCGGGGGTCCTTGGCTGAGGCGATACCGGCACGCAGGATCCCCACTCGGGTCAGTGCGGAGCCGGCCAGCATCATCAGACCACTGGCCACCGCTGCGGTGCGCCGGCCGCCGAGGAGCACGGATCCCGCGGCGCCTGCGATGGTGAGCCGTTCGGCCCATTCGAGCATCTTGCCCGGAGTTCCCTCTTCGAGGGGGGAGGCTTCAGCGGGGTGCATCCGCTTCTTCATGATCTTCATCGAGGCCAGCTCACCGATGGCGCCGACTGCCGAGAGGACTCGGGCCGGTTGAGTCTGGTGGGTCGGGGTGGTGACCAGGGCCGCCCCGGAGGCGGCCAGAGAGGCCGAGGAGGCGAAGAGATAGGGCAGCTCGTCCCGACCGGCATTCCATGTCGGCACAGCGGTATCAGCCAGCAGCGCCCCGGTATAACTTGCCAGCGGGGCACCCAGAAGGCTCGTTCCGAGCTCGGCTGGCCCCTCGAGGCCATGCAGGAGTTTTCGGCCTGGCCCCAGGGGCAGGCGGTAACCGGTGAGCCGGTCGATCTCCACAGTGGCGGTGACCCCGGCGGCAGTGCTGAAGGAGCTCAACAGCCAAGTGCCCATACTCATCGGAGAGGTGGGCTTGAAGGTCCGCAGCATATAGAGAAAGCGTTCGGGCCGGCCCAGATCGTGGATCAGTGCTGCGGTGCCCAGACCTACGGCACCCAGAGCGGTCAGCCGCGCATTGCGCTGCAGGGTCGGTTTGCCAGTGAGCTGCCCACCCACCGAAAGCAGTGCGGATCCCCCGGCGAGTCCGCCGAGGAAGAGATAGGCCCCGATCTCGTCTCCCCAGGGCGGGGCTTTGACCACCGGCCGCCCGTAGTAGGAGGAGAACTCGGGTTTCTCCACCACCGGAATTTCCCGGGCACCATCATCAGCCTTACGCCCCTTCTTGCCACCCCGCGGCGTCTCGGGGGGACGGTGGCTGTCATGACGCGAGGTCGTCACCGGCGGCCCCCTAGGACAAAGGAGGCGCCCACGGCGGCCAACATGCCGACGGCCGCCATCGCTGTCTGTTTGTACATCCGCGGTAGGTCCTTGGTGGGCACCCGGGGATCCGGCGGCAGACCATAGACCTCTGGCTCATCCAAGAGGAGGAAGACCGAACCGGTTCCGCCGACACCGTCATTGGGGTTCGCACCGTAGAGACGTGCCTCGGTCATCCCCTGTTGGTGCAGCTGGGCTACGCGTTCACGGGCCTGGCTGACCATATCGGTATGTTCACCGAATTTGATCGAGGTGGTGGGACAGGTCTGGGCGCAGGCCGGTGTCTGGCCGTCTACCAGCCGGTCATGGCAGAAGGTGCATTTATTCGCCGTTCCCTCATTGGGGATCTCCTGTGCGTATTTGGACTGGTTGCGCTCAGTCTTGGCCCGGATGATGCCTTCATCGCGGCGTTCGATGACCCCGAAGGGGCAGCCGCCCACGCAGGTTCCGCAGCCGTTGCAGATATCCTCCTGCACTTTCACCGTGCCGAACTCCGTGCGGTACAGGGCGCCGGTCGGGCAGACATCCAGACAGCCGGCATGGGTGCAGTGCTTGCAGACATCGGAGGACATCAGCCAACGGAATTCATTGGTGTCCGGAAGCTTGGTATCGGTGCCATTGCCATTTGCCGATGACGACGGCGGCGGGCCCACACTCGGCATCCCGAGGTCGACTAATTGCCGGCCGGACTCACGTGCGGTTTCGATCCGCTCCTGGTCCTGTTCCACAAAGGCCACATGGCGCCAGGTATTGGCACCCAGGGCACCGGTGTTGTCATAGGAGGATTCCAGCAGTTCGAGATCGCCGTCCTGGGGATTGCGATTCCACTCCTTACAGGCCACCTCGCAGGCCTTGCACCCAATGCAGATCGAGGTATCGGTGAAGAATGACTTCCGGGCCTGGGCGCGATGCCCATGGGCCTCGGAACTTCGGCGGGGGTCTTCGGTGAGCGAAACCATCAGCCCTCCTCTTCGGTGTTGGCCTCTGACTCACCATAGGGCACAGTGAGTCGTCTATTGCCTGTCTCCACGGTGATACCGGCCCTGCGACGGTACTGCTCGACGAGCTCCAGCAGCTGTTTGCCATGGGGGCGCCTTCCGGGTTCCACCGCGCATTGAGCCGCCTTGGAGCCCTGAATCTGCACGTTCGGATCCAGGGTGATGCCCAAGAGGTCATTGGCGGCATCGCCCTCCACCACAGCATCGGTTCCGGTTCCCCAGTGGTAGGGCAGACCGACCTGGTGGATTCGCCGGCCACCGACGGTCAGCGGCCGGACCCTATCGGTGACCAGGACCTTAGCCTCAATGGCTGAGCGCGGGGAGATGATGGTGGCCCAGCCGTAGTTCTCCAAACCGACCAGTTCGGCGAACTCCGGTGAGACCTCGCAGAACATCTCCGGCTGAAGCTCCGAGAGATAGGGCAGGAACCTGCTCATGCCACCGGCAGTGTGGTGCTCGGTCAGCCGGTAGGTGGTGAAGATATAGGGGTACACATCGGAGCCTGGCTGGTTCGACGACGGGGCCAGGAAATTGTCTTCTCGAGGGAAGACGATTCGGGCTGGATTACTCTGCTGACCATAGAGGGGGTTGTCGATGGGGGACTCTGGAGGCTCATAGTGGGTCGGCATGGGCCCATCCACCATGCCGCTGGGGGCGAAGAGCCAACCTTTGCCATCGGCCTGCATGATGAACGGGTCATCACCGGCCAGCGCCTCAGGGCCGCCTGCCTCCGGATCAGATTTGGTGCCCGGCGCCAGTTTTACCGGGAAGTCCGGGACGTCCTTACCGATCCAGCGTTCTTCCTTCTCATCCCACCAGATGTACTTCTTACGGTCGCTCCAGGGCTTGCCCTCGGGGTCTGCCGAGGCACGGTTGTAGAGAATCCGGCGGTTGGCCGGCCAGGCCCAGGCCCATTCGGCAGCCGTCTCATCCTGCTCCTGACCGGGTTTACGCCGGGCTGCCTGGTTGACGCCATCGGCGAAGATCCCGGTGTAGATCCAGCAGCCACCGGCAGTGGAACCATCGGCGCGCATCTGGGTGAAGGCCGAAAGCGGTTTGCCCTGATCCGGCCCGGAGACATAGGAGCCGTTGATCTCCTTCAGCACTGCTTCGGCATCGGGCTCGCCATGTTCATCTGTGGGATAGTCCCAGGTGAGGGCCTGCAGTGGGCGGTCGCGGGGGTCATCGGAATCGGCCAGGCGGGCCCGGATCCGTTTGCCCAACTCGTGGAAGAACTCCAACTCGCTCTGGGCGTCATCGGGCGGGTTCACTGCCTGGTGGCGCCATTGGACCAGCCGCTGGGTCTGGGTGAAGGAGCCGGCCTTCTCCGTGTGGTTGGCCGCGGGCATGAAGAAGACCTCGGTCTCGATATCCTCTGTGCGCAGCTCACCACTTTCGATCTCCGGGCCGTCCTTCCACCAGGTGGCGGATTCGATGAGGCTGAAGTCGCGGACTACCAGCCACTTCAGATGGGACATGGCCAGCCGCTGCATCTTGCCATTGGCCGATCCCACCGCGGGGTTCTGGCCGACCAGGAAGTACCCATCGACCTCATCGCGGAGCATCCGCTCCAGGGTTTGGTAGGTGCCATGGGCTCCGGTGAGGCGGGGGAGGTACCCGAAGGCGTAGTCGTTATCCTCCTGGGCGGCATCGCCGAACCAGGCCTTGAGCAGGCTGACGGTATAGGCATCGGCATTGGCCCAGAACCCCTTCTGCAGCCGTGAGCCGATGGCCCCGGTGTAGTCCTGCAGGGTGTTGTGCTCACCGGCCTCGGGCATCGGCAGATACCCGGGGAGCAGGTTGAACAGGGTCGGGATATCGGTGCAGCCCTGGATGGTGGCGTGCCCGCGCAGGGCGATGATTCCTCCACCGGGGCGCCCCATATTGCCCAGCAGCAGCTGCAGTATGGCCGCGGTGCGGATGAACTGTGCGCCCTGGGCATGCTGGGTCCAGCCCACCGCATAGCAGAAGGCGGTGGTGCGGTCCCGCCCGGAATTCTGGGTCATCGACTCCGCCAGATAGGCGAAGTCTTCGGCGGAGATACCGCAGGCCTCTTCCACCATCTCCGGGGTGTAGCGGGCGTAGTGGCGCTTGAGCAGCTGGAAGACACAGTTTGGGTCTTCCAGGGTGTCATCATGGGCCAGATCGGCGTGCTTCAAGGAAGGACCGCCTGCACCATACTCCTCCGGTTCGGCGTACTCGCCCTCAGCCTCAGTGCCCGGCTCCTCGACCTTCTCCTGACCGCTGCGGGAGTGATAGGACCATGAGGTCGGATCATAGGAAGCGTCCTCCGGGTTATAGCCGGAGAAGAGGCCGTCGAGATCCTCGGCGTCGCGGTAGTCCTCGGAGACGATAGTGGCCGCATTGGTGTAGTGCCGGACGTACTCCTTGAAGTAGAGGTCATTGCTCAGCACATAGTTGACCAGGGCACCCAGCAGGACGATGTCACTTCCGGCACGCAGGGCGATATGTTTATCCGCCACTGCGCTGGTGCGGGTGAACCGGGGGTCGACGTGGATGATCCGGGCACCGCGCTTTTTGGCTTCAGTCACCCATTGGAAGCCCACCGGATGGCATTCGGCCATATTGGAGCCCTGGATGACGATGCAGTCGGCATTGGCCAGATCCTGCTGGGGTTGTGTGGCGCCCCCACGCCCAAATGAGGTTCCCAGACCGGGAACCGTGGAGGAGTGTCAAATACGCGCTTGGTTCTCGATCTGAACGGCCCCGGCGGCGGTGAAGAGTTTCTTGATGAGGTAGTTCTCTTCATTATCGATAGTGGCCCCGCCCAGACTGGCCACCCCGAGGGTGCGGTTGAGCGGATTGCCGTGCTCGTCTTCATCCTGCCAGTAGCGACGCCGGGCCTCGAGGAATCGGTCGGCGATCATATCCAGGGCCCGGTCCTTATCCAGTGCCTCCCACTCACGGGAGTGTGGTGCCCGGTAGAGGATCTTGGTCTGGCGGCCGGCGGAGTTGACCAGCTGCTCGCTGGCTGCGCCTTTGGGGCAGAGCCGCCCCCGGGAGATGGGGGAATCGGGATCGCCCTCAATATGGATCACGCGGTCATCTTTGGCGTAGACCTTCTGACCACATCCCACCGCGCAGTAGGGGCAGATGCTCTGCACCACTTTGTCGGCGTCGTCAGTTCGGGGTTTGGTCGCACGGGTCTTCTTCGACGTGACGGCAGCGCCGCGGCCGGTGGAGTCCCGGGAACGCAGCTGCCGGAGGACCGGCCATTCAAGAGGCGTGATCCGTGCCATAAAAGGCATAGTAACAGTTGCAGGCGCTCAAGTGGAGGGGGTTGAGCCGCCTGATCAGGCCGTTTTATCGGTCATTTGATGAGGGGGAGGTGATCGGAGAGATCCGCACGGATTCCTGATGCGGTGATCCGTCCGTCATCGTGGGCTGTCTGCCAGGTTGTGGCCCCGGTGGCCAGCTCCAGCCAGGTCTCGGCGGTCAGTTCGACCACATTCGGCGGGGTCCCGCGCGTATGGGTGGGCCCAGCCACGCATTGGGTGACCCCGAAGGGCGGGACCCGGACTTCTACGGAGTTTCCGGGTGCGCGTTCGGCCAGTTCTTCCAGGAGGTAGCGCACTGCCGTGGCCAGGGTCTTGCGGTCGGCCTCCCCTGCGGACCAGGTCTTCACCGCAGCGTCTCCGGCTGCCGGTGCGATACGTCGTCGTGCCATGGTGGCGCTCTCCTGTACCGCTTACAGCGCGGCGGTGACGGTTTCGCTCAGCCGCAGCTCCCCGGCCGGTGTCTCGTCAGCACCACCGGTGATCGGTTTGACCAGGATGGTCAGCACCCGCTGGAGGTCGTTGAGTTCGATCTTGCCGCGGGAGGCCAGCAGGCTCAGTGCCACCAGGTGATTGGCCCGGGACGAGCCGTCCAGGGTTTTGACTGCGGCGGCGGTGCCATCGGGGGCGGCCACCACCAGGATGCCCTCGGCGCCGAGTTTGCTCAGCAGGCCCAGCTGTTCCATGACCACAGTGTCAGTCTCCCCCGGCCCGCGGACCGCCCAGGGGTAGTCCAGCATGGCCTGGGCGACGGTGAATGCATGCACCTCCGCGTCGCGGCGGGTCAGGGCGGAGGCCAGTTTGCCGATCCCCCGGGCCAGTCCGGTCAGGCTCATCGCGGCCGCCGGGGCGCCACAGCCGTCCACGCCGGTGGCGGTGGGGGTCTCCTCGCAGTATTCGGCGTAGACCTCGTTGACCACCTGCTGAACCGGGTGGTTGGAGTCGGTATAGGTGGCCAGCCGGGAGCCCTGGGTGCGTGCGGCGGCCAGGAACGCGGCATGCTTACCGGAGCAGTTGAAGGCCAGCGGGGTCTTGGGCTTCTCCGCCCGCAGGTGCTCCTCGAGGTCCTTGCTGCGACCGGGGTAGGCCGCCGGACATTTGAGGTAGGTCTCGTCGAGCCGCTCCTTGGCCAGGGTGGTGGCCGCCAGCTCCTGGTGCCGCGGGGTACCGAGGTGGGAACCGCAGGCCAGGGCCACCGACTCCGGGCTGATCAGCGCCCCAGCGCGCAGTGAGGCCACCGCCTGCAGGGGTTTCAGCGCTGACCGCGGGAAGGTGATTGCCTCGGGTTCACCCAGGGAGGCCAGCACTTCACCCTGGGGATCCAGCAGCACTGCCGAACCGATATGCCGGGACTCCACCAATCCGGCCCGGGTAACTACGGCCAGCTCCGCTGCGCCCTCCACTGTTGCGGTCTGAGAATTCGCCATGGGCATCAGCTTATCTACCGATAGGCTTGGGGACTATGAAGATCCTCGTTGTGGGGCCTGGGGGCCGTGAGCACGCCATCATCCGCGCACTCAACCGCGATGCCGCCGTCAGCACGGTCCATGCCGCGCCCGGCAACGCTGGGATCGCCGCCGATGCCGAATGCTTCGCCGTCGACGCCTCCGACCCCGATACGGTGGCCGCTCTGGCCTCCGAGGGTGGTTATGACCTCGTCGTCGTCGGCCCTGAGGCGCCTCTGGCCGCCGGTGTCTCCGATGCCGTCCGGGCTGCCGGGATCCCGGTCTTCGGACCTTCTCAGGCCGCTGCGCAGTTGGAGGCTTCCAAGGCATTCGCCAAGGAGATCATGACCGCCGCGGGCGTGCCCACCGCTGAGTCAGTACATACCACAACCCCCGCTGAGGCGATCACCGCGTTGAGCCATTTCGGCCCGCCCTATGTGGTCAAGGACGATGGTCTGGCCGCGGGCAAGGGCGTTGTGGTCACCGAGGACCGCGAGGCTGCCATCGCCCATGCTGTGGCCTGCCAGTCCGGCGGCAGTGTGGTCATCGAGGAGTTCCTGGACGGCCCCGAGGTCTCACTGTTCGTGATCAGCGACGGGGAGAACCTGGTACCGCTGTCCCCCGCTCAAGACTTCAAACGAATTCACGACGGCGACGCCGGCCCCAACACCGGCGGCATGGGCGCCTACACCCCCCTGGACTGGCTGGAGGACTACACCGAGACCGGCCCCGATGGGCTCACCCGGAACTTCACCGAGGTTGTAATGGACCGGGTCGCCCGACCGACCGTGCAGGAGATGGCCCGCCGCGGCACCCCTTTCACCGGTGTGCTCTACTGCGGGCTTGCCGTGACCTCCCGCGGGGTGCGCGTGGTGGAGTTCAACGTCCGCTTCGGCGATCCCGAGACCCAGGCCGTACTGGAGCGGCTGGCCACCCCGCTGGGCGGGCTGCTGCTGGATGCTGCCACCGGCAACCTCGGACCCGACCGTCAGCTTGAGTGGACCCGCGGATATGCCGCCGATGTGGTGATCGCCGCGGAGAACTACCCCGACTCCCCACGCAAGGGGGATGTGATCAGCGGACTGAAGAAGGCGTCGTCGTTGGATGATGTTGCGGTTCTGCACGCCGGGACTAAAACCAACGACGACGGCGACTACCTCACTGCCGGCGGCCGCGTGCTCGCCGTGGTGGGCACCGGCGACAGCCTGCAGGCTGCAGTGGACCGCGCCTATGCCGGTGTCGCCGAGATCAGCTGGCCGGGGGCTCAGCATCGTAGCGATATCGCGGCTAAGGCCCTGCGCGGGGAGATCAAGGTGACCGCACAGTTGCCCGGTTGGAGTCATGTGGCCTCGGGGAAGGTCCGCGAGCTTTATGAGCCGGCGCCGGGTTCTGCTTGGGATGGCGAAGATGTTCTGCTGATGGTGGCCACCGACCGGGTCAGCGCCTATGACCACGTGCTCTCCCCCGGAATTCCGGGCAAGGGCACGATCCTGACCCAGCTGAGTCTGTGGTGGTTCGAGCAGTTGGCTGCCGAGGGGATCGGTAACCATGTGGTCTCCACGGATGTGCCGCAGGAGGTTGCTGGCCGGGGACTTATTGTGCGCCGGCTGGAGATGGTGCAGGCCGAGGCGATTGTCCGCGGGTACCTCACCGGCTCAGGGCTGACCGAGTACGGCAGCACGGGCAGTGTCACCGGAATTCCGCTGCCGGAGGGGCTTGCGGACGGTTCGCGGCTGCCGGAGCCGATCTTCACGCCGTCGTCTAAGGCTGAGTACGGCGAGCATGATGTGAACATCACCTATGCCCAGCTCGAGGATAAGATCGGCGCGGGTCTGGCTGAACGGGTCCGGTGCACGAGCATGCGCATTTATGAGGTGGCCGAGCAGAAGGCCCGTGAGGCCGGGATTGTGCTGGCCGATACGAAGTTCGAATTCGGCCTGAGCCCGGAGGGGGATTTGGTGCTGGCCGATGAGGTGCTGACACCGGATTCCTCCCGCTTCTGGCCTGCTGACCAGTGGGAGCCGGGGAAGGCCCAGCCGAGTTTCGATAAGCAGTTCGTGCGGGATTGGCTGACCAATGAGTCCGGTTGGAACCGCGATTCTGGAGTTACTCCCCCGCCACTTCCGGATCATATTGTTGCCGCCACCCGGGACCGTTATATGGAGGCGTACCGGAAGCTGACGGGCACTGACCTCAGCCTGTAAGTTGCGGCCGAGTCCTTTCTGCGGGCCCCCGTATCGCTTAGTCCTGCGGGAGGCTGCAGCATTGACGAGGGGGTAGTCAGTCGCACTGAAGGGGATCTGCCTGCTCGTTTCGCTTGCCCTCGGGCACGGATTACCCATCTCGAGCATCCAACGACAAGCGGCACCGCAGCCTTCCGCCACTGTTCCCCTCGCCCGGGAGCTACCGCTTGCCTACAGCGCTTTCCCCTTGTGTCCCCCTTTTCCTCACCCGCGGGATACTGACTCTGAGTCACTGAGACTTCTCCCCGTGACTCGGTCCTGGCACGGGCCCACCCATCCCAGCATCCAGCGACGGCCAGCGCCGCACCCTTCTGCCACCGCCCCACCCGGGAGCTGGCGCTCACCGACAGTGACCCCCCTATGACGCAGACCCATTTCGTCAGTTCCGAGCAGCGATGACGGCGGTTGTCGAGTCACTCTGAAAGCTTCCTCCCCTACTCCTCTCAAGTCGCTTCACCCCAGTAAAATTTCGCAGTTTTCTTCCTCAAGGTATTGAATTCGAATGTCTGTTCTATTACACTTGGAACATGGGCAAGAAACTATCGACTCCTGAGGCACACTCAGTACTCGAAGCTGCCCAGAAGCACCACGCGCGGGGATTGCAGGAACAGGCGCAGGCCCTTTGTCACCTGGTGACGTATAAGAAACTTCGCGCAGAGGAACTCGAGGAGACTCATTCTTTCCGGCGGAATGCTTTGATCAAAGAGATCTACTAGGAATGCGCTGGGGCTCTAGGGCTTCCTGTTAAGCAGGTGCGCCGCCAGATGGACACCGTAGAAGCCCTATCCGAGAAGCTCCCTGAGACTTACGCTCTCTACCGGCAGGGCGAAACCGATCTCATCTCGGTTCAGAAGGTCAACCGGGCTATTGAAGGGATCCAGCACCGCCCGGAACTCATGGAGAAACTGGATTCCGAGCTGACCACGAAGGCTCGTGAGCTGAACTCCGCGGAGCTGGATAACTGGCTGAAACAGCGGGTTCCTCAGCTGGATGTGAAGGCTTTTGAAGACCGTTATGAGCGCGGCAAAGAGAAGCACTATGTCGCCTTCAATCATCGGGATGATGGCACCACCAAGATCCACGGACTGATTGCCACTACCGCGGCAGCGAGTATCGAGCAGATGCTCCTCTCCAAGGCCCGCAATATGCCCCGCAAAAACCCGAGCCAGGCCGATGAGGCCGGCTCCACGCTGGAGCGGACCCATACCCAGCGGATGGCGGACATCTTCACCAGCGCACTCACCAATGGGTTACAGGGTGGGGCCGTGACATCTCCTGCTGAAGCCGCCTCGCCCGAAGGGGCCGACTCGCAGGGTCACCAGCCCCTGCCCTGGTCTGACACCACTGGACTCACCTCCACGGGCGAAACTCCCAATGACCCCACGCCCCCCGCCGCAGCAGACTCAGCTTTCCCACCGCCCTCGAACTCCATCCCCGAGCCCACTGGGGCCGGTGCGGCGAAGATTGGGATCCTCATCCCGGTAAAGACACTGACTGGTGAGTCTGATGCCCCCGCCACCAGCTGGGACCGGACTTGGATGCTGCCCGCCAGCGAGGCTCGCGCCATCGCAGCTGACACCAGCGCGCAGCATGACTGGTACGCAGTCGGTGTGGCCAAGGGCGACAGCGGTGACTCTGCGGCTGAGGGGGAACCCACCATTGGAGTTGGTGAAGTGCTCACCGTCACCAAATCCCGGACAGCCCCGACCTCGACCAACACCGCGGACATAGATGCTTGGGTCAGCAAGACTGACCCCGAGGCTCAGAACCTGCTCACTAAGACTTATGAATCACGCACTGCTCGGGATCACCAGCGCAACGCGGTCCTGATCCGTGATGGGCAATGCCAGGCTTCTGGGTGCACTCAGCCTGGGTGGTCAGCCGAGATCGACCACAAACAGTCATATGAAACCGGTGGGGCAACCACCGGTGAAAATCTCCAGACTCTCTGCAAGAACTGTCGTGCGCCACGAGGCGCTGTTGGATCGAGTGGGGGTGAG
>NZ_JABAHY010000018.1 GCF_012641515.1 Nesterenkonia sedimenti | reverse complement strand
TCGCCAGGAGCCTGCTCGAAGCCGGAGGATTCAGACCCCGACTACACCCTCGATCGTGAAGAGCCACCATAACGTCACTTTATGATTTCGTGTAGCCCCTGTTAGGAATCTGTGGAGAACTGGGGGTTTTCCACAGATCCCAGATCATCTGGCTGCAAGATCCGGGATCTGGCCCTATGTTTGCCGGCATGAGCTTCGCCGTGACCCTGGTGCATACCCCGGGCAGTATCAGTCCTGCCCGATGGCAGCAGTTGCGTGCCGCGGCCCCGGGAGGTTTCGACCACGAACTGCGTGTAGTCCTGAAAAGCTCCACCGGCAGCCCCACCGGGGAGGGCTCCATCCACGGTGCCGCCCTGGAAAGTGCCCTGCGCGCTTTCCTCGACCATCCTGCGGAACTTCAGCTCAGTACCGCAGGACATCTGTTGAGCGAACTGCCTGCGGGATCTCGCCACTTGCACCCGGGAATGGTGGTGCGGATCGCGGAAGAAGACACCCCATTGCAGCCGCTGCGCCCACCTCAGCTGAGCCTCTGTGTGGACACCGGGCCCGATGCCGGCCGGCTGATTCCGCTGCGCCGTCGTCAGTATTCGATCGGACGAGGATCGGTGGATATTCAGATCTCTGATCCCCGGCTCTCCCGCGAGGAGGGAACACTGCAGGTCGATCGCAGTGGGGTCCGGCTTCGGCGCAGCGATGCGGCCGAGACCATCACCTCCGAATCTGAGCTCCTGCTGGGCTCTGGGCGGTGCCAACTGGCAGTCTCATCTCCGCAGCCGGGGCCCACGGTGAATTGGCCTCCACCGCGGGTTCCGATCGGGGGCAACCCCCCTGAGGGCAAACAGCGGATGATGTTGGCCTTCGCCCTGGTGCCCCTGGTCGCCGGCCTGGTCCTGGTGATGGTGACCCGAATGTGGTTCTTCCTGGTCTTCAGTGCAGCTAGCGCTTTAGTCGCCATCGGGGTCTATATCCATGGCGCCCGGCAGCGCCGTCGATACCGGCGGAAAGTCAGGGAAGCAGCCGACCGCTGGGCAGAGCACGTCCGCCGCGCATTGGCTTGCCCGGGGTTGGTGACCAGCAGACTGCGCGCGGGCCTGCCCAGCCCCACCCCCACCGCTGACTGCACCCCCGTGGTGCGCCTCGGCACCGGGGAGCTCAGCGCCGAACTGGATTTCGGCCCCTCGGCCTCAAACACTGAGGCCTATCTCCGCGACCTCAAACAGGACTGTGCGGTCGGTATCGAACTCACCGGCGGGGAAATGACCCACCTCCAGGCGCCCCTGCGCGAGACACTGCGGATCTGCCGCTGGATTCTGGTGCAGCTTGCCCTGAATCCTCAGCGGCCACAGGTGGTGCTCATCGACGACGGCGCCCTCGCCCCACCCTTTGTCTTCCGCGACCTGCCCTGGTTCCGGGTCCAAGGCTCAGAGATGTCGGACCCTGGTTCCGAGACTGCTGAGGCCTCTGCAGTGACCGGTGAACCTGCGCTGACCGATGAACCTGGGGTCCTCGTTGCCATCAGCACAGTGCCTGAGTCGCTGATCCGCCAGGCCCTTCAGGAGGGCTGGCATGTGATCCTCGGGGAGGCTGCCGCCATCTGGGATGAGGTGCCCGGCTGGTCGGTGGATGCTGCAGCTGAGGTTCTGCGGATTGGTCCAGAGGGCGCTGCCGGTTATGCCTCAGGTTTCCGCTTCGAGGGCATAGTCGAATCCACCCTGGCCGAGCAGTTGAGACTTGCACTGAGACAGATCCGCTCCGGCAGCACAACTGCTGGGCTGCCCACTGCCTGCACACTGCCGCTTCCGCAGAAACTGTTCACCGCCTCGGCCCAGCAGGGGTTGGTGGCCCAGCTCGGACGTGGCGCACACGGCGAGCGCGAGCAGCTGGACCTGGTCAGCGATGGCCCCCATATCCTGCTGGCAGGCACCACTGGGGCAGGGAAATCCGAGCTGCTCAAGACTCTGCTGCTCTCCCTTGCTGCCGACTACCCGCCCTCTGAGTTGGCACTGATGCTCATCGATTTCAAGGGCGGGGCCAGTTTTCACCGGATCGCCAAGCTGCGGCATGCCCTGGGATTGGTCACCGACCTCTCCCAGGCGCAGGCCGAACGCACTCTTGAGGGCATCCGCAGTGAACTGCTGCGCCGCGAGGAGCTCTTCCTCGCTGCCGGCGCCGGGGATTATCTGGAGTTCCGCCAGCTCAGGCCCGAGGATGAGCTCCCTCGGATCGTGGTGGTCATTGATGAGTTCCGGATCTTCGCCCATGAGCTGCCGGATCAGCTTGATGAACTGATGAGACTGGCGACCTTGGGGCGTTCGCTGGGTCTACACCTTGTGCTCTCCACCCAGCGCCCCCAGGGCGTGGTGACCGCAGATATCCGGGCCAATATCGGTTCCAGCATCAGCCTTCGAGTTCGCACTGAGGAGGAATCGCGAGATGTCATAGGCTCCCCGGAGGCTGCCCTGATCTCCCGGTTGACTCCGGGCCGAGCAGTCATCCGCCGGGCCGGTGAGCCCCCAGTTCCCTTCCAATCGGCCCAACTGACCTCTGCCGATGCAGTGCCGGTGGCTGTCCCCGAGACCACCGCAGGTCTGGCCAGGCCAGCCTCGGAGAACACCGCCGACGACGACGCCGCGGCAGTGATCTTCCACGCTGCGGTGGCGGCCGGCTTGGCACGTGAGCACACTCCCCTGTTGCCTGATCTGCCCAAGACGTTGAGTGCTGAGGAGAGGTTGGCTCCTGTGCATGCTGAGTCCGCGGTCCTGCTGGCCCGGCTGGATGATCCGGCCCGACAGCTGCAATCTGATCTGATGTTGGATCCCCAGATTCCAACATCCTTCGCCCTATTGGGTGAGTCCGGCGCCGGGGCAGCCGCTGCCCTGGCTGCAGTGGCGAACCAGCTGGCACTGTCTCCGACTCCGACAGACCTCTATCTGCTGGATGGGGACAGGTCCCTGGCCGAATGGGCCGATCATCGGCGCACCGGGGCCTGGCTGACCGAGGAGGATATCCCGGAGACGGAGTATCTCCTCGATGCTCTGGTGGAGGAACTAGCTGCACGTCGGCTCTCCGGGCAGCGGGCTCAGACCCCCTGTGTCCTGATCGTCACCGGTTATGCGCAATGGCATGCTGCCGCTCAGATGAACCCCGGGGCCCTGGAGCATCAGCTGGGCACCCTGGCCGCGGAGGGGCCTGCAGTGGGGATCTCCGTGCTGATCGCCGGGGGCCGGGAGCTGGCAGTGAGCAAACTGCAGGGCCGAATCCCCGCGCGGATCTACCTGCCCTTCGGCGCCAGTGAGGAGGTCAGCTATCTCTGGCCAGCACTGCGCAGTGTGGACACCTTGCCGGGCCGCGGAGTCTTGATCAGTGCCACGGCGGCATCGCCGGGGCTGGCGCTGCAGTTGGTCAGCGCCGCACCGGAGCCGGCGGAGAGTCACCGGGGGCCGGCCGGCGTGGAAGCCCTCCCCGCCCCTGCGATCCGGGTTCGGGCCCTGCCCAGCAATATCTCGGCCTCAGAGATCACTGACAGTGCAGAATCCGAGGAGGCCGCCGGCGTCGTCGTCGGTGTGGAGCAGTTCACCTGGGAGCCGGCGAGGCTGCGGCTGAGCCCGGTGAATCTCATTCTCGGGGCACCACGTACGGGGAAGAGCACGGCGTTGGAACTGCTGGCCCAGCAGATCCCAGGGGCCGAACTGATCACCCCGTTGACGCAGACTCCCGCATCCCTTCCAGAAGTTCTCTTGGTTGATGATGCACAGGGCTGTTCGGAGGCTCAGCATCAGGTCATCCAGCAGGCGGTGACTGCCGGCGTGCCCGTGGTGGCCACTGCCCAGCCTTCGGCCGCGGTGTTCAGCCAACTGCCCTGGGCCCATGCGGCACGGCTGGAGGGCAGCAACTTCATTCTCTCCCCCACCGCTCGAGCCCAGGCCGATGCCTTCGCTGCGATGATCCCGGTCCTGGAGCGCCCCATTCCCGGTCGTGCCGTGCAGCTGCGGCCCGAAGGTCCCCGCCTGATCCAGTGGGCTCTTCCGGATCACAGCCTCCCCAGCGACTAGTGATGGTGACTGGCATGTTCATGCTCGGGGAAGTCCAGTTCGTAGTCCCGGGGGTCGGTGCTCTCACCGGGGATCATGCCATTTACTACTACGTGTCAATATTTTATTACACGTGTAAGCGGTGAGCGATTCGAGATCGAAGGGTGTCAGAGCTGCCGCCGATTAGTCTTCTCTCATTTCAGGTAACTTCAAGCGTTTCTCCGGCACATGCTGAGAGTCCGGGCGTGCAATGGATGGCATGAGCGATTCACATGGACCCATTTTCCGTTCCACCACCAGCATCCTCTCCATCAGTGCCGCTGCCGCTCTGGCACTGGCCGCCTGCGCCCCCGATGACGCAGTAGAGGACGAGGACGCCACCCAGGAAGACACCGCCCAGGACGATCAGACTCAGGATGATCAGCAGGACGACAGCGTAGAGGCCGAGGACACCTCCGATGACGCCGATACCGATGCCCCCGAAGTTGATGGTGCCGCAGATGATGACGCCACCGCCGAGGAGGACACCACTGAGGACGATGCAGCTGAGGCCAGCGGGGACCACCCCGTCTACCAGGCACTGGAGGCCGCTCTGGCGGAGTACCCCGACGGTGTGATCACCGAATTCGAGGACAACACCAATGACGGCGGCTACGTCGAGGTCTTCGTCTACGACGGCTCCACCGAATGGGAGCTCGAGGTCGACTCCGAAACCCTCGAGATCATCGACACCGAGGACGACGGCATTGACTCCGACGACGAGCAGGAAGCCCAGGCTGTAGAGATCGATATTGCCGAGGCCCTGCAGACGGCCGAAGAGGAGTCCGGCGCCGAGCCCAAGGACGGTGAGCTCAACACTGAGGGCGGCACCGTGGTCTGGGAATTCGAGATGACCAATGACGTAGAGGTCTACGTCGACGTAGCCACCGGTGAGGTTGTCAAGACAGACAGCTAGTATGTGGGGGTGACATGTGAGCCGCCCACCCGTGAACGAAACCTAACCGGCTTCTCGCCGAAGGCCAGGGCATGGCGTGCCTTCTTCGAAACCTCGGCGCTGATCAGCGACCGGATGGAGAAGCGGCTGCATGCGGTCACCGGCCTGAAGCTGGCCGATTACAACCTACTCCTACTGCTGACCGAAGCAGAGGACCATCAGCTGCGGATGGGGGAGTTGGCCGAACGTATGGTCTTCTCCCCCTCCCGGCTGTCCTACCAGGTGAAGTCCCTGGCCCGCCGGGGACTCATCGAACGCTGTATCGACGAGAACGATAAGCGCGGAATGACCGCCCGGCTCACCGATGAGGGCCGTAAGGTCTTCGCTGCGGCATCCAAAGTCCATGCCCAGCACATCAAACAGCTCTTCCACCCCGCCCTCGATGACGCCCAGGCAGCGGATCTCGAGCAGATCTGTGAGCAAATCCACCAGACGGTGGAACAGAGCGAGGACTTATAAGCCCTGCAGAACCCCCTCAGGAGCCCTGGGGACGGATCAGCTTCAGCTGCACGGAATCGGCACGCTCACGCAGCAGCTCGACATCCTCCAGTGCGGCCTGTACTGCGGCCAGGGCCAGCCGTGCACCCACCTGATCTGTCTCAGGTTCGACGACGACGCCGATGCTCAACTCAGGGCCACTGCCTCCACCGGCAACGCGGATCCCCTCGGCAGTTTCACTCAAGATCCCAGCACCGGGCCCCAGCTGAAGACCGGTGACTCCGGGGCACTGGGCCGGGATCGGTTCCAGGGCTGCGGCCAGTTCGGCATCCTGATAGCTGGGGGTCCATTCCTTGCCCTGGGCCAGGGCTTCGACTGCTGGCCGGCGGATCACGAAGGTGAAATCCGCCCCGGGGTCCAGAACCGCCAGCTCCGCCCCTTCAGCCAGGGCAGCGAGCATCACCCGTTCGGCTTCTGCGGCCACAGGGCGGGCCTCAGGGTGCCAATGGGTCAGGGCCTCCACTGAGGTGAAGAACGGCATAGTGGCCCGCCCGTCCTTAGCAGTCAGGGTCACCAGGGAGATCGCAGCCTCTTTATCCCCATGCTCGGCATCGCCCTCCCCGGTGGCGATCACCGGGGCGAAGAGCCGCTGGCCGGCAAGTGCGTTGACCAACTCCGCCTCAGTGGACTCCCCCGCCCGCAGCCGCCAGCGAGCCTCAGCGATCTGAGGTGTGGCTAGGCCGTCGTCGCCGTCGAAGGTGTGCAGGGGATTGCCTTCACCGGAGAGGTCCCGGCCCTGCCAGGAGATGCCGGCGGAATCGGCCGCAGTACCGTCAGCGGCCCGGTTCTGCCGATGCAGGAGATTGGCGATATGGGCGGGAAGCTGTGCTCCGCCCGGCTCGGGGCTCATGAGGACTGCTGTGCGACCTTCAGCGCTTCGGGGAGGGTGAACTTACCGGCGTAGAGGGCTTTGCCCATGATGGCGCCCTCAACACCGGAGGAGACCATCTTGGCCAGGGCTTCCACATCCTCCAGGGAGGAGATGCCGCCGGAGGCCACCACCGGCTTATTGGTCTTGGCGCTGACCTGGGCCAGCAGCTCCGTATTGGGTCCGCGCAGGGTCCCGTCCTTGGTGACATCGGTGACCACATAGCGGGGGCAGCCGGCATCCTCCAGGCGGGTCAGCACCTCCCAGAGGTTGCCGCCCTCCTTGGTCCAGCCGCGTGCTGCCAGGGTCTCGCCGCGGACATCGAGGCCCACGGCAATGGCCTCACCATGACGAGCGATGGCCTTGGCGGTCCATTCGGGGTCTTCCAGGGCCGCGGTGCCGAGGTTGACCCGGGTCGCGCCCATCTCCAGGGCGCGGTCCAGGGACTCGTCATCGCGGATGCCGCCGGAGAGTTCGATCTTGATGCCGATCTGGTCGACCACGCGCTTGAGGATCTCGCGGTTGTGGCCCCGGCCGAAGGCGGCGTCGAGGTCCACCAGGTGGATCCACTCGGCTCCCTGGTCCTGCCAGGTCTGGGCGGCTTCCAGGGGGTCGCCGTAGCCGGTTTCGGAGCCGGCCTCGCCCTGGACCAGACGCACGGCCTGCCCATCGGCGACGTCGACGGCGGGCAGCAGTTCAAGGGCGGGGATTCCGGTGGTGCTCATAGTGTCTCGATCCAGTTCTGCAGCAGGGCCATTCCGGCGTCGCCGGATTTTTCGGGGTGGAATTGGGTGGCGGCCAGGGGGCCGTTCTCCACGGCGGCGATGAAGTCCGCCCCGTGGTGGGACCAGGTGACCTTCGGTGGGTGCATGGACTCGATGGTCTGGTCGAAGTCCCAGCTCTGCACCGCGTAGGAGTGCACGAAGTAGAAGCGTTCCTCCTCGAGGCCTTTGAACAGTTGGGTGCCTTCGGGTGCCTTGATGGTGTTCCAACCCATATGGGGCACGACGACGTCGGAGGGCAGGGCGGTGACCTCACCGGGCCACTCCCCCATGCCCTCGGCGGCGATACCGTGCTCGACTCCGCGTTCGAAGAGGATTTGGTGGCCCACACAGATGCCGAGCACCGGCCGGGATCCGGCGATCCGCCGGCCGATCCAGCGTGGGGCGTCGATGGCTTTCAGGGCGTCCATCACTGCGGCGAAGGCGCCCACACCGGGGACGACCAGTCCGCGGGCGTTGAGGATGGTGTCAGTGTCCTGGGTCAGGGTGACCTCGGCGCCGGCCCTGGCCAGGGCGCGGACGGCCGAGTGCACGTTCCCGGACCCGTAGTCCAGTACTGCAACGGTGGGCTTGGGGCTCACAGGGCACCTTTGGTGGAGGGGATCTCGTCTGTGCGGGGATCGGATTCCACGGCTGTGCGCAGGGCGCGGGCGAAGGCCTTGAACTGGGCTTCGACGATGTGGTGGGGATCCCGGCCGTCCAGGACCCGCATATGCAGGCAGATCCCGGAGTGGTAGGTGATGGATTCGAAGACATGGCGGGTCATCGAGCCGGTGAAGTGTCCGCCGATGAGGTGGTACTGCTGACCTTGGGGCTCTCCGCTGTGCACCAGATAGGGCCGGCCGGAGACATCGACCACGGCATGGGCCAGGGCCTCGTCCAGGGGAACGGTGGCCTCGCCGAACCGGCGGATGCCCCGCTTATCACCCAGTGCGGTGCGCAGCACTTCACCGATGACGATGGCGGTGTCCTCCACAGTGTGGTGGACATCGATATGGGTGTCTCCCTCGGCCTCGACATCGAGGTCGATCAAGGAGTGCTTGGCCAGTGCGGTGAGCATATGGTCATAGAAGGGCACCGTGGTGGAGATATTGGACTTCCCGGTGCCGTCGAGGGCCATACGGACGCTGACCCGGGATTCGCTAGTGGTGCGCTCCATCCGGGCAACACGGGGCTCAAGGAGTTCTGCTGGCATAAGGGTTCAATCCTATCGGTGCTGGAGGTAGGCCTGCAGGGAGGTCAGGAAACTGGTGGTCTCCTCCTCAGTTCCGGCGGTTACCCGCAGATGCCCTTCGATCCCGACATCGCGGACCAGGATGCCGTCATCGAGCAGGTGCTGCCAGGCTGCCCGAGCGTCTTCGAGCCCTCCGAAGAATACGAAGTTCGCATCTGAGGGGTAGGGCTGCAGCCCCATAGTGGTGAGTTCGCTGACGATGCGGTCGCGCTGGGTTTTGATCCGCTCCACATTGGCCATGAGGTTCTCGGCATGATCCAGTGCCGCGCAGGCCGCCGCCTGGGTGACTGCCGAGAGGTGGTAGGGCAGCCGAACCAGCCGCAGGGCGTCTGTGACCTCAGGTGCCGCGGCGAGGTAACCCAGTCGTCCACCGGCCAGGGCGAAGGCCTTGGACATTGTGCGGGTGACAATCAGCCGTGGCCGGGATTCCAGCAGGCTCAGGGCTGAGGGGGTGCCGGGCTGGCGGAATTCCCCGTAGGCCTCATCGACCACGAGCATGGTCTCGGATTCTTCCACTGCCGCATAGGCGGCCTCGACCACGCTGAGGTCCAGGGCGGTGCCGGTGGGGTTATTGGGCGAGCAGAGGATGACCACATTGGGGCGGTGCTCGCGGATCTGAGCGGCGACATCCTCAGGGTCCTGGGTATAGCCGGGGCCGCGAGTGCCGGCGATGTAGTCGCTGTAGACCCCGCGGGCGTAGAGGGGGTACATCGAATAGGTGGGCGGGAAGGACATCACACTGCGCCCGGGACCGGCGAAGGCCTGCAGGATATGCTGCATGACCTCATTGGAGCCGTTGCCGGCCCAGATCTGTTCTGCGCTCAGCTCCAGTCCGGTCTCTGCATTGAGGTGACCGGCCAGCTTCTGCCGCAGGGTGGTGAATTCACGGTCCGGGTATCGGTTCAGTGTCTCGGCGGCACCGCGGACTTCCTTGGCGATGGCATCGATGACGTCGGCGGGGACGTCATAGGTGGTCTCATTGACGTTGAGCATCGCCGGGACATCGATCTGTGGTGCTCCATAGGGGCTTTGGCCTTTGAGCTCCTCACGGAGCGGGAGGGCCTCCAGTCGCGATTCAGTCACCAGTCCATGTTAGTCGACCGGGATATGCAGGACCTGCCCGGGTTCCAGCTCGGAGGACTCCAGTCCATTGAGTTCGGCGATCTGGCCGATCAGTTCCTGGGTATTGGATCCGGAGTCGGCGGCCGAAGCGATGGACCACAGGGTCTCGCCTTCGGAGACGGTGACAGTTTCGGCCTCAACCCCGGTGTCTCCGACGGTATTGGCCTGGGCCTGGTTCATCAGGGTCGAGGTCAGGAAAAATGCTGCTGCCAGGACAGCTGCCGCCAGCAGTGCGGCGGGCAGGCCGAGCAGGACCAGGCGTCCGCGGCGGGTGAGGGTGAGGCCGTTGCGGTTCAGTCCGGAGTCGGTGGCTGTAGCAGTCATGGGGAAGCTCCTCCTGTTTCGAACTTGTGTTCTATGTATAGCACATCTATTCGAACCTTTTCTAGGACACTCGGAGATATTTATGGAATCTGTCTCCGAAATCCCGTATTCTGTGTCACAGGTTCGAACCGACATTCGATGACGGGTGTCAACAGATCCAGTGGAACACCAGGGGTGGACATGGCGATGTTCC
This sequence comes from Nesterenkonia sedimenti, assembly GCF_012641515.1. Taxonomy (GTDB): domain Bacteria; phylum Actinomycetota; class Actinomycetes; order Actinomycetales; family Micrococcaceae; genus Nesterenkonia; species Nesterenkonia sedimenti. Next base: position 38,634 of record NZ_JABAHY010000018.1, on the reverse strand, counting down.
TCCGGAAAGGAAGGCCCAGAATGAGCGTTGAAGACAGCGCCGAAGACACTGCTAACAGCACCGGTGATTCCGGCCAGGAGATGCCTCGGCTGACCTACCGGCAACGTCGGATCGTGGATATGATCCAGAACTCGCTGGCTGAGCGCAGCTACCCGCCCTCGATGCGGGAGATCGGTGACGCCTGCGGCCTGGCCTCCCTCTCCTCGGTGACCCACCAGCTCTCTCGGCTGCAGCAGATGGGATATCTGCGCCGGGTGCCCGGTAAGCCCCGCGCCATGGTGGTCATCCGTGATTCAGCCGGCAATCTGGTGGAGGAGACTGCCCCCTCGGCAGCTGACTCCACTGTGGTGGATCTCGATGACTACCGCCCCGGATCCGACACCCGGGTGGCTGATGTGCCCCTGGTCGGTCGAATCGCTGCCGGTGGCCCCATCCTGGCCGAACAGCAGGTCGAAGATGTGCTGCCCCTGCCGCGTCAGATCACCGGCGAGGGTGAACTGTTCATGCTGAAGGTACGCGGTGATTCGATGATCGATGCCGGTATCTTCGAAAACGACTGGGTCGTGGTCCGGCGTCAGCCCGATGCCGATAACGGCGATATCGTCGCCGCACTCCTGGATGAGGAGGCCACCGTGAAGGTGCTGCGGCGGCGCGATGGGCATCAGTGGCTGCTTCCGCAGAACCGGATGTATGAGCCCATCATCGGTGACGAGGCCACCATTATGGGCAAGGTCGTCACCGTTCTGCGCTCCCTCTAGAGCGCTGGTGAGTTTTTAGGAAGCGGCGGCGAGGCGGCTCAGCGCACTGCGGGCTGTCTCACCGTCGTGTGTTGGCCAGAACGGCGGCATCGATCTCTTCAGGAAATCCCCGTAGCGGGCCGTGGCCAGACGCGAATCCAGAACTGCCAGCACCCCGCGGTCCTCTGCCGTGCGAATCAGCCGGCCCGCCCCCTGGCTGAGTCGAATGGCCGCATGGGTTGCCGCAACGCGCATGAATCCATTGCCACCGGCCTTGGCCACCTCCTGGCTGCGGGCAGTGTTCAGGGGGTCATCGGGACGTGGGAAAGGAATCCGGTCGATGGCCACCAGCCGGCAGGAGCGTCCCGGAACGTCTACTCCCTGCCAGAGACTCATGGTCCCGAAGAGGCAGGTCTTCTCCTCCTCGGCGAATTGGCGGACCAACGCCGACATCGTGGACTCTCCCTGACAGAGGATCGGGACGTCCAGGGTTTCGCGCAGTTCCTCGGCGGCCTGCTCGGCAGCCCGCTTGGAGGAGAACAGCGCCAGGGTCGCTCCCCCGGATGCTTCGATCAGTCCTGCCAATTCCTTGCGCTGGGCTTCCTGGGTGCGCAGCGAGGGTGGCGGCAGATGTTTGGCGACATAGAGCATCCCCTGCTTGGGGTATTCGAAGGGGCTGCCCACATCCACTGATTCCCAGGCCGGCGCCTGGGAACCCAGCAGCCCCAGGGAACCGGCCAGCGGCTCGAAGCTGTCGGCGATGGTCAGCGTGGCTGAGGTCATCACCACCGTTCGATCACCGAAGAGACCTTCCCTCAGCCGCCCGGCGACACTGGTGGGAGCCACATACAGCATTGGGGGGTCACTGATATCGGCGGGCTGGTAGCCCTGTCCGGGTGTGAAGGTCGCCGGTCGGTCCACCCAGATGACATCGTCGGTGTCCTGGGCACTGAGCATCCGTTCAGCCACGTCATAGACAGCCTGCAGCCGCGCCCGTGCATTAGTGCGGCCCGGCTGGGCCTCGGAGCCGCTTTCCTTGGAGTCCTTCAACCCCTGGTGGGCGGCATTGCGCAGAGTCTCCACTGCTGCGGCCTGCTGCTCGTTGAGCAGCCCGGTCTTCCTCGGACCGCCGAGCAGCCCATCGGGCACACCGTTGAAGGCAGCCTCGATTCCGGTACCGGCTGACTGGATGTCCTCGACGTTGATAGCAGTGTGCTTGCGCATGGAGCTGGCTGCGGCCTGCACCATCTGGGCCGAGAGCTGCCCGGTCACCGCAGAGGTGACCCGGTCTGCAAGCTCATGGGCCTCATCGATGATCACCGCATCATGTTCTGGCAGCACCTCCAGGCCTTCGAAGGCGTCGATGGCCAGTACCGCGTGGTTGGTAATCACCACATCCGATTCGGCGGCATGTTTACGCGCCAGCTCGGAGAAGCACTCTTCGATCATGGGGCATTTCTTGCCCAGGCAGTCGACTGCATTGACCGAGACCTGACGCCAGGCCTTATCAGTCACCCCTTCGTCGAGATCATCCCGGTCACCGGTCTCCGTCTCCTCGGCCCATTCCCGCAGCATGACCACCTCGCGGCCGGTGCGGGTGGTGGGCTCATAGCGGATGCCGCCGGTGGGTTCGGTCTCGGCACTGAAAAGTGCCTCCTCGGCCTCGTCCTCCTCGGGGAAACCGCCGGCAAGCTTCTGCTTGCAGAGGTAGTTGGCCCGGCCTTTGACCAGCCCCACCTCTACCGGCCGGGGCAGCTCGGATTCGATGCTCTCCAGCAGCCGGGGCAGGTCCCGGCCGATGATCTGTGCCTGCAGGGCCAGGGTCGCGGTGGAGACCACTACGGGCCGCTCAGCCTCCACGGCATGGGCGATGGCCGGCACCAGATAGGCCAGTGATTTACCGGTTCCGGTGCCGGCCTGAACCAGCAGGTGTTTTCCAGTCTGGAGGGACTGCGCCACATGCCGGGTCATCTCCTCCTGGCCCTCACGGCGAGTACCCCCGAAGGCGTCAACGGCAGTCGTTAGGAGACTGGTGGCTCGCTGCGCGGGATCCCCTTTACGGCGTGGGCTCACAGGCTGAACTCTGCGAGGGCCGGGGCCAGCGAGGGCCGAACTTTGACCGAGAGCCGGGTACCGGTCTCCTCGTAACTGGTGGCGAGAATCTCTGCGTCCTCAGCGTGCAGCCGGGCGACCACCTCGCCGTGTTCATAGGGCACCAACAGCTCCAGTGGGACATTCGGCCGCGGGATGGATTCGCTGATGAGTTCCTTGAGTTCAGCGATTCCGGCGCCGCTGCGGGCTGAGACCACTGCAACATGGGGCTCGCGCCGTTTGATCCGGTCGATCACGTGATCCTCAGCGGCATCTGCCTTATTCAGCACGATGATCTCGTCCACGGTATGGGCGTCCACCTCGGAGAGCACCTGCCGCACGGCAGCGATCTGCCCCTCCGGTTCGGGATGGGAGGCATCCACGACGTGGAGGATCAGATCAGCGTCAGCGACCTCCTCCAGGGTGGAGCGGAAGGCCTCCACCAGCTGGGTGGGCAGCTGACGGACGAAACCCACCGTATCGGAGAGGGTGTAGCCGATTCCGTCCGGGGTGACCGCTTTCCTAGTGGTGGGGTCCAGGGTGGCGAACAGGGCGTTCTCCACCAGGACCCCGGCGTCGGTAAGCCGGTTGAGCAGGCTGGATTTGCCAGCGTTGGTGTATCCGGCGATGGCCACTGAAGGCACAGCATTACGACGACGGTTGGCGCGTTTGGCGTCCCGGGCCGGCTTCATACCGGCGATCTCCCGGCGCAGTTTGGCCATCCGCTGGTTGATGCGGCGGCGGTCCAGCTCGATCTTCGTCTCACCGGGACCACGAGAGCCCATACCGGCACCACCGGCACCAGTCTGACCACCGGCCTGACGGGACATGGACTCACCCCAACCACGGAGTCGGGGCAGCAGGTATTCCAGCTGCGCCAGTTCCACCTGGGCCTTACCCTCTCGGGATTTGGCGTGCTGGGCGAAGATGTCCAGGATCAGCCCGGTGCGGTCAATGACCTTGACCTTGACCACATCCTCCAGGCCACGGCGCTGGGAGGGGGCAAGCTCGGAGTCGACCACCACAGTGTCTGCACCGAGTTCGGCCACGGCCTCTTTGATCTCGGCGGCCTTACCGGAGCCGAAGAAGGTGCCTGGATCCGGGTGGGTGCGCCGCTGGATGAATCCGTCTAGCACTGTTGAGCCGGCGGTTTCGGCCAGGGCGGCCAGCTCTCGCAGGGAGTATTCGGCCTCGGCCACCGATCCGGTGGTCCAGAGTCCGGCAAGCACCACGCGTTCGAGTCGCAGCTGCCGGTTCTCGACCTCGGTGACATCCTCGAGCTCAGTGGAGAGCCCCTCCACGCGGCGGAGGCTGCGACGTTCGAAGAGGTCGTATTGGTCGCCGTCGTGCTCGGTGTGCAGATCGGCCTCGGCCAGTTCGCGGGCCCGGCCGTCGAGGACATTGCGCCGCTTGGCCTCTTCCTCCTCGGTCATGGCCTCCTGCGCGGAGGCCTCACCGGCGGCGAGGATGCGGGCGATGGTCTCGTCAACGCTGGGGGTGTCGGTATGTGGGTGTTTCTGTTCAGTCATATATTCCTTGCCCGCAGCGGGAAGTCGACGATGACGGCGTCGTGGGTTCTGGTGCGGGACTTGAGTAGTTCTTGGATTCGGGCGTGCTCAACCGGTGCCGCGAGATGGCAACCGGGAGCATGTCTGAGGTACGCGCTCAGGCTGCGGGTCGAAGCCGGGCGTACTGCATGGGGCGAATCCACATGCGTACTATTCTATCAAGTGATGAAGGATGCGCATTATTTCCGCAGCCCCGAGGGTCCCTTTGAACGCCGGGAGATCTCGGTGGAGCTGGCCGGCCGTCAGACAACGGTCTCCACTGCCGGGGGTATCTTCTCCCCTGATGGGGTCGATAAGGGCACCCAGGTGCTGCTGCGTGAGGTCCCGGCCCCCGCATCCGGCGGGGATCTTCTGGACATCGGCTGCGGCTGGGGTCCGATCGCATTGACCATGGCGGTCCAGTCCCCGCAGGCCACAGTCTGGGCGGTGGATGTCAATGAGCGTTCCCGTGTGCTGTGTGCGGAGAATGCCCAGCGCCTGGGACTGGAGAATATCCGCGTCTGTGCCCCCGAGGAGGTGCCCGGCGGCATCCAGTTCGCCACGATCTGGTCGAATCCGCCGATCCGGATCGGCAAGCAGGCCCTGCATGAGCTTCTTGAGCTGTGGCTGCCTCGGCTGCAGCAGCCCCAGACCGGTGAGGACCCGGCTGAGGCGTGGCTGGTGGTGCAGAAGAATCTGGGCGCAGACAGTCTGCTGACCTGGATGAAGTCCATGTTGGCTGTGGTCGGGGATGATTTTGCCGCCGAGCGCGCGGCCAGTTCCAAGGGGTTCCGCATGCTTCGGGTGACCCGGGAGCAGGTGCAGGCTTGAGTCAGAGCATCGAAGCTCTGGAGGAAGAGGTCATCTTCGGCGAATGGCGCCGACTTCGCGGTGTCTCCGCACGGTCTCTGCAGCGCACCTCTGCCCTCTTGGACCAGCTGGGCTATGACCCCGCTACCTGCGGCCACCGGATTATCGGGGTGGTCGGTTCAAAGGGCAAGGGGACGGCTAGCGCTTACACCTCGGCAACCCTGGCGGGATTGGGTCTGAAGGTGGGCACAGTGATGAGCCCCGGGGTGCTTTCGAATGCCGATCGGATCCGCATCGATGGTCAGGCTATCGGTCCCTCCGCCCGACGGTGGGCTTTGGAGCGAATCCATGAGGCACGCAGCCGGCTTCCGGAGGCCAGCGCTGACTCGGGCTATCTGGCTCCGACGGGTCTGTTTTTGGTGATGGGGTTTCTGATTGCCCAACGGGCGGGAGTCGATGTGGTGGTGGCCGAGGCCGGTATCGGTGGTCTCTCCGATGACCTCAGCCATTGGCCGCTGGATACTGCGGTGGTGACCAGTATCTTCGGTGAGCATCTGGATATCTTGGGGCCGACAGTTGCCGATGTGGCCCGGGATAAAACCGGGGTGATCACTAAGGCCACCCACCAGGTGATCAGCTGCCCGCAGAGCCCTGAGGCAGCCCAGATCCTCACCGATCGCTGTGCCGAGGTCGGCGCAAGGTTGATCGGCACTGAGGCCAGCAACACCGGGAAACTGCCCGCAGAGGCCTATGCGTTGGTGGATCACTTACCGGCAGGCTTCCAGCGGGAGAATGCTGCCGCCGGTGTGACGGCTGGCTTGGCACCGGCAGATGGCCAGCCGGTGGATACCCAGCATCTGAAGCAGGTGGTGGGTTCGGTCAGTTACCCCGGGCGGTTGTCTCTGCATGAGGTACCGGGTGTTTCCGGGGGTCAATGCGTGGTGGATTCTGCCGTCTCCGGGGAGGGCCTGGAGGCAGCCCTGAGATTCAGCGCCTCCGCACTGGGTACCGGCCTGGATCAGGTGTTGGTGTGTCTGCCTCCGGAGAAGGATCTGCCGGGCTTCATCAGTGCCCTGGAGGGGGTCGAGGGCGAGAAGGTCTTTGTGGAGCTGCCGGGGGCCTATATCGGGACTCCGCTGCGCTCCCAGTGGCCCGATGCCCCTGGCTGGAGCTGGTTGCGTCTGGAGGACCTGGGCGAAGTCGTGCATGAGGCCGACTCCTCGGCTCAGCTGCTGCAGCAGTTGGCTGGGCGTCGGAGCCTGGCGGTGGGCACCGTGCTGTTCACGTCATTGGTGCTGCGCAGTCTGGGCGCAGATGCCTGGCGGCTTTTTACTCGGTGAGCAGTTCTCCGGTGTAGACCAGTTCTGCTGGTCCTGCCAGTTCCACGTCCTCGGCGCCGTCCTCCCGGGAGGTGAACCGGATGGTGACTTCTCCACCGGGGACTGCCACTCTCCAGGTGTCTACGCCGTCGCCGGCTGCCCAGACGCGTACCGCCGCGGCTGCCGCGCAGGCGCCGGTTCCGCAGGACATGGTCTCCCCGACCCCGCGTTCGTGTACGCGCATCCGGACTCTGCCTTCGCCGTTTTCGATCAGGGGGTCGGCGGGGACAACGAACTCAACATTGGTCCCCTGCGGCGGGTTGGGTTCGACTTTTGGTGGGGTGTGCAGGTCGAGGTTTTCCAGGGCCTGTTCATTGGGCAGGGCGACGACTGTGTGGGGGTTGCCCATGGAGATGCTCAGTGCCGGCCGGGGGTCGTTCTGCCCGGGTGTCTGGACCAGAGAGTCGGAGGCGGAGTCTGCGGCCATCTCGGGGTCGATGAAGGACCAGACCCCCATACCCACGGCGTAGCCCTCGCTGACCTGGCGGACGGTTTTGATTCCTGCCCGGGTGAGCACAGGGATAGATTCGGCATCTGGGTCCACGGCCTCCTGGTTGATCAGGAAATGCGCGAAGGCCCGGACTCCGTTGCCGCACATTTCGGCGATGGAGCCGTCTGCGTTGCGGTAGTCCATGAACCACAGGGGTGCCTCCGCCGAGCTGGTGAGGCCGGTTTCGGCCAGCATTCGGCCGGCTTCGGTGTCCTGGTGGGCTGGTACCGCACGGATGAGCCCGTCGGCGCCAACACCCATATGCCGGTCACAGAGCTTTTCGACCAGGGCAGCATCGAGCTTCTGGCTGCCGGTGGCATCGGCGATCATCACGAAGTCGTTCCCGGTGGCCTGGGCCTTGGTGAACGTCAGAGGGGTTGTGGCCATACCGTTATTCAACCAGTTGCGGCCCTGATTACTTCCATCGCCTGCTCGGTGAGGTTATCGGCCGGTGCATCGAGCCAGTGGATGCGGGGGTCGGCGCGGAACCAGGTTTCCTGTCGGCGGGCGAATTTGCGGGTGGCGATGATAGTTTCTTCCACCGCTTGGTCTACAGAGAGCGCCCCGTCGACGACGCGGAGGAACTGTTGGTAGCCGATGGCTTGAGCGGCGGTTCTGCCTTCGCGTAGGCCGGCTGCGGCGAGCTGGCGGACCTCTTCGAGGAGTCCGGTTTCGCTCATCTGGTGAACGCGTTCTTCGATGCGCTGATGCAGCAGCGTCCGGTCCATGCGGATACCCAGTTGCACAACCGGTTCGATGCTGGGCTCATAGCGGCGGACTGGCATATACGAGGTGAAGCTGCGCCCGGTGAGCCGGATGACTTCCAGTGCTCGGACCAGCCGCCGGTCGTCTTTGATGACTGCCGCGGATTCGGGGTCGGCTTCACGCAGTTCCTGGCGGAGTTCGGCGGCCCCATCGGCTTCGAGTTCCTGTTGGATCTGTTCGCGAAGCTCGGGGTCGGTGGGCGGGAATTCGATGACATCGGTGACCGCCCGGATGTAGAGACCGGAGCCGCCGACCATAATGGGGGTTTTTCCGCGGGCCCGGATGTCTTGGATCACTTCGCGGGCGGTGTTTTGGTACTCGGCAACGGAGGCCTCTTCGGTGACCTCGAGGGTGTCGAAGAGGTGGTGTGGGGTCTCTCCGCGTTCGGCGGGGGTGACTTTGGCGGTGCCGATGTCCATGCCGCGGTAGAACTGCATGGAGTCGGCGTTGATGATTTCACCGTCGAGGGCTTCTGCCAGGTTGAGGCTGAGCCCGGTCTTCCCGGAGGCGGTGGGGCCGACCAGGGCGATCAGTGGTTGCACTGCGGCGCTGTTCACTGAGCCCGCAGGGTCGGCATGCCTAGGGAGACTGAGCCCGGTTTGCTTCCCTCGACCTGGGTGGTGCCCACACCGCAGGAGTCTGCCTGCCAGCGGTCCCAGGCATCGCCTGCCCGGGAGCGTCGCAACTGGTAGTCGCTGGCGGCGGGGTCGGAGAGCAGGTGGAAACTGCCGGCTTCGGTAATCGGGACGGTGACGAAGTCCCCTGGCCGTGGGGTGGGGCTTCCTTCGGGGATGCTGAAGTGGACCAGCCGGTTATCGGGTGCTCGTCCGGTCAGCCGGCCGGTCTGCTCTCCCTTGGATCCGGAGTCTGCGGTGACCAGCAGTTCCTGGGTGGTGCCGACCATGGCGGCGTTCTCCTCAGCGGTGATCCGGTTCTGCAGGGCGATCAGCCGCTCGAAGCGTTTCTGGACGATCTCCTTGGGGATCTGGTCTTCCATCTCGGCGGCCGGGGTGCCGGGCCGTGGGGAGTATTGGAAGGTGAAGGCTGAGGAGAACCGGGAGGCTTCGACCACGCACATGGTGTCTTCGAAGTCTTCCTCGGATTCGCCGGGGAAGCCGACGATGATGTCGGTGGTCACTGCCGCATGCGGCATCCGTTCGCGGACTTTGTCGAGGATGCCGAGGAACTTCTTGCCTCGGTAGGACCGGCGCATGGCTTTGAGGATGCGGTCGGAGCCGGACTGCAGGGGCATATGTAGTTGGGGCATCACATTATGGGTCTCGGCCATGGCGTCGATGACGTCATCGGTGAAGCTGGCCGGGTGTGGGGAGGTGAAGCGGACGCGTTCGAGTCCTTCGATCTCTCCGCAGGCGCGCAGCAGTTTGGCGAAGGCGGCACGGTCGCCGAATTCGACCCCGTAGGTGTTGACGTTCTGGCCCAGCAGGGTGACTTCGACGGCGCCGTCATCTACCAGGGCCTGGACTTCGGCGAGGATTTCGCCGGGCCGGCGGTCCTTCTCCTTCCCGCGCAGGGAGGGCACGATGCAGAAGGTGCAGGTGTTATTACAGCCCACTGAGATCGAGACCCAGCCCGAATGCACGGATTCGCGTTTGGTGGGCAGGGTGGAGGGGAAGGTTTCCAGGGCCTCGAGGATTTCGATGGAGGCTTCCTGGTTGTGCCGGGACCGTTCCAGAAGTGTCGGCAGGGAACCGATGTTGTGGGTTCCGAAGACGACATCCACCCAGGGGGCGCGCTCAAGGACAGTGTTCTGGTCCTTCTGGGCCAGACAGCCGCCCACGGCGATCTGCATCCCGGAGGATTCTTTGAGGGGCTTGAGCTGCCCGAGGTGACCGTAGAGCCGGTTATCGGCGTTCTCCCGGACTGCGCAGGTGTTGAAGACCACGAGGTCAGGGGTCTCACCGTCGGGGGCTTTGGCGTAGCCGGCGTCCTCGAGCAGTCCGGAGATGCGCTCGGAGTCGTGGACGTTCATCTGGCAGCCGAATGTGCGCACCTCGTAGGTGCGTTCTGCGGTCTGGGTGTCAGTGCGGTCCAGGAGGGCTTCAGTCATAGGTGGCCCATTCTACCGGGAGCTGCCTTAGGCGGCGCGTTCCTCGATGGCTTCGCGGACCAGTTGGATGGCTGCCCCGGGGCTGTGTCCGCGTCGGCCTAGCATGCTCACCAGCCGGCGGGTGAGCTTATCGCGTTCCTTACGGTCCTCGGGCCCAGTGCCGGTGGGTATAACGACGCCGCGCAGCTTGTTCTCGATGAGTTCACGGGCGGCACTTTGCTCGTCCTCGGCGGTGAGCTGTTGCAGGGCTGATTCGATGTCCTCGGCTCCGACGCCTTTGTCCTGCAGCTCCCGGCGCAGGGCTGCTGCGCCGAGGCCTTTGAGCTCATGCCGGATGCGCACCCAGGTATGGGCGAACTCGGCATCGTTGACCAGTTGGACCTCTTCCATCCGATCCAGGACTTCAGCGATGGTCTCCTCTGAGAATTCCTTCTCCCGCAGAGCCTCTGCCAGCTGGTGGCGGGACTTTGGAGAGCCGGTCAGCTTCCGCAGCACCAGGGCCCGGGCTTTGGAGTATTCATCTCCTCCCCCGCCGCTGGTCTGCTGCGGCGTCTTTTCACCCTGCTGACCATGGGGCTGATCCTCTTCGGCGGTTTCGGCTCCACCGCCGAAGAGCTCAGAGGTCAGCTCTCCGGCCTCGTATTTGGCCAGGGTCTCCCGGAGCGCTTCGAGTTTCTGATCAGTCATGAGGCTCCTCTACCGATCCAGTGCCCGCATGGCAACATCAGACTGCCTGGAGTGCGGGCTCCTCGCCATCGCCGCCTTCAGTCTTGATGATGCCGAGCTTCTCCTTGATCTTGTGCTCGAGCTCATCAGCAAGGTCGGGATTGTCCTTGAGGAACTGGCGGGCCTTCTCCTTGCCCTGGCCCAGCTGGTCGCCGTCGTAGGTGAACCAGGCGCCGGATTTCTTCACCAGCCCGTTCTCCACGCCGACGTCGATCAGCCCGCCTTCACGGGAAATGCCCTCACCGTAGAGGATGTCGAACTCGGCCTGCTTGAACGGCGGGGCCATCTTGTTCTTCACGATCTTGGCCCGGGTCCGGTTGCCCACGGCGTTGACGCCTTCCTTCAGGGTCTCAATACGGCGGACGTCGACGCGGACGGAGGCGTAGAACTTCAGGGCCTTACCACCGGAGGTGGTCTCCGGGGAGCCGAAGAAGACACCGACCTTCTCACGCAGCTGGTTGATGAAGATCGCGGTGGTGCCGGCCTGAGCCAGCCGTCCGGTGATCTTACGCAGCGCCTGAGACATCAGGCGGGCCTGCAGGCCCACATGGGAGTCACCCATCTCGCCTTCGATTTCAGCGCGGGGCACCAGGGCTGCCACGGAGTCGATGACCACCACATCCAGGGAGCCGGAGGAGACCAGCATGTCCATGATCTCCAGGGCCTGCTCACCGGTATCAGGCTGGGAAACCAGCAGGGAGTCAGTGTCCACACCCAGCTTGGCGGCGTAGGTGGGGTCCAGTGCGTGCTCGGCGTCGATGAATGCGGCGATTCCGCCGTTCTTCTGCGCATTGGCCACTGCATGCAGGGCGACTGTGGTCTTACCCGAGGATTCCGGACCGTAGATCTCAACCACACGTCCGCGGGGGAAACCTCCGATGCCCAGGGCTGCGTCCATGGCGATGGAGGAGGTGGGGATCGCCTCGATGGGGGCTCGGGTCTCATCACCCAGGCGCATCACCGAGCCCTTGCCGTACTGCTTGTCGATCTGGGCCAGCGCTGCCTCGAGGGCTTTCTGACGGTCTGGGCTGTTAGCCATGCTTCACCTCGTGAAATCGTGTAGTTGTGCTGACACCTTCCAACTTAGGTGCAGCCCCGGACATGCCGATGTTCCATCCTGCGATCTGTGGATTTCCCCGCGTGTTGGGGCCGGTAGATCACTTCCGGGGAAAACTCTACGCCTGATCGAATAAAGATTCGAGCAACACGCCGAGGCTCAAGGTTTCGGCGGAATATCCCGGCCAAGTCGACGCGATTCGGGCACATCCTGCTGATCACAGACAGCCTCCCACACATCCCGGGTGGGGACCCCGGCGGTCAGCGCCTCCTTGGCGGTGAGCTGATACTTGCTCAGCACAAGCTGCCCGGCCAGCACATGGGCGTAGTTGGTGCCGAACTCATCCTCCATGAGCATCCAGAAGCGGGATTCGCGCACCGGTTCAGGCGGCCTTCACGTCCGGCGAGGCGCCGTCGTCGTCGTTGTCTGAGACTTCCGGAGGTGGGGCGTTGCCGGCTCCGTAGGCGGCCTCATATTCGGCATAGGTCTTGTTCATCTTGGTCAGCAGTCCCGAGAGGGTCATAATCTCCTCTTCGCTCCAGGGCTCGAGCATATGCAGATACCGTTCGGAGCGTTCCTTCTGAGCTGCCTCCAGCCGCGCGCGGCCCTCTTCGGTCAGCGAGATCACCAGGGCCCGGCCGTCCGCAGGATCAGCCTTCTTGGTGATGAACCCACGCTCGGCCAGGGTGGTCAGCTGGCGCGAGAGGGTCGGTTTTCCGATGCCGAGGTGCTTGGAGATACTGGTCATCCGCTGGGCACCTTCACGTTTGAGGGTGAAGAGTACAGAGTAGGCGGCAGGTTCGATCTCGGGATCGATGGCCTGGGCCATCTGGATCGCATTGTGCCGCCGACGCACGAAGAGGCGGTAGAACTCCTCCTGGAGCTCCTTGACGTGGACACGGCGATCCTCAGAAACCATGCGTGTCAGTCTAGCGGCAATAAGCCCCGACCGCTCCAGATGGACCTTCAGCGCCGGTCATGAGCAGCTACGGCACCGCTGCTGTGACTTCAGGCGTGCAGCGCGGCGAGGCCTTGCCGAGCGGGAACCGCGAGATCAGGGACCCCTGCAGCCGCTAAGTCGGCTGTGCGGGCTACCTCGTGGCGAGGCGAGCAGGGTCTCCCCGCCACCGGAACACTCAGTGCAGGCCAGCGTAGGCCGGACGGCTCTCCAGGGGGTTGTCCCCACTGACAGCTCCGGCAGTGCTGAACTCGCGCTGCAGTTCGGTGGGCACGGTATCGGGTACGCCGAAGCCCTCGGCGGCAGCGATACGCTCGGCGACCTGGAACAGCATGGCTGCCAGGGGAACGTTGAGCGCAGTGCAGATCGAGGCCAGCAGCTCAGAGGATGCTTCCTTCTGTCCTCGTTCGACCTCGGAGAGGTAGCCCAGAGATACGCGCGCGTCGTGGGAGACATCGCGCAGGGTGCGGCCCTCTTCCTGCCGGATGCTGCGCAGCACGTCTCCGATTTCCTGGCGCAGCACAACGCCCTTGGCCTCACCGCCGGCCTCAGCTGGCATGCCTTCGGCCTCGGTGTCCTTCCAGCGGGTCACCCCGTTGACTGTGACTGGCTGTCTCACCATGACATCTCCCTTGAGAGTACGACTTTCGAATAGGCCAACTCGTTCTACCGCCGATTTGTTCCCACTGTAGCGGGTATCACTGAGGTGTCCACTAGGCCTCCGGCAGGCCAGGGGGCTCAGTGTGCAGGAAATCGCTGATCAGTTTCAAGGCGGCTTCCACGCTGGCTTCGCGGATCGCGGCCCGGTCGCCGTCGAGGTCGAGCAGTTTATACCCGGCCAGTTCATCTCCCTCTTGGGCCTCATGCCGGTTGCAGTCCTCGGGGAGGGTCAGGTTGTATCGTTCGACGGCCTCGGCCCCGGCGGCGATGCCCAGGTAGACCGTTCCGACGTCCTTGCCCTGATGCGGTTCCGGTCCGGCCACGCCAGTGGTGGAGACTGCGATGTCGACGCCACAGGACTGGGCTGCTCCCAGAGCCATTTGGGCGGCGACGTCGCCGTCGACGGCTCCTCTGTCCTCCAGCAGCTGGGAGTCGACCTTGAGCACATTGAGTTTGACCTGGTTGGAGTAGGCGACCACTCCCCCCAGCAGGGCGGCTGAGGCCCCGGGGACCTCTGCGATCCGGGAGGCCAGGGCTCCTGCGGTCAGGGATTCGGCAGTGGCCAGGCTCAGCCCGCGGTGGCCCATCCGCTGGATGATCTCTACGGGGTCAGTCTTCTGCTCGGCGTGTTCTGCGACCTTCTCGGCGTCACCTTCAGTTGCCATTGGCTGCCCTCCTGATTCGCATGGCCTGGATGAAGTAGTCGATGCCGGTGACCACGGCTACCACCGCGCTGGCCAGTACGAGGCCAAAGCCGGCGTAGTAGATCAGCTCTCCGATGCTCAGCCCGGCGATCTCGCTGAGGCCCAGGGCCACCGGCAGCAGCATCAGCTGCAGACCGCCGGCCTGGAGCATGGTTTTGAGTTTGCCGCCGCGGGAGGCGGGCATGACCTGAGTGCGGATCATGACCATGCGCAGCACGGTGATGGCCAGTTCGCGAACCAGGATGACGATGGTCACCCACCACCAGAGTTCGCCGAGCAGGGACAGCATGATCAGTGCGGCCCCGACCAGCAGTTTGTCTGCGATGGGATCGGCGATCTTGCCGAAGTCGGTGATCAGATTACGTTTGCGGGCGAGGTCGCCGTCGATGAAGTCGGTGATCATGGCCACCGCGAAAACGGCTGCGGCCACCCAGCGCCAGGGTCCGTCGCCGGCTTCCAGGGGCTGCAGTGCCCCGGCCCCGGAGGGTTCGGCGTCGATGACCAGCAGCACCACGAATACCGGCACCAGCACTATGCGGAGCATGGTGAGGATATTGGCGATATTCAGCAGTGGTACAGGCGCAGGGGGATTCATCTCAGCCAGGATACCCGGGTCGGCCCCGGGGCGTTTACCGCGTCGCTGTTGATTTACCGCGTACCTATAGGGACACGGTGTTCCGAAAGCTACGCGACAAACGGGGCAACTGCTGGCCGGCCGGTGAGTTACCGACAGTCAGGGACTCACCGCCCGGTCAGGGACCAGGCGTCCTCACTGGTGGCTGAGTCATGACCGTCGTGGTAGTCCACGACCTCAGAGAGATCGCGGGTGCGTTCGGCCATATCCCGGGCGATGAGGTCAGCGCCCCAGTCCTCCTCCGCACCCGCGGAGGCGCCACCGGTCTCGGCACTGGCCTGCGGCTGGGCCGCGGCGGCACCCGGCTCCCCGGCTGGCTGCTGGGCGGGCGCACCGGGTTCGGCGCCAGGTGCAGCGCCAGGCTCAGCACCGGCCTCCAGGGGCTGGGACTGGACCACTTCAACCTCGGCGGCGGCGTCATAGGGTGCCGGGGCGGCGTCGTCGCCGTCGTCCTCACCCTTGATGGCGGCGAGAACATCGGCGAGCTCCTCGGGGGCCACCAGCACATCACGGGCCTTGGATCCCTCGGAGGGTCCGACGACCCCGCGGGATTCCATGAGGTCCATGATCCGGCCGGCCTTGGCGAAGCCCATTTTGAGCTTGCGCTGCAGCATGGAGGTGGAGCCGAACTGGGTGGTGACCACCAGTTCGGTGGCTGCCAGCAGCAGGTCGAGATCCTCCCCGATGTCCTCGTCGATCTCGCGTTTCTTCGGCTCCATGGCCTTGACCGCATCCTCGCGGTACTGGGCCTGCAGCTGGGATTTCACATGGGCGACGACGGCCTCGACCTCGGACTCGTTGACCCAGGCGCCCTGGACACGCATCGGCTTGGACTGGCCCATCGGCAGGAACAGAGCGTCACCTTGGCCCAGCAGCTTCTCGGCTCCCACGGAGTCCAGCACCACGCGGGAGTCGGTGGCCGAGGAGGTGGCGAAGGCCATCCGGGAGGGCACATTGGCCTTGATGAGGCCGGTGACCACATTGACCGAGGGGCGCTGGGTGGCCAGCACGAGGTGGATACCGGCGGCACGGGCCAGCTGGGTGATGCGGACGATGGAGTCCTCGACATCGCGGGGGGCGACCATCATGAGGTCGGCCAGCTCGTCGACGATCACCAGGAGGTAGGGGTAGGGCCGCAGCACGCGCTGGCTGTCCGGGGGCAGGGTGATCTTCCCGGCCCGGACCGCGGCGTTGAACTCGTCGATTTTCTTGTACCCGAAGTGGGCGAGATCGTCGTAGCGGTTGTCCATCTCCTTACAGACCCACTCCAGGGCCTCGGCGGCCTTCTTGGGGTCGGTGATGATGGGGGTGACCAGGTGCGGGATGCCCTCGTAGGCGGTCAGCTCCACACGCTTGGGGTCGACCATGACCATCCGGACCTCATCCGGGGTCGCGCGCATCAGGATGGAGGTGATCATCGAGTTGATGAACGCCGATTTACCGGCACCGGTGGCACCGGCGACCAGCAGGTGGGGCATCTTAGCGAGGTTGGCCAACACGAAGCCGCCCTCGACGTCCTTACCGACACCCATGACCATGGGGTGCTCGTTCTTCCGGGCCTTACCCGAGCGCAGCACATCACCAAGGGCAACGACTTCCTTATCCCGGTTGGGGATCTCGATGCCGATGGCGGATTTGCCCGGGATGGGGCTGAGGATGCGCACCTCATTGGAGGCCACCGCATAGGCGATGTTCTTCTCCAGGTTGGTGACCTTCTCCACCTTGGTGCCCGGGGCGAGTTCGATCTCGTAGCGGGTCACTGTCGGACCGCGGGAGAACCCGGTGACCTCGGCGTCGACCTTGAACTGGGCGAAGGTGCGGTCCAGTGCCTCAACGATCTCAGTGTTGGCATCCGAGCTTTCCTTCGGCGGGGGCCCTGCCGGCAGCAGCTGCTGTTCGGGCAGGGTGTAGGTGACATCCCCGGAGAGTTCCAGCTGCTCGGAGCGCACTGGGAGGTCGGTGGCAGGGGCTGGGGCCTCCGGATGGGAGGTTGCCTTGGGAGTCGACGACGCGGAGGAGACTCCGGCGGCACGTTTGGTCGCCTCGATCTGCTGCTCCTGCTTGGTGGGCCGCTTCTTGCCCGGTTTGGGGGTCTCGGGCGCCTCGGCGTCGAAGACCGGGGTGTCGTAGGCACCCTCTGCGGGGTCCAGAGCCGCCGTGGGTGCGGTGTCCGCGGGATCCGGGACATCGGCAGTCTCCTGGGCGTCGTCGCCGGAGAGTTTGGCGAAGAAGCTGGGCCGCTCAGCCTTGGCGGCAGCCTTCTTGGCGCGCTTGGGCCGCGGGTGGGTGGCAGCACCGGCGTCGTCGTTCTCGTAGTAGACGGCGTCCTGCTGCTGGGAGGCGCCACCGGTGGGTGCCTGCCGGGTAGCGGGGCGGGGCTCCTCGGGGTCGCCGATGATGTAGTTGCGGGCCACTGCGATCCGGGCGGGGATCCGGCGCACGGGGGTGTCGGTGAGCACCAGGAGGCCTGCGGCGAGGATCACCGAGAGGATGACCCAGACGGGGTAGACGGTGACCAGGGAGGCCATCGGTACCACGACGAGGTAGCCGAGGATGCCTCCGGAGTCGATCATGGCAGCGAATCCGCCGGTGTCCCCGGAGTCGAAGATCTCGTTGATCGTGGGCACTCCGGCGGCGAGGTGGGCCAGACCGGCGGAGGAGGCGAGCACGATGGACAGTCCGATGGCGACCCGGCCGTTGGCCTCGTGTTCCTGCGGGGTCCGGAAGTACCGGAAGGCGGTGATCAGCAGCGCCAGCGGCAGCAGGACCGAGGCCCAGCCGAAGGTGCCGGCGGTGATCCGGTGGACGAGGTCGGTGCCCCAGTGGTCCCAGTTGTGCGCACCCCACCAGTCGGTGACTGCGGTGAGGACTGCGAGCAGGAAGAAGACCAGCCCGGCGCCGTCGCGGCGGTCATCGGGGTGGATCTTGATCTGGCGGCCGACACTGCGCACAGCTCCGCCCACCGGGGTGGCCAGGGTCAGCCAGAGCCCGCGCGCAGCGGTGAAGACGATGTTGTTGTCCTCAGCCTGGGCAGTGGTGGACTTTTTCGACGTCGTCGCGCGGGACTTTCCGGAAGATGTAGTTTTCTTTCCGGACGACCGCGAGGGGGAAGTACGTGTCGCCATACCCCCAACTTAGCCGCTGACCCCCGCGTGTCGCCGGATATACGCGCCTGCGAAGCTGTGTGGGAGCCTGCACACACTCAAGCTACGTGGCTGCGCTCCAGGCCCCGCCCGAACGGTGCGGGCAGCGCGATCCCTCCGCGCAGGCCCCGAAAGCGCTCGAAACCTCAGGTTTCGACGACGACGGGGACGATCATCGGCTTCCGGCGCAGTTTGCGGTTGACCCAGGAGCCGATAGTGCGGCGCACGATCTGCTGGAGCTGGTGGGTGGTGTGCTCCTTATTGTCCTGGATGGCCTCGGTCAGCGCCTTGGCGATCTTGGGCTTGATGTTCTTGAAGACCTCGTCCTCCTCGGCTACACCGCGGGCGTGGATATCCGGTCCGGAGACGATGTGTCCGGTCTGCCGGTTGACCACGGTGATCACCGAGATGAAGCCCTCTTCGCCCAGGGTGCGCCGGTCTTTGAGCTCGGAATCGGTGATCTCACCGACCGAGGAGCCGTCAACGTAGACGTAGCCGGCCTCGATC
Source organism: Nesterenkonia sedimenti (assembly GCF_012641515.1). Classification (GTDB taxonomy): domain Bacteria; phylum Actinomycetota; class Actinomycetes; order Actinomycetales; family Micrococcaceae; genus Nesterenkonia; species Nesterenkonia sedimenti. The sequence goes on along the minus strand of NZ_JABAHY010000018.1, from coordinate 20,358 downwards.
TGGCCGGTGACTCGGGCCAGCCCGTCGCGCATATCCACCACGGAGCCGTCTTCGCACAGCAGTACCCGTTCGGGGTCCACACCGGTCTGCTCGGCCAGTTTGCCGTTGGCGATCAGGTGCCGGTGTTCGCCGTGGACGGGCATCGCGTTACGCGGTTTGAGGATGTTGTAGGAGTACAGCAGCTCCCCTGCCGAGGCGTGCCCGGAGACATGGACTTTGGCATTGTCCTTATGCACGACGTCGGCGCCGAGCTTCATCAGTCCGTTGATCACCCGGTAGACGGAGTTCTCGTTGCCGGGGATGAGGCTGGAGGCCAGGATGATGGTGTCGCCTTCGCCGACTTGGATCTGGTGGTCGCCATTGGCCATCCGGGACAGTGCCGCCATGGGCTCACCCTGGGAGCCGGTGGACATCAGCACCACCTTGTGATCTGGCAGGTCCCCGACCTTCTTGAGATCCACCAGGATGTTTTCTGGGATCTCGAGGTAGCCCAGCTGTTTGGCAATCGACATATTGCGCACCATGGAGCGCCCTACGAAGGCGACTTTGCGCCCGTGGGCTGCGGCGGCGTCGAGCACCTGCTGGACGCGGTGGATATGGCTGGCGAAGCTGGCCACGATCACCCGGCGCTGGGCGCGGGAGATGACCTGGTCGATGGTCGGGCCGATCTCCTTCTCCGGGGTGGTGAACCCGGGGATATGGGCGTTGGTGGAGTCGGAGAGGTAGAGGTCAACGCCCTCCTCGCCCAGCCGGGCGAAGTGGCGCAGGTCGGTGATCCGCCCGTCCAGGGGAAGCTGGTCCATCTTGAAGTCGCCGGTGTGCAGCACGGAACCCGCCTCAGTGCGGATGAACACCGCCAGCGAATCCGGAATGGAGTGGTTGACCGCAACGAACTCGCACTCGAAGGGCCCGAAGTTCTCGGTATCGCCCTCGCGCACGGTGAGTGTGTATGCGTTGAGCCGGTGCTCGTTGAGCTTGGCCTCGATCAGCGCGAGGGTCAGCTTCGACCCGATGATCGGGATGTCCTCCTTCTGCCGCAGCAGATAGGGCACCGCGCCGATATGGTCCTCATGCCCGTGGGTGAGAACAAGCCCGACGACGTCGTCGAGCCGGTCTTCGATATAGCTGAAGTCGGGCAGGATGAGGTCCACACCGGGCTGCTCCTCCTCGGGGAAGAGCACACCGCAGTCGACGATCAGCAGTTTGCCGTTGAGCTCGAAGACGGTCATATTCCGCCCGACCTCACCGAGGCCGCCCAGCGGAACGATCCGCATGGTGCCGTCTTTCAGCTTCGGCGGGGTCTGCAGCTTTTCAGGTGACACGTGGATGAAGGCTCCTTTCTAGAGCTGCCAACCTGCCTCTCGCAGGTCGGCGAGGATGAGCTCCTGCTCACCCTCATTTGCCTGCACCAGGGGCAGGCGGACGTCTGTGTTGATGGGGAAACCCAACCAGTTCAGGACCAGCTTGGAGGAGACTGCGCCCTGGACCCGGGTCATCAGCGCACGGATAACCGGTCCCAGCTCGGAGTGGGCGATGCGGGCATCCTTCAGCTCGTAGTTGAGCACCGCGTCGATCATCCGACGGAAGGTCGGGGCTGCCACATGGGCGGTCACCGAGACCACACCGGCGGCACCCATGGCCATCCAGGCCAGCACGTTCTGGTCGTCACCGGAGTAGATCTCCAGGTCAGTCTTGGTCAGCACCTCGGTGGTGGCGGTGATGTCGTTCTTGGCGTCTTTGAGCGACATGATCCGCGGGTGCTCGGCCAGTTTGAGGATCGTCTCGGTTTCGATGGCGATCCCGGAGCGGCCGGGGATGTCGTAGATCATCAGGGGGAGGTCGGCGGCGTCGGCCACTGCCTTGTAGTGGGCCAGCACCCCGTCCTGGGAGGGCTTGTTGTAGTAGGGGGTGACCACCAGCTGGCCGTCGGCACCGGCGCGCTCGGCGCGGGCTGCCATCTCCAGGTCGTGGCTGGTGTGGTTGGTGGAGGTACCGGCGATGATCTTCGCACGGTCACCCACTGCGGACTTCGCGGCACGGACCAGATCGGCCTTCTCATAGTCCTCCAGAGTGGAGGTCTCACCGGTGGTTCCGGAGACCACCAGGGAGTCATTGCCCTCGTCCACAAGCTTGGCGGCCAGGGCCTCAAATGCTTTGAAGTCCACCCGGTCATCCTCGGTGAATGGGGTGACCATGGCGGTAATCAGGTGACCGAAATAGGGGTCGGTCTGATCAGGGTGTTTGACCTCACCTTTGGCCAGGTATGGGTCGAACTCGTGGGGCTGCTCGCCGCCTGCGGCATCGATCTGGGAGTCCATAGGGAGTAGCCTACCGCTGTGAGCTTGCGAGGGACGCCATATGGGACGATTTAGGCGCAGCGCGGGACGAACTGGTTCCCGCGGAGGTCGACTGTGGGGTGTTGATGCTGCCCGCGGGGTGGCTCTGATCGGCATGATGCTGGTCCATGTGCTGACCACCACTGATGATGCCACCGGTGAGCCGACCTGGGTGGGCATGATCTTCTCCGGACGTTCAGCCGCCCTGTTCGCGGTGTTGGCCGGGGTGGGGATCGCCCTGCTGACTGGGGGCTCCGATCCGGACCGTTCCAATGCTGAGGTCAGCCGGGATCGGAAGGGTCTTGCCATCCGCGCCGGACTGGTGGTGCTGATCGGTCTCTCTGCGGCCCTGTTGGATGCCGGGGTGGCGGTTATCCTGGTCCACTACGGGCTGATGTTCCTGCTGGCTCTGCCGTTCCTGCGCCTGGGTGCGAAGTCCCTGTTCGGACTCACCGCTGCTTGGACTGCGCTGATGCCGGTGGTCTTCTGGTTCGCTCAGAATCGGCTGCGGGACCATGAGGGCGCCCTGCCGGCTGATCAGCGCCTATGGTCCTCCCCCGCACTGACTGACCTCGCCCGGCCCCAGCTGCTGCTGCAGGACCTGCTGCTGACCGGTTATTACCCACTGCTGCTGTGGCCGGCTTTTGTGTTCTTCGGGATGGCCATTGGCCGCCTGCCGCTCAAGCGCGGGATCACCGCCCAGTGGCTGCTGCTGCTCGGTGCAGGCCTGGCTGCCGGCACTTATCTGGTGCATTGGTTGGCCATTCAGCATACGGAGGTGGTCACCCGGATCGCGGCTTCCGGAAACTGGTCGGAGACCGAGATTCTGGGTGGTCTGGAAGTCAATGACCATTTCATGCCGATGGTCGCCAGTGAGGACTGGTTCCTGCTGGCCACCGCCCATCAGGGCAGTCCAGTAGGCCTGCTGCACCATATGGGCTGCGCGGCCGCAGTATTGGGCCTGTGTTTGATGGCGGAGAAGGCTAAATGGCTGATCGCCCCGCTGGCCGGTGCCGGGGCGATGCCGCTGACCCTGTATGTGGGGCATCTGGTGGTTCTGCATTTCTGGCGCAGCGATCAGCAGTGGATTCCCGCGGAGTTCGCTGAGCTTTCGGCACCGATGCTGGCTGTGTGGTTTGTCGGCGGCTTCCTGGTGTTGGGGCTGGTCAAGATGCTGCTGCGTCGTCGTGGTCCTTTGGAGGGTCTGGTGTATGCGCTCAGCACCACGGCGACCCGCTAGCTGACCCTGACGGTAGGTAGGCTTAGGGGCATGGCTGATGAGTTGAAAGTTGCGGTGCTGGGTGCCCGCGGACGGATGGGCACTGCTGCAGTTGATGCGGTGGAGAAGGCTGAGGGCATGGAGCTGGTTGCGGCTCTGGGCCGCGGTGACTCCCTGGAGAAGGTCACTGAGGCTGGGGCCACCCATGTGGTGGATCTGACCATCCCCGATGCCACGGAGACCAATGTTCATTTCGCGGTGGAGAACGGCATCCACTGTGTTGTGGGGACCACCGGGTGGGATGCTGACCGGCTGCAGCGGCTTGAGCAGAAATTGGCAGCCAACGACGACGTCGGGGTGCTGATCGCCCCGAACTTCGCCTTGGGTTCGGTACTCGCCTCCGCGTTTGCGGCCAAGGCTGCCCAGTATTTTGAGTCAGCCGAGATCATTGAGCTGCATCATCCCAATAAGGTGGATGCCCCTTCCGGGACCGCGGTGCGGACTGCTCAACTGATGGCTGCCACCCGGGCTGAGGCTGGGACCGGGCCCTCTCCCGATGCCACCGAGAAGCAGTTGGACGGTGCCCGTGGTGCTGATGTTGATGGCATCCGGGTGCACTCTGTTCGGCTGCGTGGGCTGGTGGCCCACCAGGAGGTGCTGCTGGGTTCCCCCGGTGAGCAGCTGACCTTCCGTCACGACTCTTTCGACCATGGCAGCTTCATGCCCGGTGTGCTGCTGGGTCTGCGGACTGTTGCCTCCCGGCCTGGTCTGACCCACGGGTTGGACGGTTATTTGGACCTCGGTCTATGAGTAGTAAGTTCTGGACCTTCGTGATGATCGGCCTGGTGGTCATCGTCATGGCGGGGGCTGCAATTTCTGGTGTGCGGTTCCTGCGGGTCGATGACACGGTGGCCCGGCTGCTGGGTGCCGGCACGCTTCTGCTGGTGGCTCTGGGTGCCTGGTTCCTCTGGCATGCGATTGCCTTCGGCGCCCGGACTGAGCGACTGGGCAAGATCCTGGAATCCGAGGGCGCTCTGCCCGAGGACACCGTGGAGCGCTCCCCTGCCGGACGCCCGAACCGTGAGCAGGCCGATGAGCAGTTCGAACGGTTCAAGGCCGAGGCTGAGGCCGCCCCGCAGGACTGGCGGGTCTGGTACCGACTGGCCTACGCCTACGACGTCGCCGGGGACCGTGCCCGCGCCCGCCAAACTATGAAGAAGGCCATCGATATGCACCGGTCCCAGCCGGCCGGTTAGCGATCCGCGTTTACGGAGTTCACTGAGTTCGACTCAGGCTGGCAACGTTTCCTTCGGCGTGCTGGCATAGACCCGGATTTCTACCAGGGAGTCGTGGGAGGCGGCGGGTGCTCCGACTATGGACAGCGCTGGTGGCTCCGTGTCACCGAGCCACTGCTGCCATGCGGTGGTGAAGCCCTCCAGCTCCTCCATATCCAGCAGCCACACCTGGGTCATCACCAGGTGGTTCTTATCTGCGCCGAGTTCGGCGAGGTACTCCTCAGCCCGGGTGAGGATCTCGTGGGTCTGCCCCGCGGCGTCGAGGCTCTTATCTGAGGCCGTGGCGCAGAATGAGGCCAGCCCCTTGGCCGCTGAGGCGAGGTAGATCCCGGGGCTGCCGCCACCTTGGATTCTTCCGGCCTTGGTGACCGTCACGATGCGCCCTGGGTTCGCTCGGCGATGGCGACTACCTCGATCAGCGCATCGGGGCGGAACAGTTCTCCGGAGACGCAGGTGCGTGCCGGTGGGTTCTCGGGGTCGATCCAGGTGTTCCAGGCCTTATTCATCGCTGAGAAGTACCGCATGTCCTTGAGCCAGATGTGGATCATCAGGATGCTCGACTCATCCTGACCGAACTGCCCCAAAAGTTCGGAGAGCCGGTTCAGACACCAGGCGGTCTGCTCACCGATATCGCCGGAGCGGTCTTCGGCATGTATACCGGAGAAGAAGATCAGATCATCAGTGGCAACGGCTTCTGAAGCCCGGGCCCCGGCTACGTTCTTTACTCCGATACGCTCCATAGCTCCTGCCTCAGTCGGACTTCAGTTCCAGGGCATCGACGATTCGGTCAGCGCAGCGGGGTGCGCCCTCCGGCAGGGAGCCGTTCTCTTCGGTGACGAAGCTGAGGTGTTTGGCCCGGAACTCGCGGTAGTCGGGCCGATCAGCGCCCAGGGCGGCTTCCACTGCCTCGGTGGCCGAGGAGACGATCGGCCCGGGAACCTCAGCCTCATAGTCCACCGCCAGGCCGCGGGCCTTGGTGTAGTGGTTCATATCGTAGGGCCAGAACACGGTGGGGATCTCGCGCAGGGTCGCCTCGTAGGTCACCGCCGAATAGTCGGTGATCACCACATCGGCAACGGCCAACCAGTCCAGCACCCCGAAATCGGTGCCGATGATAGTTCCGCCGCCTTCGGGCAGAGGTGACTTATCGATCGGATGCGGCAGCAGAACCAGCGTGTTCGCGCCGTCGTCGTTGGTTTCCCCGTCATGGTCGGCGAAGGCGGCAGCCAGCTTCGTATACGGGATGTGCTGGCCGCGCCGGAAGGTCGGAATGTAGAGCACAATCCGCCCGCCCTCTTTCTTGGTCTGACGCAACCGCGGATAGTGGTTAAGGATCTTCTCCCGCTTGGCCCCCATGATCTCCTCATTGAGGAGGTAGTCGATCCGGGGCATGCCCAGTGGCTGGACTCGTTCGGCGGGGATCCCGAAGGCCGCGGTGTAGATGGCTGCCGGGACCTGACCGGAGGCGCAGACGAAGGTGTAGTTCTGATGCATCCGCATGGTCGCAGCCACCCGCGGATGAGGGCCTTCCTTGGTCCCGGAGGCCAGGTGACCGAACTTCTTGATGGCCCCCAGGGCGTGCCAGATCTGACCGATCCGCAGCTCCGGGCGGTGATTGAGAATGCTGACCGGGATGATGTAGCCGTCCACCAGGCAGCCCGAGCAGGTGGCCAGGTGGTACATCTCCCGGAACGCCTTGGGGATATAGGAGGGCGAGAGCTTCTTATGCTTGATCACCACAATCCGGTGATCAGGGTGTTTGCGGCGGATAGCATCCTGCAGGAGCGTGAAATCTACCGTGATCTGCTTAGGTTCGCGGGTGATCAGCACAACCTTGCGCTGCACCGGCAGCAGTTTCATTGCCGCGTAGATGGTCCGGGCCCCACCAACCATGAAGCCCAGCGCATGCGGAAGGATACGTTTCTTCAGGTCCCCCAGATCCTTCCTGACTCGAAGCCGATACACGCGTGCAATACCAGAGATACCCTAACGTAAGCGCCAGGAATCGGCCGGAACTATTGCGTTCATCGGGGGTTGGAGTACGGAATGACCCGCCTGCGAGGGACCTCCGCGGGAGGTTCCCTGGGCACATTTCAGGTACCGTGGAGCGCTATGCGCGTGACGATTCAACCTGACACCGAAGGCGTGCTCAACGCCGATGCCGGCACCACTGTCCGGCGCAGCGTCCTGCCCTGCGGGGTCCGGGTGCTGACCGAGGAGATGCCCGGGGTCCGCTCAGTGACCATCGGCTACTGGATCGGTGTCGGTTCCCGGCATGAGGCCGACCACCAGTACGGCTCCACCCACTTCCTGGAACACCTGCTGTTCAAGGGCACCACCAAACGCTCGGCCCTGGATATCGCCGCGGCATTCGACGCCGTCGGCGGTGAGTCCAATGCGGCCACCGGTAAGGAATCCACCTGCTATTACGCCAGAGTGCTCGACGCCGACCTCCCCCTGGCTGTGGATGTGCTCACCGATATGGTCACCTCCGCGGTCATCGATCCCGAGGAGATGGAGACCGAGCGCGGAGTGATCCTCGAGGAACTGGCCATGGCCGAGGATGACCCCGCCGATGTCGCCCAGGAGCGATTCACCGCCCAGGTGCTCGACGGCCATCCCCTGGGACGGCCGATCGGCGGCACCCCGGAGGCCATCGAAGCTGCCACCCGTGAGGACGTCGTCGACCACTACCGCCACTGGTACCGCCCCGAGGAGCTGGTCATCACCGCAGCCGGCGGACTGGACCATGATCAACTCTGCCGGATGGTCTCCGAGGCCCTGGAAAGCTCCAGCTGGGATATCAGCATTGCCTCCTCCCCCACCCCGCTGAAGACCGCACGGGATGAGGTCATCCCCGTGCGCGCCGGCACCGAGCAGATCACCAAACAGGTCGAACAGACCCAGCTGCTGCTGGGCGGGCGTGGATTCAGCGCCTCGGATCCCGACCGCTTCGCCCTGAGCCTGCTGCATGCGGTCCTCGGCGGGGGCATGTCCTCCCGCCTGTTCCAGGAAGTCCGGGAGAAGCGCGGCCTGGCCTATGCGACCTACTCCTTCTCCGCGGCATTCACCGATGCCGGGCTCTACGGCCTCTACGCTGGCTGCCTGCCCTCCAAGGTGGAGCAGGTCACCGCGGTGATGGGTGAGCAGCTGGAGCGGATGGCCGCCGAACCGGTCACCGAGGAGGAGCTCACCCGGGCCAAGGGCCAGCTGCGCGGCGGCACGGTCCTGGGTATGGAGGAGACTGCCTCACGGATGAACCGCCTGGGCCGGGCTGAGCTGGTCCGCGGTGAGTTCGTGGACATCTCCGAGACCTTGGCCGAGGTGGAGGCGGTCACCGCCGCCGATATTCAGAAGGTCGCCGCCCGGCTGCTGGACTCACCGCGCGCGGTCACAGTCGTTGGACCTGCCGCGTAGAGTTGTCCCCATGGATGACTACGACGCTGAGGCCCGGGTGATCGCACCGGTCATCGTCTCCACCCGAGCGGCCACCGGTGAGCGCGAGGATGAATCAGCCCCGATCATCGCCCAGTTCGCGGAGCAGATCGGGTTCATCTGCCGTCCCCCGGTGATCATCCCCGATGGCGAGGGTGTGCTGGCGGCCCTGTCCGAACTGCTGGTGCAGATTGAACCGGCGGTGATCATCACCTCCGGCGGCACCGGGCTGACCCCAGATGACCTCACCCCCGAGTACACCAAGCCGATGCTGGATAAGGAGATTCCCGGCGTCGTGGAGGCCATCCGCGCCCACGGCCGGACCAAGAACCCCCTGGCAGCACTCTCCCGCGGTGTGGCCGGAGTCAAGGACTCCACGGTGATCATCAACCTTCCCGGCTCACCCAAGGCCGTACGCGAGGGCATGGAGGTCTTGGTGGAGCTGCTGCCGCATCTCTGCGACCAGGTGGCCGATATCCGCGATGGCCACTGGGGCGAGTAGCACCTCAGTAGCTGCCGTAGTGGTGCCCGGTCTCGGAGAGCTCGAAGAAGTTCCCGTCGATCGAGTTGTAGCAGGAGACCCGGTTGGAGATGTTCATGCAGACCAGGAACCCATCGGTGGCCCGCTGCTCATCCCCCAGTGAGATGCGCTCATCATCGGGCTCGAGGTAGGCCGCACAGTCCATTTCGGCTTCCCCATCGGCCTGCATCCGGTAGGTGACCCCGTCCTCACAGTCATCAGGTGAGCCGAAGTCGTGATCGTAGACGGTGCAGGTGACGCCATCGGCGAATTCGCACTGGATATTGCCGTCATGCATCTGGAAGGCGCCGGTTTCCTCGGCGTCCTCGATTCCCATATAGCGGTCGACCCAACCGGTTCCCACAGCGGTCAGGGCCTCGCCCTGGCCGTCCTCGGGGGCCTGTTCACCACTGCGGGCTGATTCGAAGACTCCGGCGGCGTGGTTGGAGGAGCACTCGCTCTGGAGGTCTGCGAAGGTCTCCTCCAGCAGTCCGGCGTCCTCATCCCCGGGCCAACCCTCTTCCTGGGTTCCGGCGGTGATGAACTGGGCGACGACGCCGGCATCCTCCTGGACCTCACAGCTGGAGTCCTCAGGCAGCCCGGCAACGGCAGTGCGGGCCTCCTCGATGGCGGCCTCGTCATCGACTTCTTCCTCGGTGCCTTCTTCAGTACCGTCCTCCCCGTTGGCTTCCTCCTGCTCTTCAGCCGGGGCCTCGGGCTCTTCAGCCGGGGCCTCGGGGCTTGGTTCGGCGGTGGGTTCTTCATCCTCGCCACCGAGCAGCACGATCAACAGTGTGATGAGCGCACCGACACCGACCACACCGAAGATGGCTGCGGCAATGGGCAGCACCGGCAGGCGACGCTTCTGGGGCTCATCCTCCGGCTCCGGCGGAGGCTGTGCGGATGTCTGGGCGTAGCCGGCCTGGGCGTAGCCCGGATGCGCCGGGGTCTCCTGTAGGGGCGCCTGCTCAACAGGGACCTCATGGGCGGGTGTTCCCTGGGGTGGGGTGCTCGGCGTCGTGGATTCCTGTGTGCCCGGGTTCTGCGCCCCCGTGGTCTGGGGTGCTGCCCCGGGGGCGGCAGGCGCGGCTGCCCGCAGGCGCTCCAGGGGTGTGTTCCCGGTCGGCGGGTCCTGCTGGTCGCCTGTCTGTTCCTGGGTGCTGGCAGGCTGTTCTGGGGCCGGTGGCTCTGTGGGCACAGCAGCAGTAGGCACTGGTCCAGCGGGATCAGTCTCGGTGTACTCCGCCCCTGTGTCCTCCGGGTCAGCGTAGTCCTGCTGGTAGTCCTGTTCGGGGTAGTCGGAGTAGCCGGCACCGCTGTAGTCGATCTCGGTGTAGTACTCCGCCGGCTCGTCCCGATAGGCGGGGATTTCGGTACTGTGGGTGTCCCACATCCCGCTGATGGGGTGATCCGGCTCGGCAGGTTCCGGCGCCGGCGGCTGCTGGGAGGCCGGTGGGGTGTCTGCGGGAATCTCTACGCTGGAGGGGCGAGCGGCGATGGCCGCGTCGATTTCGGGATCGCCAAGGGCACCGAGGGCGTCCACCAGCTCCTGATAAGTCCCCGGGTTTCCCGCCACAGCGGGGCGCACTTCCGGGTGATTCTCAGCGATCCAGTGCAGGACATCCCAGTCGGTGAGTGGGTTGGAGGCCATAGCCTCGAGGTCGCGGTGATCGGTCATTATCATCCCAGCATAAGTTGGGCAGCATAACGTCGCACAATCCCCGCCAGTGCTTTACAGCACTATAGCCCTGTTAAGGGGCCTAGCGAAGCGCAGGCCCAACTTCAGGCGTGAAGCTCGGCGCCACTGCAGCCGAGCGAGAGGCGAGCGGGGTTTCCCCGCCGCCGGGACCAACTCAGTTATTGGCGGCGTATTCCTCGAAGGTACCCTCGCGCATGGCTTCACCGGCCGCAGCGAAGGCATCGAAATCTGCGACGACGATCGACTCAGAGCCGGCAGTGCCGATGCCGTGGTTGGGCAGGGTGAAGAGGTCGATATCCCCACCGCGGACGCTGCGCGTGGACCAGGCGACATCGGTGACATAGCCGCCATCGGCCAGTCCGGAGTCCACCGCCATATTGGAGGCGAAGGTGGAGACCATATCGTGGACTTGGCCGGGATTGGTCATAGTCGAGGGCTGCAGGACCTCTTGGAGGACACCTCGCATAAAGGCCTGCTGGTTGCGCACACGTGTGAAGTCGCCGTCGGAGAAGGACTGGCGTTCCCGCACAAAGCTCATCGCCTCCATGGGGCTCATATGCTGTGGGCCGGCAGTGTAGTGGTAGCCGTCCCGGGAGCTGAAGCTCTCAGGCACGTTGACGGTGACCCCGCCGAGCTCGCCGACCAGGTTCTGGAAGCCGACCATGTCCACTGTTGCCACGTGGTCGATGGGCACACCCACGAGGTTCTCCAGGGTGGCCACGGCAACGGATGAGCCTTCACCGAAGGAGAGTGAGGAGTTGATCTTGGCTTCGCCGTGTCCAGGGATGGGCACCCAGGTGTCGCGCATGATGGACATGATCTGGATGGAGTCTCGCTCATGTGGGATATGCATCCACATGATGGTGTCGGCCCGCCCGGCATTGGGCAGCCAGGGCACGTCTTCGGTCTCACCGGAGCCGCCGCCGGAGTCGGAGCCGATGAGCAGGATGTTGATCTGCTCATCCTCTTCGCCGTCGTCGCGGGTGACAGGATCAGGGGCTTCGTACTCTTCGGTGTCCTCATCGGGGAAGGTGTGTTCCTCGGGGAGCACGTTGACGGCGTCCTCATAGGCTCCGCGTACGGAGCTGAGGTACCAGAAGGCTGCTGCAGCACCGCCGAGGACCAGCACCAGCATGGAACTGAGCACAATGAGTGTGATCTTCTTGCCGCGCTTCTTCGGCGCTTCTTCTGGGGCCTCTTGGTCGGCGAACAGCTCTTCGGTCACGCATCCCAGCGTAAGGGACCGTTACCCTTCGGAGCGATTCGTGGTGCCCAGCCCGGCCTGTCCCCGCAGCGCGGGAGCCTCCACCGAGACTTGAAACATGCCCTTTTCCTGATGTTGCTATCATGCGGCAATAGTTGTCAGAAGTAATCACTACGCACCTAGACTTTGGATCAGAGTGGCCGCGCCACCGTTGCGCGCCCGCCCGGGGAAGGTTTCAGCGCCATGAAGAGGGTTCTGACCTACGGCACATTCGACCTGCTGCATTGGGGGCATATCCGCCTCCTGAAGCGGGCCAAGTCCCTAGGTGACTATCTCATCGTGGGGGCCAGCACCGATGAGTTCGCCACCGAGGACAAGGGCGTACGCGCTCCGTACCATAAGTTCGAAACCCGCTGCGATATGCTCTCGGCGGTCCGCTACGTAGACCTCGTGATCCCCGAAGCCCGCTGGGACCAGAAGCTCAAGGACATCCAGCGCTACCAGGCCGACGTCGTGGTCATGGGTTCTGACTGGGCAGGCTCTCACCGTTTTGAGTATCTGCGTGACCACGTTGATCTGGTCTTTCTGCCCCGCACTGAGGGGGTCTCCACCAGTAAGATCCGCCGCGATCTATTGGCTGAGGCGGTCTCTCTGCCTACGGGCCAGCATGCGGAGAACGCAGGCGAACCCGCCCCGGTGACCTCCCAGATGGCTGCCCTGCCCCGAACAGTCTGAACTCTCTATCCCTTCTCCTACTGATCCCCTGATGAAGCGAATCCTGACCTACGGCACTTTTGATCTGCTCCACTGGGGGCATATCCGCCTGCTCAAGCGGGCGAAGGCCTTGGGGGACTATCTCGTCGTTGGGCTTTCCACTGATGAGTTCAATGAGGCCAAACCGGGTAAGCAGCCCAGCTATCACCCCTTTGAGGTGCGGAAGATGATGCTGGAGGCCATCCGGTACGTGGATCTGGTGATCCCGGAGACCTCCTGGGAGCAGAAACGCCTTGATGTCTCTGAGTACGAGATCGACACGGTGGTGATGGGCTCTGACTGGGAGGGCTCGCCCCGGTTCGAGTATCTGCGTGAGCAGTGCGAGGTCGTCTACCTCCCCCGCACCGAAGGGACTTCCACCTCTGAGATCCGCCGGGATCTGCTCTTTGAGGCGATTCAGTACAAGCGTGAGGACGAACGGGAGGCTGAAGAGCCCCCCGGTTCAACCGACGACGACGCCCCCTTGCCTCCTACCTCGCAGCTGCGCTCCCTGGGCACCGAGCCGGAGACGAAGCTGCCTCCTCCCCCGGGCCGAGAGTAGGAACCTCTGCCCCGAGCGGTCGGTGTTCAGCCGAGGGTGGTCAGCACCTCCGGGGAGAGGTTGTACATCCGCAGTTTGGCGTAGGCGGCGATCTGCTCATCGGTCAGGGAGGAGATGATCTCGGCCTCAGCCTCTGCTCCACCTTCGACCTGGACCCCGCCCTGAGGCAGGGATGAGCTCAACGGCCCGCCGTGCAGTGGCACATCCACCACGGAGATCGCCGCCGGGGTCAGGGAGATGACATTATTCCGGTCGATCAGGCCCAGGCCCTCCAGCAGGGCTTTCGTTGCCGTGCCGTGGGAGACCACCACTGCGGTGCGCAGGGGGTAGCTGGTGTCCACTGAATCAGTGGGTTCGGCATCGGCCATATCTCGGATGATGCTGAAGAAGGCCTGGGTCATCCGGTCGATGACTGCCTGCGGAGATTCACCCTCGGGTGGGTTGCCTTCGCCCTTCTTCCACGCTTTGTAGAGGTCGCTGTAGTCGGCCTTTGCCGCGGCAGTCTTCATGCCTTCCCAGGCGCCGAGGTTCTGTTCGATCAGCCCGGGCTTCTCCACCGGTTCGATATCGAGTCCGAATTCGGCGAAGGTGGCGTGGGTGCGGCCCAGTGGGGAGACGTATCCGCGGACCGGCTGCTGGCCGCGGACGTAAAGTGCGGCGGCCTGGGCCTGTTCGATGCCGGATTCGGCCAGTGGGATCTCTGACTGCCCCTGCAGTCGGTGTGCCTTATTCCATTCGGTTTCGCCGTGCCGGACCAGTACAACGCGGATCAACGCTTCTCCCCAGGTAGAACATGACTCAAACGCCCTAAGCCTATACGAGTGGACCGGACTCCAGACGCTGGTAGTAGGTCTCTGTGTCCTGGGTGAGGACCTCGGCGGCAGTGCCGTGGGCGGTGATGATCCCGGCAGTCAGCAGCCGCTGGGTGAACCGGAATTCATAGGCCAGATCGTGCATGGCCACCACATCGTTGGTCTGGTTATCGGGGCCGAATGCGCTGTAGCTTGCCCGGTAGCCTTCGGCGGCGAAGTTCTCACCGGCGTAGAAGTCGGCGTTGAACAGTGCGATCTCTGCGGGGGCAAACTGCAGGAGATCGTAGATGATCCGCTGCATTCCCTGGGGTGCCCCGCGGAAGTAGAGCCCGTATTCAAACCTTGCGGTGCGCAGCCACTGCGGCTGTCCGCCGACCTCCTGCAGGGCCGGGGCATCCAGGAAGAACGGCCGGGTGACCGCCATTTGGATCTTGCCCTGGTCTGCTGCTTCCTGCACCTGGTCGTAGGCCCCGATGAGGTCGCGGCCTGCGTAGTAGGCGATATCGGTTCGGCCCCCGGCATCTGCTGGGTCCCCCGCGGGGTTGTGACCGGTGCGGACGACTACATCGTAGGAGTCGATGAGCTCCCCGAGACCATCCCCGGCAGAGGGGCCGACGACGGCGACCCGCTTCCCGTTCACGAGGTCTGCCATCTTCTGGTCCCCGGGCAGCGGCATGCGCTGCCGGCGCAGGGCAGCCTGTTGTTGCAGGGGTTCTGCGTTTCCGGCGTAGAGGGCGGCATCGGCGCTGAGTTTGGCAGCCTGCATGCTGGTCAGCAGGTGGCTGCGGTCCACCGGGGGTTTGGCCGCAGTGCGGGTCAGCCGGCCGATCTGGTCGAGGTAGGCATAGGCGCCCATGAGGTGTTTGAGCCAGATCCCGGATTCCAGGGGGATCCCCCGCAGTTCCCTGACCCGGTTGATGGCCATCGCCTCGCGCAGGCGGAACCCGAGGCTGAACCGGCCCAGATATTGCAGCCGGGCGGCGAGGGTTTCCAGCAGCAGTTGGTGCAGCCCTGGCAGCTGGCGGCTGTGCTGGCTCAGCAGCTGTTCTGCCGCGGCCACGGCGTCGTCGTCGGGGGTTTGGACGAATAGGGCGTCGATCACCCTCCAGAGGCTCTGGTTATCCGGTGCTGTGGCGTCCAGGGGCCCACGTCGGGGTTTCAGATGTGCTGCTGCGGCCCAGATCCGTGGCCAGTCGTAATGGGAGCGCGCCCCGGTGGTGAGGATCCCTTCGATGGCTCGGAGGTCCTGGGGGTTGGCCTCGAAGGCCCGGTGGTAGTACTCGGCGGCAGTGCGGAAGTCGGCCACATAGGGTTTGCGGTGGGCTGCTGCCGCGGCCAGGAGGTTACCGGCGGTGGGTGTGGCCTCCGCACGGCTGACCCGCTCGCTGAGCACCTCGGGTGCACTGGGGTTCCCGGGGATCAGTCCGGCCACGGAGTCGTAGACTACGCAGGTTCCGCGGCCTGTCTCCGGCAGGGCCTGGCGCAGGAGTCCGGCTGCGATCCCCCGGTAGCTGCCGCTGGTTTCCTGTCCCTGGGGTTCAAGCAGGTCGGCGGTACTGCTGATGACGGTGGCCGCACCAGGTAGGCGGCCCACCCGCCTGGCCGTGCGGGTCATCACCGCCGCTGCTGCGATCTTGTACCGCAGCCCATGCAGAGACACCGCCATATTAATAATCCGTCAACTTGGTCCAGCGGACATCTGGTTCGGTCTCTCCCGCGGGCCAGGCAACCTCATACCCCATACGACGGAGCTCCTGCGCTGCTACACGCGGATTGTCTCGAACTGCGGCCGAAAGCTGATGGCTTCGAAAGGTCTTCCTCTGCTCTCGTAAGGCTCTGTCCCAACCCTCCACAGCATGGTTGTTTCTCACCTGGGAATGGAATTGGTGTTCAATCCCCAATGCGCCCTTGACGGATACCTGCAGTTCCTCTCGAAACTCATTCGCCTGTGTACTAAGACTTCCAGCTGCCATCGTTCAGCTGGCATCGTCCTCGCTGAGCAGAAAATTCAAGCCCTGGAGGGTCTCCCAGGCGTAAAACTCCTGAAGAGAATAGGTTCCCTCTTCCGCTTTATGCTGCAGCTCATGTTCACTCAGGCCGAGAGTCCGCAAGAGGGCCGCTTTTTGTGCCTCCACGTGCTCAGCAGACACATATTCAACAGGCAGGACTGTCACGTCTCTCCTCTCGCGCGAAACTTGATGTTTCTTACCATAACGCTTTTCGCTGCGATTTCCTGCCCACCGCCACTGGCTTATCCGCCTCGGGTGATCAGGGCCGGAGATTCTTCGAGCTTCTGGATGTACTGGTCTTCGCTCAGGTCCAGAACTGATCCGGCGACCCCGTATCCGGTCAGCACCCCGGTGGAGGCCATGATCTTGGTCAGCCGGTGTTCGAAGGCCAGATCATGGGCCAGGATGATCTCGTTGACGATCGAATAGGGCCCCAGACCGGAGTCCTTATCCTCCCGGTAGCCGGCGCCGAAGGCGGTCTGCCCGGAGAAGAAGTCGATGTTGAACAGTCCCACCTCGGCAGGTTCGAACTGCAGCACATCGTAGAGAATCCGGCCGATCCCCATTGGAGGTCCGTGGAAGCCCAGGGAGAAGTCGTGGCGGTAGAACCGCAGCCAGTCGGGGATCTCCTCGGTGAAGCTGTTGAGGCTGAGCCCGCGGCCGACCACCATCTGCAGTTCCCCGCGTTCCACCGCTGCTGCGGCCACGGGGGTGAACTCTGCGAGGTCTCGTCCGGAGAAGTAGCTGATATCTGTCCGGGTCCCCAGCCGGGCGGCCTGTTCGGCGTCGAACTCGGTCATCAGCCGGGGCCGGATCACCACATCGTAGCCATCGATCTGCTCGCCCAACCGGTCTCCAGTATCGGCAGGACCGACGACGGCGACTCGTTTGCCGGCGATGAGACTGCGGAACTTCTCCTCACCGGGCAGTGGGAGGTCCTCGGCCCGGGCTTTGGCGTAGTCCACCAGCGGCTGCAGCCGGCCCTGGATGAAGTGGGTGTCGGCGGCGAGTTTCTCCAGCCGATGGCGTTCATTGCGGCTGCCCGGCTCCCAGGGCATGGGATCGATCAGCGCCTGGGCCTCGGCGTAGCGTTCGAGGTAGATCAGTGCGGCCAGCAGTTTCTGCCGGTGCCGGCTGTGCCCGGCGCTGTTGGTGCCCAGCCAGTCGATGGTGCGCCGGGCCAGACCCCGACGGAGGTCGAATCCGGTTTTCATCCGCTGGGCAAACTGCAGCCGGTAGATGATGAGGTTGGTGGTCGGCCAGGAGAGCCGCTGCCTCTTGATATGGGCAATCCCCAGTTGCACGATCCCGGCGCTGATCTGGGCCCGGGTGGCTCCGGTGGCGAACATCGGCCGCAGGGTCTTCATCAGTTTGGCTCGGGTACGCCGGCCGCTGAGCTTCCGGGCGGCTTCGAATTTCTCCGCATTGGCCCAGAGCCGCTGCCAGTCCTGGTCTGCTCTTGAGCCCATGATCACCACACCGCGGAAGGCGGTGGGGCTGGATGGTTTCAGTTCCAGGGCCTTCTCGTAGGCATCCAGGGATTTGTCGAGTTCGGCGATATGCGGTTTGCGGTAGGCGGCGGCGAGATCGGTCCACCATTGGGTCTTGGGCTCGAGTTCGGCGGCCTGTCGCATCAGCTGAAGGCCGGTTTCGATATCGCCGCGTTCGAATTCGAGTTTGCCGCGCTCGTGGATGACGAAGGCGTTCTCGGGGGCGAGCTCCTGGGCGGTGGCCAGGGCTTCGCGGGCTGCTTCGGTATCGGAGACCGGGCCGTGGTCGAGTCCGGCCACGGGGTCATTGGAGACCGCTCCCCAGGAGGCCCGCTGCAGGGACCTCGCCAGGGCCACCCAGCGCAAGGGGTTCTCCGGTTCCAGTTCCACCGCGCGCTGGCGCATGGCGAGTCCGGCCTCATACTCTTTGAGTTTCACAAACCGCAGCGCGTAGCGTTCCAGGGCTTCGGCGTCGTCGAACTCTTCAACGTTGATCTGGTCCAGGAGTTTCTTCGCCCCGGGACGGTTGGCTTCGAAGAGTACGGTGGCGACCTTCTCGTGGAAGGCCCCTACTGGTGAGCGTCCGCCGGTGAGGCTGGCCTCAACTCTGGGGGTCACGGCCCGACCGGAGGCCGCGACGCTGCGCGCCAGGGCAACGTCGAGTCCGGGTACCTGCGCGGTAGTGCGGATCATGCGGCGGGCGAGCTCGGCACCCAGTATGAGTGGTTTGACCATCGCCGAGTAAGTTTAGTCTTTCCTGCTCATCCCGGGGGAAGGCTGGCCCAGTCCAGCTCTGATCGGCGGGTGTCACTGAGTGTGTCTGCGCCCTCACTCTCCTCGCTGAGGCAGGTGTAGAGGGTTTGGCGCAGCTGCCGGATGTCGCTGATGAACAGGGAGATTTCGTGTTTGACCGCGGTGTGTGTCCAGGCCATGGCGTATCGGCAGTGGAAGTCGGTGTGTTCGGGCATCCAGTTCCGCGGGGCGTCGGCGCCTTTGTCCTCGGCTGACTCCTCGGTGGTGGCCAGCAGGTTGGTGGGGTCGTTGTAGAAGGCTTCGCGGTCTTCTTCACTGCGGTGTTCGAATTCGATCCAGGCGTGCTCCACCGGGAGGATGTGGTCGATGACGGTCCCTGCCCCGCTGTAGGGTTCGGAGTCCCCGGTATAGGGGTCGTGGAAGGATCCGCCCCGAACCCCGGACTCGGTGCTGTTCCATTCGACTTCGCGCAGGTCCCGGGCGAGCACCTCGTGGCGGGTGTTGAGTTCCTCCCCCATCTGCCAGTAGCCGAAGAAGTCACGGCGTTTTCCGGCCAGTGGGCTGCCGTGGTGGAAGTAGTCCTCTTCGGCTTGCTCATCGAGTTCTTCGCGCAGCTCGTCGCCGTCGTCACCGGAACAGTAGTCGTTGTCTGGGGAGATGACTCGGGCGTAGGTGGTGGTGATTCCGCCTCGGGGTGGGGTCACGCTGAAGGTCTGGACATCGCAGTCGCCTTCTTCTTCCCGTTCGACGCTGCGGATGCGCACGTGGTTCTCGAGGTTCCAGATCGCATCGGCGTAGTCCTGGGGGCTGTAGTGCTCCCGGGGTCCGCCGCCTGATTCCTCGGAGATCTCGTCTGCACCGGCTGGGGGCAGGTCCTGCCAATCGAGGTCGCTGCTGCGCTGGCCGTCGAGGCTTCCCCCGGAGCCAATGGCCTCATCGAGGCAGTCCATCAGGAGATCGCGGAGGTAGTCGATGTCCCGGGAGAAGAGGGAGACCTCGTGCTTATTGGCGATATGGATCCAGGTCATCCCATAGGCGCAGTGTGCTTCCTCATTGGAGGGCATCCACTCGGTGGGGGTATGCCCGCCCTTCTCCCGGTTGATCCAGCCGATGGTGGTGGTGAGGTTCATGGGGTCGTTGTAGTAGGCGACCCGGTCTTCCCGGGGGCGGTGCTGCATCTCCGGCCAGGTGTGACCCACCGGGATCATGTGTTCGCCGTGGGTTTCGGTATCTCCGATGTTCACCCGCTGACCGGAGTAGTGGTCGTAGTAGGTTCCGGAGACGGTGAAGCTGGAGTTGCCGAGGTCCCGGGCGTGGATTTCGGTGCGGGAGTTGACTCCGTTTCCGTTCACATCGGCCCAGGTTCCGTAGTAGGGCACCCGCTGGTTGACGTTCTCGTAGGGTCGGCCGTGGTAGAAGGAGGAGTCTTCTTCGTCCTTCTCGTCGAATTCCTCGCGCAGATCGTCGCCGTCGGAGCCGGAGCACCACCACCCGTCCTCATCGGAGATATGCACGTAGGTGCGGGTGGATTCTGTCTCCAGGGGATGTTCGACCGTATAGGTGTAGACCTCGCAGTCCCCTTCGGTTTCGCGGTCGAGACTGCGGATATAGGTGGTGGTTTCGAGGTTCCACAGCGCATCGGCATAGTCCTGGGCGGTGTATTCCTGGAAGGGGTTGGGCACCTGATCGGGACTGGAATAGGCCTGCGCACCCGGTGCAGTGAACCCGCCGAGCAGTAATGCGGCAGCTAGAGCGGCAGATAACGCACGACGACGCCCTCGCGCCATATCTGACCACCTCCCCTGTTCCGAACTCACCTCGCCAAAATCTACAGCCTAAGCTCTGGATGGCAAGCCGCCAATGAAGGAGGTCACAGCCACCCTGACCTCTCAGTTCGACTCCGGGGGGTCCCTATGGAGTTGTCAAACAACTGTGGCCAGTCCGTTTCCGGGGCCAGGTTTGGATGCCGTCTCGGCTGCCGTCCCTCCATCACCGGACCTGGTGGGGGCTCAATGGTGGAGGGGTTTGGGCAGGCTGATGCTAAGCAGCTTCAACTAGGGCCCAGTCCGGCGGTGGTCCTGTTGGCAATAGCCAGTCTGGAAGCTCGGGTTCCCCGTATTCGTTGATCCAGACCTCGTCTTCCAGCGCGCGGGCCTGATCTATGGGGCGATCCGCCCCGCTCTCGTCGGGTGGGTGGTGCTTGTGGCTTTTGATGTCATGTAGGGTCGACCAGCAGCGCCCTGCCCAGGGGTCTGGGTGGGTTTCTGCTGG
>NZ_JABAHY010000017.1 GCF_012641515.1 Nesterenkonia sedimenti | reverse complement strand
CACAAGCACCACCCACCAGACCGGGATCGATCGGATCACCCACCAGGCCAGCCCAGCGGGGTGGAGGACGAAGTCTGGTTCCACGAACTCGACGAACCGGGTGCCTACGACGTGGTGGCCACTGGCTGGGATGTTGGCCCACCACCTGACTGGGCGGTAGACGACGCTGCCTAACCCCAACCTGCCCACCCTCCACCGCTCGGCTCCCCCTCAACTGAGCCGGGGATGGAGGAAGGCAGTGGTGGCCGGACGTGCCACAAGAACTTCACTACCTGGCCCCGGAAACGGACTGGCCGCTGTAGCTTGAAAATTCCATAGTGACCCCGCTGCGAAGCCCGTGGAATGTAAATCGAGGACGGGGCGAACCCAGATGGATTGCCCCGCCCTCGTTGTGGTTGGTTGTTCTAGCCCGCGGCTACGAGGTTGTGCATCCGCTTCAGTTCCATCCTGGCGATACTGCGCTTATGGACCTCATCTGGACCATCGGCCAGGCGGAGGGTGCGCTGGTGGGCGTAGAAGCTGGCCAGCGGGAAGTCGTCGGTGACCCCACCACCACCATGGACCTGAATGGCACGGTCGATGATCTTCAGGGCCATCTGCGGAGCCGCCACCTTAATAGCCGCTATCTCAGTGCGGGCCTCACGGTTGCCGACAGTGTCCATCAGCCAGGCCGTCTTCAGCACCAGAAGCCGAGTCATCTCAATCTCGATCCGAGCCTCGGCGATCCAGTCCTGAATATTGGCCCGGTCGGCCACTGGAGCACCGAAGGTCTCCCGCTCCTGGGCCCGGCGGATCATCAGATCCAGGGAACGCTCCGCCATACCGATCGAGCGCATGCAGTGATGGATCCGCCCAGGACCCAGGCGGGCCTGACTGATCATGAAGCCTTCACCTTCACCGGCCAGGAGGTCCTTGGAGGGAACCCGGACATCCTCAAAGATGATCTCGGCATGACCCTCACGGTCCATATAGCCGAAGACCGGCAGACCACGGACAATCGTGACACCCGGTGCATCAATCGGCACCACCATCATCGACTGCTGACGGTGCGTCGAAGCCTCGGGGTCGGTCTTACCCATCACGATCAGGACCTTGGCATGCGGGTGCAGGGCATTCGAGGCGAACCACTTGCGCCCATTGAGCACATACTCATCGCCGTCTTTGACCATCTGCAGCTGTACATTCGTGGCATCCGAGCTGGCCACAGCCGGTTCGGTCATACAGAAGGCCGAGGCGATCTCCCCATCAAGCAGCGGCTTGAGCCAGCGCTCCTTATGCTCCTGGGTTCCGAAGAGCTCCAGGACCTCCATATTCCCGGTATCCGGGGCATTGCAGTTCGTGGCCTCCGGGGCCAGATGTGGACTGCGCCCCATAATCTCAGCCAGCGGAGCATAGTCCAGATTGCTCAGCCCCGGGCTGCCCCATTCGGCGTTCTCATGGGGGTGGAAGAGATTCCACAGACCCCGGCTTCGGGCCTCGACCTTCAGCTCCTCCAGAACCGGCGGCTGCACATTCGGGGAATCGGCCTCAGCCATCTGGGCGGCATAAGTCGCCTCGGCCGGATACACATGCTCGTCCATAAAGGACAGCAGCTTCTCCTGGTAGTCCTTGCAGCGGTCAGAAAGCTCAAAATCCATGACGGTTCCTTATAGATTGAGGGTGCCTAAGTCGTACTCCCATGGGCCGGCTCGACTTCGATCAGACCAATGAATCCTGGTAGCGGCGCATACCCGCCAACCAGCGTTCGTAATCGGAGCTCTTACGCCGCCAAAACTCATGGACCTCCTGATGAGGCAGGACCAGGAACTCATTCTTGGCCACGGCATCAAGGGCCGAGGCGGCGACGTCGTCGGGCTCCAAAACCTTCCCGGCGTCAGTGACTGCCCGGGTAGCAGTGGAGGGGCCGCGCAGCATATTCGTATTGACCCCCATGGGGCACAGGCAGCTGACCCCAATGCCGCGGGAACCATAAGTGACCGAAAGCCACTCGGAGAACGCCACGGCCGCATGTTTGGAGACCGCATAGGTGGCTGAGCCGATCTGGGTCAGCAGTCCCGCAGCCGAGGCAGTGGAGAGGAAATGCCCCGAACCGCGCTCCAGCCACTGCGGGACCAAAAGCCTGGCAGCACGAACATGGGCCAGAACATTCACATCCAAAGCCTGCTGCCACTGCTGATCAGTGGCCTCCAGACCGAGCCCACCGCCGACTCCGGCATTGGCGGCATAGAGATCCACCGGACCGAAACGCTGCTCCGCCAGATCCAAACAGGCCTGAATATGCTCAGACTCCACCGCATCCCCGGCCAGAGCCACGGCACTGTCCGGACGGATCGCATTGAGCTCATCGGCCCGCTGCCGCACAGCCTCCTCAGTGAGGTCCGTGAGCACCACACTGCTGCCGCGGGCATGCAAGGCCTTGGCCAATGCTGCACCGATTCCACCGGCAGCACCGGTGACCACTGCGACCGCGCCCTCGAAATTCATGATGAGGTTCCCTCATGCCAACCGGGTTTGAAGGTGGGGGTCTGCTTCTGGACGAAGGCACTGATCGCGTCCTTATGATCCTGGGTCAGACCAGTCTCCTTATGGCGGGCGACCTCCGGGCCCATGGCATCCTCCAAAGTGGAATGCGGAGCCTGCAGGAGGTTCTGCTTCATCGCACCCAATGCCGCCGAAGGCCCATGCGCCAGCTGGATGGCCAGTTCCACTGCCCGGTCGCTGAGCTGATCCTCCTCGACCAGAGTGTTGACCAGGCCCAGCTGCAGGCACTCCTCACCGCGCACCCGCGGGGAGAGGTACATCAGTTCGCGAGCCTTGGCCGGGCCCACCAACTGGTGAAGCAGCCAGGCGACCCCAAAGTCCCCACCGAGTCCGACTCCGGCGAAAGCGGTGGCGAACAGGGTGCGGGGGCTGCCGATCCGTAGGTCCGCGGCCAGGGCGAAACCCATACCGGCACCGGCAACCGCCCCGGGAAGGGCAGCCACAACCGGTTTCGGGAAGCGGTAGAGGCGACCCACAGTGGCCAACTGCCGGTCCAGCTGCTGCTGTTCGGCCTCCTTGTCCACAGTGTCACCACCGCCGCCTTCGCCGCCGCGGGCCTCAAACTCCTGGACGTCCCCGCCGGAGCAGAAAGCCCCACCGGCACCGGTGAGCAGCACCGCACCGACAGCGGAGTCAGCCTCCATATCGGTCAGGGCCTGGCTGAGCCCATCCACCATGGCAGGGGAGAGGGCATTGCGGCGATCCGGCCGGTTCAGGGTGATCGTGCCTACGCCCTGATCAACGCTGGTGAGGATATCGCTCATGAGTTCACCTCGAACAGGGCTGCAGCACCCATGCCTCCACCGATGCACATGGTGACCACCACATAGCGGGCACCACGACGGCGACCCTCGATCAGAGCGTGACCGGTCAGGCGGGCGCCGGTCATGCCATAGGGGTGGCCGATGGAGATACCGCCACCGTTGACGTTATAGAGTTCGGGGTCGATGCCGAGCTTGTCCCGGCAGTAGACCGCCTGAGAGGCGAAAGCCTCATTGAGCTCCCAGAGGCCGATATCGCCGATCTCCAGGTTGTGCTGCTTGAGCAGCTTCGGGATGGCGAAGACCGGGCCGATACCCATCTCATCGGGTTTGCAGCCGGCCACTGCCATCCCGCGGTAGGTGCCCAGCGGGGTCAGGCCACGCTCAGCGGCAGCCTCAGCGCTCATCAGCACCGAAGCGGAGGCGCCGTCGGAGAGCTGGGAGGCGTTACCTGCGGTGATCGTGGACTTCGCGGTGACATCACCATCGGGCAGCACCGGGTTCAGGCCAGTCAGGGACTCCAGTGTGGTGGAAGGCCGGTTGCCCTCATCCTTGCTGAGGGTGACCTCCTCCTGGTGAGTTTCGCCGGTCTCCTTGTCCAGAACCAGTTTCGTGCTGGGCAGCGGGACGATCTCGTCGTCGAACTTGCCCTGCTGCTGAGCCTCGGCCGTGCGCTGCTGGGAGGAGAGCGCGTACTCATCCTGCTGATCACGGCTGACCCCATAGCGCTCAGCGACCACCTCAGCGGTATGCAGCATGGGCATGTAGAGGTCCGGCACGTTCTCCACCAGCCACGGATCCTTCAGCCGGTGAGTGTTCATCTTCTCGTTCTGCACCAGGGAGATGGACTCCACACCACCGCCGATGGCGACCTCCATGCCATCGTGGATGATCTGCTTGGCAGCAGTGGCAATGGCCATCAGGCCCGAGGCGCACTGCCGGTCCACCGACATGCCGGCCACTGAATCCGGCAGGCCTGCTCGCAGTGCTGCCTGACGTGCGATATTCGATCCGGTGGAGCCCTGCTGAAGGGCCGCCCCCAGCACCACGTCGTCGACCTCCGCGCCATCAATCCCGGCGCGGGAGACTGCATGGGAGATCGCGTGTCCGGCCAGCTCCTGGGCCTGGGTGTCGTTGAACGCCCCCCGGTACGCTTTGCCGATGGGGGTCCGAGCGGTGGATACGATGACTGCCTCTCTCACGGTGAGGCTCCTCTCCTAGGTAGAACGTCCTGGTAGAACGAATCGAATGTGGGCGATGCTGCGGGGTCAGGGCCTGGTCTCAAGCCGCTGCAGCTTCAGACCTTCAGGACCAGTTTTCCGGTATTGACCCCTTTGAAAAGCCCCTGCAGCGCCTCGTTGAAGGCGGTGACCCCGCCCTCGAGAACTGTCTCACGAGCAGTCAGGGTGCCGTTGGAAATATGCTCACCGACCTTCTCCACCGCCTCCGGGTAGCGGTCGGCGTAGTCGAAGACCACGAAGCCCTGCATCTTGGCCCGGAAGACCAGCAGCGAGAGATAACGGCTGGGGCCCGGGGGAAGGGAGGTCTCGTTATAGGAGGAGATCGCACCGCAAATGACAACCCGGGCGCCGCGGCGCAGATTCGCCAGCCCAGCATCCAGAATCTCCCCGCCCACATTGTCGAAGAAGACATTAATGCCATCGGGGGCGATTTCGCGCAGCTTCTTGAGCACATTGTCGCTCTTATAGTCCACTGCGGCGTCGAAGCCGATTTCTTCAAGCCATTGGCACTTTTCAGTTCCACCGGCGACACCGATGACGGTGCAGCCCTGGGCCTTGGCCAGCTGGCCGGCAACACTGCCCACCGCACCGGCGGCACCGGAGATCAGCACTGTGTCACCGGATTTCAGTTCGCCGACATCCTGCAGGCCGAAATAGGCGGTATGGCCCGGCATGCCCAGGGCACCCAGCCAGGTGGGCGGAGCAGCCAACTGGGTATCGATGGCGGTGACCCCGGTGCCATCGCTGATGGCGTGTTCGGTCACGCCGAAGGGGCCGGCAACAGCCTGACCCTCGGAGAAGTCGGGGTGGCGGGAGGCGGTGACTTTGCCTGTGGCATTGGCCCGCATCAGCTCGCCCACCTGGACCGGCCGGATATAGGAGCGGACATCGTTGAGCCAGCCGCGCATCGCCGGGTCCAGAGAGATGTAGTCCACCGCGACGAGGAACTGACCCTCCTCCAGCTCATCGGGCAGCTCGGTGTGGCGGATCTCCCAGGTCTCCTCCACCGGCAGGCCGGTGGGCCGCTGGGCCAGATGAACAGACGTGGTGGTGGTCGGCATAATTGGGTCTCCCTCTGAATGAGATCTGTACCACAGAGCCTATCTAGAACTTGAGGTCAAGTTCAAGTTCTGTCAGACCCCCAGATAGGCCTTCTGCACCTCGGGATCGTTCTGAAGGTCTGAGGCCGCCCCGGAGAGCACCACTCGGCCCTCAGCCAGGACATATCCGTAGTGGGCAAAGCCCAGTGCGGCCTGTGCATTCTGCTCGGCAAGCAGCACCCCGGTGCCCTCAGAATTGACCTCGGCCACCGCCTGCAGCACCTGTTCGGTGACCATCGGGGCAAGACCCATGGAAGGCTCATCGAGGATCAACAGTTTGGGATCGGACATCAGCGCCCGACCGATAGCGACCATCTGCTGCTGCCCACCCGAGAGTGAGCCTGCGGCCTGGGAACGTTTCTCCTGCAATATGGGGAAAAGATCGAAGACCCGGGTCAGCAGTTCTTTGAGCTCGGATTTTGAACTGCGCCTGGCGTAGTTGCCCAGGGTGAGGTTCTTCTCCACGCTCAACTGAGGGAACAGATGCCGGCCCTCAGGAGCATGGGCAATTCCCGCGCGAACAATCCGGTTTGAGGACAGCTTGCTGATCGACTTGTCCTCAAAGGTGATGCTGCCGCTTCGGCCGCGGACCAGGCCGCTGATCGTGCGGAACAGGGTGGACTTCCCCGAACCATTTGCGCCCAGAACCAGGGTCAGGCGTCCGGCCTCGGCGGTGATGTTCACATTGTGGAGGACATCGACAGTGTCATAACCGGCGCAGAGGTCTCGTACTTCAAGCATGGCTAGGCTCCTTGTCCTGGGGTCCGTTCCTGAATGCCGTCCTCTTGGGACGTGGAGCCCTGGCTGCCGGCACCGAGATAGGCCTCGATCACGCGGGGGTCCGAGCGGACCTCCTCGGGGGTACCCCAGGCAATTCTGCGGCCCTGGTCAAGGACCAAGATATTGTCCGCCAGGCTCATGATCAGTGACATCTTGTGCTCCACCAGCCCCACAGTGACCCCGCGGGCCACGATCTGCCGGATCAACTGCCCGAATCGGGCGGTCTCATCCTCGGTGATACCGGCTGCCGGTTCATCCAGCAGCAGCAGTTCGGGTTCGGTGGCCAGGGCAAGGGCGACGGCGGCCCGCTTCTGCACCTCATGGGGCACATTGGCTGCGATCTCGTCTTTGAACTCCAGGATGCCGGTGAACTCCAGCAGCTCCAGGGTCTTATCCATACTCGCCTTCTCCTCCCGGCGATGCCGGGGGGTGCGGAAAACGGCGTCGATGAGTGTGGAACGGGATCCGGCCGCGCAGCCTGCCAGAACATTCTCGGCAATCGAGCTGTGCTCGAAGAGCTTGGTGGTCTGGAAAGTCCGGGCTACCCCAGCCTGGGCTGTCCGATGGGCCGGATGACCGGTGATGTCTTTGGCCTTGAAGGTCACCGATCCCGCTGTGGGACGGTAGAACCCGGTGATCAGGTTGAACAGGGTGGACTTCCCGGCACCATTGGGGCCGATAATCGCGGTGATCTCCCCCTCGGCGATATCGAAGCTGACGTCTTCGACAGCATGGAGACCGCCGAAGGTCTTGGACAGTCCGCGTACCTGCATCAGCATCAGCGCACCTCTGTCTTCTCATTGTGGGGATCGGCCGGGGAATTCTGCTCAGGCGCACCGACTGCGGTCTTCTGGGCTGCCGCTCTGCGGCGTTTCCAGTAGAAGGTGAGTTGATTGAGCCGCCCAATGAGCCCCTGCGGTGCGTAGATCACTAGGGCGATGATCACCGGCCCCAGCAGAATGAACCGGTAGGCCTGGAAGTCCTGAAAAGCCTCAAAGAGCATCAGGACCAGCAGGGTGCCCACAATCGGTCCCATCACGGTGGCCACACCGCCGACAAGCAAGAACATCAGCAGTTCGAAGGTGAGGTCGATGGAGGAGGAGTTGGGACCGATGAATCCTTCTGCGGAGGCGAACAGTGCCCCGCCGAGTCCGGCGAAGCCCGCCGATGCCGTGAAGGCCAGCTGTTTGTTCA
Organism: Nesterenkonia sedimenti; assembly: GCF_012641515.1. Classification (GTDB taxonomy): domain Bacteria; phylum Actinomycetota; class Actinomycetes; order Actinomycetales; family Micrococcaceae; genus Nesterenkonia; species Nesterenkonia sedimenti. Next base: position 42,034 of record NZ_JABAHY010000017.1, on the reverse strand, counting down.
GCCCCACATTGATGCCGATGGAACTGGCGAGGTCCTCGGATGTGCGGATGGCCAGCAGCCGGCGTCCAACATTGGAGACCCGCAGGGTATAGGTGACATAGGCGGCAGCGGCGAGGAAGACCAGCAGGAGGTAGTAGTAGGTGGCCGGTTCGCTGAAGTCCAGCGGGCCGATGTCCTCCGGAAGCTTGACACCCAGCACACCGGAGTAGGCATGGGTGACATCCTCCCAACGGCTGATGACCATGTAGATGATCAGTCCCAGAGCCATGGTGAAGATGGCGAAATAAGCCTCCCTGGTCCGCAGCGCCAGCAGTCCGGCCAGGAATCCCACCACAGTGGTGAGCACGATGGCGGCCAGCAGTGCAGACCAGAAGGACCAGTCGTAATCGGTGGTCAGCAGTCCCATGGTGTAGACGCCGATGCCGAAGAATCCACCGTGGGCAAGGGAGAGCTGGCCGGTGAAGCCCAGGATGATGTTGAGCCCGTAGACCGCGATGGCGTAGGTGATACCGGTGATCAGCACCCGAAGCAGATAGTTCTGCTCGGCCAGAATCAGTGGTGCGAAGAGCAGGGCCGCTGCCACCAGCAGGGCGCCGACTCCGCGGATGGAGAATGTCAGCTTCATCGTTGCACCGCCTTCGTCAGAAGTCCTGTGGGTCTGATGGCAAGCACCAGGATCAGCACCACGAAGGCGATGACCTCACCGGCTACCGCCGAGACATAGGTTGTGGCCATCACCTCGGCCAGGCCGAGGGTGAAGCCGCCGACGATGGCTCCAGGAATCGACCCCAGGCCGCCGAGGATGATGATGGCGAAGACTTTGACCATGATGACATCACCCATCGTGGGGTAGAGCAGGTTGATCGGTGCCACCAACCCTGCGGCCACGGCCACCAGGGCGGCGGCCAGGGCGAAGGTCAGCATGGAGACCCGGTTGGGGTTGATGCCCACCAGGGAGGCCCCGACACGGTCCTGCTCCACTGCCTCGATGCTCTGCCCGTGCACGGTTTTCTTGATGAACCAGGTCAGGGCAATGAGAACGACGACGGCGGTGACCACGATAGTCACCCGCTGCCAGGAGACCTGAGTGCCCAGGATCTCCACCCGGCCGGTGATCGGTGATTCCATCCGCCGGAAGTCAGCTCCCCAGATTGCCTGGACCAGAGAGTGCAGGAAGAACATTGCACCTGCGGCAGCGATCATATGGTGGGTATGCGGCGCATTGCGCAGCGGGTGGAAGACCACTCGCTCCATGCCGATGCCGATTCCGGCCAGCACCAGGGCAGCCAATGCGATGGCCAAAATATAGGGCACCCCGGCTGAGGTGAGGAAGAAATAGGTGAGGTAGGCGCCGACCATATAGAGAGCGCCGTGGGCCAGGTTGGGAATGCGCAGCACCCCGAAGACCAGGGTCAGGCCGATGGCGGCCAAGCAGTACACTCCTCCGAGTGACAGCCCGTTGAAGAACTGTTGGACAAACAGGGTCATGCGGAGTCCTCACTAGAGAGTTTGGGACTGTTCAGGACATGCTGGACTTCTGTGAGGACGAGCTACTCGATCTCAACGGGGAAATACTCATAATTCCCCTCGGAGTCGCGGTAGGCCCCTTCGAGGGTGTCGGAGATCAACAGGCCCTCGTCGGTGACCACATCGGGGAACCCGGAGACGCGGAAGACATCGTCTACCTCGGCTGTGGCTTCGGGCAACGCCTCCCGGATGGCAGCGGGATCTTCATGGGTGCCGGCGAGCTCCATTGCCTTGACCACCAAGGCGACTGCCTGGAAGTTCAGTGATGTCTCGGAGGTGATTGGGCGTTCCTGGGTGATCTCCTCGGCAAATGTCTCGATAAGCCCGTCCGTTCCGGGATCGTCGAATTCCGCCACGGGTTTCACTCCGGTGGAGTTATTGAGATTCTCGGGGTCGGTGAAGAGTTCCATCTCCTCGAACTTGGCCTGGTCCATGATCATGAACCCGCCCTCATAGCCTTGCTCCCGGGCCTCCTCGATAACCAGAGCAGTCGTTTGAGAGGGGCCGCCGACCAGGATGACGTCGGGATCCTCGGAGAGTGCGCTGGCCACTGCACTGGCGAAGTCCGAGACTGCACCGTAGTCGAAGTTGTTATTGCTCAGGACCTCGCCGCCAGCGTCTTCCCAGTCCTGGGTCATCATGGATGTCCACTGCTGTCCGTATTCACTGGCGGTGGCCAGCAGGCCCAGGCGCTCAGCACCCTGGTCCTGGAAGATCTCAATGAACGGCTCAGAGTAACTGGCGAAAGTCGGAGGGATCATGAAGGTGAGTTCATTGCCTCGTTCCACAATCTGCCGGTCAGAGCTATAGGCGCCGATGAGGAACTCACTGCGGGAGGTGTTGATCTCCTGAGCGGCGTGGATACCGCCGGCATGAGGGACGAAGACCACGCTGGCATCGTCCTGCTCCACCAGCCGTTGGGCGTTGGTGGCTGCGGCATTGGGCTGGTACTCATCATCCAGGGCGCGCATCTCGACGGTGTATTCCTCACCATCGATGGTCACCCCCTGTTCGTTGAGCTCAGCAATAGCGAGGCGGATACCTGCCTCGACGTTCTCGCCGTAGAGGGCGCCACCGCCGGACTGGGGGCCGGTAACGCCGATGGTGATCGTGCCTCCCTCGCCGTCGCCCCCTCCGTTTCCGCAGGAGGTCAGGGCTAGGAGGCTGACAGTACTCAGGGCGATCAGGGGACGAAGAGTCGAACGAGATTTCTGTGACATGACGGCTGTGTCTTTTCGGTAGGAGTGATTCTGAACATGACATCAACTTTGACCTAAGCTAACCGCCAGGGAGTGTGGTGTCAATCACATTTTGGAGAGAAGTGAACCTGTGTTCACATTCAATGGATTCTGACCTACGCTATGTGACATGGAATACATCCCCACTGCCACAGGTTTCATCGAGCCCCGCGAACTGGGGCGAACCCTGGTTCATGAGCATGTCTTCGTGCTGGGCGAGGAGTACCGCCTGAACTACCAGCAGGACTGGGATGAAGAAGAGAAAGTCGCTGATGCGCGTCGACAGCTGAGTGAGCTGCATCAGCTGGGGATCGACACCATTCTGGATCCCACAGTCCTGGGTCTGGGTCGCTATGTTCCGAGGATCCAGCGGATCGCCGAAGGTCTGGATCTCAATATCGTGCTGGCCACCGGTCTGTACACCTACCGGGATATCCCCCTCCAGTTCCACCACCAGGGCCCGGGGCTGCTCTTTGATGTCCCGGAGCCGCTGACCGATTTGTTCATCAGGGATCTCACTGAGGGGATTGCCGATACTGGAGTGCGTGCCGCATTCTTGAAATGCGCTATCGAGGAACCGGGGCTGACTCCTGGTGTGGAGCGTGCCATGCGTGCTGTCGGTCAGGCCAGCGCCCAGACTGGCGCACCGATCACCGTGCACACCAACCCACATACGGAGTCAGGCCTGGTGGCCCAGCGGGTATTGGCAGAAGAGGGTGTGGACCTCAGCAAGGTGATCATCGGCCACAGCGGAGACTCCACTGACCTGGACTATCTCACCAAGTTGGCCGATGCAGGTTCACTCTTGGGTATGGACCGCTTCGGTTTGGATGTGCTGCTGCCCTTTGAGCAGCGCATCGACACCATTGTCGCGCTGGTCGAGAGGGGTTATAGCGAGAAGATCACTATCTCCCATGACGCCTCCTGCTTCATCGACTGGTTCGATCCACAGGCCAGGGCTCAGGCGGCACCGAAGTGGAATTACCGCCATATCAGTGAGGACGTCATCCCCACGCTGAAAGATCGCGGAGTCAGCGAATCAGATCTCAACACCATCCTGGTGGAGAATCCTCGCAGATACTTCGAATAGGTTGATTGCCTTCATCCCGGACGGGGGCTCACCAGGGTCCACCGCAATGAACCCCCACCGGGATGCTGAGCCGAGACAGCTAGCTTTTCTTGCTCGTCTTCGACTTCTTCTTGCGCTTATCCATGAGCTCCTCGCGCATCCGATCACGGAACTCTTTGGCCGCTACCGCAGAGACAGAGGTCGGACGGTTGATCTCCTCGGCCTTCTCGGCGGAGGAGGGTTTCTCCAACTTCCGCTTACTGCCGGCCCCGGAGTTCGGTGAGGCCTCGGAGCTCTCGGTGACAGCGGTGGTGCCGTTGCGCTTAGCGGCCTGCCGGGCGCGGTAGGCCCGCACATGGGCGCGGTTGGCGCAGTTGCCGAAATCGCAGAAGAGCTTGGAACGGTTTCGGGTGAGGTCCACAATGGCCGCCTCACAGTCATCACCGCGGCAGATGCGCAGCCGCCCGGTCTCCTCCTCGGTGACCAGATGAGCCAATGCTGCGGCGATGGTGGCGGTCATGATGTCGCTGATCTGGTTAGACACCGGAATCGGCTCCTGACGGAACGAGGACTCAGCATCCTCGCCAGTGGTGTGGACCAGTTTGATCCCCACACCTTCCAATAGGCCATTAATGGCCTCGACCTCATTCGGCTCTGTGACCGGGGCGGAGCTCCACACAGTGAGTAGCTTCTCCCGGAGGGCCCGGACGCGTTCCAGCTGCTTGCGATTGGCCGTGCTTGTCGGCCATTCCAACTCGGGTTCACGCTCGGACAGATAGGCCTTGAGCCCTTCGGCACTGTCGAGCGTATCCGGGGTGGGTCTTGCACTTTTCAGTCCCTCGGAGGTGTTGATGAGATCCGCGGCTGCGGTGAGGGCACGATTAATTTCTGCGTTGAACATTGCAGTTTTCTCCTGCCAATTAAGGGGTGCGCCAAAAGCCGGTACGGTGACTTTGGTACGCGGTGCAACGGTGCGCACACTTTACACCTTCGTCGAGCTAGACGATAGTGTCGCGTGGACCTAGTCGACCAGTCTAGCCCGATCCGGCCTGACCTGGGGACTTATTGGACTCGAAGTGTGTTTTCACACGCCTCAACGAGGCCTTGATTGCTGTCGCGTTCTCCGCATTCACCCCGGTCAGGCCGAGGGCAGCCCGAACCGGAGCAATTTGTTCACTGGAATCATAGGATTCTGTTACGACAGTTGCGCTTGGATTCTCAGCTTTTTCGGCAAACTCCCAGCGCCAACGGTGACCGGTGGGCTGCCGCCATTCCACGATTCCGGCTCGGTCCTTTTCAGGGGCACGGGCGCGGGTGACTCGCAGCGGCAGCCGGTAGCGAATACCGAATTTCCGCATCCGAACACTGAAGCGGGCACCCTCGGTCAATTCATGGGCACCGATCGCGGAGGAACGTACAGTTCCCGATCCGTCGATCTCGTGGTGCCGGTGCGGATCGGCCAGCAGAGCATAGATCTCAGCTGCCGGGGCCTCCACGGTGATGGAGTAAGAGACCACGTGTTTGCCGGCGTCGTTCTTGACTGGTTCCATACCGCTGACCCTACCCCCGGTGGAGGGGCGCCGGAAGGTTGGACTTATCACTGTCATCCCGATCTGATAAGTCTGGATACGTGAGCTCCCACCGTGCACCCGGCAGAGCGCGTAGGCTTGCGGCCTCCGTCGCGCAAGAGGAAGCTGCACATCCGACGACGACCTCGGCCCAGCAGGCTGAGACGCAGGCGAGACTGCAGGTTCTGGTTGAGTCCCGAGCGATCTGGTCCGCTCTCGGCGGCGGTCTGCTGGGACTGGTCTTCGGTCTGGTGGTCTTCTTTGACCAGCGGCCCTCATTGGCCGGGGATGACTCCATCCAGTTCTTCGGGTCGATCATCGGGGGTGTTGCTGCCGGTGTTGCCTTCCTGTTGGGGTATTCGCTCAACGCTCGGATGGCCAATATCTGGATCGGCCAACGCCCAAAGCTGCGGCAGCTGATCGATACTGTCGCTCTGCTGGTGGTCCACTCCTCGATTGCGGTGATGGGCACTCTCGGGATCTTCAGGGTCTTTCAGGAGGCCTTCATCGGCCTGACCGTGGACCATATAGCGGGGTCGGTGCTGGTTTCGATCGTCGGCGGCGTCGCGGCTTATTTCAGCTTCAACTCTGGGGCCAGGATCACTGCGTTCTCGTTGTCGACGCTGCTTGCGGTGTTCATGGCCTCCGGGGTGCTGGTCTCAATGATCTTCGCTGAGAACCCGTTCTGGTGGCATGTGATGTTCTCCGAACTCGGCACCGGCCAGGCCGGGCTCACCAGTTTCTGGACGTTCAACACCACCCTGGTGGTATCCGGGGTGATCATCACGACCTTGACTGCCTTCATTGCCCGGGACCTGGAGATCTGGGCCGACCACGAGCGCAAGAAAGTCGCTCGCCGGCTGGTGGAACGCGCCCAGTCGAATAAGACGAAATCTGGCCGAGTGCCTCTGGGCACCAAGATCATCAATGCCTTTTCGGGACATTTCCGCACGCCACGGGTGATGGCCATCCGGATCCTGATGATTGTTATGGGTCTCTCTCTGGCCGGGGTGGGGCTGATCCCGATCAATCTGCATCATGACGGGCATGTGCTGGTCACCGCAGCTTTCGGGGCCTCTTTCCTGTTCATCCTGTTCAGCGTGCCGTATCTGCTGCCGGGGTTCCCCCGAAGCTTCTATGTGCTCAGCATCCTGGCCGCCGGTGGCCTGGTCTTCGCCTTCCTGCTGTGGATGCCGGTGGGGTATTACAACCTCACATCGCTGGAGCTGATCGGAGTGGCTATCCTCTTCGCCTGGCTGATCGTGTTCATCCGTAATATCGCGGCCCTGGTGGAACGGGTCCGCCGCATTGAATCGGCGGCCGCCTACCGCGCCGGCGGCCCACCCCCGGCCGAATACTGAAGACCCCCATGTCCCCCTCAGGCCCTAGCCTGGTTTCGTGACTCAGAAGAGCTGCTGCCGCCCATCGCGGATATCTTCAGACACCCCAACGGTATCTGCGGCATCTGCTGGATTAGGGTGAAACTATGAGCACTGAACATCCTGCAGTTCAGCGGGTCACAACTGACCTGGCAGCCCATGGTCTGCACCCGGAGATCACCTGGTTCGACGACGCCGTGACAACCGCCCAGTCGGCAGCAGATGCCCTGGGTGTTGAGGTTGGGCAGATCGCCAACTCCCTGATCTTCACCCTGGATGATGAACCGATTCTGGTGCTGACCTCAGGGGCGCACCGAGTGGATACCGAGTATCTGGGTGCCCAGTTGGGCGGGACCATCGGCCGAGCCTCCAAGGAGACAGTCAAAGAGGCCACCGGCCAGGTGATCGGCGGTGTCGCCCCGGTTGGGCACCCCGGTGCAGTCCGCACTTTCGTAGATACCGCCCTGCAGCAGTACCCCGAAATCTGGGCAGCTGCAGGTCACCCCAAGACCGTCTTTCCCACAACCTACGAGCAGCTGCTGCGGATCACCGCAGGAACAGCCACCGCCGTCGAGGAATGAAGGAGCCACAGTGAGCCAGGAACCTACCCCGAGTCCGGCACCCAGCCCGCCCCAGGACTCAATACTGAGTAACCCCACCGCCCAAGCAGCCCTCAGCGGTGCAGTCACCCTGATCCCGGCCCGGAACTATCCGGGCTGGCTGCGTGGAGTGATGAGCTGGGTTCCAGCCCTGGCCGTCTCCGGTGTGGCAATGGCACCTGGAGCGACCTCCGGGATCATCAAGAAACTCCAGGAGCGGGAGGGCACCCCAACCGACACTGAACTCCCAGAGCCCAGCCCCGTGGTGCGGGCAGGCCTTGCTGCCGGCCTGGGTGCCCTCGTCTACGGCAGTGTGCGGCTCTCATTCTTGCTCGATGAGGCCGCCGACCGGGGTCTGCGTAAGCTCCGGGTGCCCTTTCCCCGGGTGGTGATGGGTGCTGCCGTGGCGGCTGGGGCTTACCGCAGTGCTGTTACCGAGAATCAGCGGCGCGAGGCTCGGCGGGCCGAGGCAGCTGCCGCGAAGGGCGCCCAGCAGAACAGCACCCCCAGCCCCGCGACCTCGGGCAGTGAGTCCTCCTCTGCATGAGCTCCACTGCTGAGGCTGATTGGGCTGAGTACTACCGGAAAGTCCAGGGCCGCTCAGCCCGCGAATTGGTCCTGGAGGCCGCGGCCCTGGCCGAGAAGCCCGGCTCAGCTCTAGACCTCGGGTGCGGGGATGGTGCGGAGACGCTCTATCTGCTGGAACGAGGCTGGTCGGTCACCGCCGTGGACCTCGAACCAGCCGCCATCGATCTCACCCGGCAACGAGCCGGGGAATCCGCAGAGCTCAACGCCTATGTGGCAGACCTCGCCAAGTACTCACCCGAACCGGCAGACCTCATCCTCGCCTCGGTGAGTCTGCCCTTCATACCGGAGGAAGCGTTCAACCGGCTGTGGCCCCAACTGGTCGCGGCGTTGAACCCGCACGGGATTCTGGCGGTACACCTCTTCGGCGACCGGGACTCCTGGGCGCGGGGAGAGGCTGCGGTGGCTGGCATGACCTTCCACAGCCGAGCCGAGGTGGAGCAGCTACTGACCGGGCTGGATGTGCTTGATCTCCAGGAGCATGAGTTCGACGGCCCCAGCGGGCGCGGGCCCAAACACTGGCACCGCTACGACATCATCGCCCGCCGGCCAGCCGCCAACTAACGGCTCAGCAAGCGTGACCGGCTAGACCGCGAGGTCCTCCCACTCGAAAGTGGTGACAGTGCCGGACTCCCAGTCCTGACGCAGGATGCCATAGGCCACTGAAGCCACCGGTTCAGCCCCCTCAACCGGCCAGCCGCGGCGATAATGGGCTTCTTTGATAAACCCGGCGCGCAGGAACACCTTCCGCATTGCAAGATTGTCCTCGCGGGTCTGGCCCTCGAACCGGTCAACCTCGGGGTAGGTCTCGAAGACCAGGGAGGTCAGCGCTCGCAGCACCGGAACACCCCAGCCCTTGCCCCGGTGCTCCTCTGCCAGCCGCAGGTCAAACAGGGGCGCAGCGTCAGTGAGGTCCTCCAAGATGGCGATGCCGAGGCGCACGTCGCCGGCGAATACCCACCACCCCCGGTGGTCGGTGTCTTCAGCCGCCTCGGTCCCATAGTGCTCGGGGTTATATCCATAATCGCCATCGGCCAGGTTTTCCCTGATCTGGTCAGCACTGGGCCGGCTCCGCATATGGAAGGGATAGTGGTTGGTGCTGAGGAATTCGACCAGTGCCGCGGCGTCGTCGTCGTTCTCTGGTTTGAGGTGCACAAACTGGAGGGACTCAGAGGCATCCGGGGCGCTGGTTGAGGCTGTCATGTCTATACCATTTCACAATCCTGCAACTGCGCCAGGGGGCTGAGAATTAGATGTACACTAATCAGCACGCCGTCACGGTGGGATCACTCGCACTCATGACGGCGACCAAGCGGGCGTAGCTTAATGGTAAAGCTTCGGCTTCCCAAGCCGACGACGCGGGTTCGATTCCCGTCGCCCGCTCCACTTATCTCACCAGCGGTTCAGCTCTCAGAAACCGCGGATCTCATCCATATCGAGACCATCGACATCGATGGAGTCCTCGATCGCGGTGAAGGTCTCCTCATCGATCTCATCAGCGATGACCAGCACCCCCATCGCCGGTCGGTGACCGACCCCCACCACGGCTGCCTCGCAGGACTCCGCCAAGGGGCATTCATCCATCAGGAATGCCAGCTTGTGGTAGTACATGAAGTCCGGATCCTCGGGCAGGCGCAGCCATTCCGGGCGCTCCTCGGGATCCCACAGCCGGTTGGGCTCCGTGGTGGTCTCCGCCCCGAGGTAGTCCTGCACATCCCCGGTGAGGGACCGGACAGTGTTCTCCGAGTCGAAGATCGCCACCTGCCAGGTGGCGTCCTCTGCCCCGGCCGCCTCCCCATAGGCGGTGGTCACCTCATGCAGTTCGCCACCGTGGAAGCTTTGGAAGACACGCGAATCCCCGGAGATATCCTCCAGCCAGCTGATATCGGTCTCCACCCAGCCGCCCGGGATCTCCACCGCCCCGAACTCCCCCTCAACGGTCTGAGTGGTTTCCTCATCAGCGGGGGCCACGGCCTCGGCACCGTCGGAGTCCCCGTCGCAGCCGATAAGAACCAACGACGACGCCGCTGCTACTGCTAAGCCGAACCCGCGTTGTGGGTATCCCATAATCCCCTCCATTATCCGTTCCAGAACACTATTATCGCCGGCACATGAGGCGGGGAGGGGTAACTGCTGTCCTGACAAGTGGCTGGTGGATGCTGCCTGGGGCTTGTGGCGGGCTCGTGGTCGCTGGCGGCTGGTGTTTAGTGCCGGGCGGCTGGCTCGCGGTGTTTAGTACTGGGTAGCTGGGCCCGGGCCTGAGCCTGGCTTAGCTGCTGCGCCGATTCTGGCCGCGGGGCCGGGCGCCGAGCGTGCAGATCCAGTCGCTAAGAACCTGGGTCACCTCCGGATAGCGACCATATGTGGCGTCTCGATTCTCCGGATGGGTTCCGGTAGTGCCTCATGGGTGCAGAAGGCTCGGTATCCTCAACGGGTGGCCCCTTCCCAGACCGATACCGAGCAGCCTGCGCAGACCCGTACGCCCACCCGTGGGGCCGAGTCGGCCAACTCAGCGCCGCGGACCTCAGCCGCAACTGCCGCGAAGACCACCAGTTCCGTATCGCAGGCTGCCTCAGCTGCTACAGCGGGCGTCCCCCGTTCCATACAGCGGGCCCCCGAATCCGCACCGCGGACCGCAGTGGTCGGTGCCGGCGTCGTCGGGCTTCTCACCGCCTGGCAGCTGCGCCTGGCCGGGCATGCGGTGACCATCCTGGATCCTGCACCAGGTTCGGAGGCCTCCCATGCGGCAGCCGGCATGCTCGCCCCCATCGGCGAGGTCCAATACGGTCAGCAGCAGCTCTGGGACCTCATGACCGCCGCCCGGGCCGAATACCCGCCGCTGTTCCAGACATTGGCCGCGGCCACAGCGGAACCAACCGGTTACCGGGACACCCCCAGCTATCTCGTCGCCGCTGACCCCGGGGATAAGGACGCCGTGGCGGATCTCGTCAGCGTCCAGCAGGCCCAGGGCATGACCGTGGAACCGCTGACCGGCAGCCGGCTCCGCCGGGCCGAACCCGCCCTGGCCCCGGGCCTGGCCAAAGCCTGGGAGGTCCCCAGCGACCACCAGGTCAACCCCCGTCAGCTCATCCGCTGCGTCAACGCCGCCCTGACCGCCGAGCTGGACCCCAGCAGCTTCGCCACCCCCGGCCCACGAGCCAGCTGGCTGCACAGCGCAGTCACCGCCATTGAAACCACCGACGACGACGCCGGCAGCCCCCAGGTCACCATCACCACTGGTGAGGGCCCGCACACCTTCGATTCCGTGGTCATCTCACCCGGGCTGGGCTACACCGAGATCCGCGGTATCCCCCAGGAACACCCGGTGCCGCTGCGGCCGGTCCACGGGGACGTCATCCGGCTGCGAGTCCGCGAGGAACAGCTGGCTCCGGGGGAGGGCCACCTCATCAGCGCGACGATCCGGGCCAGGGTCGCCGGCAGGCCGGTCTACCTCGTGCCGCGGGCACCGGAGGACCCCCTAGAACCGCGGGGACTGGTCATCGGTGCCTCCTCCCGGGAGGACGGACTGGCCGGAACCCACACCGGCAGTGTCCAGGAACTGCTCGAGGATGCCGCCGCAGTCCTGCCGGCGGTCAGGGAATCCGAACTGGTCGAGATCACCACCCGGGCACGTCCGGGCACCCCCGATGACCGGCCGTATCTCGGTGAGGTGAGCCCCGGCGTCGTCGTCTCCACCGGCTATCACCGGCACGGTATTCTGCTGGCGCCACTGGCCGCCCGGCTCGCCGCAGCCCTGGTCACCGGGACCCAACTCAGCCAGAACGACACCGAGTACCTCGAGGCCATGCGGCTGGGCCGCTGAGCCCGAGCTCCCAGTTCCCCGGGGCCTGGTCAGCGGGACTACGATAGAGGTATGCCCACTGTTCGGATCAATGATGAGAACGTCACGTTCAACGAAGGCGCCACAGTGGTAGACGCGGTGGCCCAGACCACCGGACGTGAGCTCACCGCTGAGGGCAAACCAGCTGATGGGGGCCGGCTCGGTGTGGCCGTCGCCCTGGCCGAGGAGGTCGTCCCGCGCAGCCGCTGGGCTGGGGTCGAACTCTCCGAAGGCGACCAGCTGGAAATCGTCACCGCAGTACAGGGAGGCTGAAATGGCCGATATGTCCCTACCGCCGCTGCAGATCGGCGGCTACAGCCTCGAGTCCCGCCTGATCATGGGCACCGGCGGCATCACTGACCTCGCCGCACTGGAGGCCGCCCTGGTCCAATCCGGCACCACCCTGACCACTGTGGCGATGCGCCGGTACTCCCCGGAGACCAAAACTTCGGTGTTCAGCATGCTGGAGCGTCTCGGCATCGACGTGCTGCCCAATACCGCCGGCTGCTACACCGTCCGCGACACCCTGCTGACCGCGGAACTGGCCCGCGAGGCCCTGGAGACCGACCTCATCAAAGTCGAGGTCATCGCCGATGAGCACACTCTGCTGCCGGATGTCATCGAAACCCTGGAGGCCACCGAACAGCTGGCCGAACGCGGATTCACCCCCCTGGTCTACACCACTGATGACCCCGCGGCCGCCCGCCGTCTGGAATCCGCCGGGGCAGCCGCGGTGATGCCTCTGGGCTCACCCATTGGCACCGGCCTGGGCATCCTGAACCCGCATAACATTGAGCTGATTTGCTCCCGGGCCTCGGTGCCAGTGGTGCTCGACGCCGGCATCGGTACCGCATCTGAGGCCGCCGCAGCCATTGAGCTGGGCTGCGATGCCGTCCTGGTGGCCTCGGCGGTGACCCGAGCCCAGGACCCCACCGCTATGGCCGAGGGAATGCGCCTGGCCGTGGAGGCTGGCTTCCACTCCGCGCGGGCCGGGCGGATCCCCAAGCGCCAGCACGCCCTGGCATCCTCCCCGATGGAAGGACGGATCGATCTCACATGATGCCTGCACTTCCGCAGCGGCCAGCTTTGGCCCGCCCCCAAGTTTCCTGGGCATATTGCAGTTTCCCGGCGTTATTTCCCCCTGAAAATGCAATATCACCGGGAAGAACTGTGAGGCTGGGCCAGTGAGTGACCTCAGCAAGTACTCCCGCAGCCAGGCCGAGCGGTTCCAGCGGCATTTTGCCCTGGCCGGATTCGGCATTGAGGCCCAGACCAAACTTCTGGACTCCCATGCGGTGGTCATCGGTGCTGGCGGGCTCGGCGCCCCCATCCTGACCTATCTGGCAGCAGCCGGTGTCGGGCATATCACCGTGATCGACCATGACACTGTCGACCGCAGCAACCTGCACCGGCAGGTCATCCACTCCGAGGAGAGCATCGGCCAGCCCAAGACCGCCTCGGCGGCTGAGCGGATGCGCGGGCTGCACCCCGAGGTGGAGATCACCGAGGTGCGTGAGCCCATTACCGAGGCCAATGCCCTGGAACTGCTGAAGCCGGCCGATGTAGTGGTGGACGGCTCCGATAACTTCGCCACCCGCTATGTGGTCTCCGATGCCTGTGAGATCGCCGGCCTGCCCCTGGTCTCGGGGTCGATTCTGCGATTCGCCGGGCAGGTCAGTCTCTTCTGGTCCCGCCTGCCCGATGGCAGCCGCGGCCCCACCTACCGGGACCTCTACCCGGAGGCACCGGATCCCGGGGAGGTCCCCACCTGCGCTGAGGCCGGGGTTCTGGGTGTGCTGCCCGGGGTGATCGGTTCACTGATGGCTACTGAGACCATCAAATTCCTGGCCGGTATCGGCGAGCCCCTGATCGGCCGGGTCATCACCTATGACGCGCTGACCAGCCACTTCGGCCAGTTCCGGCTCAACCCCGACCCCGACCGGGAACCAGTGACCACAATCGGCGCCGACCTCTCCGGTATTGGCGGAGCCCCTGCTGAGACTCCCGACGACGACAGTGCCGACGAGGACCCTGCCACGCAGCACGCAGCCAGCCGCGAAGCGGAACCCACAAACGACGATGACAGCGACCAGCCGGACATCGACTTCAACCCCTTCACCGGGGAGACCAAACAGCCCCATGACCTCACCCCGGCAGAATTCCGGCGGGCACAGCGCGAGGGGCGGCTCGGCGTCGTCGTCGATGTCCGTGAACCCCATGAGCATGAGGCCGGCACTATTGAGACAGCGCTGAATGTGCCGCTGGCACGACTGGTGCATTTCGGGGAGGAGCCGCAGGGGCTGCAGGATGCCACCGAAGAGAAACCCGCGGTAGTCTACTGCGCTCACGGGGTGCGCTCGCAGCAGGCGTTGGCCGCGTTGAAGGAACGCTACCCCCAGTTACCGGTGAAAAACCTACTCGGCGGTTACGAACTCTACAAACAGGTCTGAGGCCGTGCCCGCCGGCGGAAAATTACGGTACGTTAGAGGGGTGAGTTCCCCCCTGGCAGTCATAGGCGAGTGCTTGGTAGACGTTGTCGAGTCTGAGACGTCTGCCCCGAAGTCGCACGTCGGTGGCAGCCCCTTCAATGTGGCAGTGGGACTCTCCCGCCTCGGACATGAGGTGGTCTTCGCCGGTCGGCGCGGAAATGACGACTACGGCCGGATGATCGCCCGCTCCCTGCGGGCCCAGAGCATCACCAGCCTCCTGGAGGCCGATGAGCTGCCCACCTCGGTGGCCACCGCCACTCTGGACCCCACCGGCCAGGCCAGCTACACCTTCGCCCTGGACTGGGTGCTGCCCCCGGCCGATGAGCTCCAGGAGATGTTCAAGCAGACCGCCGGAGAGATCGACCACCTCCACACCGGCTCCCTGGCCGCGGTGATCGCCCCCGGCTCCGAGGTCGTCCAGACCGTTCTGGCCCAGCAGCGCGAGACCTCCACCATCTCCTATGACCCCAACTACCGGCCCACCCTGGTGCCCAACCGGGAAGAGGCCCGCCAGCAGGTTGAGGCCTGTGTGGCCCTGGCCGATGTCATTCAGGCCTCCACCGATGACATCGAACTGCTCTACCCCGAGCGCAGCCACCTCGACACGATGAAGGCCTGGCTGGAGCTGGGCCCCGGCCTGGTGACTGTCACCCGCGGGGCCTCCGGTGCAATGGCCCTGGCCCGCTCCGGCTTCGCCGAACAGGAAGCCTTCCCGGTCGATGTGGCCGATACCGTCGGCGCCGGTGACTCCTTTATGGCAGCCACCCTCTCCACCCTGCGCCACCAGGGACTGCTGGGTGCGCAGAACCGGCAGGCCCTGCGCGATATCTCCGCCGAGGGGGTCGCCGCCGTACTGCGCACTGCCGCCCAGGCAGCGGCTATCACCTCCTCCAGATTCGGGGCGCAGCCGCCTACCGTCAAGGAGCTCAGCGAGATCCTGGCCAAGGCCGAGGGCAGCGGAGCCTCCACCACCACCGCCGCCTGAACAATGGCGATCCGCCCAGCATCGGCAGGCGGAACCTCATATGCTGGTGCCATGAGCTCGCCCCAGCCCCCCGCTCCAACCGCCGTGGGGAACGCCCCGCTGCTCAACGGTTCCGCGGTGAAACTCATCGCCAGCGATATCGACGGCACCATCCTCTCCTATGCCTCATCGCTGACCGGTGAGCTGAGCCCGCGCACAGTCGAGGCGTTCCGGGCCGCCCGGGAGGCCGGGGTCGCCGTCGTGCTGGTCACCGGTCGGCCGGTGCGCGGACTGCGCGGAATCAGCCGAACCCTGGGGCTGCTGGGCCCGGTAATCGCCTCCAATGGTGCGGTCACCTATGATCTGGCCGAGGACGCCGTGGTCACCAAACAGGCTCTGGCTGATGAGGCACTTTTCGAGGCCAAGGGGCTGCTGCGGGAACTGGATTCCACCGCGACCTTCGCCGCTGAGACCCTGGCGCATCTGCATATGGAGGAATCCTTCGCCCGGGGCTCGCTCTGGTTCGATAAGGAACGACGACGCTCCGCCGGGATCAGCGATGACGAGGTGCTCTTCGGCCCCCTGGATGACACCCTGCAGCACCGCCTGCCCGAGCCAAATGGCTCCACCGATGGCACCGTGGTGAAACTGCTGGCCAAAACCCATGCGATGGAGGCTGATGCGTTCATCGCCGAGGCCCAGGAGCGGATCGGACATCTGGTGACCGTCACGCATTCCGCCCCCGGGGTCAGCCTCCTGGAGATCTCCGCCAAGGGGGTCAATAAGGCCCAGGCCCTGCGCTGTTTCGCCGGTGAACTCGGCGTTGATGCCGCCCAGTCGGTGGCCTTCGGGGATATGCCCAATGATGTGGAGATGCTGCAGTGGGCCGGGACCTCCTGGGCAGTGGGCTCAGCACATCCCATGGCCCGCTCTGCGGCTGACCACGTCACCGCCTCCTGTGATGAGGATGGGGTGGCCGAGATCATCGAACAGCTGGTGGCCGGGGAGTTGGCGTGAGCGCAGGGGAGTCGAGGCGAGCAGGGCAGGATCAGGGCCTAGGGCAGGATCAGACAGTCCAGCAGGACCGAACCCCGTACCGGGATCACCCCTACCGCGAGGTGCCGTATCTGTTGAACTCCCAGCCGGGCCCGCTGCACCACGCGCCGCTGGCCTTCGCCCACCGGGGCGCGGATCCCGAACGAGAGAACACGATGGTGGCCTTCCGCCGGGCCATGGACCTGGGCTTCCGCTATCTAGAGATCGATGTGCGCACCAGCGCCGATGGCGAATTGGTGATCTTCCACGATGAGGTCCTGGACCGGGTGACCAATGGGACCGGCAAGCTCAGCGATCACACCTGGGCGCAGCTGACCCAGCTGCGGGTGATCGGGGCATCGGCGGCGAAGACCGCGCGGAAGACCTCGGCCGGGGAGCTCACTGACTCCCGGCTGGCGGTCGAGAAAGTTCAGGAGCCGGCGCCATCGGAGAGTGAAAACAACGACGACGACGCCCCGGCCGAACCCACCGGCGAACCACTGGTGCGGTTCGAGGATGCCCTGCGCGCCCTGCCGGAGGCCTATTTCAATGTGGACCTCAAAGATGCCGAGGCAGTGGAGCATTTCGCCGAGATTGTTGAGCGACTCCAGGCCCAGGATCGGGTGCTGGCAGCCAGTTTCAACGATGCCCGCCGGCATAAGGTCCGCCGACTGCTGTCGAAACGGATCGCGACCTCCGGGGGCTGGGTCTCCACTGCGCTGATGGTGCTCTTGGGCCCGCTGGGCGGTTTCGGGAAGCTCTCACGCCGGATCGCCCATATCGACTGTGTGCAGGTGCCGATCCGGCAGTCCCGGATCCCGATTGTGCGCCCGAAGTTCATTGACCGCTGCCATCGGGCGGGCCTGCAGGTCCATGTCTGGGTGGTTGATGACCCTCAGGAGATGCACCGGCTGCTGAATCTTGGGGTGGACGGGATCATGACCGACGACGCCGAGGCCCTGGCCGAGGTTATGCGCGAACGCTCCGTCTGGCCCCAGGTATAAGTCCCGGACAATTGATGCCTGCCGGTTCAGCGGAACTGGCGGCTGATGCTGCGGGCGAAATCGCCGGCCTGAACCCGCACGAAATGGCGCATCACCGGACGTAGCGGGGTGCCGACAGCCAGCCGGGCCAGCTTGGCCCCGATGCCCAGCCGGTGGTCGGGCCGAATCCACCGGACAGTGGTCTCAACCCGGGTTCCCTCGCCCTCAGGGGTCAGAGTGATGCCGCGCTGAAGGATATTGTTTGTCGGTGCATCCGGGAAGCTGATCTCCCAGAGGATGGCCTCGGGTTCCCGTGCGGTCAGTACCCGAATATGCAGGCGCCGGTTCTTCTCCTTGATCCGAGGAAGTTTTCCGCCGGGCATTGTCTCCGGGGGTTGAGCTTCCCAGATCCCTTCGGCCTCAGGCAGGGCGGTGACCTCTCCCATGCCCACTGGTCTGATGGACGGTGATGGGACCGGCTGCGGGGAGTCCAGTCTCGACCCTAACCAGCTGGAGTTGATGGGCATGCTGGGCCGCCACCGCTTGGCGTGCCTCCTGAAGGGTGATGCCCGCACGGCGCAGGGCGTGTCCCGGTGGGTAGTCGCTGGTGAGCATACCCAGGAAGAGGTGCTCAATATCGGCCTCGGGGGCTCCTCTGCGGGAGGCCTCCTCGACCAATGTTGCTAAACGCTCTGAGGGTCAAATCAGCCCCCAGGCGGCTGTTCCCTATGACAGCAAGGTTCGGTACCCTGGAAGAGAAGTCCCCGGCAGGGCAGGGTCGCCAAACCGTTACCCTGCCGGGGTCTCTGTTACGGTCGTTCTCTTCGCCATCGGACGACGAGCGAGTCGTCGCCCCAGACGATGGTGACGACGGCAGCAGAGATGAACACGAACTCAGTCATGTTCCACCTCCTTTAACCAACTGCTTCAGAACCTCTGGAGCAGTGTGTCCAGTCTTCCAGTGGAGGCGCTGGCCTGGACGGGGCCTGTGGATAACTAGCCGAGGTTTTCCAGGGCGATGACTGCGCCCATGTTCTTATCGTGGAAACGTACGACGACGCCGTCGTCGTCGATTTCGAGCAGACGGTTGCGCGGATTGCCCCGATCATCGAAGTCCAGCTCGCAGAACTTTGCCCGGAAACTCTCAATCCCGGTGCGGGTGACGAACTGCAGATGCCGCACACCCTCGGATTCATTGCCGGTCTTCGGCTGGGGAAGCTCCACAAAGCTCACCGACCAACCCGAGGCGCTCAGGCGACGATGCAGCTCAAAGACAGCGATCAGCCGCCCCTTGACCTCGTTCTCGCTGATCAGCTCGCCCAGTTCGGCCAACTCCGCCTTCACCTGGTCATAACGCTCATTACTGGGCACCTGCAGGCACAGAGTGTCATTCTGCACCAGCTCATCGGCGACCCCCAGCTTCTGGATCAGGGTGCTGGCTGCGGTGATGGCGGTGTCGTAGAGCTGGGCGATATTCACAAGCAGTTACGCTACATGGACCAATCGACCACCAGGGGATAGGGGTGCCGCCAGCGTGGCGTTGATCGAATACGCAACCGGGATGAAGAAGCAGTTCACCGCCACCGGATACGTGGTCAACCAGGACCGGAGCCGGATGCTGATGATCTTCCACCAGGGGCTACAGCTCTGGCTGCCCCCGGGCGGGCATGTGGACCCCGATGAATTCCCTTCGGATACCGTGGTGCGCGAGGTCCGCGAGGAGACCGGGGTCCAGGCCCGGCATGCCGGCACTCAGCCCCTCGAAATGAACCTCAACGGCAGCACCGAAGCACAACTGCCCACCCCCTTCGCGATGGCCGCCCAACTGATCCCGGAATCCGCCAAGGACATCGAGCACATCCATATGGACATGATGTACCTGTTAGAGGCCGGAGACACCGCGGACCTGACCACCCAGGAACAGGAAGTCGATGCCGCAGGTTGGTTCAGCCGCACCCAAATTCTGGAGGAACTGACCACCACCGACAGTGTCCGGGGCTTCGCCCAGGAGCACCTCCAGCAGGCCTGAGGCCACCCGGTCTGAGCCGATAACCGCAGGTCAGCGCTGATCCAGCTGGGACTGAGGAAGCTCACAGGCCCTGCGGCTAGCATGGCACCATGCTGGAGTTGCTGCCCATCCTCAGCGACACCCCACCGGGTTCGGTGGTGGTGCCCTGGTGGCTGCGCTTCGGCCTTTTGGTCTACGGGGCGCTGCTGGTGGCAGCCCTGATGATCTACATCCAGACCAAACACCCCAGGCCCTGGAACGTGATCTGGCCGCTGGTCGTCGTCCTGGTGCCCATCGTCGGGGCCATCGCCTATTTCATCGGCGCGACCATCACCTACCGGCGTCAACGAGACAGCAACCAAGGTCCCGGCAAGCAGCCACCCGGACGCTAGAACTCATCCCGCAGCAATCACCCGTTGCAGGGTCGGCCGGGTCGCCAACAGGCCACACCGGATCAGCAGCACACCGGCGGCCAGCACAGCAGCCACCACCGCCACAGTGGCCGGAGCACTGAGAATCGCCCAGCCCACAATCGGGAAGGCCACAATGGATGCGCTGACCACCGCCGTAATCAGAACCGCCGCCAAGGACCGCATCACCGAAAGCGAGCGGATCCGGTTCAGCTGCCCAGCGGTCAGCCCCATCTTCGCCAACCCCGAGTACAGATCCCGCCGGTCCAGAATCTGCGCGGTCTGATTCAGCCCCACCGAGCAGGTGGTCATCAGAAACGCCACCGCGAGATTCAGCCACACTCCGCGCTGAACATCGCCGAAGAACATCAGGTCCTCAGCATTCTGATTCGTCTCCATTCCGACCGCGATCAGTCCAGTGCCACTGCCGGCAATGACTCCAACGAATGCGGCAATCGCCATCCCGCCGACCTGCCGCCACATCTGCTGCGGGGACTCCAGTACGTTCCGGGCGGCAATCAGCCGCTGGGCCGTCGTCGCCCTCCGCGCCTGCCGGGCAGTGATGACCTTCAACAGCCAGGGTCCCACCAGCTGCACCGCCAGCAGCGGGACGGCCAGGAACACGAAGGCAACCACCAGCATCAGCCACTCGCTGCGGATCGGTACCATATTGTGCAGCACAAAAACTAGGACGACGCCGAGGCCAGCCAGTACTGCCCGACCCCGCCAGACCTTCTGGCTGCGCTGGCGAGTGCGCACGCCCAGTGGGGTGACCTGCACTCGTCGCAGCCCACTGAAAGCGGCCAAGACCGAGAAACCCAGCAGCACCGCGCAGGCCGCAGCCAATAACCCCGGGCCCAGCCATAGGCCCTCCACCCCCATCGGGGAACCGGCGAAGGGCAGCAGGCCCACAACCGGCATCCGGCCGTCCTCCAGCCGAACCACCCGGCTGCACCGGGCGGCAACTGCTGGATCATGGGTGACTACCACCAGCGGGGCGCCCCGGCCCACAGTCGACTCCAACAGGGCAGTCAGCACCTGCTCTGAGGTGGTCGAATCCAGGGCGCCGGTGGGCTCATCGGCGAAGACCACATCCGGTTCGGTGATCTGCGCCCGAGCGATCGCTACCCGCTGCTGCTGACCCCCGGAGAGCTGGGCAGGACGCCGGTCACCCATACCGGCCAGGCCGAGCCGGGCCAACCAGTCACCGGCGGCCACCTCCGCCTCAGACCGGGAAACCCCGGCCAGCATCAGCGGCATCGCCACATTCTCGGCAGCTGTCAACTCCGGCATCAGCAGCCCCTCCTGGAAGACGAAACCGATCCGTTCCCGCCGCAGCCGGGCCCGGGCTTCAGCCTTCAGCCCCGAAATCTCCACCGGAGAAGGCCCGCTCATCAGAACCTGGCCAGCATCCGGGGTGAGAATCCCGGAAAGCACATGCATCAGGGTGGTCTTTCCCGAACCGGAGGGCCCCATAATCGCCCGCGACTCCCCGCCGGCCACCAGGAGGTCCACCCCGTCCAGGGCGCGGGTGCTGCCATAGGTTTTGCTCAGCCCCGGTACATCGGAGCAGAGGTTGATTTCAGGTCCTAAACCTCATCCTGGAGTCTGAAGTTCCCCGCCGCAGAGGATCCCTAGACTGTATCCATGCCAGAGAACGACGCCGCCGTCTCACCGCCCCATGTGCGGATCATGCGGTTCTTCGAGCGGCATCTCTGGCTCGGCGACACCCTCTGGAAGGTCTTGCCCCTGGTCCTGTTGAGCCAGATGATCTGGGTGCTCAGCGGCCCCGGACGCGGTCACGGCCACGGCTTCTTCGGCACCGAGGTCTATATCCCGGCCATGGTCATCCTGGACCTACTGGCGGTGGTACCCCTGGCGCTGTCGCGGATCAGGCCCGGTCTGGCCGCCGGCATCATCGCCTTCGCCTGCATCTGCCAGCTGCTGGCCCTCTATGGGGTCGGGATGTCGGCGTTCTCAGTACCGCTGATCGTCTACGCCTGCGCCAAATTCGGCAGCCGAAGGGTCTCCCGCGGTTACCTCATCCTCGCCCTGTTCGGCGCGGTGCTGCTGGGGCTGTTCTGCTTCCTGGTGCTCTCAGTCCAGGGCGATCCCATGAACCCCCTGGACCCTGGGTGGAGCGGATATCTCGCCATCTCGCTGCTGATCACCGGGTTCTCCGCCACCACCGTGCTGGCCGCCTGGCTCTTCGGGGATCTGGCGGGGCGTCGTCGTCGTGAACGGGAGGCCATCGAGGAGAAGAACCGGCTGCTGGAGCGCGAACGTGACCAGGAGGCGAGGCTTGCCGCCGATGCCGAGCGGATGCGCATCGCCCGCGAGATGCATGATGTTGTCTCGCATTCGATGAGCGTGATGATCGCCCAGGCCGATGGCGGCCGCTATGTCATCGACCAGGATCCTGTCCGCGCCGGTGAGGCCTTTGAGACCATTGGCGCCACCGGCCGGGAGGCCCTGACTGAGTTGCGCCGGATGCTCGGTGTCCTGCGTGAGGAGGGCGAGCTGAAGAAACGCCCCGCCCCCGGGGTCAATGATCTGCCCCGGCTGGTGGAGGATGTCCGCGCCTCGGGGCTGGAGGTTGAGCTCAATATCGCCCAGGGCAGCCTCCCGGAGCTCAATGAGGGCGTGCAGCTGGCCATTTACCGGATCGTGCAGGAGGCCCTGACCAATACCCTGAAACACGGCGGGGCTGAGGCCACCGCCGAGATCTGGCTGGGCACCGACCACCGGTCCGGGGAACTTGCCCTGGAGGTCCGCGATACCGGGCAGGGTGCAACAGACGACGACGGCGCCGGCTCGGGTCTGCTGGGTATGGCCGAACGTGCCAAACTCTACGGTGGCAGTCTCGTTGCCCGGCCCAAGGGTGAGGAATCCCTGGAGAGCGGATTCGTGGTCGAAGCCCGCTTCCCGCTCTCCAGAGTGCGCCAGCCCGCATCAGGTCAATCCGGTACCCGAGCCGCCCAGCCCACCGCATCAGATCATCCCCAGGAGGCCATCAGTGACCGAGCAGAACCCGTCGATCCGAGTGCTGCTGGCCGATGACCAGACCCTGCTGCGGGCCGGATTCGCCATGGTCATCGACTCCCAGCCGGATCTGGAGGTCATCGGTCAGGCCGGCACCGGGACCGAGGCGCTCGCCCTGACCCGTGAACACGCCCCCGACGTGGTGCTGATGGATATCCGGATGCCGCAGATGGATGGACTCGAGGCCACCGCCGCGATCACCGCCGATCCGGCCCTGAAGAACACCCGGGTGATCGTGCTGACCACCTTCGACACTGATGAGTACGCCCTGCAGGCGCTACGTTCGGGGGCTGGCGGCTTCCTGCTCAAAGACGTCCAACCGGAGGTACTGCTGGACTCAGTGCGCACTGTGGTCAGCGGTGGGGCGGTGGTGGCACCGAGCACCACCCGCCGGCTGCTGAACAGCGCTCTACTGGGCGGAACCCCCGATGGTCAGGGCACCGGGGGCGCCCGGCGTGAACCCACCCCGGAGCAGCAGAAGAAACTGGAACTGCTGACCAATCGGGAACGGGAGATCCTGGCCGAAATGGCCACAGGGGATTCCAATACCGAGATCGCCGCCCGCCTCTACCTCTCGGAGGCGACCATCAAGACCCATGTCGGCCAGGTGCTGGCCAAACTCGGCTGCCGCGACCGGGTCCAAGCGGTGGTCTTCGCCTATGAGGCCGGCGTCGTCGGGGATTGATCGCACTCCCTGCTCGGGGGCCTGATCTCCTACTGCAGGATGAGGTCCAGATCAGCCCCCAGTCCGATGCAACACTGAACGGGCGCGCCTAGCGTAGAGGGCATGACAGAAACGGCGACGACGCCCGCACCAGCAGTTACGGCCCAGGGCCTGACCAAGACCTATGGCTCGGGTGAAACCACAGTTCACCCCCTGCGCAGGCTGAGCCTGAACATCCCCACCGGGGTGTTCACCGCGATTATGGGG
Organism: Nesterenkonia sedimenti; assembly: GCF_012641515.1. GTDB lineage: Bacteria > Actinomycetota > Actinomycetes > Actinomycetales > Micrococcaceae > Nesterenkonia > Nesterenkonia sedimenti. Next base: position 18,366 of record NZ_JABAHY010000017.1, on the reverse strand, counting down.
CCCTCCGGATCCGGGAAGTCGACCCTGCTTCATGTGCTGGCCGGCCTCGACACCGCCGATCAGGGCGAGGTGGCCCTGACCGTGCAGAAAGCCACCGGCCAAACGGAGAAAGTCCAGCTCACAGGGCTCTCCGAGCGGGATCTGACCCTGGTGCGTCGCCAATATATCGGCTTCATCTTCCAGTCCTATAACCTCGTGCCGGCGATGACCGCCCGGGAGAACATCCTGCTGCCCTCCGCCCTGGGCGGGCCCGAACCCGACCGGCATTACTACGAGATGGTCATCGACCGGCTGGGGCTGACCGACCGGCTGGACCATCGGCCCTTCGAACTCTCCGGAGGCCAGCAGCAGCGGGTGGCCGTCGCCCGTGCCCTGGTGGCCAAACCCGCGGTGATCTTCGCCGATGAGCCCACCGGAAACCTGGACTCCCGCACCGGGGCAGAGGTGCTGGGACTGCTGCGGGCGGCAGTGGATGAATTCGGCCAGACCGTCGTCATGGTCACCCACGACGCCAACGCCGCCGCCCAGGCCGATCAGACCGTGATCCTCTCCGACGGCCGGGTGCTGCGCACCCTGAAACAGCCCACCGCCGGGCAGCTGGCCGACACCATGATTGGAGCCGAGGGGTGAGCTCTGCCAAGAACGCAGGTTTCGCGGTACTGCGGGCCAATCTGCGCTCCTCCGGGCGCCGGCTCTGGGCCGCCGGTGCCGCAGTGGCCGTCTCGGTGGCATTCATCGTCACCGGGCTGATGCTGGTGGACTCCATGACCCGGGCTGTGACCCAGCAGGCTGAGCAGGACGCCGCCGGCGCTGATCTGGTGGTGATGACCGATTCCCTCATCGGCGCATCGGACTCCGAGGAGGCCCTGGGGCAGGAGACCCGGATCAGTGAAGCAGTCGCGGGGCTGGACTCCGTGGAGGGCGTTGAACCGGTTCGGGAGGCCTTCATTGAGGAATGGGATGAACAGACCAATGGCCTCGACCGCTCAATCCGGACCCGCACCTTGGTCTCTGAACAGCACACCCCCGATGAGCAGGAGCTGGCAGCCGGCCGGCTGCCCACCGCCGATGACGAACTGCTGATCAGTCAATACACCGCAGAATTCGAGGACCTCAGTATCGGTGACACCGTGGCCGCTGCCGAGATCGACTGGGATGAGGAGAACGAAACCGAGGAGCTGATCGGCCACTCGGTGGAATACACCGTGGTGGGCATCAGCGAATACGGCGATTTCAACACCACCTTCATGACCCCGGCCGGAATGGACCGGATGCCAACAGACCCCGCACCCCATTTCCTCCGGGTGGAGCTCACCGGAGCGGCCCAGGGGGACAGTCAGGCCCAGGAAGATGCCCAACAGCAGATCGCCCAGGTGCTGGCCGAACTCGCTGCAGCAGGCCAGCTGCCCACCCTAGGCGGAACCGGCGAGGACACCGAAGTGCTTCAGAGCCCCGGCTCCCACGGCACCATCCTGATCGGCGAAGACCTGACCCTTCAGGTGGCCACCCACCAGCAGATCGTCAACGAATGGGTGGCCGATCAGACCGGCGACGCCCAGATCATGCAGTGGATCGCCTTCGGCTTCGGGGGCATCGCCATCGTGGTCTCCGCCCTGGTCATCCTCAACACCTTCCAGGTTATTGTGGCCTCCCGGCAGCACACAATGGCCCTGATCCGCGCCGTGGGCGGAACAGCGGCCCAACTGCGCCGGGCGACCCTGGCCGAGGGCGCCCTCCTGGGCCTGATCGGCGGGGCCGTCGGTATCTTCCTCGGCTGGGGTGTGGCCCAGGCACTGACCCTGCTCGATGACTACATCCCACCGGTAATCCCCACTCCCACCTCGGTGGGGATCGGGCTCGGCCTGGGCGTGCTGATGAGCGTGGCCTGCGCCCTGATCCCTGCCGTCCGAGCGGGCAGGACATCACCGATGGCGGCCCTGGCCCCGGCCGATGTCGCCCCACGGAAGCCCCGGCCGGCACCGGTGCGCACCACCCTGGGCGCGCTGATGGCCATCCTGGGTCTGGTCGCCGTCTTCTATGCGGCGCTGACCTCACCGGATACCAACCGGGCCGACTACGAGGACGAACCGGTCAACTACGACGCCCTGACCGGGCTCCCGCTGCCGGTGCTGGGTGTGCTCGGCGGGTTGGTCAGCTTCTTCGGGCTGTTGATGCTGGCCCGACGGCTGATGCCCCCGGCCGCCGCCTGGCTGGGCCGAACCCTGGCCGCCACCGGCATCGCGAAGGTCCCGGCCAAGATCGCCGGCGAGAACACTCGTCAGGTGCCCGGCCGGACGGCGGCGACCTCCGGGGCGCTGCTGGTCGGTGTGACCCTGGTGGTGACCATGACCGTCGGGGCGGCCACCGCCCAGAAGATGCTCTACGACGAACTCGCTGAGTCCTATCCGGTCGATGGCATCATCGCAGGGGACCATTCCGAGGCGCTCGAGGAGGAGGCTGCGGTGGCCGCAACGGCCACCGTTCCCACAGCCGAGGTCAGTATCGGGGACCAGGGAGAGAGCGCTGAGGTGTTCTTCCTCAACCGCAGTGAACACAGTGCGGTCTTCCACGGCGGCTGGCCCTTCGACTCCCCGGGCCGCGGTGAGAGCTACCAGGCCTTCGGCAGTTACTACCTCCTGCCGTTCACCGAACAGCAGGGGCAGGACGATGTGGTGAACATCGAGTTCCCCAATGGGGCGGAGGTGTCCTTCACCCTTCAGGAGGGCTGGAGCTCCATGCCGGGGATGATGATCGCCATCGACGCCGGCCAGCTGCGGGAAACCCCGGTCTGGTTCGGCGCCGAGGAGGGTGAGACTGCGACCCTGGTGAGACTGGCCGGGGAGCCCAGCGCCAGCGAGATCATGCAGCTGGAGGAGATCGTCGGCACCGAGGAGTCGGTCACCGATATCGACCAGATGTCCAATAACTTCGAAGGCGGACTGATCCGTGCGGCCTATGTCGAGGTCATCGATATGGTGCTGATGGTCGTCATCGGGCTTTTGGGCGCCAGTGTGCTGATTGCCCTGATCGGTGTCTCCAATACGCTCTCCCTGTCGGTCCTGGAACGCAGACGCGAGGCCGGGCTGCTGCGAGCCACCGGTATGACCCGCCGCTCAGTGGGCGCGATGGTCAGCATCGAGGCCCTGCTGCTGGCCGGGGTGGCCCTGATCCTGGGCACCGTGCTGGGCTCAATCTTCGGCTGGGCCGGGATCAGCAGCCTCATCGCCCGGGAGGACTGGACCGTGGTGCCCGAAATCCCCTGGCTGAGATTGGCCGCTATCTGGGCGGTGACCCTATTGGCTGCCCTGGCCGCAGCCTGGCTGCCGGCCCGGCGCCTGGCCAAAACCCAACCCGCGGCCGCCTTGGCTGGCTAAAACCCCCGTCAGCACATATACGAAGGCCCCGTACGACGACGATCCCCGCCTCAAACCGGCAGGAACAGTCTCGTACGGGGCCACCGAACGGGAGGTCTCGGCCTATTTCACGGCACCCATGGAAAGCCCGCGGACAAGCTGCTTCTGGGCGAACCAACCGGCCAGCACCACCGGCAGGGAGGCCAGGACACTGGCAGCCGAAAGCTGGGCCAGGAAGAGGCCCTCGGAGGTCATCGTGCTCATCAAGTAGATGGGCGCGGTGGCCGCATTCGCCGCGGTGAGGTTCAGGGCGAAGAAGAACTCATTCCAGGCGAAGATCACGCAGATCAGCGCGGTGGCCGCAATACCAGGAGACACCATCGGCAGCAGCACACTGCGCATGGTCTTGATCAGCGAGGCGCCATCGATGGAGGCCGCCTCCAGCACCTCGGCCGGGACCTCCAGGAAGAAGGAGCGCATCATCCAGATCGCGATCGGCAGGTTCATCGCCGTATAGAGGATGATCAGGGTGAAGATATTGTCCAGCATCCTGATCTGCCCGGCGATCACATAGATCGGCATAATGACCGCCACAATCGGCAGCATCTTGGTGGAGATGAAGAAGAACAGGGCGTCCTGGGTCCGTTTGATCGGCCGGATGCTCAGCGCATAGGCCGCCGGAACCGCCAGGATCAGCACCAGCAGGGTCGAGGCCGCAGTGGCGATCACAGAGTTCAGGAAATACGGTCCGGCATCGGAGCTGAAGATATTCCGGTACTGATCAAGGGTCGGTTCGAAGAAGAACGACGGCGGGGAGCTGGCGGCGTCGGACTCTTGTTTGAAACTGGTCAGCACCATCCACGCAACGGGTGCGAAGAAGATCAGCGCAATGACCCAGGTGATGGTGGTCAGCAACTGGCCTTTAGTCATGACTGCTCCTTCGCATTCAGGCTCTTGAAGATCAGCCGCAGGGCCAGCAGCGAGATGATGATCGTGGCGATCACAGTGACCACACCCATCGCTGCGGACTGCCCGATGTCGAAGCCGAGGAAGGCCCGCTGGTAGATGTAGAAGGGCAGGTTCGCGCTCGCAGTGCCCGGACCGCCGGCGGTCATCAGATAGATGTGATCGAAGGTGTTGACCACATAGATCACGCCCAGCAGCACGGCCAGTTCCATATAGAACCGCAGATGCGGCAGGGTCACGAACCGGAAGGTCTGCCACCGGGTGGCCCCATCCATAGAGGCGGCCTCGAGCACATCGCGCTGCTGGGACTGCAGTCCGGCCAAGAGCAGCAGCATCATAAACGGCGTCCACTGCCAGACCAGGGCCACGATGATCGAGAACACCGGGTACTGGGAGGTCCAGTCCACCGGGGAGATTCCCACCAGGCCGATCAGCCAGTTGATCAGGCCATAGGAGGGCTCGAACATCGAGATCGACCAGAGCATGGCCCCGGCCACCGGCATGATCAGAAACGGGGTGATCAGCAGGGTGCGCACTACACCGCGGCCGGCGAACTGCCTATCCAGCAGCAGGGCCAGTCCCAGGCCCAGCAGCAGGGCGACGATGACGCATCCGAAGGTGATGAGCACCGAGTTCAGGGCTGCTGAGCGGAAGGTGGAGTCGAGGAAGATATCGGCGAAGTTGGAGAACCCGACGAACTGTTCGCCCTCAGGGCGCAGCAGGTTCCGCGACCGCATGGAGTACCAGATGGTCAGCAGGAACGGGATCTGAGTGCAGATGATCACAAAGATCAGCGCCGGCATCAGTGGGGCGCGGCGGCGCCACCCCTCAGCTCGGGCGGCCCGCTTCTGGGCCTGGATCTCCTCCGGGGACAGCCCCGGTGATTTGGCAGTTGTGGTCATCATCCGTCCCATCCGTAGGTCCGGGCCACGGTCTCGGCGAAACGCTGAGACTGCTCAAGGGCCTCTTCAACAGTCTGCTGTCCGGCGATGGCCGCCGAGAGCTGCTGGCCAACGCGGGTCCCGAGGTCCTGGAACTCCGGGATGCCGACAAACTGCAGTCCCTCATAGGGCACCTCGTGGACCATGCAGTTCTCCTGGGTGGCGTTCTCCATGGAGGTCAGGGTGGGTTCGGCGTAGTGCTCGGAGATCTCGGCGTATTCGCTGAGCTCATAGGTGGACTGCCGGGATCCCGGGGGCAGAGCCTCCCAGGAGACCTCATTGCCGACCAGTTTGAAGTAGTCGGGGTGGGTCATCCAGGAGATGAACTTCCAGGCGGCTTCCTTCCGCTGGGAGGTCTCCGGAATGGCCAGTGACCAGGCGTAGAGCCAGCCGGCGTAGTCAGTTTCCATGACCGGGGCCAGGGCGTAGTCGGTATTGCCCACCACCGTGGAGGACCGGGGGTCTTCGATCCCCGAGACCATGGCGGAGGCGTCGTACCACATGGCGGCATTGCCCTGGTTGAAATGGGTCATGCATTCGCCGTAGCCGGAGGTTGCAGCACCGGGCTGACCCCAGGTGCGCACGGTATCGATGTAGGTGTTGACCGCCTCGATGACCTCAGGCGATTCCAGCGTCGGCGCCCAGTCGGGGGTGAACCAGCGTCCGCCGAAGGTGTTGATCACAGTGTTCATCGGCGCGAGGTTCTCGCCCCAGCCGGCCAGTCCGCGCAGCGCGATCCCGGCCCGGCCCTGATCGGGGTCATGCAGGGCGGCGGCGAATTCGCGGATCTCATCCCAGGTGGGCTGTTCGGGCATCTCCAGGCCAGCCTCTTCGAAGAGATCGGGCCGGTAGACCAGGAAGGAGCTCTCCCCGTAGAAGGGCACCGCATGCTGGGCACCCTCATAGGAGAGGGCCTCGCGGATGGTGGGGATGAAGTCGTCGTCGTTATATCCGGAGGTTTCTGCGATGAACGGCTCGAGATCGGTCAGCCAGCCCTGCTCCGCCCAGATGGGGGTCTCATAATTGGAGATCATCACGACGTCGAACTCCCCGCCTCCGGAGGCCACCGATGCGGTGATCTTGGCCCGGGCCTCGTTTTCCGGCAGGGAGACGAACCGGACGTCGATATCCGGGTGCTGCTGACGGAAGTGGCTGATCAGGCCCATGGCGTCCTGCATCTGAGGATTGGAGACGATGGCGACGACGAGGCTTCCGCCTCCGCCCCCGCCTGCCCCGGAGCAGCCGGTGAGTCCGCCGCCCAAGGCTGCGGCGCCGAGGCCGGCGCCGAGTCCGGTGGTCAGCAGGCTGCGCCGGGACAGCCCGCGTTTGCTTCCGGTCATATGTGGTTTATCCTCTCCCCACCCGATGATGCTCATATGAGCATAACAATCTGCTCAGCTGTCGTGTGAGCCTAGTCATATATGCTCGATAGTTGCAAGAATTGCCGTCCGGCGTGAGGGGAGAAATGGCCGAGGAGACCGAAATTGCCTTGATGGTCGAACTGGCCAGCGAGCACTTCCTGCAGGGCTGTTCCAAGGTGGAGATCGCCCAGCGCCACGGAATTTCCCGCTTCCAGGTGGCCCGGCTGCTCGATGCCGCCCGGGATGAGGGGATTGTCCAGATCCGGGTGGTCAACCCCCTGGATTCGGGCCAGGATCACGCCGAACTGGCCGAGGCCCTGGGGATCAGCACGGTCTCCGTGGTGGCCCAGCGCTCCGATGAATCCTTACGCTCTGCCCTGGCCCGCCGCGCTGCGGGTCTGCTGCAGCAGCGCCTTCAGGACGGGGCCCGGCTCGGCGTGGCCTGGTCCCGGACTCTGATGCATCTGCCGGAGCATCTGAGGTCCTTACCGGAGGTGGATATCGTCCAACTGGTGGGCCCACTTTCGGCACCCGGAACCTCGACGGCGGCCTCCACGGGGCTGATTCACACCCTGGGCTCCCTGGCCGGCGGGCAGGTCTGGCCGCTGCCCACGCCTCTGGTGGTGGATAACGATGAGGTGGCCTCCTCCCTGCGCGGAATGACAGAGGTCGGCGCAGCCCTGGAGGCTGCCGATGAACTGGATGTCGCCCTGGTCTCCATCGGCGGCTGGGGCGAGGGCGCCTCCACCCTGTGGGGAAGGTTCAGCCCCGAGGAGCAGGCCAGTGCCGAGGAGGCCGGGGTTCAGGCCGAATGTTCCGGGATCCTGATCACCGGGGATGGCCAGGTGGCCCGCTCCGGGATGGAGGACCGAGTGATCGGTGTCCGCCCTGATCAGCTGCGGCGCACCCGGGTGATCGCCCTGGCTCCGGCCCAAGGTCACCCCGAGGCAGTGCTAGCCGCGGCCCGGGCTGGGTTTGTGGATGACCTCATCCTCTCCGGGGAGCTGGCCGCCGAGGTCGCCCAGCTCATCAGCTGAGACCCCGCCGCTGCCGTGGCTAGCCTCGCGACCACGCTTTACGCCCTCCCTAATCTTCTCCGCGCCTCGTCGGGCCGTCATTTCCTGTCGCTAAAATTCCCCGCCGCGCTCGATTGGCGACCAGATTTGGCGGCTCGGTGACTGCAGCAGGCGTCAAGGGCAGGCGATGCATCAAACGAGCGCAGCACTGTGCTCATTTGAGAGTTGGGTTGTACGATGTGGTCATGGCCACACTGAACGCTGCTGCCTGCGGGCAGCTGGAATCCGCAGAGCTTGCCGTCCCCGGATATGACCTCAGCGCCCGGCGCACCGGGATCGTCCACTTCGGTGTGGGCGGCTTCCACCGTGCCCATCAGGCCTTGTACCTCGACCGGCTCTTCAACGCCGGTCACAGTCTGGACTGGGCAATCTGCGGTGTGGGGCTGATGCCCTCAGATGAGCGGATGCGTGATGCCCTGACCTCCCAGGACGGGCTCTACACCCTCGTCAGCAAGGCCCCCGACGGCAGTCGTGAGGCCCGCATTATCGGCGCCATCGCTGAATACCTCTACGCGCCCGATAATCCCGAGGCGGTGCTGGCGAAGATGGTCTCCGAGGAGGTCCGCATCATCTCCCTGACCGTGACCGAGGGTGGGTACAACTACAACCCCTCCACCGGGCAGTTCCGCTACGACAACCCCGCTGTGGCCGCGGATCTCGCCGCTGATTTCACCGACCCCGCGGCTGCTGGTCCGCAGACCATGTTCGGCTATCTGGTCGAGGCACTGCGTCGTCGTCGGGAATCCGGCATCCAGCCCTTCACGGTGCTGTCCTGCGATAACGTCCGGGGCAATGGGCATCTGGCCAAGCAGATGGTGCTGGCCTATGCCCAGCGCAAGCACCCGGAACTGGCCGAGTGGATCGAGGCCGAGGTCGCTTTCCCCAACTGTATGGTCGACCGGATCACCCCGGTGACCTCTGAGCAGGATAAGCAGATGGTCGCCGAGGACTACGGGGTCGCTGACGCCTGGCCGGTGGTCAGCGAGGACTTCCTGCAGTGGGTGGTCGAGGATGACTTCCCCGCCGGGCGGCCGGCCTTCGAGGAGGCTGGAGTTCAGATGGTCGACGACGTCGAACCCTATGAGCTGATGAAGCTGCGCCTGCTGAACTGTTCACATCAGGCAATCGCCTATTTCGGGCTGCTGCTGGGGCATACCTATGCCCATGAGGCCGTGGCTGATGCGGATCTCGCAGCCTTCACCCGCCGGGCGTATATGGACGCTGAGGGCACCCCCACTGTCCCCGCTGTGCCGGGTATGGATCTGGAGGCCTATAAGGATCAGCTGATCGCCCGGTTCGGCAATGAGTATGTGCGGGACACCCTGGCCCGGCTGGCCGCGGAGTCCAGCGACCGGATTCCCACCTGGCTGGTGCCGGTGATCAGGGAGAACCTCGCCGCAGGGCGGGATGTCACCGCATCGGCGGCGATTGTCGCCTCCTGGGCCCGCTATGCCGAGGGCGTGGGGGAGAACGGGGAGCAGTGGCCGGTGGTGGACCGGCTGCGGGATCGGGTGATGGCGGCAGCGTCACAGCACGATGGCGATATTCTCGCCTTCCTGCGCGATAAGGAATTGTTCGGGGATCTCGCGGAGAATGAGGTCTTCGCTGAGGCATACACAAAGGCCCTGGTCACCCTGCGTGAGCAGGGCGCCAGGGCCGTTATGCGCTGGTTTCACCAGCGGTGATGATGACCTGTCTGGATCAGACGAGCCAGACGATAATGATGATGATGGCGATGATGGTCAGAAGACCGCCGCCAATGTAGATACCTCCGCCTTGCATAATCACTCCTTACCTCGTGGGGTGCAACTGGTTTCGTACGGTCGTGACTCTTGCGGGGTTGCGTAGCCGCAGTTATTGCGCGGTTATCGTCTGGCTGTGACGATGCCTCGAATAACAAAGAGCGCCAGAATCACGATGATCACTGACACGATCACGCTGCCGATGATGCTGATCAGCTCGGTGAGCAACCACCAAGCCAGCCAGATCAGAACGATCGTCAGCAGGATCGTGATGATGAGGGACAACGCGTTTCTAGCCATGTATCCACACTAAAAAGCCGAATCTGGGCGTTTACTGGACAGAGCCATCAGATGGGGTGTGAATATACAAAAAGGGCGGTGGAAAATGGTGTCGAACACCACGATCCACCGCCCTGACCAGGACTGTTACATATTTCGGTCCTGAATTCTTGGCTTATTCCTCGGCGTCGGCCAGGGCCTCCACATCGGCCAGCTGCGCCTCGGGGGTTCCCTCCGGGATCTCGCCATTGATCCGCAGACCGGTCTCTACATCGAAGAGGTGGACGTAGTCGGGGGAGGGGTGAATGTAGACGGTCTCACCCTTCTGGGGAGGCCAGCGTCCCTCCACCCGCACGATCAGCGGCTGGAAGGTGTGAATGCCCTCTGGGGTGCCGTAGATGTAGGCGTCAGCGCCGAGCTCCTCGACGACGTCGACGGTCATCGGCAGCCCGGCACCGCTGGAGGATACGGACATATCCTCGGGCCGGACACCGAGGATGACCTCGGACTTGCCAGTGAGATCCACACCGGGGACCTGGAGGGTCTCGGTGCCCAGGATCAGTCCGCCGTCCTGGACGCGGACCTTGAACAGGCTCATGGCGGGGGAGCCGATGAATCCGGCCACGAAGACATTGGCGGGGGTGTCGTAGAGGTTACGCGGGGTATCGACCTGCTGGAGCACGCCGTCCTTGAGGACGCAGACCCTATCGCCCATGGTCATCGCCTCGACCTGGTCGTGGGTGACGTAGACAGTAGTGGTCTTCAGCTCGCGGGTCAGTGCAGCGATCTGAGTACGGGTCTGCACACGCAGCTTGGCATCCAGGTTGGACAGCGGCTCATCCATCAGGAAGACCTTGGGCTCACGCACGATCGCACGGCCCATGGCCACACGCTGACGCTGACCACCGGAGAGCGCCTTGGGCTTCCGGTCGAGGTAGGCCTCGAGGTCGAGGATCTTGGCGGCCTCGCGGACCCGCTCCATGCGCTCCTCTTTGGAGACCCCGGCGATTTTCAGGGCGAAGCCCATGTTCTCGGCCACCGACATATGTGGGTAGAGCGCGTAGTTCTGGAAGACCATGGCGATATCGCGGTCTTTGGGGGAGACGTGGCTGACGTCTTCGCCGCCGATGAGGATGCGTCCCTCGTTGACCTCCTCGAGGCCGGCCAGCATGCGCAGTGCGGTGGATTTACCGCAGCCGGAGGGGCCCACGAGGACCAGGAACTCGCCGTCCGCGATCTCCAGCTGGAGTTGATTGATTGCCGGTCGCGCCCCGGGGGTGTAGATGCGACTCGCGTAGTCATAGGTGACTGAGGCCATGGTGTATCCCTTTCACGGGCAGGTACGTGCCCGACGATCCGTAGTGAAGGTGAAAGACGTCACTGCATTGTGACGTCCGCCTCAGCTTATCCCATGATCGTCAGGATCAAAGCCCCCTATCAAAAAGGCACGATGACGCCCCCACGCCAACTAAGCCGCATGAACTATGCGCGCATGCCATTGCAGCAGAGGGTGAATGAGTCACCACTACCGCAGGCGCAGGGCGGCCGAGAATGTGCCCGGCCGCGGGACAAACTCAGTGGGCGTCGTCCTCTTCGTAGTGGGCTGCGCCGCTGCCCCAGGTGTCGGGGCCGTGCTCGAGGTGCTCTGACATGGACTCGTCGTAACCATCGGGCAGCAGGTCACGGTACTCAGCGATGGCGCCGTCGACGATGGTGGCCTGGAAGGTCTCCTCGGTGCCGTCAACGCTGACGGTGACTTCCTGGAGGCCTCCGGGGCCGGCTTCCATGGCGGGGACGATGAACTCTTCGTCGTTTTGCAGGTTCACTGCCTGGCCGGGCTCCACAGTGACGGTGAAGGTTTCGCCGGCGACGGTGAGGTCGACGTCGATGGGGTCATCAGCGGTGGTGTCGGTGTAGTTGACCAGTCCGATGAGTCGGCCGGGGCCGCCCTCTTCGCCGCCGACCAGCAGGATGTGGCGCAGCATGACGTCCTCGACGTCGAACATGACGCCATCCGAGGCGGAGTAGACGTGAGTGGTGGCCTGGTAGTTGATGGCCGAGCAGCCGGTTGCTGCCAGGCCGACAGCCAGCACAGCTGCGGTGGCTGAACGGCGTGCGGAGGGGAAGCTGAACTTCACCGCTGGACTCCTTTGGTACTGGGTGCGCGATGTCTTGCTACCAGACTACTCGATGCGCGTCGACTTCTACACGATGTCGAAGAAATATTGAGCGGCGAACCTTAGTACTGTTCGCTCAGCGGTGGTCTCCGACACGCCGTAAACGGCCTTCCCGTGATAAACTGATCTGTGGGAAAGGGGAATAACTACATGAATTTTGAAGTCGGCGAGACAGTTGTATACCCGCACCACGGTGCAGCCACCATTGAAGAGGTGGAGATGCGAACCTTCAAGGGTGAGGAGAAAACCTACCTCACTCTGCGGGTGTCAGAAGGGGACCTGACAATCAAGGTCCCGGCCGAGAATGTTGACCTGGTCGGTGTTCGCGATGTTGTAGACGAAGAGGGTCTGGAGAAGGTCTTCGGCCTGCTGCGGGCTGAGCACACTGAAGAGCCCACTAACTGGTCCCGCCGGTATAAGGCCAATGTGGAGAAGTTGGCATCCGGCTCCATCCATAAGCTTGCTGAGGTCGTTCGCGATCTCTGGCGCCGGGAGAATGACCGCGGCCTGTCCGCTGGTGAGAAGCGGATGCTTTCCCAGGCCCGCCGCATCCTGGTCTCCGAGCTCCGGCTGGCCAAGGAGCTGGAGGAAGAGGACGCCGAGAAGCTGCTGGACGAAGTTCTCTCCGAGAACGCGCCCGCACCTGCTGCATAAGCAGTCGGCGGCTCCCGCCAGTTTCACAATAGAATCTTGTTTATGACACGACGCCCGGACGACGCCGCAGCTGCGGAGAGTCGCCGGGCGCTCGTGGTTGTAGCGGCAGGTTCCGGAACCCGGCTTGGTCACGGAATCCCCAAAGCCGCAGTGACCATCACTGACCGCAGCATCCTGGAGCATTCCCTGGATGCGGTCACCGATGAACTCAACCTGGACCTCGTGGTGCTGGTGCTGCCCTCGGATCCCCAGTTCTTCGAACAGCTCTCCGCCCAGGGCAGTGGGCTAGCCTCCCGCACCGGCACCGATGTTGTGCTGACCACCGGAGGCAGCAGCCGGCCGGCCTCAGTGAAAGCCGGACTGGGGATGATCGCCGAATACGGTCAACCCCGCGGCTGGGCCCCAGAGCACACTGCAGTGTTGATTCACGATGCCGCCCGAGCACTGACCCCCACTGAGGTCCACCAACGGGTTGCCCAGGCCGTAGAGGCCGGGGCCGAGGCAGTAGTACCGGCAGTGGCCGTGGCCGACACCATCAAAGAGGTCCAGACTCCGGCGGAGATTACAGAGAAGAACGACGACGTCGTCGTCGAGCGGGTTGCTAAGACCCTGCCGCGCAGTGATCTCCGCGCGGTCCAGACCCCCCAAGGTTTCACCTGGTCGTTCTTAGACCGGGCATTCGAGCACATCAAAGAGATCGACGATGACGCCGCAGCCCGGCTGACCGATGAGGCGATGATCGCCGAGGCCCTGGATGTCGACGTCGTCGTCGTTCCTGGTCATCCCCATGCGCTGAAGATCACCACCGAGACCGATCTCATCACCGCCCGCGGGCTGCTGGATTCAGCCGGGGCGGCACAGAAGACACCGGAGGTCACTATCGAAGCCCCACGGGTTGGAATCGGTCACGATATCCACGCCTTTGCCCCCGAGGGTGAGCCCATCGAACTGTGGCTGGCGGGCCTGCACTGGCCCGGGCAGCAGGGCCTTGCCGGTCACTCCGATGGTGACGCGGTGGCCCATGCCGCCTGTGCCGCCCTGTTCTCTGCGGCCGGGATGGGGGATCTGGGCACGCACTTCGGTGCGGACACTATCGGCACCAGCCGCCCCGAGCTGCAGGGCGCCCATGGCACGGTCTTACTGGCGGAGGCGGCCCGGATTGTTCGTGAGGCCGGATTCAGCATCAGCAGTATCTCAGTGCAGTTCATCGGAGCCCGGCCGAAATTCGCCCCCCGACGCGAGGAAGCCCAGAAGGTGCTCAGCGAGGCAGCCGGGGCACCGGTTTCAGTGGGGGCAACCACTTCGGATGGGCTGGGGTTCGCCGGCCGGCGCGAGGGGATTATGGCCACCGCAACGGCCGTCCTGCTGCCAGTTTCAGGGTGATTCCCGGCAACACGGGTAAAGTGGCGCCCGTGGCATTGCGACTCTACGACACCAAAACCGCGCAGCTGCGCGACTTCCAGCCCATCAAGCCCGGCCAGGTGTCCCTTTACTACTGTGGCGCCACGGTCCAGGGCCGCCCCCATGTGGGGCATGTGCGCTCCGCGGTGGCCTTCGACCTCCTGATCCGCTGGCTGGAGGCCTCCGGTCATGACGTGCTCAGCGTCCGCAATGTCACCGATATTGACGACAAGATCCTGGAGAAGTCCCAGGCCTCCTACGCTGAGGGCTTCGAGCCGACTGCCGACTATCCGGCCGAGGAGCCATGGTTCGCCCTGGCCTACCGGTTTGAGCAGGCCTTCCATGAGGCCTATGACGCACTCGGTGTGCGCCGGCCCCGGTACGAGCCCCGGGCCACCGGGCATATTACCGAGATGTTCGCCCTGATCCAGCGGCTAATTGAGGCCGGCCACGCATACCGTGCAGCCGATGACTCCGGGGACGTGTACTTCGACGTACGCTCCTGGCCGAAGTACGGGGAGCTGACCCGCCAATCGGTAGATGACATGCAGGATGCCCCCGACGCCGACCCCCGCGGTAAGCGCGATTCCCGTGACTTCGCCCTGTGGAAGGGACATAAGGACGGCGACCCCGAGACTGCCTCATGGGATTCGCCCTGGGGGCGGGGGCGGCCCGGCTGGCATCTGGAGTGCTCGGCGATGTCCACCAAATACTTGGGCGAGACCTTCGATATTCACGGCGGTGGTCTCGACCTGCGTTTCCCCCACCATGAGAATGAGCTGGCCCAGTCGGCGGCAGCCGGTGATGGCTTCGCCAATTTCTGGCTGCACAACGGCATGGTCACCTATGAGGGGGAGAAGATGTCGAAGTCCATCGGCAACACCATCTCCCCGGAGGAAATGCTTCAACAGGCCCGGCCCAAGGCGGTCCGGTACTTCCTGGGTCAGGCTCATTACCGCTCCCAGCTGGACTATAAGCCCGGTGCCCTGCAGGAGGCAGAGGCCGCCGTCGAGCGTATTGAGTCCTTTATCTCCCGGGCACTGCCGGAGTCCTTCTCCTTAGTGCCCCAGCAGCACATCCCCGAAGGCTTCCGCGCTGCCATGGATGATGACCTCAACGTTCCGGCTGCCCTCGCGGTCCTGCATGAGACCGTCCGGGCCGGCAATACCGCCATCGACGCCGGGGATAAGTCTGCCGCAGAACAACGCGGTCTTGAGGCAGCAACCATGATGAGCATCCTGGGTCTGCTCGATGTCCCCGAACCGGATCTGAGCTCCGGCCCGGCGGCCAGCGCCCTGGAGACCCTGGTGCAGGCGCAGCTGGATAAGCGCGCCGAGGCCAAATCTGCCAAAGACTTTGGCACTGCAGATGCCATCCGTGACCAACTCAATGCTGCCGGCGTCGTCATCGAGGACACCCCACAGGGTGCCAGCTGGTCGCTGAAAGGAGACGCCTGATGGCTAGAGACTCCCGGCCGAAATCAGCGGCCGTCCGCAAGGACCGCAAGGGCCCCACCAAGGGCACCGGCGGTCAGGGCAAACGCAAACTCCAGGGCAAGGGCCCCACTCCCAAGGCGGAGGACCGGGTCTATCACAAGGCCCACCGGCAGAAGCAGCTGGCGGAGCGTTCAGCGGCCAAACGCCAGAACAGCCGGCCGTCTACCCGCGGGTCGGGTTATGGCGCCGATAATGTGGTCGCCGGCCGCAACGCCGTGGTTGAGGCGCTGGCCGAGCGGGTTCCGGCCAATGAGCTGCTGATCGCCCGGGATATCGATTCCGATGGCCGGGTCCGCGAATCCCTGCAGCACTGTGCCGAACAGGGCATCAGGGTCCGCGAGACCACCCGCCGCCAGCTGGATACGGTCACCGGCGACGCCGTACACCAGGGTATCGCCCTGGAACTGCAGCCCTATGACTACGCCGAGGCCGCCGAACTGGTCGATGAGATCTCGGAGGCAGCAGCCAAGGGACATATTGCCCAGCAGCCGCTGCTGGTGGCCTGCGATTCCATCACCGACCCCCGGAACCTGGGGGCGATCCTGCGCGCCTCGGCAGCCTTCGGTGCCCATGGTGTGCTGATCCCCGAACGCCGCAGCGCCGGGGTTACCGCCACCACATGGAAGACCTCCGCCGGGGCGGCAGCCCGCATTCCCGTGGCCAAGGCCAAGAACCTCACCCAGGCGTTGAAGCATGCCAAGGCTGCCGGCTATTTCGTCATCGGGCTCGCCGGCGACGGCGACACCAACCTGCCGGGACTGCATCTGGCCAATGAGCCACTGGTCGTGGTGGTCGGATCCGAGGGCAAGGGTCTCTCCCGCCTGGTGGCCGAGACCTGCGATGCCATCGTCTCGGTGCCGATTGCCGCCACAACTGAATCGCTGAATGCTTCAATGGCTGTAGGGATCAGCCTGTATGAAATCGCCACCCTGCGCAGCAGAGAAGGGCGTGAAACATGAGCGAGCACACCACAGCAGCCGACAGTGCCCCCGAGCGAATCCGCGGGGAGGCCCAGTCGGGTTTTTTCGAGATCCTCGGCAACTGGCTGGGGAACCAGCCCTGGTTTCCGACCGGCCGGGGACGCCGTAGCCTGACCCGCACCGGGGGACTGCGTCTGCCCACCCCGGCAGGGGATGCCGATACCCGGCTGTTCCTGGAGCTGCATATCTTCGAGGTCAGCGGCACGGAGGACGCCAATGGTGTCCCGGCCCGGATCTCTGTGCCTGTGGTGCTGCGCAGCCGACCCTCCGCCCTGGCGGGGAAATCGGCTTTTATCGGAAAGGTCACCACCGCTGAGGGTGAGGACCTCTGGGTCTACGACGGCGCCCGCGACCGAGCGTTCTTGGCAGCAGTCTTGGAGATGGCCCGCCGCGGCCAGGGCAGCCGCAATGGTCGCTCCCGCGGTGAGGCCCTTGCTGGTTTCGGTGACTGGGAGGCCTTCAGCATTGAGCTGCAACGCCAGAGTGTGCCGCCGATGACCGAGAACGTCACCCGGACATTGATTCAGCCTGCCGGTGCCGGCGAGGAGGATTGGGCCAAGAAGGTCATCATCGATTTCCCGCGCCGGCCCCAGGCTGAACGCACAACAGTCACCGATACTGCGGTGACTCTCACCCGTGCCTACAGCACTGCGATCCCCCGGGTCCTGGGTGTGGTCACCGGTGCCTGGGAGGACCGCAGCGATCCCAGCTGGGAATCGGTGGAGTGGGAATCCGGGGATCTGGCGATCATCCGCGAAGCTGGTGCCGAAGCACCCAATGCTCTGGATCTGGCCCGTGCTGCACTGCAGTCGGGGAAGCGGTTTAAGAACAGTGCCCGTTTCCTGGGTCTGACCCTGGGGAACTTCCATGCCGATCTTGCCGGATCCTTCGGTGCCTACCCGCAGAACACTGAGCAAGTCAAAGACATGTCCCGCTATGCCCAGCAGGCACTGACTACTCAGTGGGAGAAGGTCCGCACTGAATTCGACGAGGATGAGGCCGCCGATCTCAATGAGGTCATTGACCTGATGGTCATGCAGCTGCGGGAGGCCGATGAGCCGTTGCCGCTGCAGAGCATCCATGGGCAGATGAATGCGGCAGCCTTCCATAAGCTCGAGCAGGAGCGGTGGGTCATTGCTGAACCCCCGGCTCTGTTCGAACACTCTTTGGGTCTCAATGATGTGGTGGCGGCTTTGATGTCGCTGGCGAATCTGGTGATGGAAATTGCCAGCGAGACCCCAGAGATCACCGACGCCGAGACTGACTCCAAGGACCCAGTGAATTTCGGTCAGTGGTATGAGGAGATCAGCTCTGCCTTCATCGAGGGTTACCGAACTTCCGACGCCGACACCAAGGGACTGGATTCGGTCTTCTTCCGGGCGGCGATGCTGACCCAGGCACTGGAGCTTTTCTCCCGCTGGGAGGGCCAGTGGGTCTTCCGTCCTTCCCTGCTATTGCAGGCCGACAGCTAGCCAGTTCACGCGGAGTTTACATTCGCGGAAAAGGCGTGCTAGAGTTACATCTCGCCGCTGAAGAGCGCTGGAGATCTTCCAGGCCGGATGCGGACTCGGACCAATAGGTCCAAACCTTGATTATCGAACTTCTCGAGATCAGCGGAGTTGACACTCCAGATTGGAAGTAGTAAGATAGAAAAGTTGCTCCGGAGCGATTCAGAAGGAAACCNAAAGTTGCTCCGGAGCGATTCAGAAGGAAACCTCTGATGGTGTCGGATGCAGTCGTAGCTTGAGAACTCAATAGTGTGCCAAGTTTGTTGATACCAAATATTTGTCTTTTATAGACGCAATTATTTTGGTAAACCACAGGCGTGCACCCCCGTGTACGTAACTGTGGAATGCCAGATCAACTATTCATTCAATGGAGAGTTTGATCCTGGCTCAGGATGAACGCTGGCGGCGTGCTTAACACATGCAAGTCGAACG
>NZ_JABAHY010000016.1 GCF_012641515.1 Nesterenkonia sedimenti | reverse complement strand
CCCCTACATCGGCGTCAGATCAACGATCCGGGGCCATCCTGTACACACATTTTTGCCTATAACCCGGGGTGGCGGCTGTCCGTTCTTATTGCAGTCAGCAGGGGGTTATAGGACATAAACGTGTTGCTGGCCCGGGCGTGTTCACCCGATTTCAATGGCTACGTCCTCCCCATCCACTCCTGCCCCAGAGACCTTCCTCGGCAGTAGCTGCGTGCCCATCGAGCTGGGGCCCGAGAGGCTCTTCTCTGAGTACTTGGGGCTTCGGCTTGGGTTGGTAGTGGTGTTCTTCGATGAGTTGGTGAGGAGCCTGAGGGTCCTCGCTTCGTAAGTATAGGAACCATTCCACCGCCCGGCGCATATGCTCTTCCGGCAGGCCGCGGTGATGGCGCAGCAGCAACCGGATCTGAGCGTTGATCCCGCCTTCAATCTGATTCGTCGTTGAAGCGATTTCGAAGTCCAGATCTCCATCCAGATACGTGAACAGCTCACCGTGCTTGGCACACCGTTCCAGCAGCACGTAGGCCTTCCGCAGCCGGTCATGGGTGAACCAGGATTTCTGGCCTGGGCGCACCCACCCCGGCACCGGCCCGGCGTGGTCATCCCGCCGGGTTCTGGCGAAGATGAATCCACGGTGGCGCTGGTGGAAGTCCGCTAATGCGGCCAACCAGCTGGCGGCTTGTTCGGTGGTGTTGATCTTGGTCAGTGCTAAGGACAGCTGCCGCAGCTCCTTGCCGGGGATGGTGCGGGGCCGGGTGGTGATGTGCCTGCGCACGGTGCGTTGGAGATGGACCAGACACCGCTGGACCCGGGTCTTGGGCCAGAGGTACTTACGGGCTGAGAGGAGGCCGGCGCCGCCGTCGTTGATCACCACCGCAGGGGCGGGGAACCGCTTCAGCAGCTCCTCCCACGCGGCGCGCTTTTCTGTATCGCACCACTGGTAGCCGATGACCCCGGTGGGGCTGATCGCGATCAGGCAGCACCAGGAGCCGATATAGATCCCGTCCAGTTGGATCTGGTCATAGATCTCTCCGGTGACCGGGATCCGAGGCCGGATATTCCAGCACCAGGCGGTCCTGCGCCGGAAGGACCGGCCGCTGATTCCTGCCTTCTTCGCAGCTTCTTCCTGGGTGTGCTTACCGGTGAGCCAAGTTAGGAACGCTTCGAGTTCATGGCGGCGGGCTACATCCCCCCGGCGGCGCTTGATCGAGCTGGTGGCCCCGCAGTCGGTGCACCGTAATCGTTGGGTGCCAGCGGCGGTTCTGCCGAACTTCTTGAGCCGGCCACCGCAGAGATCACATTCCCCCGAAGATGCAAGCATCCTTCAGGGATATACGCCTGGAGAGTATGCCGATGGTGATCCTGCCGCTCCAGTGTTGGGAAGCAGGGCTACTCAGCAACACGTTTTTGGCCTATAACCCGCGATGGAGCCTTCCTCTTGATGGGTGGGCGTCGTCGTCGTGATTTTGGGTTCAGAGAGATAACAACATCACAAGGAGATACGTGACGGTACTGAACTGGAAGAGACGCTATATCCGGACAGGAGCCATTGCAGGTGCAGCCACACTTGCCCTGACTCTGGCGGTTCCTGCCTCATCGGCGGAGACCCAGAACGCCGAGGGGGAGCCGGGGGACCAGGAGGTTCCCGCTCCGGCACTGAATGATCCGGATAAGTCGATCGCCTTCTACGTAGGTAAGGAACACACCGCCGATGGGCATACCCTTCTCGGCGGGTTCGGCCACGAACCATCCAGCCACTGGGTGGAGATTGTGCCCGCACAGGATCATCCCGAAGGCTCCACCATCACCGTGGGTGCCACTGAGGATGCGGATATGCCCGGTGAGCTCACTGAGATCCCGCAGGCAGAGCAGACCCACCGGTACATCACCTCGAACTACTCTGAGTTCGCAGGATTCCCCGCGCCGCTGATGAACGGCGGGCTGAACGAACATAATGTGGCCGGCCGCGATGTCTGGTCCAACTCCCGTGAGGAACTCTGGGAGATGACCCCGGAGGACCAGACCGGCCCGCAGTATTCAGATCTCTCCCGGATCGCCATGGAGCGGGCCACCACCTCCCGTGAGGCTGTGGAGATCATCGGTGAACTGATCGATGAGCATGGTTACACCACCTATGGCGGAAACTCGCATATGTTCGCCGATGAGAATGAAGGCTGGGTGCTGGTGCAGTTCTCCGGAGGCGAGGGGCTCTGGGCGGCTGAGCGCCTGGGACCTGACGATATCCGGGTTTCCTACCCCGGTTATATCCAGGACTTCCCGGTGGAAGCCGTCGAGGAGGACCATCCCGACTTCATGGGCTCGGAGAACCTCGTGGACTTTGCCGAGGAGCAGGGCTGGTACGACCCCGAGGAGGATGAGACCTTCAACCTCCAGGATGTCTACGGGCAGCCGTTCCCCGCTGAGGAGTTCGAGGTCAACGAGACTGTGGACCCCGAGGATCCTGCCCCCTACCGCAATCCCATCTCCTTGGAAGAGGAGATCGCGCAGTTCGAGGACTTCAGCCTCGATGACATGCTGCGCCTGGTGCGGGACCCCCGTTGGTCCGATGACCGGGCTGGTTATGGACAGGTTGCCGAGCTCCGGGACGATCTTGAGGATCCGGATCTGGCGACCCTGTGGCTGGCACCGACTGCTGCGGCCACCGCACCGTATATCCCGATCGCCATCGGTACTGAGGAACTGCCGGTTGAGTACACCCAGCACCGCTACCTCACCTCGGATTCTGCATCGACCTACCTCGATCCGGAGTTCGCCGAGCAGGAGGCCACGGAGTACGCCACACAGACGTACAAGCGTCTGATGTACGCCGCCTGCGCCAGTCCGGATGAGCACCTCGGTGAGGTGACCACCGCCCTGGAAGGCTTCGACGCGCAGTCCCGGGAGGAATGGGATGAGGTGCTGGCTGAGGCAGTAGAGAGCGACGACGCCTCAGAGGTGCTGACCGACTACTCCTATGAGCGGGCCCTGCATGGACTGGCTCTGGGCAACCACCTCCTGGACGATGTGCTCGCAGCCTCCCGTGCCGATGGTGGAATCCACCAGCCTGAGGTCGATGTTGAGGATGGAGAGACAGCCTCGGAGCGTTCTCAGTCCATGGAGCTGCGCAGCGAGGAGAGCGCCCGGGACCGGATCCACTGCGATGTCGGTGGCGGCTGGGCAGATGGCAACACTCTGGAGCGTGCAGGTGACTACGGCAGCCCGGATGATGTGCCGGACTACTCTGCGGCCCGAATCTCTGGTCACCCCGATGCTCTGGGCGACAGCGCTGACCAGGCAGGAGCCACCGGGTCCAACGGCACTGGTGAAGGTGTCGCCTCGGCTGTGGCCGGTTTCGTCGGTCTAGTGATCGGCGGTGCCATCGTCGCACTGGTGATGCGAAACCGAGCTAGCCGGACGAGTAAGTAGCGCCTCAGAGGCTACCCAGAACATAGTTGACCCCCCGCCCAGCTGGACGGGGGGTCAACTATTAGGCGCCGGCGGAGTTTACTCCAGTGCGCTCCTGCGGCGGATCAGGATGAGACCTGCTCCGATGAGTCCCAGGGCGACCAGGCCGATGAGACCTGCCGTTGTACCGGTAGTGGCAAGTCCACTGCCGGGATCCTTGTAGTCGTCAGCCGGATCATCGGTGGGCTCGTCCGTGGGAGAGGGAGTTCCGTCATCCGTGGGCGAGGGTGAGGGATCCTCATCCTCGGTCGGAGTCGGGGTTGGCTCCTCATCCGTCGGGGTAGGCGAGGGCTCCTCATCGGTCGGCGTCGGTGAAGGCTCCTCGTCCGTGGGAGTCGGCCAGGGCTCCTCATCGTCATCGTCATCCTCGGGAGGTGTGACGACAGTCAGCCCGGTGCTGGTCTCCTCACCATCGGGCCCGATGACGACCACGGTGAAGTCACCGTCGGCTGCGTCCTCGGGTTCCAGGACCTCTTGGCAGAATCCCACGGTGATTCGGTCGAAGCGCTTGCCGAACAGTTGCTGGCTCTCCACGAGGGGGCTGCCGTGCTCTACTCCGTAGGAGATTTTCCGCAGGCAGTGGCCACTGCAAAGGCCGCCGCCGAGAAACTGATCGATCAAGTCGGCTAAGGGGCGTGGGGGAGCCCGATTCGTGGCCTCATCTGACTAGGCTTGAGTTATGGCGGCAGCGGGGGGAGCGCATCAGATGATGACGACGTCAACACGTCTGCTCCTGCCCCCAGTGATGCTCCTCGGGGTATTGGGCTGTGCGAATATGTTTGCCGCCCCTGAGGGCGAGCAGGAAGACAGTCCCGAGGCTGTTGAAACGTCAGTTCCCGAGGGTGCGGATGCAGGTGTGGAGGGTGACGAGTCTGCACAGGAGCCCGAAGCAGGCCCCTTGGATGGGGTTCATATCGCCCTCGACCCAGGACATGCCGGTGGTATTGCTGCTGACCCCCAAAAAGCCCAGACTCAAGTCGACGACGGCCGCGGCGGGTGGAAGGACTGCCAGGCGGTAGGTGCCTCGACCAATAGCGGTTACACCGAACACGCCTTCAACTGGGACGTCAGCCAACGGCTCACCGAGCTGTTGGAGGAGGACGGGGCCGAGGTCCGTCTCACTCGGGAGAATGACGAAGCCTTTGGTCCCTGCGTGGATGAACGGGGCCAGTTCCCCCAGGAGGTGGGAGCCGATGTGTATGTCTCCATCCACGCCAATGGCAGCGATCCCAGCTACTCCGGTTATTTCGCCATTGTCTCCGACCCACCGCTGAACGCGGCGCAGGGAGAGCCCTCCCTTGAAGTCGCCGAGCACCTCAATGAGGGGCTGGCGCAGGAAGGCTTCGATGAATCCAACCTCATCCCCGGAGGGATCTCCCAGCGCAGTGATATCGCTGGCCTGAACTGGGCTGAGGTTCCGGCAGTGATGATGGAGCTGGGCGAAATGCGCCATGCGGAGGAAAGCGCGGTCATGGAAACGGAAGAAGGGCGCCAGCGCTATGCCGACGCCCTTCACAACGGACTTCTCTCTTGGGCCGAGACCCAAGAGGAGATCACAGAGGAGTAAGCTCTCAGGCGTCCTCAGAGCTCATTGGGGTCTAACCCGCATTCCTGCTGAATATAGGACTCGATAGTTTCGAAATCGCCGTCGAGATCCTCGAAGTCGGCTTCGATCTCATCGATCGTGTCCTGGAACTCTGGGGTCATGAAGGTATCGGGATCATCGGTGTCGATTTCGGCGATGACACGAGAATAGGCATCTGCCGCCCGTTCAGACTCCTCCTGGATCTCCTCGGGTGCGACCTCAGCACTGCGGTTCAGCGAATCGACTAGCTCCTCGACGAGTACGCCCAGCTGGGACATATCACTGTCATCGACCCCGTCAGCCCAGGATTCGAAATCTGACCACACCTTGCAATAGGTCTGGACAGAACGCTCCGGAGCCTCATCTGCGTCATTGCCGGTATCAGCGGAGCCGTCCGCGAAGGGTCCGCCTGCAGTGCCGGAGTCGCCCTCAGACTCATCCTCGCCACCGCAGGCTGTCAGATCCACTAGGGAAAGCGCAGCGAGGGAACCCCACAGAGGCTTGTTCAGTTCAGAGGTGAAATTCATTGGAGTCTCCTCACAGATCCACGTTCTCGCAGTTTTCATCGACGAACTCACCGACCGCGTCAGAGTCCTCATCCAGATCGTCGAACTCCTGCTCCAACTGCTGCATCTCATCCTGGAGCTGGGGATCATCCTCGAGATCGGGATCAGTGAAGTCGATATTGAGGTTCCTGATGGAGGTGATGGCATTGCGCATATTCGCAGTCTCGGAGACGATCTCATTCGGAGCAGCCTGCGTGGCCTCGTGGAGCACAGTCTCAAGATTCTCCAGGGCCTCAGCGTAGTCCTCGAGCTCTGCTGAGTTGGCATCCGAAAAGGCTTCCTCGCCGTTCCGCCAGATCTCGCAATAGGCATCCACAGAACGCTCCGGCGCCTCCTCGGCGGAATCCTCCTCCTGAGGAGCCTCCACATCCAAAAACTACACTTGAAGCTTACCGAGCATTCGTAGAGGGCATGGAGATATTGCGGGAGACATTGCAGACATCGCGCCGGGCCGCCGCAGGTCGAGGGATTTGGGCCACTTTTACAGTCGGTCTCCTGACCCTGACCGCATGTGGGGGAGAATCGGTGGTGGAGACCCCGGTGACTGAGGAGGAACTGGCTGGGTTCATCGAGGACAATGACCAAGCCTTTCCCGAGGAAGCAGTAGTGGCCGTCGTCGACGGGGAAGAAGTGATCACAGCTTCAACCGATGGGGCAGATATGGACACTGTCTTCGAGATCGCCTCAATGTCCAAGCCGCTGACCGGGATGCTTCTGGCTGATGCCGAAGACCGGGGAGAAGTAGACCTCCAAGACGAGCTCGGTCAGCTGCTGCCTGAGCTGGCTGAGACTGAAGTCGGTGGGGTGACTCTGCTGGAACTGGCCACCCACACCTCGGGACTGCCCCTAGTGCCTACAGCAGAGGACTATGACGAAGAATCAGACGGCTGGCGGGCACAGGGGCGGAACCCGTATCCGATCACTGCCGATGGGCTCATCGACCTGGCAACCCAGCAGTCGCTGGGCTCCCCGGGAAGCTATGAATACTCGAATATGGGGACCTCCCTGCTGGGGCATGCCCTAGCAGCCCAGGCTGGGATGAGCTATGAAGATCTGCTTGCCGAGCGGCTCACTGAACCAGTGGGGATGGAAGAGACTTTCGCCTCCGACCACCGGGGCCATGACTCCGATGAGCTGCTGATCGAAGGCTATTCGAATGGGGGAGAGGTGGAGAGCTTCGCCTCTGAGGCCTTTAGCCCCTCATCCTCGCTGCGCTCCAGCACAGAGGACTGGGTGCAGCTGATGCAGGCCATCCACCGGGGCGAGGCCCCAGGGATGACTGCCTTGGAGCCCACAGATGTGGAACCCCGGATGGGACTCGGATGGGCTGCCGACGGCGACTACCTCTGGCACAACGGGATCTCCAACGGATACGCCAGTATCGTCTTCATCGATCCCGAGGAGGATCTCGGCGTGGTGATATTGACCAACTACGCCTACCAGAACACAGAGCTGGGCTGGCAGCTCATCCAATCCCTAGACTGAGAACTAGTCCTCAGCTGAGGTCGACGTTCTCGCAGTTCTCCTCGACGTACTCCTCAACAGCCGCAGAGTCGGACTCGATGGTCTCGAACTCCTGCTCAAGCTGCTCGAGCTCTTCCATGGCCTCGGGGTCCATCATGGCCTCGGGATCGCTGAAGTCGATGTCCAAGTCGTTGATGGCCGAGATGGCGTCCCGCATGTTCGCAGTCTGGGACTCGATGTCATCGGGGGCAGCATCGACAGCGTCATCGAGCATGGACTCGACATCGGTGAGGACTTCGTCGAAGTTCTCCATATCGGCGGACTCGAACTGCTCGAACTGCTCCTGGCCGTCTTCCCAGACATCGCAGTAGGCCTCAACGGAGCTTCCGCCGCCGCAGGCAGTGACAGTCAGCAGTCCCAGGACTGCTGCGGTGCCGCCGAGAGCTTTGCTTCGGTTCTTCAAGGTGGTGTTCATCATCACATTTCCTTCCGTGCGTTTCGTACGACACCGTTCATGCCGCGCTAACAGATGACGCTAGGCAAGTTTTCTGGACGCCAGCTCCACGGTGACTCCATTGTGACGTCCCCGCAGAAGGCCCCACTCAGTTGGAGGCATCCTCGATAGCCTGCTCCAGCGCCATGAGATCCGAGAGCTGCTCACCGTCGATAAGTACGGTTGGAGTTCCCCGGATCCCGTCCTCATCGGTGGCGATGTCAGTGGTCGCCTCCGCGAAATCCCTGTAGGTGCCGGACTCAACACACTCACCGATATCGGCACCCAGAGCCTCAGCCTCGGAGACCAGATCTTCGATCTCGCGGTTTGACTGATCAGCAGCCTGGGAGGTCACCTCGCCGACATAGGCGAGGTATTTCTCGGGAGACTCCTCGGCCATACAGGCGAATGCACCGGAAGCATCAGCGGAGTATTCGGGGTCGACGAAGACCACACTGCGGTATTCCAGGGTGATGTCTCCATTGTCCACCCGCTCCTCCAGGGAGCTGCTGTAGAGATCCTCGAACTGGGCGCAGGCGGGGCAGCCCGGATCGCTGTAGATCAGCACATGCGGGGCACCATCGGCGCCTTCCCCATCGGAGTCGATCTCAGTGGCGGAGGTCAGGACGAAGCCGCCGGCCTCATTGGCTGCCGCGGGTTGAGCCGCATCTGCGGAATCTCCGTCGCTCGCCTCGCCTTCAGCATCGGAGTCCTCGGGCCCCTCCCACGGTGCCCGCTCCTCTTCTGCTGCGGAGTCACCGTTCGCATCGGCGTCGTCATTGTCGCCACAAGCGGTCAGCAGGCCGAGCAGCGCGATGCCGCCGACGGCGAAGATCCGGGCACGGGCTGAAGACGAGGTTTCCACTGGCACTGAGATGCTCCTCAATAAGTCAAGGGCTGGAAGCGGTCAGGATCGGTTCTTATTCAGAGACGAGTGTTTCAGGAGCCGACGACGGAGTCCACGAAGTACCGGTGCAGTCGGTGGTCCGGGGTGAGTTCGGGGTGGAAGCTGGCAGCCAGCATTCCTTCCTGCCGCACAGCCACCGGTCGTCCCTGGGCCTCGGCCAGGACGTCGACTCCGGCGCGGACATCCTCGACGATGGGGGCGCGGATGAAGACTGCCGGCAGGGGAGTCTCCAGTCCGGTGACCTCGAGGTTGTCCTCAAAGGAGTCCAGCTGGCTGCCGTAGCCATTGCGGCGTACGACGACGTCGAGCCCGGTGATTCGGTCGAAGCCCTCCAGAGCCTCGGCATCGGTGATCTCATTGGCCATCAGGATCATTCCCGCACAGGTGCCGAACAGCGCCATACCCTCCTGGTGACGCTCGCGGATGGCCGGCATGAGATTCACCGGTGAGGCCAGGCGGGCCATCGTGGTGGATTCTCCACCGGGGACTACCAGACCGTGCAGGCCCTCCAGCTCAGCCGGTCGGCGTACTTTGGTGACCTCTGCCCCGGCAGAGCGCAGAGCGCGCTCATGCTCGGCGACTGCGCCCTGCAGGGACAGAACTCCGATACGTGGAGCGGTCATCACCAGCCGCGCTCGGCAAGCCGGTGGGGAGCAGGAACATCGGCAACGTTGAGGCCGACCATGGCCTCGCCCAGACCCTTGGAGACATCGGTGATGACTGCGGGGTCGTCGTAGTAAGTGGTGGCCTTCACGATGGCGGCCGCACGGGCCTCGGGGTTGCCGGACTTGAAGATTCCGGAGCCGACGAAGACACCGTCAGCGCCCATCTGCATCATCATCGCAGCATCGGCAGGGGTTGCCACACCGCCGGCGACGAAGAGCACCACGGGCAGACGGCCGTCCTTGGCCACCTGCTTCACGAGGTCATAGGGGGCCTGCAGCTCTTTGGCGGCCACGTACAGCTCGTCCTCGGCCAGGGAGGTCAGCTGGGCGATCTCGGCGTTGATAGTGCGGATATGCTTCATCGCCTCGGAAACGTCACCGGTGCCAGCCTCGCCCTTGGAGCGGATCATCGAAGCACCTTCGGTGATCCGGCGCAGGGCCTCGCCGAGGTTGGTGGCCCCGCAGACGAAGGGCACCTTGAACTTGGACTTATCGATGTGGTGGATGTAGTCGGCGGGGGAGAGCACCTCGGACTCATCGATGTAGTCCACCTTGAGGTGCTCCAGGACCTGGGCCTCCACGAAGTGGCCGATGCGGGCCTTGGCCATAACCGGGATGGAGACGGCATCGATGATACCGCTGATCAGATCGGGATCGGACATCCGGGCCACACCGCCGGTGGCGCGGATATCTGCGGGGACGCGCTCCAGAGCCATGACAGCGACGGCGCCGGCCTCCTCGGCGATCTTTGCCTGCTCAGGGGTGACCACATCCATGATCACACCGCCCTTGAGCATCTGAGCCAGACCGGTATTGACAGTGGTGGCGCCGGTGGCCGGAGTTCCGTTGTCGTTCGACGTGATGGTCATGCGTCTCCTTGGCACGAGAAATGGGGAGCTGATTGTGTCAGCTCCCCATTATCTCAGATTATTCTGTTAATTATTCTGGATCAGGCCTTATCGGTCTCAGTCTCCAGATCGGCGAAGTCAGCCTCGGTGATACCGGTTCCGGAATCGCTGCCGGTGCCGATCTCTGCGGGGGAGGAACCGCCGGACTTCAGAGCCGCCAGGCGGGCCTCGATCTCAGCCTGCTCACCGAGGTCCTCCAGCTGCTCGAACTGGGAGTCCAGGCTGGACGCGGCCAGCTCGTTCTGACCACGGACCCGGGCCTCCTCGCGGCGGATCTTCTCCTCGAACCGGCCGACCTCGGAGGTGGGGTCCATGACATCGATGGCCTTGACGGCGTCGTGGACCTGGGACTGGGCGTGTGCAGCCTTGGAACGGGCAACCAGCTCATCACGCTTGGAGATCAGCTGCTGGCGCTTGGTCTTCATCTGCTCCAGGCCGGTGCGCAGCCGCTCGACGATCTCGCGCTGGGACTGGATAGTGGGCTCAGCGCTCTTCGCGGAGTTCTCGCTGTCCAGCTGGCGCTGGATGGCAACCTTGGCGAGGTTGTCGAACTTCGCGGCGTTCTCCTCATTGCCCTCGGAGCGGAACTCATCGGACTTCCGAGAGGCAGCCAGTGCCTTCTGGCCCCAGGAGCGTGCAGTCTCGAGGTCTTCCTTGTAATCGTCCTCCATCATCCGCAAGTTGCCGATGGTCTGGGCGACGGCCTCCTCAGCCTCACGAATGTTATTCGTGAAGTCACGCACCATCTGATCCAGCATCTTCTCCGGATCCTCGGCGCGGTCCAGCATCGCGTTGACATTGGCGCGGATCAGCTGGGACATCCGGCCGAAAATGGACTGCTTAGTCACGGTGATCACCTTTCCTTGAGGGGCGTCGAACCTGTTCGAACGATCACCCTCCCGATACTAACTCTTGGTGCCGACATCACATCAGCCCCTGGGTGGATTTTCTTAAACACCAGGTGAACCTCAGAAGAAGCCCCTGCGTCGACGCGGACGGAAGCCCCCGGATCCGAAGCCACCATAGCTGCGGCGATGGTAGCCGTAGCCGAATCCGCCGAAACCACCACCGGTGCCGTAGCCTCCACTGCCGAATCCGCCGCCCATGCTCTGCATGTTCGCGGTGGCGGCCTCACGTTCGGCGATCTGGGCGGCCTGGATGGCCAAGGTCTTGGCCTGCTGGGCCAGATCCACGGCCTTGGAGGGCTGGGAGTCACCGATGGTCTGGGCCTCGGTGAGGCAGCGCTCAGCCTCAGCCATGCGGGTCCGTGCGGTGGAGGAGATGCCGTAGCGCCGGGAGCGCAGGAAGTCCAGGGATGACTGGACCTGATTACGGGCGGTGAGCAGTTCGTGGTTCAGCATCTCCCGGGCCCGGCGGTCACGGGCCTGCCGATCGCGGACACTGTTGAGTGGGGTGTCCAGCTCCCGGTGGGCCAGCTCCAGGGACTGCAGCAGCTCCAGGGGGTCGATCCGGCCAGCGGAGGCCAGAGCCTCCTTGGCCCGGCGGACCGCGGTCTCCGCCGCAGCGATCGGTCCGGCCAGCTCCGGAGCCTGACCGGCGGCATGGGTGGCCTTGGCCTGGGCGAGATCCTGCTCAGTCTGGGCAATGCCGATATCGAGATTCTTCCGCGCGCTCTCCAGCCGCTCGGAGGTCTCCTCCATGGACTCCACCAGCGCCTTGGTGTCAGCGGCAGCCTGCTCACCGGAGTGCAGGGCCAATACCGCATCGGCGCTCTGCCCGGACTCCACCGCAGTCTCCGCCTGGCTGCGGGAATCCTCGGCAGCCTGCAGGGTCTGGGCGGATTGGGTGAGATTGTCCCGATACTGCTGGAGGGCGTCGTCGTCGTATCTCTCGGCCAGGCTGGTCAGCGCAGTCTCTGCACGCTGCCGGCGGGAGGTGAGATCCGAGAGCTGCCCGGCCAACTCCTGGAGGGCTGGACGGGGGTCGCGTTCGAGATCGCGCAGACCGTCGAACTGCTCCTTATGCGACTGCAGGGTCTCATTGACCTTCTCGCACTGACGGATGATCTGCTTATAGAGGTCCCGGGCGCGGGACTCATCAGCATCCTGACCGGTGTCGACCTGCTGCTGCATCCGGAAGGACTCCCGCAGATGCTCCTTGGCCGAGTTCAGATCCTGTTGGAAGGTGGCCACCTTCTGATCACCATAGGAGGCCGAGGCGAAGAGCAGCTCCTGCTCACTGGCCTGAACGGCGTTATCGGCGGCCACCAGCATCTCGCCAGCCTCATAGCGCAGCTCCTCAGTGGATTTGTCATCCAAGGGGTCGCGTTTGCCAGCGCTGATCTGACCGCCGGGACCGGCTCCGGGGGTGATCCGCTTAGGCTTCTTGGACCCGCCCGAGAGATAGACTGCCCCTAAGCCGATCAGTGCCAAGATGGCTGCACCGATGATCATAGGGCCGACGATGACGGCACCTACCGTCACTGGGATAATGAACAGCGTCTCTGGCACCATGTCTAGGAGTCTATAAGAGGCCCCCAAGTCAAAGGGAGTATGGTTAGCCCCCATGT
Source organism: Nesterenkonia sedimenti (assembly GCF_012641515.1). Lineage (GTDB taxonomy): Bacteria > Actinomycetota > Actinomycetes > Actinomycetales > Micrococcaceae > Nesterenkonia > Nesterenkonia sedimenti. The sequence goes on along the minus strand of NZ_JABAHY010000016.1, from coordinate 40,612 downwards.
CACACCATGATGGCCACGACGGCGGATACACACCTTCGGAGCCTGAGAAGCAGAGACCGGAGACGAACACCTCTGCAGCGGAGAATTCCGGAAACGAAGCCCGGCAGCCTGAGCCGGGTACGCCGACCCCAGGCTGGGGCGCCTGGGCTGAGGATCGTCCGATAGCTCCCGGCCCCACAGCTCATATTCCGGGGCCGGATGGCCAGACACCCCATGATGCCCAGAGCGCCCAGCCGGGCCAGAGCCATTACGGTGTCCCGGGTGTGCCGACACCGCCTCGGGAGCCCTCCAACACTGAAACACCGGGCGCTGAGTCAGTCGGCCCAGAGGGATCCGGTCCAGAGGCATCAGGCACTGAGGGATTCGGCGCTGAGACACCTGGGATTGAGCGCGGCCGCGAATCATTCGGCCCCGCCGCTGCCGGAGCCTCCCGCCCCGAACCAGAGGGCACTCAGACACATACCGAAACATTCGGTGCCGGACCTGTGCAGCCGAGCTCCGTGCAGCCGGGTCAGCAGGACCCGCAGCGGCCGGAACAGGATTCGGAACTGCCCTGGGAACTGCAACCGGCCCCGGCCCGGCCCGAGAGCGCATATGCCGAACACCAGCCAGTCCCGGAGAAGGAACGCCGCGGCGTGGGTATCGGCGGGGTCACCGCCGCAGTGCTGATCGCCGGACTCATCGGTGGTGGCGCGGCCCTGGGTGGTCAGCATCTGCTCGGCGACCAGGACACCGACCAGGGCGGGTCGGTGGGCCACCAGGGCATCGAGATCAACAACACCGACGACGTCACCGCCGTCTCCGCGGCAGCCGATAAAGCCGCCCCCTCAGTGGTGACCCTCGCTGTGGCAGGTCAGGAAGGTGCCGGATCCGGATCCGGGATCATCCTCGACGACGAGGGCCATGTGCTGACCAACACCCATGTGGTGACTCTCGGCGGCGCCGAGGCCGAACCGGAGATCCAGGTCCGGCTCTCCGACGGCCGGGTCAGCTCCGCCGAAGTCGTCGGCACCGACACCCTCAGCGACCTCGCGGTGATCCAGCTGGAGGAGACTGAGAACCTCGTACCGGCAGAACTGGGGACCTCCTCCGAACTCAACGTCGGGGACCAGACCATCGCCATCGGCGCTCCACTGAGCCTCGATGGGACAGTGACCACCGGCATCGTCTCCACCCTGGACCGGACAATCCAGGTGGCCTCCGCGGCGGCCGATCCCGAGGAGGTCGAACACGACGGCGACACCTTCGAAGGCCTCGAGGAGGGAACCGAGGAAGAGGATGAGCGGCTGCCCGAGGACGGGGAGGGCTATGAATTCCACTTCCCGGGTCAGGACCCCACAGCGCCGGGGCAGATGATCTACCTCAACGTCATCCAGACCGATGCCGCCATCAACCAGGGCAACTCCGGCGGCGCCCTGGTGAACTCCGAGGGCAATGTCATCGGGGTCAATGTCGCCATCGCAACGGCCGGTGGCGGCGGTCCCATGGGCTCCGAGGGTGCTGGCAGTATCGGTGTGGGCTTCGCCATTCCCATTGACTATGCGCAGCGGATCGCCGAGGACCTCATCGAGAACGGTGAGGCCTCCCATGGGCTCCTCGGTGTCCATGTCACCCATGCCACCCCCGATCCAGAGGTCAATGACGCGATCGTCAACGAGGAGGAGATCGAGGGACTCTCCTTCTCTCAGATGCCCGGCTTCAGCGTCGGCGGTCTGGTGGTTGGGGTCGCCCCAGATTCCCCGGCGGCCGAGGCCGGCATTGAAGAGGGCGACATCATCGAGGAGGTCGAAGGCCGGCGGATCGAGGACAGCTCCAATCTGACCTCCATCGTGCGTGAATACGCAGCCGGTGAGACCATCACTCTGACCGTCCGCCGGGACGGGGAGAGCATCGACGTCGACGTCACCCTGGGCACGATGTGAGCGAAGGGCTGAAAACACCTGAGCAGCTGCTCGGTGATTTGGGACTGAACCGTGTTCTGGCCTTCGCCGCCCATCCCGATGACATCGACTTCGGGGCCTCGGGGACGATCGCTGCGATCACCGCCCTGGGGGTGGAGGTCCACCTCTGTCTGCTCACTGTCGGCGATGCCGGAGGCTTCGACCTCAGTCGCTCACCGGAGGAGACAGCCAGGCTTCGACGCCAGGAGCAGGAGGAGGCGGCCGCCGTCGTCGGTATCTCATCTGTGGAGGTCCTCGATGAGCGGGACGGGTTTGTCGAACCCAGCTATGAGCTCGTCGGCAAGATCGTCCGGCAGATGCGCAGCCACCGGCCCGATGCCGTGCTGAGCTTCCACCCCGAGAGGGCCTGGGACCGGTTGCAGAAGTCACACCCCGACCACCTGGCCTGCGGGGAGGCCGTGGTGCGGGCCTGCTACCCGGCGGTGGAGAACCCCTTCGCCTATCCCGAACTCGAAGAAGCCGGGCTCAGCGCCTTCAAAGTGAAGCATCTGCTGCTGATGGGCTCCCCGGCACAGCACGTGAATCTGCGCGTGGACATCACAGGTCACCAGGACAAGAAACTGGCAGCACTGGGACGGCATTTCAGTCAGCACCGGGATGCTGAGCGGATGCGCGAGTTCGTCACCGAGCAGATGCAGCGGATCCACGGTGCCGGCGGCTACGCCGAGGACTTCCACCATGTGGTGGTCAACGCCCCGGAGACCATCTCCGGGTTCTGAACTTTCCCGGTGGCGGGTACACGTCCCGCCACCTCTCGTTCGGCAAGGCCTTGCCGAGCTTCACGCCTGAAGTCGCTGGGTCGCTGCGCTCCCAGCTCACCAGGGGCAAATCGTGTTGCTTTTACCGCCAACGCCACGCGAATAGTAACAATTCTTGACGGCTCAGCTTGGGGCGGGACTGGCCCTGCTTCAGTTTCGGGAGTGGAGGTCCAGCTGGGCGACGGATTCGCCTTCGGGGCGTTCCTGGTTGCGGATGGGCTCCACTGTGATCAGCAGGGAGCGGTACTGAGCCATGCGGGGGATCTCGACCCCATTCTCCTCCAGCTCCTCTGCGGTGAAGTTGCCCAGGGATGAGGGCTCACTGGCACCCTGAGGCATCAACCAGACCTGGTAGGTGTCCCCATCGGGGAGCTCCGGGACATCCTCGAAATCAACGAATCCGACGTCCTCAGCGGAGGAGAGCACCGCATCGAGCTGGCCACCTTCGGCCATCTCGTAGCCCTCCACCACGTGAGCATCCTCATCGGCCTCGGCGATCGCTCGCACATTTTGTGGGGTAGTGACCTGCCAGATCACCACGATGCCGATGATGAGCACCAGAATGAACCCGGCGATGAACATCCACCGTTTGACCACCGGAGTCCGGCGTTCGGACTCCCCGGTATGGGTGGAGATATCCTCGACCAGCCCCACACCGACCTCCTGGTCGCCCACGGACTGCAGAACCTCATCCAACAGCTGCGGCGGGGGCGCGATGGTATCGGAGGCGAAGACCTCGGAGAGGGTGCGCCGGGCGGCCAGCACACGCGTGTCCCACTGCTGGGCCTGGTGGGCATCGGCAGTCAGGGCCTTCTCATCCAGCAGGGCGCGTTCGGTGTCGTCCAGAGCGTCCAGGGCGTAGAGCTCAGCCAGCTCCACCAGCAGACCCTTATCCAGGTCGGCGGCGATCTCATTGCTGAAATTGCGGTTGACCCCGCTGCCGCGGGCAACATCCTCCTTGGTCACCGCCGCCCGCAGAATGGGGTCATTGGTCTGGGCATCGCGGGCCTGGCGCTGGCTGTGCAGCCGGGCCATCGCATCCCGCAGCCGGGACTTGATCGAAGGCACTGCCGCGCCAACGGTCTCGGCCACCTGCTGGTGGGTCATGCCACCCAGATAGGTCATCGCCAGGGCCTGGGCCTGGGAGTCGGAGAGGGCCAGCATGTCATCGAGGACCTCCTCGGGCATCCCGGCCACACCGCCGCCCTCACTCTGCGGCACCGGTGTCAGCGGGATCGGAGTGGTGACCCCCTCCCGAAACCGCTCCACGAAGATCCGGTGGGCCAGGGGCACCAGCCATTCCAGCACCAGCTCGTATTCGGTGGGCCGGTAGGTGGTGCTCTCAGGCAGATCCTCGGGATTGCTGAACCCGGAATGCTCATCGGTCAGCAGCTGGGAGGTCTGGGTCTGCAGGCGCAGATCCCGCGCCCGGGCATCGGCCTGGTCCCAGAGGTTCCGGTAGACGGCCACCGTGGAGGAATGGGCGTCGTCGTAGTCTGCGTGCATCAACAGGGCCATGCCGTAGACGACATCGGAGGTGGCGTCGAAGAATGCCGAGAAGGAGGGCTGATCCCCGCGGGCAGCCCCGGTGAGCAGCTCGGTCAGCGTCGGGGGCTCATTGGACTCAGGGGCCTGAGGCTCAGCACCTTCGGATGATTCTGCGGACTCCGGTTCCTCTGCGGGGCCCTCAGGCGTGGGGTCCTGCGCGTCAGGGCGCGGGGTGTCCTCATCATGGGGTGGCTCGCCGGTTCCGGAGTGTTCCGTCATGGCTGTGAGTCTAGTCAGCCCAGCTGGGAGGAGGGGCCATCAACACTCAGGCAGCTCCGCGGAAGTTCTGCTGACGCCAGGCCTCATAGACCGCGATGGAGACCGAATTGGCCAGGTTCAGGCTGCGCCGGCCCGGCAGCATGGGGATCCGCACCAGCTCGGTGATCCGGGGGTCGGCTTTGACCTGGGCATCCAATCCGGTGGACTCCCGGCCGAAGAGCAGCACATCCCCGGCCCGGTAGTTGATCTCGGTGTGAGAGGTCTCACCCTCACCGGTAAAGGCGAAGATCCGCCGGTCGGCCGTGGGCGCGGCTTCCACGACCCCCAGCGAACGGTAGGTGGCCTCGAGGTTCTCATGCTCAGTCATCACCGCGAGATCGTGATAGTCCAGACCGGCGCGTTTGAGCTTGGTGTCAGAGAAGTCGAAGAGGGTGGGCCCGGCGATATGCAGATCGAAGCCCACCACAGCGGCCAGCCGGATGATATTGCCGGTATTGCCGGGGATCTCCGGCTGGTCCAGGACCACATGGAGCCCCAGATTGCTCGCGGGGCTCATGCAGCACTCCCATCCGGGGATAGACAACGACGACGCAGCGCGGCCATCAGCCCCCGGTCCACCAGATTCGCCTGGGCGGAGGCGGCCAAAACATTGGCCAGATGTCCGATGGCGCGTCCGGCTGCCAGCGGCTGAACACCCTGGCGGCCCGCGCCCTGGGCCTCAACAACGGGGTGGAACATATCCCCATCGGTGGACAGCAGGATCACCTGGTGATCGGCGCTGAGCTGGCCGCCGATCTCCTCGGCCAGGCTCAGCCGCAGCTGCTTGGCTGCTGCACTGAGCTCCGGCAGGCTCACCGATTTCCCGGCAGCCCGCAGCAGCCGGCCGTCCCAGGAGGCAGTGGGGGCAGCGACCTCCACTGAGCCGACCAGAAGCACCGTCCGGCCGCAGAGCAGCACATGATCGACCCGGGGCGCGTTCTTCGCCTTCCGGGGCGAATCCCCGGCGGGGGTCAGCAGGACATCATTGAACAGCCGGGCCGCCGGAAGAGCAGAGAGCACATGCTTCTCCAACACCTCAGCAGTGCGCTGCTGGCGGCGCTGGGCCTTACCGCCGAAAAGCCCCCGGGAGGTGAACTCACCATGGACCTTCTGGCTCGTCAGGGTGAGGTTCAACGGTTCGGGCTCGGACAGCGGAGGCTGATACACCGGGGCCTGATCGGCAGCCGGGTGGCGGCGAGTGCTGGTCGAACGCCTGCTGCGGCTGGCTCCGGCCGCCCCGGAGCGGGAGTAGGTGAACCCGGCGCCCTCCTCCGTGGGTGCCGGGGAGGTGGCGCTGGTGGCCGAGCTGCCCTGGCGTCTTCGTCGGTCATATTCATCACGGGCACTGGCCGAGCCCAGCACTTCCCAGGCGGCCTGAATCCGGTGGAACTCCTCGGCGGAGCCACCGCGGTCGGGGTGATGCTGCCGGGCAGCCTTGCGGTAGGCGCTGCGAATGGTGGCGGAATCCGCCTCCGGGGGCACCCCCAACACTGCATAGAAATCCGGCTCACTCATCAGGATCACTAGGTTACCGCGCGTAGAATCGGTTTCTGATGTCCCGTTACTTTGACCATGCCGCAACCACACCAGTGAGGCCCACTGCGGTCCGTGTGCTCACCGAGCTGCTGCCGCAGCTGGCCAATCCCTCCTCCCTGCACGGCTCCGGACGCCGGGCACGGCTTGCAGTGGACTCCGCCCGGGCCCAGTTGGCCGCAGCCGCTGGGGCCGATGCCTCCGAGGTGATCTTCACCTCCGGGGGAACTGAGGCCGATAACCTCGCGCTCAAAGGACTCTGGTGGCAGCGCAGGGACCCGAAAACCAGCGACGGCGACCCCCGGCGACGCCGGATCCTGCTGCCGGGGATGGAACACCATGCAGTACTGGACACCGCCGAATGGCTGGAAGCCCAGGAGGGTGCCGAGCTGGTCTTCATCCCCGTGGATACTGAGGGGATCATCGACCTCGACGCCCTGGAGCAGCTGCTGGCCGACGAGCCGGAGACCATCGCATTGGCCACGGTGATGTGGGCCAATAACGAGGTCGGGGCCATCCAGCCGGTGGCCGAGGTCGCCCGGCTCTGCGCGGAGGCCGGGGTCCCGCTGCATACCGATGCGGTCCAGGCCTTCGGCAATGAACCCGAAGGAGCCCCGACGGTGAACTTCGCCGAATCAGGGGCGGCCACGATGGCCATCAGCGGACATAAACTCGGTGCCCCGGTGGGGATCGGGGCGCTGTTCGTCCGGCGGGATGTGAAACTCACCCCCGTGCTCCACGGCGGCGGGCAGGAACGCGATATCCGCTCCGGAACACTCGATGCCCCGGGCATCTGCGCCTTCGCAGCAGTGGCCGAGGAAGTCGCTGCTCAGCGAAACAAGGAAGCCCAGCGGCTGAGCGGCCTGCGGGATCAGCTCTTGGCCGCGGTGGTGGACCTCGAGGGTGTGACCCTGGGGGGACCTGATCCCCGGATCAGCCCCGAGAAGCGGCTGGTCAATAACCTGCATATAACTGTCGACGGCGCCGAGGGCGACTCCCTGCTGTTCATGCTGGATATGGCCGGTTTCGACACTGCCACCGGTTCGGCTTGCACCGCCGGGGTGCCCCGGCCCTCCCATGTGCTGCTGGCGATGGGGCTGCCCGAGTCCGCAGCCCGCGGGGCCCAGCGGTTCAGCCTCGGCTGGACCACCACCGAGGAGGACATCACGGCCCTGGCCGATGCCCTGCCCGGGATCATCGGTCAGTCCCGGGCTGCCGGTATGGCCGGCTACAGTGAGGTGCCGTAGGCGCCCAGGGCTACCACCAGTCCGGCACAGGCGAGACCGGCCCAACCGCGGGGACTGGGGCGTTCACGCAGGATCAGTACGGCCAGCAGAATCGGCACCGCCGGATAGACGGCGACAATGGCCGAGGTGGTGGCCAAGCCCACTCCGGCAGCGCTGATATGGAACAGCAGCATGCCGAAGGCGCTGAATCCGCCGGCGAGGATCACCAGGGCACCGGCCCCGCCCTGGGGCAGCAGCCGGGGTGCCTGGGGGCCGCGGCGGAGGAGAATCATCACCAGCATCACCAGGAAGGACACCACTGCCCAGGCCAGCAGACCCTGGGCGAAATCCTCCTGCGGAATCTGGGCGACCCCCACCAGTTCTGTGGCATAGCCCAGCCCCGCGCCCAGGGCCAGGAGGCCGGCACCGGGGCTTGAGGGGCCGGTATGCTCCACCGGTTCTGGGGCAGGGGAGTCGGCGTCGTCCTCGGCTGAGACCACTGGCATCTGCGAGGTGATCACCGGCAGGGGAGAGGTGACCACCGCAACTCCCTTGCTGCGCCGCTGGGAGACCAGCAGCCAGACGGTCAGCACTGCCAGCAGGATCAGCACGATCCGCAGCACAGTGATCTGCTCGCCTAGGAACAGCAGGGCCACAATGGCGGGGGTCACCGTGGTGGTGACCGTGGAGGCGCCGACGGCGAGGGTGAAGGTCGCCTTGGACAGCGCCTTGTAGAGGAACAAGGAACCTGCCACACCGCCGATGGCGGCCACGGTTCCCCAGGCCAGGGCGGGGATGCTCCACTGCTCGGGCAGGGGGCGGGCCAGCAGCAGCACGGCGGCCACGGCCACCACACCGAACTGGGTCCAATAGGCCACCGTGGCCGGTCCGACCCGGCGGCTGACGGTGCCGCTCATATAGTGTCCGGCGCCGAACATCGCCGCGGCCAGGACTGCACAGAGAATAGTCACGAGGGATAACTCTGGACCGTACTGACAGTATGCGTCCACGGCATCATCAGCGGTCTTTTCATTGCCGAGGCGGCAATGATTTACTGGCTGAATGAAAGCCCAGCTCATCGACCCCGCCATCGGACTTCTGGAGGCTGTCTCCGAATACGGAGGCGTCAACGCCGCCGCCGATGTGCTCGGCCGCAATGCCTCTGGAATCTCCCGGCAGATTCAGCGTCTGGCCGATGACCTCGGGGTGCCGCTGCTGCGCCGGCGAGGACGGGCCGTGGAGCTCACCGGGGCCGCCCGGGCGCTGGTGCGGGAGGCGCCGCATCTGCATGCCGCCGATGAGCGAGTGCGGGCAGCATTGGTGGAGGCCACCGACCCCCAGGCCGGGGAGATCCGGGTGGCTGCCCATGTGCTGGCAATCTCCTCGATTGTGGTCCCAGCCCTGCGCCGCTGGACCCAGCAGCGTCCCGCGGCCAGCTGGAATATCCGGGAATCTGAGCCCTTCAACGCGCAGCGGCTGCTGACCTCACGGGCGGCGGATCTGGTGATTATGCCCGCCGGATCCCATGCCCCGGCCTCCGATCACCCGCGGTTCAGCGTCCACCGGCTAGTGGTGGAGCCGGTGGACATCATCGTCCCCCGCGGTCACCCCCTGGCCACACGGGAGGATGAGGTGACCCTGCAGGAGGCCGCCGATGACCCCTGGATCTTCGGCTCAGTGGGCCAGGGCTCACGTCAGGAGATCCTCGAACACTGCTCCAAAGCGGGATTCACTCCCGCTGAGAGGCATCACGCCCAGGACTGGACCTCAGTCTCCACGCTGGTGGCCGCCGGGCTGGGGGTCTCACTGCTGCCTCGGATGGCCCCGATCCATCCCGGAGTGGTGCGGGTGACTCTCTCCGGTCCGACGGCGCCGGTGCGCTCGCTGCTGATGGTGCTCCGGCGCGGAAACGAACGCCGGACCCTGCTGCGCGAGACCATGGAGATCCTGGAATCCACTGCCGTACAGGCGCTGACCACCCAGCAGACCCTGGCCGGAATGAGTTCCTGAACCCGGGGTAAGGGCGGAATCTGGGCTTTTCTCTGGCACACTGTCCAGGTGGTTATCTGGGACTTCATCCTTGAACGCTGGTCGGTGCAGACCCAGCCCGAACCGGAGATCGTCTGGGCGATCACCGCTGCCGTGGTCCTGCTGACCGCGGTGCCGAGCGTCTGGCGGATCCTGCGCCAGGCCTCAACCATCGTCCACGAGATGGGACATGTCTTCGCCGCCCTGCTCAGCGGCCGAAGGGTCAGCGGCATCAAACTCCACACCGACACCTCCGGGGTCACCGTCTCCAGGGGGAAGCCGAAGGGCCCAGGAATGCTCTTCACCGCCCTGGCCGGCTATCCCGCCCCCGGGCTGCTGGGCCTGGGGATGGCCGTGCTGCTGACCACCGGCCATGCGGGGGCGGCACTGACCCTTTACCAGGTGGTCATGCTGCTGGCCCTGATCCTCTCCCGCAATGCGGTGGGGATCTTCTCCTGCCTGGTCTCCCTGTTGGCCACTGGGGCCGTGTGGTGGATCAACCACCCCGAGGCAGTGGTCTGGACCGTGACTGCTCTGGCGGTCTTCTACGCACTGGCCGGTGTCCGCGGCACTTTCGATCTGATCCGGGTGCATATCCGGGATAAGCACCAGGCGCGCTCCAGTGACGCCGGTCAGGCAGCCCGGGCCTGGGGCAGGACGCCAGTCTTCCTGTGGCTGCTCTTCTTCCTGCTCGCCGGTTTCGGTGCCGCTGCCGGTACCGTCTGGCTACTGATCTGAGCTCGCGGACCGACCAACCGGAGAGGTTTATCGGATCTTGCGGGGTTTGGTGGACCCCAGGGCGATCAGGGTCACCAGGAAGAAGAACGGGACCAGATACAGATCACCGATGTTCGGGTTGTCCCACCAGTCTGGGAAATTGCTCCACCGGTTGAAGGTGCCGGTGAAGGTGCCTGAGTTGAGCCCGTAGATCAGCCCCAGGGTATAGGTGACAGCTCCGCCCAAGAGCACAAGAATTCCGACCGTGCGTGCACCGGGATTGGTCAGTGGGATGAGGAAGGTGGCGATGAGGCAGAGGATGCTGGCCACGAAGAGGGCCATAAAGTAGTCGGTGAGAATGGTCATGAAGCCCCCGAAGTCCGAGGTCAGCCCACTGAAGACCTCCTGGACGGCGGTGCCGAAGCTTACCCCCCAGGTCATAGCGCTCCAAATGGTCATAACCAGCACTGTCCCGAAGCTGGCGAAGACGCTCAGGAACAGGGTCAGCAGCACTCCGAACCAGGCCCCACGGCTGGCCTTCCTGCGGGGCCTACCAGGCTGGGGGTGACCCTGCTGTGGCTGTCCGGGTGGGAACTGCCCCTGCGGATACTGGCCCGGCTGCTGACCGTACTGGCCATATTGGTCATACTGCCCGTAGGGGCCAGGTGCCGCCCCATAGCTCTGCGGCGGGTAGTTCTGCCCCGAGTAGTCCTGGGGTGGGTAGTTCGGTGGGGGATAGTCCTGCGGAGCATATGCCTGAGTGGGGTAATCCTGGCCCGGCTGGCCGAATCCCTGCGGAGGCTGCTGATAGGTGGGCTCATGGGCGGAGCTGGAGAGAGTCTCCTCCTCCTGATACGGAGCCGGTTGTTGGGGCGGAACCCCCGGCATCGCCTGAGTGGCGTCCTGGCCGGGATTCTCCATCGAATGCGAAATCGGCATGGTAGCCCCAGGGGGAGTACCCGGCGGAAAAGCCTGGGTGGGATCCAGAGCTTGGGTGGCATCCTGATCCGGCGGTAGCGGCGGTCCCTGCACTCCGGCCGCGGGCTGCTGCTCTACAGGTTGAGGTTCAGCAGAGAGCCGTTCAGTGGGTTTGGCGTCCTCGGGGTCTTCCGGTGTGCTGGCATGAGTCATACAGTGTTCCCTCCTGGGAACCGAGTCTACTGATCCAGCGGTGGCTCTGCTGTGATGTTGCTCAGATGGTGATGCTGCCCAGGGTTGTGGTGGTTCTGGCCGTGGTGGCTCAGGCCCGCATCTGGTCGGTCAGTGCCGAGGCGGCATCACGGACCCGGGTCGTGGCCCGCAGGGCAGCCGGCTCGGTGAGCTGGGCGAACTGGTCCCGCTCGCCAGTCGAAATCGGGGTCAGGGTGAAAGCCTCCAGAGAGAACAGCGGCATACCCAGGGCCTGCCAGGGACCGCTGACCCGTTGAGCCAAAGCCGAAACCTCCGGCAGCGCCTCAGACCCCGTAGGACGCAGCAGCGAAGCCTGGAGTCGCGCCCCGGCCTCGGCCAATTCCGCGGCACGCTCCCAATCGGCGGCCTCAGCCCGGTGCACCGGCAGTACAAAACCGTCGACTGCTGTGCTGGCACCGGACCGGCTGCGACTGAAGAAGTCCTCCACCTGCTCAGCGGTTACCGGTCGCCCGGTGTCCAGAACCACTGAATCCACCCCGGCGGCGCGCAGAGCATTGAGCACCTCAGTGACCAGGGCCCGGGTCTCATCCCTGCCCAGGGAACGGATCTGTTGGTAGCCGCTGACCGTGGGCACCGCGCCCCGGCGCACCCGGTGGTACTCCGGTTCACAGACGGTGACCTCCAGAGCCGGCGGACGAATTGAACTGAGGATATGTTCACAGTGAGCCTGCAGGCCCGCGGCCAGGGAGGCCGCCAGATCCCGCCGGGCACCGTGGTCGATGAGGATCTTCTCCCCCTGGGGCAGATGCAGCCGGGCAGCCAGGCTCACCGGCCCCAGAATCTCCACCCGCAGTGGGCCAGGCTCAGCGTTACCGGTCTCCTGTCGCTCCCCGCGCACATCCGCCAGAGTGTCCACATCGGCGCTCAGTCTCGTGGTGGCGCGCAGATGATCAGCCCCCGGGCGTTGCACCAGTCGCCAGCCATAGGAGGTCAGCTCCGCATAGAGCTCAGCAAGCTGGGTCACCGACCGGCCCAGCAGGGTTCCATGGTGACCACGCTGAGGCAGTTCGGGCAGGGCAGAGAAATCCCCGGGGCCCAGTTCAGCCTCCAGCAGCTGGACGGACCGGCGCAGATCAGTCCCGGGCATCACTGCCGGGGCGGCGAAGCCCACCGCAGACCGAGAACCGGTCATGCCTGGTCGCTGGCCCAGTCAAAGGGCGCATTGGGGTCACGCGGGGCCTGCGGGGGCTGCTCAGAGGAACCGGTCAGGGCCTGATGATGCCGGATGACCTCCTCAATGATGAAGTTCAGGAACTTCTCGGCGAACTCGGGATCCAGCTGGGCATCATGGGCCAGCCGCTTCAGCCGTTCGATCTGCGCCTTCTCCCGTCCGGGATCGGCAGGCGGAAGCTTATGCTTGGCCTTGAGCACTCCGACCCGCTGAGTCGCCTTGAAGCGCTCAGCCAGAAGATGCACCAGGGCGGCGTCGATATTGTCGATCGAAGACCGCATCGACAGCAGCTCGGACATAATCTCTGGGTCAACGTATTTGGCGGCATCGCCGGCGCGTGGATCAGTGCTCATCGTTCACTCGCTTCCCCTCTCATCGCTGGGTGTGCCCCACCGGGTCTCCGGCATGCACGCATACCAGCTTAGATGAGAACCGGCAGGATCCACCGGCAGCGCGAACCTCAGGCAGCCAGAGACCGAGGGGTCAGGCCGGCTGGTAATGGCGGGAACGGGCGGAGTCGATAGTGGACTGTCCCAGCACCCGGGTGCCCTGGTACATCACCGCAGTCTGACCGGGGGCAACCCCCTTGAGCGGTTCAGCCAGCTCCACCAGGATCTGGTAATCCTCATCCTCGACGACCTTCGCCTTAGCCGGCACTGGATCAGCATGGGCGCGGATCTGCAGGTCGATCTCGAACCACTCACCGGTGGCAGCCTCGGCCACCGGCGGACCCGCCCAGCTGAGCCGGATACCGGTGATGATGTCCACATCCAGTAGCTCCCGGGAACCGGCCACCACAGTGTTCTCCTTGGGCCGGATCTCCAGGACGAACCGAGGTTTGCCATCCGGGGCAGGCCGGCCCAGCTTCAGTCCGCGGCGCTGGCCTACCGTATAGGCCTGGGCGCCCTCATGCTCACCGATCTGTTCACCCTGGTCGTCCAGGATGGGGCCGGGCTCCATATCGATCTGTTCGGCCAGCCAGCCGCGAGTGTCGCCGTCGGGGATGAAGCAGATGTCATGGGAATCCGGCTTCTGCGCCACCGAGAGACCCCGTTCGGCGGCCTCAGCGCGCACCAGGTCCTTCGAGGGTGTATCACCCAGCGGGAAATAGCAGTGGGCCAGCTGTTCAGTGTTCAGCACCCCCAGCACATAAGACTGGTCCTTGGTCCAGGTGGCAGCCCGGTGCAGTTCCCGGGTGCCGTCCTCGAGCTCAATGATCTTCGCGTAATGACCCGTGGCCACCGCATCGAAGCCCAGGGCGATGGCCTTATCCAGAAGGGCCTCGAATTTGATCTTCTCATTGCAGCGCATACACGGATTCGGGGTGCGCCCTGCCGCATACTCACTGAAGAAATCATCGACGACGTCGGCCTTGAACCGTTCGGAGAAATCCCAGACATAGAAGGGGATCCCCAGTTTCTCGCAGGCTCGCCACGCATCGGAGGAATCCTCAATCGTGCAGCAGCCCCGGGAACCGGTGCGCAGCGTCCCGGGCATCCGGGACAGCGCCAGATGCACTCCGACCACCTCATGGCCGGCGTCCACCGCGCGGGCAGCCGCCACAGCGGAGTCCACTCCGCCGGACATCGCAGCAAGAACCTTCATATAACTACGGTACCAACCAGGCAGCCGGCGACTACAGCCTGCCGGCGGCCTTGAGTCGCAGATAACAGTCGGCCAGGGCCGGGGCCAGCCGGTCGGGGGCCGCCTGAACCACTTCGACGCCGAGGCTGCCCAGTTCTGCCGAGACCGCCTCAGCCTCCAGCAGGGCACGCTCGGCGGCCGCGGCCGCATAGACCTCACTGGCCGTTGCCCGTGCTGCTGCCTGCTGAGCCAGCTCGGGATTCTCCGCCGAGGCCAAGACCACCCGGTGCTTCGCAGTCAGCGGGGCCAAGACCGGAAGGAGGCCCTCCTGCAGCGAAGGGGAGTCCACGGCGGTGAGGATGACCACCAGCGACTTCTGGCTGGTCAGCCGGGCGATCTGGGTCGGCAGCTGACTGAAATCAGCCTCCACCAGGGCCGGTTCCACATCGGCGGTGGCGCGGGAGAGCACTTTGAGGAAATTGCCGCGCTCGGCAGTGGAGGCCCTGGCCCCGATACTCCGGTCGAAAGCCAGAAACTCCACCCGGTCCCCGGCCTGAGCAGCCAGAGTGCCCAGCAGCAGAGACGCCTCGATTCCGGCCTCCAACCGGGGTTCATCACCGAGCCGCGCCGCGGAGGTGCGCGAGGTGTCGAGACAGAGGATCACCCGGCGGTCCCGCTCCGGGCGCCAGGTACGGACCACCAGATGCTGTCGGGCAGCATCCTGCCGCCGGGCCGTGGCCCGCCAGTCGATGGAGCGGACGTCATCTCCGCGGACGTAGTCCCGCAGGGAGTCGAACTCCGTGCCGGCACCGGGCAGATTCACCGCCGTCGCACCCTCGAGCTCGCGGAGTCGGCGCAGTTTGGAGGGCAGATGCTTCCGGGAGGCGAAACTGGGCAGCACCTGCTGGCTCTGCGGCACCCGGTGGGTCGCCTGCCGGCCGGCCAAGCCCAGGGGCCCCACAGACCGGATGCTCAGGTACTCACTGCTGAGCACACCCCGCCGGGTAGGCCGCAGCGGGGTTGAGGCCACCAGCCGAGCCCCGGCTGCGATATCCAGCTGTTGCAGGGGATCAGCCCCGGCAGTGGGCTGCCAGCCGTCCTTGACCCAGCCGCGCAACCGACGCCTGCCCCGAGAGCGGATAAGAGTTTCGGCAGCAGTGGGTTCACCCAGACGCACCGGATCGGCGGCCAGGCGGTGCACCTCCACCCGGCGCGGGGACCCACAGGCCAGAACATCGACAACGGCGAGGGCCAGGACCAGGGCCAGGATCCACCAGAAATAGCCGGGGAGAAGCACCACCAGGAGGCTGGCCCCCAGGGCCAGCCAGAGAAAGCGGAGGGTGAGCATCGGCAGTGGTTCCGATCTACCGAGGGACGGCCGTGGTGCTCAGAATCGACTGCAGCAGATCCTCGGCGGAGGCACCGTCCATCGAGGCCTCCGGAGTCAGCGCCACCCGGTGCCGCAAGGTCGGCAGGACCAGGGCCTTGACGTCATCGGGAGTGACATAGTCCCGGCCGGTCAGCCAGGCCCAGGCCTTGGCAGCGTTCATCAGGGCAGTGGCACCACGTGGGGAGACTCCGAGCTGGAAGCTGGGGGCCTGCCGGGTCGCCCGGGCGAGATCCACAATATAGCCGGCGACTTCACCGGAGAGCTGTACGGCGGCCACCGCCCGGCGGGCAGCCAGCACATCCTCGGCAGAGGCCACCGGAGTCACCCCGGCCGCGGCGAGATCCGAGGGGCTGAAGCCCTGGGCATGCCGGCGGATGACCTCGATCTCCTGGTCCCGCTCGGGCAGATCCAGGGTGACTTTGAGCAGGAACCGGTCCAGCTGGGCCTCCGGCAAGGGATAGGTGCCCTCATACTCCACCGGGTTCTGGGTTGCGGCCACCAGGAACGGATCCGGCAGCTTCCGGGCCACCCCATCAACGGAGACCTGGCGTTCTGCCATGGCCTCCAGCAGGGAGGCCTGAGTCTTCGGCGGAGTGCGGTTGATCTCATCGGCCAGCAGCAGATTGGTGAAGACCGGTCCCTCGCGGAAGCTGAAATCCCCCGTGGTGGAGTCGTAGACCAGGGAGCCGGTGACATCACCGGGCATCAGATCCGGGGTGAACTGCACTCGGGAGGTCTGCACGTCCAGAGCCGCAGACAGAGTGCGCACCAGCAGAGTCTTGGCCACCCCGGGGACACCTTCGAGGAGCACATGGCCGCGCACCAGCAGGCCGATGATCACACTGGTGACCGCAGCATCCTGGCCCACTACGGCCTTGGCGACCTCCCCACGGACTTGGGTCAGCCGTTCCCGCAGCTCATCAGCAGTCGGGGCAGTCTCAGTCATCAGTGTTCTCCGTTCTGCTGCGCAACCCGCACAGCCTTGACCACATCGTCCTCCAGCTTGGACAGAGCCTGGGCATAGGCCACCAGCTGGCGATTATTCCGCACCTGCGCCGGTGCGGCCAGCAGATCCGCCGGCTCACCCGATGCTGTGCCCAGGGCCTGAGCGGCGGCTGCCGCCACTGCAGCCGCCGGTGCCTTCCGGCCTACGCGCAGCAGCCGGGCCAAGCGGAGCAGATGAGCGTTGCGCAGCGCCTCGGCCGAGGCCACAGTGGCGTTCGCCCGCTGATAGAGCCGTCCCCGGCCGGCTGCAGTCTCCCCGGCCGGTACCGAGACTGGCATCGGTTCGGTGACCACCGGACCATAGCGACGGCCGGCGGCGAACATAGCGATCAGTGCGCAGACCACCAACCACCAGAACAGCGGCTCGAACCATCGCGGCAGATACTCGAAGGGAGAGGCCCAGGTGGTGGAGTCGGCCTCGGCAGTATCGGCTCCGGAAGGGGTGTACCAGATCAGCTGCTGCTCAGCGCCCTGCCCATCGGTGAGCAGATTCAGCGCCAGGGCAGCATTGCCCTCAGCGGTGATGTGCTGATTGGTGAATGCCTCTGGGGCGGTGAAGACAGTCCCGGCCGAGACTTCGGTCAGCAGGAAACCTGAGGGTGAGCCCGGGACCTCGAAGCAGCCCTGGCTTGCGGCCAGGGACTCACCCGGGGCCCGGATGGACTCCGCCGCAGCGGCCGCCGGGTGGCGGCATTGATCCCCAGTGGTGAGCACATCAGCAGTCCCGGTGCCTGTGGTCGGAATCGAGGGGCCGGGGCCCGCCTCGAGGCCGAAGAGATTCCCCAGGGTTCCTGTATTGGTGGAAAGCCACAGCACATTCCGGTCACCGGCGTAGTCATCCCGCAGCTGGGAGACGAACTGCTGATCCGGCTGGAAACCCCGCATCTGCACGACGACGCCGGCCTCCGGGTCCTGATCCATCAGCTCCTGGGCCTGCTGGGCGGAGTAGGCCCGGCGAATCTCAACCCCCTCTTCCTCCAGGACAGAGACCAATGCGGCATAGCCGTCGAGATCCGTATTGCCCAGTCCATAGACCTCGGTGTCCTCAGTCTCGCTCAGCTGCAGCAGCAGGGCGGCGATCACACCGAAGCACAGCAGCACTACCCAGAACTGCCAGCGGGAGGCAGTGCCGCGCAGCCCAGCCGGGGAGGAGGTCGAGGCGCTGGCGGTGCTCACAGTCGGCTCCCCAGGGATGAGGCGACAGCACTGGCGCTCGGTGCCTGCCCGGCAAGTCGCAGATCCAGCTCACTCAGCCGGTGGAAATGCCCCTGCTGCAGGGGACGGCGCGCATAGACCGACTGGTTGAACAGCTCAGCGGCCTCCCGCAGCCCACCAGCCTCACGGGGATAGGCAGTGGTCAGGGCAGTGGCGATCTCGCTGGCAGTACGGCCATCCTGCGGACTGAGCACAAACTGTTCCTCCGCAGTGCGGACTATGGCCCGGAAACTGTCCCGGGCGGCGTCGTCGTACCTTCCGGCCGTGGCATGGGCGGCGGCCCGGTTCCTGAGGTCTGCCGCAGTCATCCCCGCCTCAATACTGACCGCCGGTTCACTGCGGCGGCCCCGCTGCATCCGTGGGCGCACCAGCAGGATCACCAGCAGTGCGGCGGCCACCACCAGGGCTGCTACCAGGATCGGCCCCCACTGCACGGTCACCGGTCCCAGGCTCAGGGCACTGCCCTCCAACCACTCCAGAACTGAATCGATCAGATCCCGCAGTGGGCCCGCCAGCTCCCGCTGATACTGGGCATCGGCCAGCTCATCCTCCAGCAGGCTGCGGGCAGAATCCCGGTCATAGACTTGAGCAGACATCAGGAGCCTCCCGGAAGGATCCGCTCGGCCGGCTCGGTCTGCTGGGCAGTTCGGGCCAGATCGATATCCAGGGCTTCGCGTCGGAATCGGGAGTTCAGATACATCATGGCGATCACCGTTCCGGCCAGGGAGACCAAAAGGGCCGAGAGCACCGCGTCGTAGAGCTGGCCGAAGCCCAGCACGGCCAGCACCAGCAGATCCTCATTGCCCTCAGCGGACTGCCAGGCCAGATCCCCACCGATTCCAGCGATCACCCCGGCCGGAATCGAACTGATCGTCATCACCACCCCGAGCATCAGGTACAGCAGGGCAACAGCCCCGATATGCCGCCACCACTGGCCCCGGTTGAGCGCAAAGGACCGGCCGAGGGCGGAGAAGGCATTGCGCCGCTCGACGACAACCACCAGGGGGCCGAACATAAATGCTGCAGTCACCCAGCACAGCAGCAGAAACATTGCCGGCAGCACCACAATTGCCCCGACGAGCATGGTCAGACCGATCAGCAGTGCCCCGATGACCATTGCGACCAAACCCACCAGGCCCAGAAGGAGACTGACCACCACCAGATGTAACAGCAGCCAGCCCAGTCGGCCGGCCCGCATGGTCACCGTCTGCAGCAGCGAGGTCGGCAGTCCATAGGCGGCCCGCAGTCCCGGGATGGCCAAAAGTCCCAGGGACATCAGCATGATCAGCCAGCCGATGAAAGAGGAGAGCAGCAGCAGGGCGATCATCCAGCCGTCCACCAGCGAGGCCAGCATCAGCTCCTGGTTGTCGAAGGCCAGGGGATCGGCCAGCATGCGCAGGAAAGCATCCGAGGGCAACACTGCCAGCAGCACCAGCAGGGTCAGCACATTGATCAGCCCGGCCAGGAATGGGAGTCCCAGAACTGCCCGAGGACTGTGCCGGATCACGGCGAAGGCCGCGGAGAATGTCTCATCCTGGGCCAACGGACGCAGGGGGTAGACCGCCCCGGGGCGCAGCGTTGGTGCCGGCCTCAGCTCCGCTGCAGAGTTCAACGCGCCCCCACCTCCGAAAGACTCATTCAATTCTTAACTCTAACGCCTCATATATCCTGAGACCTCAGGGGCCCCAGCCCCTACGGGCGGATACATCCAAGGAGTGGAAGGACGAGTCGATGAAGGCGAAGATCCTGGTGGTCGACGACGACGAAGCACTGTCGGAGATGATCGGCATTGTGCTGCGCAATGACGGCTTCGAGCCCACATTCTGCGCCACCGGAGACGGAGCATTGGAAGCATTCCGGTCCGCTGATGCTGACCTGGTGCTGCTGGACCTCATGCTGCCGGGCAAGGACGGAATTGAGGTCTGCCGGGAGATCCGCGAAGAGGCTGATACCCCGATCGTGATGCTCACCGCCAAATCAGATACCGCCGATGTCGTCCGCGGCCTGGAGGCCGGCGCTGATGACTATGTGCCCAAGCCCTTCAAACCGGCCGAGCTGGTCGCCCGGGTGCGTGCCCGGCTGCGCCCCTCGGATAATAACCACCGCTCCGACGCCGAGACCCTGACCATCGGGGATCTCACCATCGATGTGGCCGGTCATGAGGTACGCCGCGGTGATACCAAGATTTCCCTGACTCCTCTGGAGTTCGATCTGCTCTCCACTCTGGCGAAGAAGCCCTGGCAGGTGTGGAACCGGGAGATGCTGCTCGAAGAGGTCTGGGGCTACCGGCACCAGGCTGATACCCGACTGGTCAATGTGCACGTCCAGCGGTTGCGGTCCAAAGTGGAGAAGGACCCCGAGAACCCCGAGATCATCCAGACCGTTCGCGGAATCGGCTATAAGGCCGGCGGATAGGAAGCAGCACCACCATCACTGATCAGAATCAGCGCACCGGAGGGGAGGAGACGGCCGAACCGGTCACCGAGACCGTCCCACACCCCGTGGTGGACCGGCGCGTCCGGCCCGCCGAGCGGGTCCGCCCACTGCTGACCTTCGGCCGCCGGCTCTCCCGCCTGCCCAGGTTCTGGGCGCGCTCGCTGATGGTTCGGGCCGTGTTCTTCACCGGTCTGCTGACCCTGGTCGGAACCGGCCTGATCGCCTATATCCTCGTCCAGCAGGTCACCACTGGTCTCTACCAGGAGCGGATGGACCAGGTGGAGGCCGAGGCTACTATCGGTCTGGCCCAGGCCATCTCCGAATTCGCCTCCATGTCTCCGACCACCGACACCACCGAGCTGGAGGAACAGGTCGCAGATGTGGAGTCCAGCCTGGAAGGCTCAGCCGCCCTGCCCCGCGGGACCCTGCTGCTGCCCCTGGAGGAGACCGGCAACCCGCAGATCATGCCACGGTCCACCGGCGGTGTGATCGAGGCGGTCATCAGTGACCAGCTGCGCAGTGAGGTCCTGGCCTCCGGGCCGGAGGTCCAGCACCGGCAGCCGGTGGCCATCGAGGACCCCGAAACCGGTGAGACGGTCCCCGGTGTCGCCTTCGGCACCTCCGTGCCGCTGAGTGTGCCCCAGTCCTGGGGTCTGTTCTACGTCTACGACTTCTCCTCGGTGCAGGACAATGTGAACTTCGTCTTCAGGGTCTTCCTCACCGCAGCCGGGGCCATCGTGGTGATGAATATGCTCATCGCAGCCTGGGTCTCCCGCTCGGTGGTCCGGCCGGTCTCCCAGGCCGCCGAGGTCTCCGAACGGATCGCCGACGGCCAGCTGGACCAGCGCTTGGCCGTGGTCGGTGAGGATGAGATCGCCCGACTTGGTGTCTCCTTCAACCGGATGGCCTCGACTCTGCAGGAGCAGATCACCCAGCTGGCGAATCTTTCGAAGATGCAGCAGCGCTTCGTCTCCGATGTCTCCCATGAGCTGCGGACCCCGCTGACCACGGTGAGCATGGCCTCGAGCATGCTCTACGAATCCCGCGAGGAGTTCGACCCGGTCAGCCAGCGCTCCACTGAGCTGCTGCACCACCAGGTGGAACGTTTCCAGGCGCTGCTGGCCGATCTTCTGGAGATGTCCCGCTTCGACGCCGGTGCTGCCGAACTGGCGCTCTCCGATGTCGACCTCTGGGCCCTATGCGAGGATGTCGCCACCGCCGCAGTGCCCCTTGCCGAGGCCGCCGGCGCGGAGCTGTACATGGTCGTCCAGGACTCCGGTGACGGGTTCATCGCCGAGGTGGACCGCCGCCGCATCGACCGAATCCTGCGCAATCTGGTCAATAACGCCATCGAGCATTCCGAGGGCCGCCCCGTGGATGTGGTGCTGAAGTCCAGCCCCAGTTCGGTGGCCATCGCCGTACGCGACTACGGGGTCGGGATGACCACCGAGGAGGTCTCTCACGTCTTCGACCGGTTCTGGCGTGCCGATCCAGCCCGGGCCCGCACCACCGGCGGCTCCGGGCTGGGGCTGTCCATTGCCACTGAGGACACCCGGCTGCACCAGGGCACCCTGGACGCCTGGGGTGAGAAAGGTAAAGGCTCCTGCTTCCGACTGGTGCTGCCTCGCCGGCAGGACCAGTCCTTCCACAGCTCGCCGTTGGGCCTGCCGCCCAGTTATGGTGACCACCAGCGGATGCAAGTCTCAGCAGATCCTGAGACCATCACCGGAGAGATCACCCATGACCGGGTCAATGAACAGTCGCTGTACCAGAAGGAGCAGGAGGGCTGATGCTGCGGTTGACCACAAGCCGAGCCGCTGCCGTCGTCGCTGCCGCCGCCCTGGTGCTCACCGGCTGCGCACCCACTCTGCCCACAGAGGGTGAGGTGGAGTCGGTGGGCGTGCCCCTGGACGCTGACTACGAGGAGTACGGCCCCAATCCGGCAGGCCCCACATCCGGGGCCATGCCCGAGGACATCATCGACGGGTTCCTCGATGCCGGGGCGGGTCCGCAGAACGACTACGAGATCGCCCGCGAATACCTCACCGATGAGGCTGCCGAGGAATGGAACCCGGGGGAGCGCACCCTCGTCTACGAGGGTGATAACCGGGAGACCAGCCCCTCCGGGGAGTCGATCTACAACGTCCAACTGGTGGTCGACGCCCATATCGACTCCGACGGGATCATGACCCGGCCCCAGGATGTGCAGGGGATGACCTTCGAACTGGAACAGGTCGACGGTGAGTGGCGGATCAGCACCCCGCCCGACGGCACCATCCTGGAGGCGAATATGTTCTATTCGGTCTACCAGCCCTACACCCTGTTCTTCTTCGATCCCCAGGAGAGCTATGTGGTCCCGGACGTCCGGTGGTTCGTCAACCGGGCGGGACTCCCCGCTGAGATCGCCAACCAACTGTTGCGCGGACCGGCACCCTGGCTCTCCGAAGGGGTAGTCTCAGCCTTCGACGAGGAGGCCTCCCTGGCCAGCCCCTCAGTGCCAATCGACGCCGGCGCGGCCCGGGTGGATCTGGCACCCAGTGCGGTCTCCGGGGCCAGCGACCGGGAACTGGCCCTGATGCACTACCAGATGCAGATGACCCTGGATCAGCTCAGCACAGTCCAACGGGTGGAGTTCACCTCCGGGGGCAATGAGCTCGATGTCCCTGAACCCGGTGACCTCCCCGAAGGGGAGCGGCTGGACATCAACGCCAGACCCAGCGCCGATGAGTCCATGATCGGAGTCCGCGACGACGCCTTGG
Source organism: Nesterenkonia sedimenti (assembly GCF_012641515.1). Taxonomy (GTDB): domain Bacteria; phylum Actinomycetota; class Actinomycetes; order Actinomycetales; family Micrococcaceae; genus Nesterenkonia; species Nesterenkonia sedimenti. The sequence goes on along the minus strand of NZ_JABAHY010000016.1, from coordinate 17,832 downwards.
TCCTGCAGACCGGCGGCACCACCAGTGCGCTCTCGGGTATGCCTGATCTGACAGATATCGGTCCGCGCTTCCCGGCGATGCCCACTGCCTCCACCGGTGAGGTCGTGGCCTTCATGTCCGAGGACCTCGACGAGCTCTACCATGTCCGCCCGGACACCGAGGAGCCGACCCTGTTGGTGGAGTCGGAGAATATGACCCGGCCCTCGATGGACAACTTCGGCTGGACCTGGACGGTGACCCATGAGGGCGATAACCCCACGATCCGCGCCTACTCCTATGACGACCCCGAGGACACCACCAGCACCCAGTTCGAGGCCGCCTTCCTGGAGGACCGTGAGGTCACCTCACTGCGGATCTCCCAGGACGGGGCGCGGGCTGCCATCGTCGTCGAGGATGCCGGGGTGACCAGCCTCTATATCGCCTCGGTGATCCGTGATGGCACCACCGGTCTGCCCCGCGGGCTGGGCCAGCACACTCGACTGGAGGCCGATGACCAGGTGGGACTCCAGGAGGTCCGCTGGGCTGATGCCACCGAGGTCGTGGTCTGGGAGCCCTATGACCCCGATGAGGACGACGTCGCCCCTGAGTACATCCAGCGGATCGACCTCTCCGGTGCCCGAAGCGACCCCGAGGAGGGCTTCGCGAACCTCCTAAACGTCGCCGTCGGTGAGGGTTCCTCGCTGTCGGTCTACGCCGAGCAGCAGGGTGTAGGTGTCTACATGCTCATCGGTGAGGAATGGTCCATCCAGGAGGAGATGGACGGGGTCGAGGACCTCTCCTACTCCGGCTGAGTTATCCACAGCAGCTGCTGACCCCTCTGGCCAGATCCCGCCGGTGCGGTCAGACTTCGGGTATGGACACCCAACGCCTCCTGGCCGGACTGGACCGGATGTGGTTCTCCCGGGCCGGCAGAGGAGTCCGCAGCGCCGCAGCAGAGGCATTCGGACTGGCCGCGCCGGTCTGGTGTCTGGGCTGCCGTGCACAGGAGCACAGACCCGGTGAAGAGCTCTGTGCCGACTGCACTGCGGATTTCCGGGCGATGACGGCAAGGCCCTTCCGCGCTGAAGGGCATGCCGAGGCACTGCCGGTGACCGGAATCCAGTCCCCGCCGGCAGCTGGCGATGGTCTGATGGTCCTACCGGCCTATGCCGCCGGTTTCTACAGCACTCTGGTCTCCGAACTGGTGATCCGGTTCAAGGACGACGAGCGCATCCGGCTGCGCCCGCTGCTGGCCGCAGCACTGTCCCGCTCACTGGCCGCAGCAGCGGAGGACCTCCTTCCACCCGTCGGTGCTGTGGACTCGGGGGCACTGCTGATCTGGCCCCCGGCCTCACTGCGATCCCGGATTCGACGCGGCCGGTGCCCGGTGACCGAATTGGTCACCGCCTGCCAGCTTCCAGCCGGCTGCACACCCACAACTGGGCTGGTCAGACCCTCCGGATCGGTGATCACCGCGGTCACCGGGGATGCTCAGAAGACCCGATCCAAACGACGACGCCGTCAGGCAGGTAGCCAGTTCATCCTCACCCCAGGGGCCGCTGAACGGCTCAGCGGAGCCGATGTCCTGCTGATCGATGATGTGCTGACCACCGGGGCCACCCTCGCAGCCCTCTACGGAGTGCTCACTGCCGCCGGAGCCCGGGTTCACGCCGCAGCAGTACTGGCGGCAACCCCTCCGGCAGGATGGTGAGCCGAGGGCAGCCGAAGGAGTTCCCAAGTCAAGGACGAATTCAGAAAAAACACTTCCTGTTCCCAGACTTTCGTCCTACGGTGGAGTATGGGTGCTTGACCGAAAGAGACCCATCGCAGTGACGGTGGGCTCGAGACGAGTCCTCCGCCGTCGCTGTGTACAACAGGACGGACGTCAAGGAGGAAATCATGGCTCTGCAGACCACTTTCACCGGCCGCAACATCTCAATCCCTTCCGCGTTCAAGGAACACATAGAAGCCAAGCTCGAGAAGGTCGAGCAGCTGGCCGACAAAGGGCAGCGGCTGGAAGTCAAGGTCTCGTCCGAGAATGCACACCGCCGGGCCGAAACCACGATGACCGTGGAGCTGACGGTGATCGGCCGGGGTAAAGTCATCCGCTCGGAGGCCCAGGCTGGGGATAAATTCGCTGCCTTCGAAATCGCCTGGGACAAACTGCTGGAACGACTCCGACGGGCACGGGATAAGAAGAAGTCAAAGGCCCGCAGCAACGGCACTCTGGGACACCCTGCGCAGTCGGTGGGACAGGCCATGGCCGGGCTCACCCCGGTTGACCCCGACCGCCCGCTCTACGAGCAGGTGCTGGATGCCGAAGAGGCCGATAACCTGCCGCCGGAGGAGGATGCCTGGGACGAGCCGATCAGGATCCGCCGGAAGGTCTTCCCCGCCGAACCGATGACAGTGGATGCAGCCGTGGATAATATGGAACTGCTCGGCCACGACTTCTACCTCTACATAGACGCGGAGACCTCGCTGCCCTCAGCGGTCTACCGCAGGCGCGGCTGGACCTACGGGGTCATCGCCCTGGACGCAGAGCATAAGGCGGACCAGCCGCAGACGGAGGAGCGGGCCTACCGCCCCGATAACGGCACGACACTGCCGCAGGTCACCGCTGCTTAAGGCGTCTCTCCCTAGTCGGAGGAGCCTTTGGCATCCTTGAGACCGGGGACCTGGATCTGCTTACCGGCGGCAGCAATCCGACCGTCCTTGATACCGGGCAGATCCGGGGCCTCGGTCTTCGGGGTGACCGCGCGGACCTCGGCCTGGAAGAGCTTACGGACCGACTCCTCGCGGATATCCTCAGCCATCCCCTGGAACAGGAGGTAACCCTCCCGCTGGTACTCCACCAGGGGATCGCGCTGGGCCATCGAGCGCAGACCGATACCGGACTTCAGGTAGTCCATCTCGTAGAGGTGGTCCTGCCACTTCTCATCGATGACTGAGAGCAGCACCCGGCGCTCCAGCTGGCGCAGCGCTTCGGAGCCGACCTCCTCCTCCTTCTGCTCATAGGCGATCTTGGCATCGGAGGTGATCTCACGCTTGAGCATCTTGATCGAGAGCTGGTCGATACCGCCAGCCTCCTCGATGAGGTCCTCGATCTCCAGGGTGATCGGGTAGAGGTCTTTCAGCTCCTCCCAGAGACCTTCGAGGTCCCAGTCCTCGGAGGATGAGGCCACAGTCTTCTCATCGATCATCAGGGCCACTGCATCCTCGATGAAGTGCTGGACCTTCTCGTGGACGTCGTCGCCCTCAAGGATCCGTCGGCGGTCGGAGTAGATGGCCTCACGCTGACGGTTCATCACATCGTCGTACTTCAGCACGTTCTTGCGCTGTTCAGTGTTCTGGGACTCCCGCTGCTGCTGGGCGGAGGCGATGGCCCCGGAGACCATCTTGTGCTCCACTGGAGTCTCCTCGTCCATGGCCGGGGAGTTCATGATCCGCTGGGCGGCTCCGGCGTTGAACAGGCGCATGAGGTTGTCGGTCAGGGAGATGTAGAACCGGGACTCGCCGGGATCACCCTGACGGCCGGAACGACCGCGCAGCTGGTTGTCGATACGGCGGGACTGGTGACGCTCGGTGCCCAGGACATAGAGACCGCCCAGGTCACGGACCTCATCACCTTCGCGCTCGGCCTCTTCCTTGGCCTTGGCGAAGACCTCGGGCCAGCGGGCCTCGTACTCCTCGGCGTCCTCCTCGGGATCCAGGCCGAGTTTCTCCATCTCGTGCACAGCGTTGAACTCGGAGTTGCCGCCGAGCATGATGTCAGTACCACGGCCGGCCATATTGGTGGCCACAGTGATTGCGCCCTTGCGTCCGGCCTGGGCCACAATAGCGGCCTCACGTTCGTGGTTCTTCGCGTTGAGCACCTCGTGCCGGATGCCCTTCTTGGCCAGCATCTTCGAGAGGTACTCGGACTTCTCCACGGACTCGGTGCCCACCAGCACCGGCTGGCCCTTCTCGTAGCGGGCCTCGATGTCCTTGACCACCGCATTGAACTTCACGATCTCGTTCTTGTAGACGAGGTCATTGTGGTCGATCCGCTGGCGCGGGCGGTTCGGCGGGATGGGGACCACACCGAGCTTATAGGTGGACATGAACTCTGCGGCCTCGGTCTCGGCAGTACCGGTCATACCGGAGATCTTGTCGTAGCCGCGGAAGTAGTTCTGCAGGGTCACTGTGGCCCGGGTCTGGTTCTCCGGCTTGATCCGGACACCTTCCTTAGCCTCAATGGCCTGGTGCAGGCCCTCGTTGTAACGGCGGCCCTTGAGGATACGTCCGGTGTGCTCATCGACGATGTGGACCTCATTCTTGGTGACCACATAGTCGGTATCGCGCTTATAGAGCTCCTTGGCCCGGATCGCGTTGTTCAGGTACTGGATCAGGGTGGTGTTCTGGGTTTCGTAGAGATTCTCGATACCCAGGTAGTCCTCGACCTTGTCGATACCGGATTCCAGGACTCCGACAGTGCGCTTCTTCTCATCGACCTCGTAGTCCTCATCCTTCTTCAGGCTCTGGACGAGTTTGGCGAAGTCGGCGTACCAGCGGGAGATGTCGTTATTGGAGGCACCGGAGATGATCAGCGGGGTGCGGGCCTCGTCGATGAGGATGGAGTCGATCTCATCGATGATCGCGTAGTGGTGCTCGCGCTGGACGAGGTCTTCCAGGGACTGAGCCATATTGTCGCGCAGGAAGTCGAAGCCGAACTCATTATTCGTGCCGTAGGTGATATCAGCGGCATAGGCCTCGCGGCGCTGAGCGGATTTGAGGTTATTGACGATCACGCCGGTGGTCAGTCCCAGGAAACGGTAGACACGGCCCATGAGGTCGGCCTGGTATTTGGCGAGATAGTCGTTGACGGTGATGACGTGGACGCCCTTACCGGTCAGGGCGTTGAGATAGGCCGGGGCGGTGGCGACCAGAGTCTTACCCTCACCGGTGCCCATCTCAGCGATATTGCCCATATGCAGGGCGGCGCCACCCATGATCTGCACGTCATAGTGCCGCTGGCCCAGGGTGCGGTCTGCGGCCTCGCGGACCGCGGCGAAGGCCTCGGGGAGGACGGAGTCCAGCGACTCGCCCTCGGCCAGGCGCTCCTTGAACCGATCGGTCTCCCCGCGCAGCTCGGCGTCGGAGAGTTCCCTAAACTCCTCCTCGAGCAGGTTCACGGCATCGGCGATGCCGCGCAGGCGCTTGAGGATCTTCTTGTCCCCGGTTTTGAGGACTTTCTCCAGCAGAGTGGGCACAGTAACGTCTCTCCGTCAGTTCATTTCTCGCAGACTGGACCACTTGCCAGTGTAAGCGCCCAAAGGCGGCGCTGCGAACCTAACCCAGTTCTAAGGCTGTAACCCGCCAACGCCGCAGGTGTGCCTGCAGGCGCAGAGCACAGGCTCGGACCCGGTTCCCGTCATTGAATACGACGGCGGCCTCCCACACTCCCGAGCGCACTGGTGTGGTGCGTTCAGAGAGGAACTGCAGCGGGGTGGGTGTCACCGGAGTGTTGCCTCGGCGGCGAGTCATCAGCTGGGCGCGCTGCCATACCTTGTGCTGGACCTCGCGTTCCAGCCAGCGCTGCAGCTGGGCAGGGGAGCGCAGTCCGCTCAGAGTCTCCACGGTCGCCTGGCAGACCACCCGGCAGATGGCCAGGATCTGCCGGCGCTCCTCCTGAAATCCGGCCAGAGCGGTGGGCCGCTGAAGATCAGCCTCTTCTGCGGCCTGCCCCTGGGAAGCCAGCAGTCTGGGCACCTCATCCTCACGCTTGAGCCGGAACCGAGGATTGCGCTGGAAGGCGGTCCAACCCTCTGAGGTGGGTTCCTCCTGCTCGATCCGCAGCGGTCTGCCGGCCAGCGGATGCGGTTGCGCCGCTGGGGGCTCTGGGACTGGGGTAAGGGCTTCGGCGGTGTTCATCAGCGGGGTCCTTTCAGATCTGGGACTTAGGTGGGGAGAGAACAGTCCCCGGTTTCAGAGCGGCGGGGTCGGGGCCGATCTCTTCAGCATTGGCCGCATGCCAGCGCGGCCATTCAGCGGCGATCTCCCAGTCGGTGGCGGCAGTGCCCAAGTGATCGGCGGCAATATCCCACAGGCTCTGCCCGGGTCGAACCTCGACCAGCGGTGCTGAGGGCTCACTGCGCTGCGGGGCTCCGGCCAGTCGCGGGGAGAGCGCTGCTATCCGTTCAGGGATGAATGGCGGCATATCAACCTCACAGGTACTCGAACATATAGTTTGATGCTGTTTGGTGACAACAGATAGTACATGAGGTTTGCAGCTTGCAACAGGGTGCTGTCTATCCTGGTGATGAGAAGTGAAGGAGGCAGTATGCGCTGGGATGCGCTCTTCGCCGATCTTCAGGCGCAGTGGGAGGACCAACGCCACCAGGACCTGGAGGCGGAGACAGTCGAGGCCGTGGAGATCGAACGCGCCCGCATGCCTCTGGCTGATCGGCTCCGCGCCCATACCGGCAGCAGCCTGCAGCTGGAGCTGCCCAGTGCCGGTCGGATCGAATGTGAAATCGGGGAGGTCGGCAGCGACTGGCTCAGCGGTCAGCACCGGGGCCGCAGCATCCTGATTTCGCTGGACGCTGTGCTCGCGGTCCATTCCCTGGGTTGGAAGGCGAAGCCCGAGGCCTCGGTGGCCCGGCGCAGATTGAGCATCACCTCACCGCTGCGAGCCCTGGCTCAGCACCGGGAAGAGGTTACGGTCACCACTGCCTCAGCGGGTCCACCGGTAGAGGGTGTGCTCTATGCCGCCGGACAGGACCACTTCGACCTCGCCGACCAGCAGCGCCGGCTGACCATCCCGGTCTCCGCGCTGGTGATGCTGCGCAGTCGGCGCTACTAAAACAGAAAGTTGCCTACTGGGTTTCAGCTTTGGCAGCCCGGGCCTCACGCTGCTCGGCATAGAGGCGGTCGATGTACTCATCGAGCTTGGCCTCCTCGACCCGCCACTGGCCGCGGCCGCCGATCTGAATGCCCTCCAGCTCGCCCCGATTGATCAGCGCGCGGGTCTGAGACATAGAGATGTTCAGCGCCTCAGCCACATCAGGGAGGGTGAGGAATCTGCGCATGAACGGGCCTTTCGGGTCATTTGATGTCGTTTGATCATTTTACTCTCCGCTGATCGTGCCGACAACAGGCGGCGTAGTTATCCACAGTCTGTGACTGGGGTCTCCCCACAGTCTTGAACTTCGATTAGCATCTGTGAACACTACGCACCGCATCCCTGGGAGTCAGAACGTGTCAGCTGCTCAGCCCACCCAGCCGTCCCATCGCCTGCGCCGACCCAGCTGGCGAGACCCCCGACTGATCGCCGGTGTGCTGCTCATCCTGGCCTCAGTGGCTGGGGTCGCCACACTGGTGGCCGCGCAGAACACCACCCATGCGGTATATGCCGCCGACCGCACACTCAGCACCGGGGATCAACTCACCGAGGAGGACCTCCGGGTGGTTCAGGTCAATATCGACGACGCCGTCGGCCACTATCTCTCCGCCGACTCCGAGCTTCCGGAGAACACCCAGCTGCTGCGCCTGGTCTCCGAGGGTGAGCTCATTCCGGCTGCTGCCCTGGGGGAGGGGGACCCGGAGGGACGGCAGGCGGTGACAGTGGCGATCGACCATGAGCTTGCCCGCGGGGTCCAGCCCGGCCGTGAGGTCGATGTCTGGTCAACAGCCCCGGGTGAGGACGCCGCAGAGGTGGACCTCCTGGCTGCCGCAGCAGAGGTCGCCGAGATTCGGGAGCCGGACTCCGGCTTCGCTGCAACATCGACGGTCACCGTGGAACTGCTGGTGGACCCCGAGGAGATCACCGAGATTCTGGCCGCCTCCGGCACCGGCTCGGCGATCACAGTCCTGCCGGCAACCTCCGGGGCGGGCAGCTGATGCGACGCTGCACGGTCTTGACCACCGGCCAGTTGGCCACCGATCATGTTGCCGCCCTGGAAGCCCTGCACTCTGCGGTGACCATCCAACGCCGCTGCCAGGATCTGGCTGAACTGCTGGCAGCCGCAAGACTCACCCAGGCAGATGCCGCCCTGATCATCGGGGAGACCGAGGTGATCACCGATTCCGTCCACGCCCAACTGCAGCAGGCCGGACTGCGGATTGTGGCGATCTCCGATGTCACCGCAGAACGCAGCCGACTGGCCAAACTGGGTATTGCAGCCTTCAGTGATGAGACCCCAGCGAGCACGTTGGCCGAGGCCCTGCAGGACGAAGCGGACCGAACCGGTGACGACCACCCAGAGCTGCCCCCGCCACCGGCCCAGGCAGTCGATACCCAACAGCAGCGGCTCCGGGATGGTGCCCAACCGGCAGGGGGCGAGCCAGAGACCGAGCTGGTCCAGGATGAGCCGACACCAACTGCCGGACTCAGTGGCGTGATCGTCCTCTGGGGCACCCCAGGCGCACCGGGCCGGACCACCACGGCGGTGAACCTCGCTGCCGAACTGGCCCGCACCGGAGCTGAGGTCCTGCTCATCGACGCTGACACTCATGCAGCCTCCATCGCCCTGCACCTGGGACTGCTGCAGGAATCAGCCGGCATCGCCCAGGCCTGCCGGGCCGCGGAGTTCGGCGGACTCGATATCGAAACTCTGAGACAGGCAGCCACCGAGGTGGAATTCGACGGTGCCGGCTGTGAGGTGCTCACCGGCCTGCCCAGGCCCGAACGCTGGACCGAACTGCGTCCCCGGGCCCTGCAGCGGCTGCTCGATGTGGCAAGAACCCACTACCGCGCCGTCGTCGTCGATATCGCCTCCGATATCCAACCCGATCAGCACGCCGGAATCGATGAGCTCACCGAGGTCACCCCCGGCCGCAACACCGCAGCCCTGACCGCGCTGAAAGCCGCCGATCACATCTTCACCCTCGGCTCGGCCGATCCCCAGGGCTTCACCCGACTGGTGAAGCTCACCCAGAGCGAGGACCTCCCAGTACCAGTGGAGAACCTCCGGTTCCTGGTGACCAAACTGCGCAAATCCGCCGTCGGCCGAGCACCGCGCCGCCAGCTCAGCGAAGCCTGGGCCCAGCTGGGTCCAGCCGGCACCGCGATAGAGGATTTCCTGCCCTGGGATCCGGGCAGCTGCGACGCCGCACTTCAGGCCGGTCAGGTACTCGCCGAAGCCGCAGCCGACTCCCCGCTGCGCCACCAGATCGCCGCCTTAGCCGGAGCCCGAATTCCCAACCCTCGACGCCGCCTGCGCAGCCGCCGCGAAGCAGCCTGATCAGAGCGCGTTCAGTCTTCCTGGGACCCGATTCACCAGATAGGCTGAGGAGACGGCAGAGGTAGGAAAAACCCACACAATTCCTAAAGGGGAGAGACCACAGCGATGGCGGAGCAGCCGAGCACACTCTGGACACATCAGGACCACACACTCGACACCCTGGCCGAAGCCTATTTCGCCCACATCGCCTCCGCGGACCTCAGCAAACTGGACCAACCGCAGCGCCACCAGTTCCTGGAATCCCATATCCAATTGGCCAATGACCGGCCCGGGGCCGAACCCGCGGTTGGAGTCACCGATATCGGCCACCGCAGCATCGTCCAGGTGGTCACTGACGATATGCCCTACCTCGTGGATTCGGTCACCAGCGAGGTCACCCGCTGCGGCCACGCCATCACCCTGGTGGTCCACCCCATCCTGCTGACCAAGCGCAAAGCCGAGGACCACACCCTCAAAGCAGTGCTCAACCTCCCCAGCCAGGGCCGGTCCTGGTCCTCCGGGGACACCCAGAGCCTGCCCACAGTCACCGCCCTTCTCGAGGAGCAGGACCGGACCCAGGTCGAATCCTGGATCACGGTGGAAGTCGACCGCTCACTGTCCGAGGAGGCCGTGGAGGACCTCGTCAGCGGACTCAAACGTGTCCTCTCCGATGTCCGGGCCAGCCACCGGGATCAGGACCGGATGGCCGCCCAGGCACGGCAGACTGCTGCCGATATCCGGCGCCTGGACTCCGTGGAGGACCGGGATGAATCCGCCGAATTCGTCGAATGGATGGCCCAGGGCAACTACCTCTTCCTCGGCTACCGGGAGTATCAGTTCATCGAAGAGGGTGAGGACGCCCGGTTGGAACCCATCCCCGGCACCGGCCAGGGGATCCTGGCCGATATCGATGGGGTTCCGCGGTCGAAGAGCTCCTCAGAACTCTCCGCCGCCGGCCGCGCCCGGGCCCGGCAGCCCAAAGCCCTGGTGATCACCAAAGCCAACTCCCGGTCCACCGTGCGCCGTCGGACCTATATGGACTATGTGGCGGTCAAAACCTTCGACGCCGCCGGTGAGGTCACCGGGGAACGCCGCTTCCTCGGCCTGTTCAGCCAACGGGCCTACACCCAGTCGATCACTACCATCCCGCTGCTGCGCTCGCGGGCCAAAGCGCTGCTGGCCCGTTCCGGCTTCAGCCCGGACTCCCACTCCGGGACCGATCTCATGCAGATCCTGGAGACCTACCCCCGCAATGAGCTCATGCAGATGGAGATCGCGGAGATCGAGGATGTCGCCTGGCAGATCCTGCAGCTGCAGGAGCGCCGCCGGGTCAAACTCTTCCTGCGGCAGGACCACTACGGCCGGTTCATGACCGCGCTGCTGTTTATGCCCCGTGACCGGTACAACACCCAGACCCGCCGCCGGGCCGAGAACGAACTCATGGCCCATATCGATGCCGAATCCATCGACTTCAACGTCCGGCTCTCAGACTCCGTGCTGGCCCGGGTCTTCTTCCGGATGCGCCTGCGCAAGGACGCCGCCGAACCCACGATCAGTCCCGAGGAGCTCGAGCAGCGCCTGGCCCGGGCGGTGCGCTCCTGGGGCGAGGGTATCGCCGAGGAGGCATCGTCGTCGTACTCGGAGTCCCATGCCGAGCGGATCTCCAGCCGCTGGGGCGAGGCATTCCCACCGGAATACCGAGTGGTCTACGAGGTCTCCGACGCCCTGCACGATGCCGCCGAATTCGAAACTCTGGAAGCCCAGCCCGATGACGGCCCCCGGCTCTCCTTCTACCCGCCGGGTGAGGACGACCCAGCCCATATGCGGCTGAAGCTCTACCTCACCGGTCCCAAGACCCTGACCGACACCCTGCCGATCATCGATGACTTCGGCCTGGCCTTGCTGGATGAACGGGCCTACACCATCACCACCCCGGACGGGCAGAGCTTCTACCTCTACGATCTGGGCATCTGCTACCCCGCAGAGGTAGACCCCTATGCCACCACCGAGGTCTTCAAAGAGGCCTATCACAAGGTGCTCACCGACCAGGTGGAATCCGATGAGTTCTCCCGGCTGGTGCTGCACCTGCAGCTGGACATCCGGCGGGTCACCGTCCTGCGGGCCTATGCCAAGTACATGCGTCAGCTGGGGATGTCGCACTCCTATGACTTCCTGGCCGAGGCGCTGCTGGCCAACCCCAGTGTTGCCCGGGCGTTGATCGACTACTTCACCGCCAAATTCGACCCCAATCTGCAGCAGGGCCGCAGTGAGGCCATCACCGCCTGCCGCAGCCGGGTCACCGAGGCACTGGAGACGGTCAAGACCCTCGATGCCGACCGCGTACTCTCGACCTTCCTGGCGCTGATCGACGCCACCGACCGCACCAACCTCTACCAGGGCCACCAGTGGGTGGCGCTGAAACTGCGCCCGGCCGATATCGACGCCGCACCCCGGCCCCGGCCCGCACACGAGATCTGGGTCTACTCCCCGCAGGTGGAGGGCACCCATCTGCGCTTCGACTCCATCGCCCGCGGTGGGCTGCGCTGGTCCGACCGCTCCGAGGACTTCCGCACGGAGGTGCTGGGCCTGGTTAAAGCCCAGATGGCTAAGAACGCCGTCATCGTGCCCTCCGGGGCCAAAGGCTGCTTCTTCCCCAAACAGTTGCCGGATCCCCGCGCGGACCGGGGTGCCTGGTTCGAGGCCGGACGTGAGGCCTATAAGACCTTCATCCGCGCCCTGCTGGATATCACCGATAACCAGCAGACCGATGAGGACGGCACTGTCACCATCGTGCCCCCGGAGCAGGTGGTCCGCCACGACGACGATGACCCCTACCTCGTGGTGGCTGCGGATAAGGGAACGGCCACCTTCTCCGATACCGCCAATGCGATCAGTCAGGAATACGGCCACTGGCTCGGCGATGCCTTCGCCTCCGGCGGCTCGGCCGGCTACGACCATAAGGCCATGGGCATCACCGCCCGCGGAGCCTGGGAATCGGTGAAATCCCATTTCGCCACACTGGGCCACGACACCCAGAGCCAGGACTTCACCGTGGTCGGCATCGGCGATATGGGCGGCGATGTCTTCGGCAACGGCATGCTGCTCTCCGAGCACATCCAGCTGGTGGCAGCCTTCAACCACCTGCATATCTTCATCGACCCCGATCCGGACCCGGCAGCCTCTTTCGCCGAGCGCCAACGCCTCTTCGAGGCCGATAAATCCGGGTGGGATGCCTATAACACCGAGCTGATCTCGGCTGGCGGCGGGATCTTCTCCCGCACCGACCGCAGCATCACCATCACCGAGCAGATGCGGCGACGGTTCGATATCGACGCCGAGTCCCTGACCCCGCCGGAGCTGATCAGCGCACTGCTGAAAGCCCCGGTGGACCTCCTCTACAACGGCGGAATCGGCACCTATGTGAAATCCAGTGAAGAGACCCACGACGACGTCGGCGATCGCGCCAATAACGGCATTAGGGTCAACGGTGCCGATCTGCGCACCCGCGTGGTGGTCGAGGGCGGCAACCTCGGGCTGACCCAGGCCGGCCGGATTGAAGCGGCCCAGCACGGGGTGCTGATCAACACCGACGCCATCGACAACTCCGCCGGGGTGGACTGCTCCGACCACGAGGTCAATATCAAGATCCTGCTCGACGGGCTGATCAGCTCCGGGCACCTCGAGGCCGAGAACCGTGACGACCTCCTGGAGGAGATGACTGAGGATGTGGCCGGACTGGTCCTGCAGACCAATAAGGACCAGAACACCCTCCTGCTGGCCGAACGGCACCGGCTGACCGAATTCTCGCCCTCCTTCGGGCGGCTCTCCGACTGGCTGGAGCAGACTGCCGGACTGGACCGGGAGCTGGAGGCCCTGCCCAGCTGGGAGCAGATGCAGCGCCGCCCTCAGGACGGGGTGCCGGCCCTGTCCACCCCGGAGCTGGCAGTGCTCTCCGCCTATGCCAAGATTCAGCTCAAGGGGGCCTTGGCCGGCAGCGAACTGCTCGAGGACCCCTGGTTCCACAGCTGGCTGGAGGCCTACTTCCCGGAGCGGATCACCAACCAGTGGGCCGATCAGCTGCCGCGCCACCCCCTGGCCCAGCGCATCATCGGCACCACCCTGGCCAACCATGCGGTGAATATGGGCGGGGCAACCTTCGTCTTCCGCACCGCCGAGGAGACCTTCGCTTCAGAGGATGTCATCCTGCGGGCCTTCGTGGTCGCCGAGGAGATCTTCAAACTCCAGGACTTCGAAGAGGCTATGCGGAAGCTGCCGGTCAGCTTCCCCACTGAGGTATGGGCTGAGATGCACCGGGATATGCGCCGGCTGTTGGACCGCGCCGTGCGCTGGCTGATCACCCACGGTGGATCCTGGCAGACCGGCAGCATCGCCGAAGAGGTGGCCAGCTACGCCCAGCACATCACCCCGCTGTACCGGAACCTCGAAGCCCACCTCTGCGAGGGTGAGCAGCAGCGGCGCCAGCAGCTGCGCAAGGAGATGATCTCCCACGGGGCCGATGAGGAACTGGCCGATTGGCACGCCGAACTCTACGAGTCCTACTCCCTGCTCGATATCGCAGCAGTATCCGATGAGCTGGGCACCGATTCAGCAGAGACCGCCTCGGTGTACTTCGCGGTCTACTCGGCCTTCGAGATCAATGCCATCATGGAACGGATCTCGGCCCTGCCGCGGACCGATAAATGGCAGGCCCTGGCCCGCGGAGCCCAGCGCGAGGAGCTTTACTCAGCGGTCCGGGACATCACCCAGTCGGTGCTGGCCAGCACTGAATCCGGTACGGCCCAGGAACGGTTGGAGGCCTGGCGCGGAAACCGCTCCACTCGCCTGGAGCGGGCCGAGCGCCTGATCGAGGAGGCCGAGCAGGACTCCGGCTCCGTAGCCTCGATCACCGTGCTGCTGCGCCACCTGCGCGGCCTGGTCAGCGCCTGAGCCGAGAACCGGAACCAGCTGGATGGGCGTGCTGAGCGACCGACTGGACACCAACCCGCATCTGGACCCCACGGATGTGGAGTGGATCCATGCCCTGTTAGGTGACTGGCAGCTTCTCTCGGATCTTTCCTTTGCAGATCTGGTCCTGTGGGCACCCCACACCCACCAGGGCATGGTCTCAGCTGAGGGCCGGTCCTTCATCGCGGTGGCCCAGGCCCGGCCCTCCACCACCCAGACTCTCATCCACCGGGATGTGGTCGGTGATCGGATCCGGGCCGACCTCCGGGTTCTGGTGGAACGGGCCTGGACCTCACAGGTGGAGACCAACTCCTCGGATCAGGGCCAGCCGGCACCGGCCCGTACCCGAGTCACAGCCATCCCCCTGCTACGCCGGGGACAGACAGTGGCTGTGCTGACCCTGCACTTCTCCGTGGCCGCAATGCGTTCCCCCTCCCGACTTGAGCTGACCTACCGGCGCTGTTCGGCTGACCTCCTGGGCATGGTGGCCAATGGTTCCTGGCCCGATACCAGCCAGGAGTTCACCGGCTACTCCGGGGCGCCAAGGGTCGGTGACGGGCTGCTGCGTCTAGATGTCGAGGGTCGGATCACCTTTGCCAGCCCCAATGCGGTATCCGCCTTGCTGCGTCTGGGTGTCCAGGACACCCTGGAGGGGCGTTCCCTGGCTGGAATCGGTGCCGAGCTGCAGCGGGCTACAGGGGTCGCGGTGGATGAATCCCAGCCGATGATGCTCACCGGCCGCCGGGCCATGCGCGCAGAACTGGAGGCCCATGGTGCGGCCGTGACCCTGCGCTCCATCCCCCTGCATAAGGCGGGGGAGCGGTTTGCCGCCCTGGTGCTCTGCCGGGACGTCACCGAGCTGCGCCGCCGGGAAAAGCAGCTGATGAGCAAAGACGCCACCATCAAGGAGATCCACCACCGGGTGAAGAACAATCTCCAGACGGTCTCTGCTCTGCTGCGTATGCAGACCCGGCGGATGGACTCCCAGGAGGGCAAAGAGGGGTTGAAGCGGGCCATGCGCCGGGTGGAGACCATCGCAATGGTCCACGATTCTCTGTCCCAGGGCTTGGAGGAAAGCGTCGACGTCGACGAGCTCATGCGTCGACAGCTGCATCTGGCAGCCGAGATGGCCCAGTCCGGACGGATCGCCCATACCGAGCTGCGCGGCAGCTTCGGTCAGCTGTCCCCAGATATGGTCACGCCGCTGGCTCTGGTCATCACTGAGGTGGTGGCCAATGCTGTGGAACACGGTCTCTCCGGTGCAGAATCCGAGGATCAGCTACATGTCATCCTCGAAGTCAGCCGACACAGTGATGTGGCAGGACGGCAACGCCTGGACTTGGAGATCATCGACGACGGCACGGGGATCCCGCAGGAGGACTGGGAGCCGGGCCTGGGCCTGCAGATCGTCAAGACTCTGGTCCGTGGGGAACTCTCCGGATCCATTGAATGGCTGCCGGGTGAAAGTGCCGGAACGGCGGCAGATACAGGAAGGCCCGGAACACGAGTCGTGCTCCGGGCCCCAATCCTGAGCTAGTTCCAGCGGTGGGCGCGGGCTGCGCGGCGCTTCAGCGCACTCTGCTCCGTTCCCTCGCAAAGCTACGGCTTTGCAGGGAACCCTGCTTGGTCTCTTATGACGCGCGCCTCGCTCTAGCGGCACGCCGCTTGAGGGCTCGGCGCTCGTCTTCGCTCATACCGCCCCACACGCCAGCGTCCTGGCCGGTGTCCAGGGCCCACTGCAGGCAGGTGTCCATAACGGGGCAGCGCCGGCAGACGCTCTTTGCTTCTTCGATCTGAAGCAGGGCGGGGCCGGTGTTGCCGACGGGGAAGAACAGCTCGGGGTCCTTATCAAGGCATGCTGCTCGGCTGCGCCAATCCATGGCGATCACTACTCCTTGGGTGCCGACGCTCGATATCACGTCAGATGTGCTAATGGGCTTGTATTTAAGGCTGGCATGTTACAGCCAGGCAAACAAGACCTCTCAAAGGATTAATTTTCAAAAAACTATGTGTGATTGATCACATTCTTTGGCCAGGTGTGTGCTGCGCCGCAGAAATGTCACCAATGGCCACCAATCGCTGCGCTGTGGCCAGGTAGAAATCGAGTTGTTCGGCGCTGCGAGCCCCGGGTGCCAGGGAGATCAGTGCCCCCGCAGTACGGGCTGGAAGATCACCGGCCTCCCCATCGGCCACCAGTCGGGCCCACAGTCGGGCCACCAGGTCAGCGACCCCGCGGTAACCCTCGGCGTCGAAGCTGGGCAGTGCTAAGAGGTGGGCCAGCATCATTGCCAGATCATCAGCGCGGTGGCCGGGGCCCACCGTATCAGCGTCGATCAGGGCCTCAACACCCCTGCCGTCCCGGCTCAGAAAGAGGTTGGCAGGATGGAAATCTCCGTGTACTGCCACGCGCTCACCGGGCTCCTCATCCAGCTGAGCAGAGATATCCCGAATGAGTTCCTCCAGCACCCCGGCATCGGCTCCGGCTGCGATCAGCGGCGCACTGAAACCTTCCAGTCGCTGAGCCGGAGCTTGACGTGGCGGCAGCAGAAGTGCTTTGTCATTCAGTCCCTCCAAGGCGCTGAGAATGACCTCCGGTTCAACAGTGATTCCTGGATTGGGGGAGACTGGGTGATACAGCAGCTCGGTCAGCGGTGCACCGCGGGCCTCATCGAGCAGGATGATCCCATCCCCGAGATCCGCTGTGGCAGGGGTGAGGTCACAGCCGGCATGCCGATCAAGCAGCTCGGCCACCTTATGCGGGCGGACGATCTTCAGATACACGGTGCGGTAGCCCAGGGCGGACTTCAGCCTCACCCGGTAGACAGCCCGGCGCAGTGGGCGCAGCACCAGCATCTGCAGCTGATCGACCTCGAGATCAACGGCCATCAGTTCGCTGAGCCGGGAGCTAAGAGCCTCCTGGTCCTCGACCACCTGCAGCCCGGGCAGCTCCGGATCCGTGGGATGGGCCCAAATATGCAGCACGGCCAATGGCGACTCACACCGGACGGCACCCAGCTGATCCCGCTGGGTATCGGTCAGCGGCCTCGTGCTGGCAATCAGGGTCACCGGGTGGCCCGAGGCATCTACACCGAACCGGGCTGAGGTCGCCGAATGCGGCCGGGAGTAGACCCGCTCCAGGGACCAGGACCGTAGGTGCAGTCCGGTGGAGCGCACAGCAGCAGCCAGCAGCGGGCCCATCTGCTCGCTGCGCAGAAACTGCTCTGCCGCATAGTTCATCCCCGCTATTGTGTCAGCGAAGCCGAAGCTAACCATGTGCTGCGGGGCACAATGAGAAAATTCTCATCACTTTGGTGCCATTCTGGGCTCCAACTAATGAGAAACTAATCAGCGTGAGTGATGTCAGCGTGCCCAAAAACGGGGAAGCAGAAGCCCCTTCCGGTGAGAAACCGCGACGTCGCCGCCTGCCCCTGGGCGGATTCTCCGTGCGTGCCAGGATACTCGCCGCCGTCGTGGGCCTTGCCGCTATGGGGCTGATCGTCGCCGGCTACACCGTGTTTTTCCTGCAGCAGATCCAGGTCGAGGACCGGATCAACGCTGAGCTGCAGGCCGGTGCGGAGGAATTCGTGGTCCTGCATGAAAGCGGCATCGACCCCCAAACCGGCTCATCGCAGATGAGGGTGTAGGAGGGGCCTGAATCCTCCGGTGTCCAGTAGGGCCCGGGTGA